>JACIXY010000011.1 GCA_014360195.1 Bacillota bacterium
CTACCATTTCTATCTTCTGTTTCAATCCACGCCCCCGCGCGAGGGGCGACGTTGTCCATCGTAAACGCCTGGACCGGGGTCTCCGTTTCAATCCACGCCCCCGCGCGAGGGGCGACTCGATTTGACGCAAAAAGAGCAGCCAACGCAACAGTTTCAATCCACGCCCCCGCGCGAGGGGCGACAGGGTGGCTCGGCGATGCTTGTGTGGCGCGACATCCCGGGAGAGATTCCGCGCACCCCCCACAACCGCTGTGGTTCTGAGTTCCTTGCGGGGCCGTCGATAATTGAACGCCGGCGTGTCGTAAGCACCGCGAACCCTCCCGTGTACTCATGATCCCTCGGGGTCCGCGCGGCGAATCTGTCCTGGCTTCACTCGTTTCAGCCCACGCCCCCGCGCGAAGGGCGACGTGGCGACCCACCCCATCACCCATCGGTCCCCTGGGGCTTCTAGACTACCAGCGGCCCCTCCGGATCATAGCCTGTCTTCACTCCAAAGTGCTCTACCCTCCGCGACCAGTTCTTCCCAAGATAGTAGATCCTCAGGCTATCGGTTTCCTGGTTCATTATCGACAGTAGCTCACTCTTCAGGTAAACCAATTGTTGGGGATCCACCAGGCACTCGAAGACCGAAAGCTGCACGCGCTGGCCGTAGTTCTCGCAACTCTTGGCTATGTTGCGCAATCTCTTTCTGCCAGCGGCATCCTCGGTGTTCACATCATAGGTAATGAGGACCATCATGTCAGCTCACCCCAGCCCACTACCTATTTCCACACGAAGGCCGGATACGCGTCCATCTCTCCACGCAAAAACCGCGCCAGAAGCATCGCCTGGACGTGAGGTAGGAGTCCGAGGGGGACAGACTCACCAATGAACGGATGCCTGATTTCCTCTTGTTTACGCTTCTGATAGGCAGACAAGAGGGTTTTCCGGGTCTCTTCATCCATAATCACTGCCCCCGACGGCGTCTTCTCAAAGCCTTTAGCCTTCACCTGCTGCCGATTGATCAGCGTTAACACAAGCCGGTCGCCGAGGACTGGACGGAACTCTTCCAGCAGGTCGAGCGCAAGGCTTGGTCGCCCTGGACGATCTGCGTGAAGAAAACCGACGTACGGGTCCAGGCCCACCCCCAGTAGAGCCGACTGGATGTCATGACCTAGCACCACATACACGAAGGAAAGCATGGCGTTGACGTTGTCCAGCGGCGGCCGTCTGCTTCGAGAGCTAAACACGAAGTCACCCTTCTGAGCCACGATCAAATGGTTGAACACGCTAAAGTACAGCCTTGCCGCTTCGCCTTCGATCCCGCGGAGCTGTTCGAGAGGGACCGGACTACGCAGGCGCCCAGCCATTTCGGCCAGCTCGGCTGCCGCGTGTCGAATCTCCTCCACGTTGCGGCCTTCCCCCTGCTCTCTTGCCGCACGGAGAAGCACATTCCTGCAGTTAGCCAGCTTGGCAAGGACAAACGCCCTGGCCAATGTAGCAGCAAAGGCATCATCAGCCGCTTTGGCGAACTGTTCCTTGCGTAACAGGACGTTTCCGTGGATGTGGCCCTCAACGCGCCCGTAGAACCTTCCATGCTCCGAAAAGAAGGCAAGATGGACGTTTCTCTCACCGCAAAGCTCCATGAGTGGCGTGCTGCACGTCATAGGGCCGAAACAAAGGATGCTCTCGAGGTTATGTATGGGGATCCGGAGCTTCTCCTCTCCTCCCACCTTGACGACTACCGTCTCACCATGGCGGTGCAAATACGCATCACTCGTCGTGACGTACAACGTGTTCAGGAGTTTCTTCAACGGGATCCCCTCGCTATCTCATCGAGTATGCTGGCAAGGTAGCGACTGGCCCTTGTCGCGGATACGCGCGGCCCGCATAGATCCACCATGGAACACTTGCGACACTTTGCACTCACCTGGGCCAAAGGAGTCACACCGGATCGGACCATCTCATGCAGCTGGTGCGCTCCATCCTCCACAAAGCGCCGGAGTTCCCCAGTGAAATGAACAGCCAACCGGCGCCTGGACTCCTCGTAATACAGGTACCCTTCGTTAAGAGAGATCTCGAGCATCTCCTCGAGACACACGGCCTGCGCGCAAAGCTGGACCTTGTATTCGTGTTCATCGCGCGTCGTCCCGTGCTTGTATTCCACCGGGACTGGGACCCACATCCCCGTCACACCATCAATGGCGGTTCCCCCGCTGTCAGCGCCTTCCAGCCGCCGAAGTTCCAGGCAGTCGATGACGCCAGCAAGGCCAAGGCGCAACGAGCGCACCCGAACGCCCCGGTAGATGCGGACATCGCGCCTCACCTCACTTCCGCCCTCGTGCACCCGGCGGTGCTGGACCGTACCTTCCGCCGTGTACACGTTGTCGCCCCACTGCTGCTCGAGTAAAGTCAACCCGGCTCGCCTGGGACAGTAGTAAAGCTGGCTCAGCGCCGATATGGGCAGGAGGTCATCCTCGCTATACATGGCTACTTCACCACGAGCCAGTCGAGCCCAGCCGGGGGCTGGTTCCAGTAAATCTTCGCTTTGCCGTCCTCGGCCACTGCGTAGCCGATGTCCACACCTCTGGGTACTTTGCTCGCATCAACCGTAAGCACATAATCGCTGCTCTTGCGTGGCGCATTGACGTTAGGTTTGGGTGTGACGGAGACAAGCCCGAAGAGCTTGTGGGCCGGGGCGCAGCCCAGCATGGCCTGTCTTGCACGCTGGCCCATATCGCTGTCAGTGCCCACATGGCGAAAGACTATCACCGGCTCCAGCGTTGACATGCGACCCTTGCTCGCAGAACGGTCGAGTTCGAACATGTTGAGGAGAGCATCCCAGAAAAGGGAGAGATCTTCATCGGTGAAGCCCGTCTCGGCTGCCAGGTGCGCACTCACGAAACCTTGCCCCACGTAGAGGCCATATGGAATAAGCGACTTGCGGCCCATCGTCCGAAGCTCGTTTTCGGGCTGCGTCTTTTCCCATTGGGCATATTCAGCGCTTGAGGCCAGCCCGTTCTTTAGGTCTGTCGTCACCGCCATGCGGGTAATCGACACATCCATAGGAAGGATCGGATTCACCGAGCGGGAGAACGTGAGTTGCACCGGCCCGCGCACCTGGCCGGCATTGGCGCCCGTAGATAGGACGGCGCCAAAGGTTCGAATGTCATAGAAGTTCTCGCACAGCCACTTTTGGGCGGCCTTGACCTTGTCCATAGGGGCTTTCTCTTGAATACCGCCCGTTTCCTCATGAGCCTTGGCGATGGGCCGGTTGAGGTTGGTCGACTGCTGAATGAAGATAGCATAGGGCGGCTTGTTGTTCTTGGCTACCTGAACGTAATTGCGCACGCGCCTTTTGATGGCAACGTCCGACACAAGTCCATGCATGTCCTGGGGGTCGATCCGGGGCGCGTTCCCCGAATCCGGGTCGCCATTCGGATTACCGTTGACGCACTCAAAGAAATACAGGAATTCGTAGCGGTTTGCTATCGAGTCAGCCATTGGTCGATTCCTCCTTTATCTCGTCTTCTACCTCTTCTTCCCGTTTGCCGGCATAAAGCGCGGCCATTTGCTGGTAATAGCCCAGGGCGAAAAGCGACTGCCCCTCCGGGTCCAGAGTTACAGGAAAGCCGTCTCCCAAGTGGCCCATGATCTCCGAGATAACGCGCTCAAACCAGACCGCCAGGCCTTTGTCCTTCCCCTTTTCCAGCTTACCCAGATGGAACTTGCTCAGCGTGACCAACCTCCCCAGGACCAGGGCAGGTGTAACCGAGGCAGCGGCATAGTATCTCTGGACGATGTTTGCACCCACATCACCCAGGGCCTTCTGCTGCACCCTGGCCAGGACGGCCATGAGTCGTCCGGCTTGGTAGGCCGCGCTTGGATGCTCCTCATTGAGATAGGGTTTCAACGGATCTTCACCCCCCCGAAGTCTCGTCCTGCGAACGTGGTAAGCCTTGATCAAACCCATGCGGGCATGATTGGGAGCCCTATCCGGGTCGACCATGTCCGCTCGGATACGTTGGACCGCCGCGGTCAGGGTGAAGCGGGGAATCGCCCTGCCCATGATCGCAGCACGCCACAATTCGGGTACAAGGGAGGGAGGAAGCTCCGTGAGGTCCTTGCGCACCAGTGAGAACATGATGGCCGCAAGCCCCGGATCCTTGGCTAGCCTCGCTCCGTCCCTGGTGCATATCGTGAGATCATCAAACCAAAGGAGTGCGTTCCTCGCGATCTGAGCGAAGGTACCCTCCATCCAGTCGCGCACCATCACGCGGCCACCGGCAGCCGAGAGGATCGCTGCGTGAAATGCGTTCCTGGCAAGATCGGGCCGGCGTCCTTCGTTGATACCCTCCACCAGCCTCTTCGCACGCTGGATAGCTTCAAGCTCCTCGCCCTTCGAGTCATCACCGGTGATTCCCTTGACCCAGTTCAACGGATCATCCTCTGGTGCCACCGTTTCCTTGTACCAGTAGATGAGGAGAGTCCCAGCGATAGGGCGATCCGCCTTCCTTACTAGCTCGTTAAGGGCGTTAGTGTAGGCTGTGGCAGCCCCTTCCGAGACGGCGGCGTTTGCCGATTGCTCCAGCCCGTACGATGTGAACGCATCCTTGTCAAACCCGATTAGCACACAACCCGACGCTTGTCCACCAACCGCGGCTAATCCCTTAACTTTCGGGTGGGTCTTGAGGGGTTCAACGAGCTCACCCGTTTGCAGGCAGCGCATTCGACCGCGCTGCTTGCCGCCGCCATCGCCCTTCAGTTTTCCACGGAACTCTCTCCACCAGGCGTGCCACTCGTCCGAAGAAACCGGGAACTCCGCACCCACACGAAACGTGACCTTCTCGGTTGGCTTTGCCTTCGCTGCAGACAAACGCATACGGACAGCGCGCAGGTTCGCCTCGCCTTGCAGGAACCGTGCACAGGTAGCCAGTACAGGGTACTCCTTACCGGCGTCCTCAAGCAGCTTCACGAAGTAATCGTGCTTGGCGACAGCCTTCTTGCGCTTCGCTTCGTCGAGGTCGTCCACTCCTATTAAGGCGACCACCCCCAGAGTGTCCACGAGGAAATGACTGCGGGTTTCGCCGCCCGCGATAAGCTCGCCCTGTTGAAGGTCCGGACACTGGGGAAAACGACGGTCGCCCTCCTCCGTGCGAAGGTCCAGGACATCGATGAGCTTTCCGTCCTCGTCAAGCCAGATGGCCCATCGGACTGATTTCGGCGCAAAGCCCGGCTCGGAGGTCAGGCCGTGTTCTCGCGCGTATGCTGCCAATTCTGTGAGCACATACTCACCTCCCTGATAGAGCCGCCCATTTCGGCTTGCTCAGACAGCTTTGTAGACGGCCTCACTCTCGTACTCCGGAACCTCCAGGACGCCGCCCCTCAGCGTTGCGCGAAAGAGGCTTATTCTCGGAGGTGCGTACCCATCGTCCCTGGCCTCGTTCAGGTCGAAAACATCGTAGACCATGTAGCCTATGTCGAGGTCGATCGGCTGGGGGGGCGCCCCCCCGCCATCCTCCGTCGGGCCGAAGAAGGCGGCAAACTCCCGGCAGCCGAGGTATGGCTGGTAGAAGCACTTCCCCGTCTCTATGCGCCTTCGTGCCTGCTCGACCAGGGCCTTCAGGTGTATCTCATACTTCGGCCGAGGTTTTATGTGAGCATGTATGCGGTAGTGCACGTCCGCGAGCGCCATGGTCTGCCTCTGTGTGCGGCCCTGCTGGTCGTTGCCGACCATGTCTCTTGTGGCGTCGGCAATAAGAGGCGAGACCGGTCCCCCTGATGCCATCACGGACTGGACCGCGCGGACGCTGATCTTGTCCTTCACTTCGTTTCGACGAAGAGCGATGTATCGAATCGGACGCAGAACCTCAATGCGGTCGACGCGCCATCCGAACTCCACAGGCTTGCAGTAGATCGCATCCAGGACTCCGCGAGCAGCTGAGGGAGTCATCACAGGATAACTGAACCGTTCCACCTTCATCTCAGGCCGCGTGAAGCACGCCAGGTCACCCCATACCTCAAGCACGATACTGCCGTTTGTGCTCATCTGTTTTCACCTCCTCTCTTGAAACCTACGCTATCAGAAACTCCTGCACCTCTGGTGCAACGAGCCCCAGGGCTTCGGAATAGTGCTCCTCGTTGAGATACACGTACCAACCTGTCTCCATGCCGCGATATCGGATGGGCTCCAACCAGTCTGTACCAGCCTTTGTCGCACCCTTCCTGGACGTTCGGTAGAGATTCACAGTCAACGGCCGTGCCCGCCTCAGCCAATCGCGGGAGAGGCCGCGGGTCAACGCTATGTCGCGCAGTTCGCGGTAGTCGCGGATGCGTCGCGGGTAGGGAACTAACACATTGATGGTATCGTTCTTAATAAGTCGATAGTGGTTAGCCACCTCTACAAAGTCATACGTCTTTAGGAATTCGAACAGGTCCTTCCCCTCTTCGCTTCCGATGTCGGCAAGAGCGTAGAACTCCTGGTAGTAGTCCTGAAAGAGATTCGGATCTTGCAGGTCCAAGCAGCCGCTCCGCTCCCGGAACAGCTTCTTTACCTCCATGGCGGCCATCTTGTACGCCTGCCCAGGATAGATCTCCTCCTCGGCCGGTGGAAGAAAGACGTAAAAGTCCCCCTGGGGAAGCCGTCCCTCCCGGTTGCATCGCCCGGCGGCCTGCGCTAAAGCTTCGAGCGGCCCCCACGCCCGAAAGACGACAGGAAAGTCAAGGTCAACGCCTGCCTCGACGCACTGAGTGGAGACTACCCGCAGCGGCTGTTCCGGTTGTGACCTGAGACATTGTTTGATTTCGTCGAGGACCGCAGTGCGGTGAGCAGGGCACATGTCCGTGGAAAGATGATAGAGCCCGTTTGGCTCTCGTGAGGCGATGATCTCATACAGCCTGCGGGAGTGGCGCTTGACGTTCACGATAGTCAGCACCCTTGGACATTCAAGCATTTTGTCGGCGATTTCCTCCAAGGAGCTGGTTTCGCCTTCCCTGGGCCAGTGCACTCTTACCCTCTGGACGCGCGCGAAGAGGTTCAGCTCGGGTCGCACGATCTCCGCACTTTTCCAGCCTGCAGGTGCATGTCGGGCGACGTGCGTGCTCAAGGAAGTGAACGCCGGTTGTGTGGCGGTTGAGAGCACGACTGTGCAGCCATACGAGCCCACTAGATGAGAAAGGGCTGCAAGGGTTGGGACCGCGAGGTGCGCTGGCAGGGTCTGGACTTCATCGAAGAGGATGACGCTGCCGCTGATGTTGTGGAGCTTGCGACAGGCCGAAGGGCGGTTCGCGAACAATGACTCGCAAAAACGGACGCTGGTGGTAACGATGATGGGCGCGTCCCAGTTCTCCGTCAACAGATGGGCATGTTCATTCTCGTCTCCGGGGTCCGTGTCGGTCATACTGTGATCTTCCAGGACGTACGGCGTCTCGTGGTCATCACCAAAGATCTCTCTGTATACACCCGCTGTCTGCTCTATAAGGCTGAGGAACGGCAAGACGACGATCACGCGTCGGAGCCCGTGGGCAAGCGCATGGCGCAGGGCGAAGATCAGCATTGCGATGGTCTTTCCTGAGCCCGTGGGCGCCGTGAGCGTGAATAGCCCCGGCGGGCAGGTAGCCGCCTCCGCGCACACGCGCTGCAGGTCCTCCCTCAAAGCGCGCACCTTCGGGTCGGCCGTAGATGCAGAGCGAACCGTGGCGAGATACGAATCCAGCCTGCCGAGGGCCCACTTCGGCTCCAGCCGACGGCCGGGTGGGCGAAAGGCGTAGGAGCCGTCCCGAGCCCGGTTGAAGTGGGCTTCTGTAGCAAGGTAGTCGGCATCAACGAGCGACGAGAAGATCATGCGGACATCAAGCATTGCAGCTACTGCGAGGTTTGATCGCAGATGTTCGATGAATCTGCTGGAGGCTCCCGGCGGCGGCTCAGGGAAGATCCCGCCGTCGGCCTTGTAACGGGCTTCGAGCACCGCTGGATCAGGCTCTGACAGTGTTAGCTTCAGCGGATGATCTGTGGCAAGTCTTGCGGGGTTAAGCGCGTCCAAATTGGACTTTGTGGCGCTTTGCAGGCCGAGGTGGTGACCCTGGACAGCGAGGGCCGGCGCGAACCCGAGCTCCCTGTAGCGCTGGAGCAGGAACCACGCGCCGGCACTCCAGTGATCAACTCCCGAGGCCTTGCCACAGAGGCGGCTCTGGAATAAAGTACCATACTTCCCGAGGTCGTGCCCAAGCGCTGCTATTTCCGCTTCGAACGGGGCGAATGCCGCGGCGGATGCCCTGGCGAGGCGAGCGGTGTTTGAAAGGTGATAGATGACAGGGTCAGGGTGGCCGTTGGCGGGTGTATGGGCGATGTAGACCATGGTGGTCGGTTTGTCCATGCTGATCACCTCTGGTGCTTGTCTTCTATATCAACAATGGAATTCCTGCCGCGCTAACAACTTTTCTTTTTGCACTTCGTCGCTTAAGTCCGGATATTCTAGCCACCGGTTCACGCCACGCAAGCGCTGCGCAGTCCCCCAGGCTAGAACTACCAACCACTAGAGGGTGGATCTCGCCCGTTCGCCGGTTGTATAATGGGATTGCGTATAGCTGCAGCTGTCGCGACTGCTGGGACGGCATCGCGTCGGTCGGTGCCGTGTCGCCTCCCGCGCAGAGGCGTGGGCTGGATCGGACCAGTTACGCACAATCGTCCCCAAAAAGGGGGCGCGGATTGAAACGATATTGAAGATGCAAAGAAGACGTACGTACGGGCGCCGCGCCCGCCCCACTGGCTTACTCTGGGGTCCAGCGTCTCGTTCAGGCGGTCCCTGGGGAGGTTGAATCCCAGCACGGTCACGCGAATAGCGATGCCCGGAAACCTCGTTATCCATGGAGCGTCGGACATATATGGGCGGCCCACGTTCAGCATCGATATCGCGGTCTTCAGGCGCGACCAGTTCGCGCTGCGTGGGTATCTGGACGGCTGGAGCTTTCAGAAGGCGATCCCGGGCGAGAAGCGGCTGGAGCCATGGAGCGAGGGCGAACTGCTCGGGCCCCCCATCCACGAGGTTCACTGCACAGACAGTGAACACGAACTCGAGATCCTTTTCGAAGAAGGCGACGGCGCCTACTGGCGCTACCGCAGGAACCCCACGATAGGCCTGCCTGTCTCGTGCATCGGCCTTGCCACTGAAGAAGGGCTTCCGTACCTTGCGCCGGAGATCATCCTCCTCTACAAAGCGGAGAACCCACGCGACAAGGACGAAGCCGACCTCGCGAGCGTGCTCCCCTTTCTCGATGAACGCCGGAGGAGCTGGCTCCGGGACGCCGTGGCAGCGTGCCACTCCGGACATCCCTGGCTGGCACTTATCGCTAGTCGAAGTTCGCAGATTGACTAGACATGGGCGGCGGCGGTCCGGAAACCGCAACTCATTTCAGCCTCTTCGACATCCTGCGTCTCACAGTCTCATACCCCATCTCCTTGTACAGCGCCAACGCCGGCTTGTTGAACTCCCATACGTTGAGCTCCACTTCCGCGACATCCCTGGCGAGGGCCCACTCGTGGACTCTCTCGACAAGGGCGCGGCCGATCCCGGCGCGCCTGAAATCCTTTCCGACAACGAGATCATGGATCATGACATAGCGCCTCGGGACCACGATCGGGAGATCGGGCGCATACCCAATGGACGCGTGGACAAGGCCGACGGCACGCCCGGCGGACTCGGCCACGAAGATGACGGCGTCATCACCTGTGGTGGCGGCGGCAACCGCCTCCTGAATCCACCCGCGCCCCTCGGGCTTTCGGAACACATGGGGCAGCGCCTCCCGGTGAAGCGCCTCCACGTCCTCAAACAATTCGCACAGTGCCTCGAAGTCGTTCGCAGTCGCCTGGCGTATCGAAACGTCCACGAATCTCCCTCCAACGCGGTACGAGCCGCATGCCTGGCTCTCGAGCGCCCCCGCGCAAGCGCCAGCAATCTGGCGCCCGCTGTAGAACTCATGCGAACTTGTGAACCCACGTCTAAAGGGCCACAGGCACCTCCCGGTACAAACAGATCCTCTCCCTCGCTACTCTGCACGTGTATGCGCGCACCTCGACGCCCGACCGCGCCGCGTCGCGAAGCGCCGCCCCGAAGCCGGGGTCGGTCTCGTCGTTGGGAGAAAGCGAGTCGGCATCCTCCCGCTGGATGATGAACATCACCGCAGCCCTGAGCCCTTCCGCGGCAGCGCGGGCAAGCTCGCGCACGTGCCGCGCCCCGCGGGCGGTTGGCGCGTCGGGAAAGAGCGCTCGCCCGCCTCTCACGAGGGTGACAGACTTTACCTCCAGCAGGCAGTCACCGGCGGCCGACCCTGAAAGTCGGAAATCGATGCGGCTTTCGCCATACACGCACTCACGCCGAACGTCGGGATAGACCGCGAGGTCCGGAAAGAAGCCTGACCGCAGAGCGGCAAAGACCAGGTGATTGGGAACCCGTGAGTCAACGGAAACGAGCAGCCCGTCGTGATCAACAAGCGCAAGATCGTATGCGGTCTTGCGAAAAGCCGCTCGAGGCCGGCCGCCTCTTGCAGCGCAGGACCCGCCCGGTACCGAACAGTCGCCGGACGCGTCCCCGACCCTTGCCACGTATACCGTCCGACCCGGAACCAGAAGCTCCTTCAGCCGCCCCGGGTCGGCCACGTGGACCCCCACCTCGCCGTCGCCGTTCACGGGGCAACGCTCCCCCGCACCATAGCCTTCAAAGCCTCCACCCGGCTCGCTCTGTGCCTTGAGCCTCACGGTTGCGAAAAACCGGTTTGGCCTGGATATGAAGGTTCCCTCGATCAGGCCATCATCTCGTTTGACGCACGGTATCACCGATGGCGCTTCGTCGCTTGTCCTGCCTGGAGGCACCACGTCCATCTTCGCTCGAGCATCCCTCCGGTTGCAACCTCTTCCACATCGTCCGCCGGGCGGTCTGATACGGCAACTAATGTTACCACAAAATGCGTCGGTCCAAAAGCAGGCGGCAACAAAAGTTTCTCACGACGTGGCAGGAGTTCCTCGACACATGGCGAAGGTAAATCATAAAGATTATAATCTTATATGTTTATACTGTAGTCCCCAGCCCCAACCCACCCCTCAAAGGAGGTCACAGCGTGGTCCATCCGGGCGTTGACCGAGCGAAACCCGTGCCCCTGTATCACCAGGTCAAGGAATCGCTCCGCGAACGCATCGAGGCCGGGGAGTGGCCGCCGGGGTCGCGAATCCCGACGGAGAAGGAGCTTGCCGCCGAGTACGGGGTGAGCCAGATCACCGTGAGGCAGGCCCTGGCCCGGCTTGCCACCGAGGGTCTCGTGGAACGGTGCCAGGGCAGGGGCACGTTCGTGTCACAACCTTCAGTCGTGCAAGACATCCTGGACCTCGGCGGCTTCTCGGCCGGCCTCGCCAGTTCGGGCGTTGAGATCGAGACTCAGCTCCTTGGCGCCACTGTCGTTGCCGCAAGCGAGGGCGTCGCCCGGCACTTGAAGGTTGCCCAGGGCGCCCCCGTCATAGAGGTCCGTCGCGTCCGCCTTACGGGCGGAGTGCCCATATCGCTCCAGACGTCGTACATGCCTTCGGAGCTGTGCCGCCCCATCCTTGACCGCGACCTGGCACGCGAGTCACTGTTCTCCCTGCTCACCGAGGTCTGCGGCCTGGAGCTCGTGCGGGCAGAGGAGGTCCTCAGCGCAATCACGGTGGACGAATACGAGGCAAAGGTCCTGCTTGTGGCCCCCGGAAGCCCGGCGTTTCTCGTCCGGAGGACCACGTTTGACAGGAACGGAAGGCCCATCGAGTTCGTGAAATCCGTGCTGCGAGGTGATAGGTGCAAGTTTACAGCGACGCTGACCGCCAGAGCGAAGGGAATGACTGGAACAGGGATAGGAGCGGGGACAACGACAAATCACGCGGAAACAGGAGAGCAAGCTGTCGGCATCAAGACGCAGGTATCCTGAACCATGTGCACGTTGAGAGCAATTTTTCCCTTAAGGAGTCTCCCTTAGGAATCTTCGATCTTGACACAATGTCTACAAGGAGGAGAGTCCAATGGCAATCGGCCCCGAGCTCAAGAGTGCTCCCTCTCAGGGGGGCGAACTGAAGCACGAAGGTGACCTGCGCAAGACTTACTGGACGCCCAGGCGTGTTGCCCGGATGGCGATATTCGTGGCGCTCAGCGCTGTGGGCGCGCTCATCAAGATCCCGAGCCCGACCGGCACGGTGGCTCTTGACTCGTGCCCCGGCTACTTCAGCGCCATATCATTCGGCTGGCTCGAAGGCGGCATCGTCGCCGCGATAGGCCACATCTTCACGGCGGCCACGACGGGCTTCCCGCTCAGCGTGCCCATCCACATCTTGGTCGCAGTCGAGATGGCGATCTTCGCCGCGGCGTTCTGGTGGATCAACAAGAAGCTTGGAGTAATAGCGGCAATAATCGCCGCCACGTTCCTTAACGGAGTCGTGGCTGCCTTCGTGATGGTCCCCATCGGCGGCATGGGGCTGGCGCTTGGGCTGCTCGCTCCGCTCACGGTGGGATCGGCTGTCAACATCATCATCGCGGCGGTGGCCTACGCGATCGTGAAGCGCAGCAACATGATTTGATCAAGGTAAGGGCATCCACAGGGGATGAAAAAGGCGTGTCGCATTCAGGCCATTTAGAGATAGAGCAAGAGCTGGCAGAGCTGGCGGCGCTGCTGAGACCGGCGGGATTGGCGGAACCACCGAATGAGTCGGCAAGGCCGGCGGAGTCGGCCGTCCTGGTGGGCCCGGAGGGCGTCCGTTCGCCCGCCGGTTCACCGGAGGAAGTCGCGCGCACTATCCTCCGGCGACGCGTTGAGAAGCGTCGCGATCTGACGCTGGTGCGGCTTGCGGGCCCATATTACCTCGTCATCGCGTGCGACTCTGACGGCGGCATAGGCCCGAAACCCCACGACACAGTCAAGGTGCCCGGCTATCTCGTCGGGCGGTTCGCAGCGCGCGTGCCACTCATGGAGATACTCGCCAGCGGCGCCCGTCCGCTGGTGTTGGTCGATGCGTTGAGCGTCGAATTGGAGCCGACTGGCAAGGAGATCATCGAAGGCGTGAGGTTTGAAGCTGGCCTTGCTGGAATCGAAGGCGAGGGAGCAGTCACCGGAAGCACGGAAGACAACGTGCCAACGGTCGCAACAGGGGTCGGAGTTACGGTCATAGGACTTGCGGAGCAACACCGGCTGAGAGCCGGCACCGCTGCTCCCGACGATATCATCGCAGCCGTTGGAGTCCCGAAGAGCGCACCTGGAGATGCAGTAACGATCGACGACCCTGAGATTGCGGATGTTCCTACGGTGATGAAGCTGGCACACATGGCGATGGTTCACGACATCCTGCCTGTCGGCTCCAAGGGAATTGGATACGAGGCGCGCCAGATGGCCGCGTCGGCCGGCCTCGGCGTCATCCTGACGCCGGACCCCGGCCTCAACATCAGGAAGTCGGCAGGTCCGGCCACGTGTGTCCTGGTCTCGGTACCCGCAGGCAAGGACGGCAGCCCGCCGCGCCGGGCGCTCGACGAGATCAGCCGGGCCGTTGGCAAGCCCGTGGCACTCGTGGGCCGGCTCACACCTGATGGTGGCGATCCGGCGCAGTCGCGTTGAGCTCGGCTCAAGGCCACGCAGCATGTGGGCGATATCGGGGGTCGACCGTATTACGCGTCGTCATTACGCGTCGCCCTGCGTTGTCATGGTATCAGCTGACGCTCGGAGCGTCATCAGGCTTCGCAGCGTGCCGACACGGAATCAGGGAGTGCATCGTAGTACATGGCAGAAGCAAGTGTTGCTCATGGCAGAAGCATTGTCGAGGTCGAGTCGCTTTCATACAGGTACCCAAAAGGCAAGGCTCCGACCCTTAAAGGTATAACCTATGGCATTGATGCCCCGCGCTTTGTCGCGATCATGGGCCCGACCGGCGCAGGCAAGACCACGTTCGCCATGACGCTCAACGGCCTTGTCCCGCAGTTCTTCGAGGGCGACATGTGGGGCCGCGTCTTGGTCATGGGCATGGACACGCAGAAGTTCCGGATCCAAACGCTGGTTTCCAGGGTCGGCCTGGTGATGCAGGACCCCGAGACCCAGATCTTCGGCATCACCGTGAGGGAAGACGTGGCGTTCGGCCCGGGGAACATGGGGCTTCCCCCTGCGGAGATCGAAGGCCGGATCGCAGAGTCCCTCCGGGCGGTCCGCCTCGCCGGCTACGAAGGCCGGTTCACGAGCGAGCTTTCGGGAGGCGAGAAGCAGAGGCTGGCGATAGCGGGCGTGCTCGCGATGCGCCCGGATGTGCTCGTGCTGGACGAGCCCACGTCGGAACTCGACCCGCTGGGTCGCAACGAGATTTATGCAGCCGTTGACCGGCTGCGCCGCGAGCGCCACCTCACCATCCTGGCGGTGGAGCACTCAAGCGAGGACATAGCCGACCGGGCCGACGAAGTCGTCGTAGTAAACCAGGGCGAGGTGGTATGGCGTGGGCGGCCGCGCGACCTCTTCTGCAACGTCCCGCTGACTATGAGCTTCGGCATCAGGCCGCCCCAGGTGTGTGAGTTCGGGTGGAGGCTGTACGAGCTGGGGCTTATCTCCCAGCATGATGTGCCCCTCACGGTGAGCGAGGCAGCCGACCTAGTACGGCGCATTCTGAAAGGGCGGGCCATTCCCCGTGGCGTTTTGCGCACGCTCCGTGAGGCAGCTCCCGACGATTTCCCGCCCGTGACCCCGCCGTCCTGTCAGGCAACACTGCACGGGACGTCAGGTTCCGACGCGTCGTCACAGACGCAAGGCGGGCCTGGCCGGCCCGGCACGACCACCTGCGCGCCGGTCGCGATCAAGGTTGAAGGGCTTGAGCACAGCTACGGCCCGACCACCCAGGCCCTACGCGGCATTGACCTGGAGATACGGCGCGGCGAGTTCGTGGCGCTCGTCGGCCAGAACGGCGCGGGCAAGACCACCCTGGTGAAGCACTTCAATAACCTCCTCAAGCCAACCAGGGGCCGTGTCGAGATCGACGGCATCGACACGCGGGGCGAAACCATCGGCAGCCTCTCGCGGCGCGTGGGATACGTGTTCCAGAACCCGGACCACCAGATATTCTGCTCTACGGTGGAAGAGGAAGTGGGCTACGGTCTCCGCAACCTGGGGCTTACGCCCGAGGCGGCGCGGGAGCGCGTGCGCGAGGTGCTCAGATTCGTAGGGCTCGAGGCCGTGGCCGACCGCCATCCGTTCACGCTAGGCAAGGGAGAGCGGCAGCGCGTCGCCGTGGCATCAGTGCTGGTCATGAAGCCGAACATCCTCGTCATCGACGAGCCGACCACGGGCCAGGACTGGACGGGGGCTGAGCAGATGATGCGCCTCGTCCGAGACCTCCATCGTGCAGGGCATACGATCATCATGATCACGCACGACATGCGTATTGTCGCGGAGTACGCACAGCGGGTGATCGTCATGCACAAAGGAAAGGTTGTGGCCGATGGGACACCGGCCGAAGTCTTCAGCCAGCGCGAGGTATTGCGCTCGGCTTACCTCGCCCCGCCGCAGATATCGCTCCTGGCGGACGAGCTTGCAGAGATCGGAATGCCTGCCGGAGTGACCACTGTAGACGAGGCTGTGGCACTCGTCGCCGCCGCCTTGGAGAAGGCACCATAGGACGGGGCGACGGGGCGGAGCACGGCGGGACGCCGCAAAGCGGGGCGCTGCTAAGGGAGACATCCCTCAGCACGAGTCTTCATGTGTATCGCAGCTTGCGTGTCGGAGGTTGCCGGTGCTTACGCTTCGTGACCGGCCCAAACTGTAGCGCCGTCCCCAGGGCGCAGTACGGCAATCCTTGGAGAAGCCATGAGCCGACTCGGGTGACACTGCTGCACCCAAATGCAGCAGAAGAATGCATCGCAGGAGGAATCACATGTTTCTCGAGTACATCCCCGGCCAATCCATTATCCACCGCCTCGACGTCCGGACGAAGGTCGTAGCATTCATCTGCCTCATGGTGGTTCTGTTCCTTTTCAGGAGTCCCGCCTATAACGCTGCTATCGTGCTTGTCGTGGCAGGGATCGCCGCAGCCGCACGCCTGCCCGCCCGGCGGTTGTGGGGAGTGCTAGGGCCGCTCGTCCCAGTGTTCGTCATCATCATGGTCATAACCGGCTATACGTACCCGGCGTCCACGTTCACCACCGAGGCGGCGCGCAGGGTCCTCTTCTACTCGTGGCCAGGGCGCCACCTGCCAGTCTCCGCCGGTGGCATCCTTTACGGGCTCACCCTTCTCCTCCGCATCCTCACCATGGTGGTGGCGTCGTCGGTCCTCACGCTCACGACGCCGCTGGACGACTTCCTCCAGCTTCTGCGGGCCATGCGCGTGCCGTACGAGATGTCTTTCATCATCACAACGGGCATTCGCTTCGTGCCTACGATGGAAAAGAAGGCTGCGATGGTCCTCGACGCGCAGAGAGCACGCGGCGCTATGGTCGAGACCGGCGGCATGATACAGCGTATCAGGGCGTACGTCCCGGTCATGGTCCCGATGATCGTTGACTCCATCCGGATGTCTGAGAACCTCGCGTGCGCCATGCTCAACCGTGGCTACGGAGCAACGCGAAACTGGACGACCCTCCGGAAGATGGCCATGCGCCCGCGCGACTACCTTGTGCTTGCGGCTTGCGCCGCTCTCACCGTCGCGGCCGTCGCGGCCGCACGGCGCGGTTACGGAGCGCTCTGAGTTGTGAGCGAGTGAGTGCTCATGACAGAATACCCCGCAGTGCAAGCAAGCGTGCGGGTCGTGTGGGTCACCCTGATCATCCCATCCTAATCCCCCTGGGAAGATCCAGGGAGAGCGATAGACGTTAGCTTCCTTCAGCTGGTTCTGTCGACGGAACCAAACGCCTGGGCGCGAATGGACACGTTGCATGGGCAGGCTCGACGCGGTCGACCGCTGTAGATCATAAACTGAGAAACACGACCAGCATCACTTCACGGGAGGTTTCTTCAATGAACGACACTCTATTCGAACGCGCATACGGATGTCTCATGGGAGTTGCTGTCGGCGACGCGATGGGAATGCCTTCGTCGCTCATGACGCCGGACGAGATCCGGCGCCAGATAGGCCGCATAGACAGGTTCCTGCCTGCCCCGCCCGGACATTTTATCCATGACGGCCTGCCGGCTGGGAGCACGACCGACGATACCGCGCAGACCCTTGCGGTGGCTCGCGCGATCATCGGCGACCGAGGCAAAGTAGTGCCCGAGAGCGTAGCGCGGGAGATTCTGGCCTGGGCCGAGTCCATAGGGGCCCTCGACGAAGGGGCGCTCGTGCTCGGGCCCAGCTCGCGGACGGCCCTGAGGCTCCTGCGCAACGGCGTCCGCCCTGCCGAGGCAGGCAAGTTCGGGGAAACCAACGGCGCGCCCATGCGGATTAGCCCGGTCGGCATCATCCATCCTGGTGACCTCCACGGTGCGGTAGTCGACACCGAACTCTGCTGCCTGCCGACTCACGGCACGAGCATCGCTATCTCCGGCGCCGCCGCGGTGAGCTGCGCCATCGCGTCCGCCATGGGCGGGGAGACGTCCCTCGAAGAGGTGATACGCGCGGCAATGCGGGGAGCCGACCTCGGGGCGACCCGCGGACGGGTGGTCGCAGCGCCGTCCATCACGAGGAGGATAGAGTGGGCCGTGGACCTCGCTCTTTCGGCCGGCAACGAGTCGCGCGCGTGCCAGGACCTGTACGAGCTTGTGGGAACCACCGTCGCCACTTCGGAGACCGTGCCCGCGGCCCTCGCTCTCTTCGCTCTTGCCGGGGGCGACCCGATGAAAACCGCCGTCCTCGCTGCGAACACCGGCGGCGACTGCGACACCGTGGGCGCCATCGCGGGCTCAGTGGCAGGCGCCTTCGCAGGAATTGCCGCCTTCCCAAGTGAGGTCATCGAGACCATCGAGCGTGTCAACAGGCTCGACCTCCGCGCCGTTGCAGCAGCGCTCGTGGAAACCCTCAAGCGTTGAAGCCCACGCCCGTTGACTTTGACGCCGGCCCCACGCGCCTATGCCCTTTCTTGACACACGCCGCGACGACCTGGCTCCCCGGGGCGTCGTTGCGTCCCGTCACGCCAGGGGTCGCCAGCCTTCTCGCCGCGCCAGACAAAGAAAGCCGTGTGCCGAGCGAAGACGTGGGCCGCACACGACGCCAGTGCACGAAGACGAACGCCAGAAGGATTAAAGTGGTTGCTGTGGGTTCGTGTGTGGAATGCTTTGGAGGGAACATCCGAGGGATCCCTGCGCGCCTACCGACCGGGTGCCAGACGGGCGCGACCGATGCCCGGAAGTAAGGCTAGACTAGACTAGACTAGGCTAGGCTAGGCTAGGCTAGGCAGGGCGGGGCAGGATAAGACAGCCCGGGCGGTAGACGGAGCGCTCAGCGGGGCGCGCTCTGGGCAACCCAACTGAGAGATCACCAAGCGGTCATGGAGACAGGTACAGAGGAGGCATAGAGGATGCTCGAGACCATGAACAGAATCCTTGACTTCAGCCTTGGAGCGGTCCTTCTGACAAAGGAGAAGATCCAGAAGGTTGCGGACGAATGCGTAAAGCGCGGCGAACTTGGACGCGCCGAGGCGGAGAGGCTCGTGTGTGAACTCACGAGGAAAGGAGAAGAGGGTCGCGCCCGCCTCAGCGAGATGGTTCGCGACGAGGTCCGAAAGATCGTCGATGACCTGGGCCTCGCCACGAAGAAGGACCTCGCTGACCTTGAGGCGCGGCTGCGTCAGTAAGGCTGCGTCGCGCCAGGGCTGCGCCAGTGGGCGGCGTGTGACCCGAGGTGGGCCCCCGCAAGCCCGGTCCTTGGCCCAGGAGGGGCAGATGTATCCGCCCCCGCGGCACCCCGAGCTTTAGCTCTGGGGAGGTTCAGGTCCGATGGGAGTTCTTCGGAGCTACACACACCTCGTTCGCTACCGTGAGATGGCCCGTGTGGCGGCGAGATACGGGTTCGGGTTCCTCGCCGATCTGCTGGGGCAGACCGCCGGCCTCGCCCTGCCCCGGCGAAGGCACAAGCCCGCCCGCCCCGGCGTGTACCGGCTATCGAGGTGGGAGCGATCACGCCGTGCGCTGGAGGAGCTTGGTCCCACGTTCGTCAAGATCGGACAGATCTTGAGCACCCGCCCGGACATCGTGCCGCCCGCCCTTGCGGCCGAACTCGAGAAGCTCCAGGACCGGGCGGCGCCTTTCGCGTTCTCCAAAGTGGAATCGGTCATCACGGCCGAGCTTGGGGCGATGCCAGATGAGGTCTTCGGCGCGTTCGATCCCGAGCCCATCGCAGCCGCGTCCCTCGGGCAAGTCCACACCGCACGCCTCAAGAGCGGTGAGGAGGTCGTGGTCAAGGTCCAGAGGCCGGGCATAGAGCGGGTGGTTCGCACCGACCTGGAGATCCTCAGAGAAGTCGCGTCCGTTGCCTCGCACAGGTCCCGCCTCGGACGCGTGTACGACCTCGTCGGCATCGTCGATGAGCTTGGAGCCGCACTCCTTCAGGAGCTCGACTACACGGCCGAAGGTGCCAGCGCGGACCGCCTCGCCCACGACTTGAGGGCGGACCCGCGCGTCGTGATACCGCGCGTATACTGGGAGTACACCACGAGGCGCGTCCTCACGATGGAGCGGATTCGCGGGGTGAGGCTGACCGAGCTGGACGCAGCGAGGCCCGAGACAGAGGCAGGGACCGGGGCGCCGCAGGTCAACAGGGCTGCGATAGCCAGGGCGCTCACCAACACCATCCTTGAACAGATCCTGGTCCACGGGTTCTTCCACGCCGACCTGCATCCCGGAAACGTCGTCGCGCTCCCGGACGGGAGAATCGCCCTCCTTGACTTCGGGATGATGGGGGTCGTCGGCGACGACCTGAAGCAGCAGTTCGGCAACTTCCTCCTCGCCATCGCGGCACGGTCATCCGCCCGCCTCGTGGCCGTTCTTCTGAGGCTCGGCGTCGCTCCGCCCGGGATGGACACGCAGTCGCTCGCACGCGACGTCGATATCCTTTTGCGCAGATACTACGGCGTGCCCGTCGCGCAGCTCAGCGTGGCCGAGCTGACAAAGGACGTGCTCGATGTGTGCCTTAAGCACCGCATCAGGGTGCGGCCGGACTTCGCCCTGGTGATGAAGGCCCTTGCAACGGTGGAGGGCACAGTGCGGCACGTGGACCCCTTGTTCAACCTCGTGGAGGCAGCCGCGCTTTTCGCGAGGCGCCTCATACGAGAGAGAATGAAGCCCGCGTCCCTGCTGAAGACCCTCCGCAAAGTGGGCGCCGACTATGCCGACTTTGTGGCACGCCTGCCCGGCAAGCTCGACCGAGTGCTGGATCTTGCAACCGGCGGGCAATTAAAGGTGAGATGGGATCTCGAAGGTGCGGATCGGTTCCTGCGCGAACTCACCTTGCTCGCGAACCGGCTTGCCCTGAGCGTCGTGCTGGCGAGTATCATAGTGGGCACAGCTCTCATCGCCCGGGCCGCGCCCGCCGTCGTGCTGTGGCGGCTGCCCCTCGCCGAGGCAGGATTCATACTCGCTCTCGTATTCGGGATCTGGCTCCTCGTATCGATCATCCGCTCAGGGCGTTTCTGACGCGCTCGGTGCCGCGAAGGCCGTGGACAAGGTGTTCGCCGGCAACGCTGCACGCCTGCTCGGGCTTGCAGGAGGATGTCCCGGACATGTATCGAAACAACCTTGCGCAGAGCCGCCCACGACGGATGGCACATGAGCAAGAAGGAGATGAAGGGTGTCCCGTCCGGCAGGTCTCGGTGAAGTCCGGACAATCCACAGCCTCCTGCGAGGGTTCACCCGACCGTGGTACTTCGCAGGGGGCTGAGTGCTTGATCTATACCTTGGTAAGGAGACAAGGCCGCACGAGGACATCGAGATCGTGGTCTTCAGGCGCGACCAGTCCGCGCTCCGCGGGTATCTGATCGGCTGGAGCTTTCAGAAGGCGATCCCGGGCGAGAAGCGGCTGGAGCCATGGAGTGAGGGCGAACTGCTCGGGCCACCCATCCATGAGGTTCACCGCACAGACGGTGAACACGAACTCGAGATCCTTTTCGAAGAAGGCGGGGTCGGTTCAGTGCTTCCCTGGCCCTTCCATTATAGCACGCGGGGCCCCGCATAGCACGCGGCGCCCCGTGGCAGCACTATCTCGCCGGACCTGACCAGATGCCTCTCTACCGGCTATTCTGAATGAACAGGCAGCCCTGGGGCGCCTTTCTATGCCTGTGCCTCCGACCACCGGGCTCCTTCGTCCATCATTATGAGGTAATTCCGCAGCGGGACGTAGTTTGCCACGGAGTTGCCGGAGCCGAGCGCATACCGCCGCGGCATGCAGCGGTCGAGGATGCCCCTGACGTACGCGCGAAGCTCGTCCTCGCCGAGCCGGCACAGCTTGTCCACGTCGACCCCGCCGAGCGCGGCGACGCGATCCCCGTACGCCTCCTTGAACTCCGTCACAGGCATGATCTCGTCCTGGAACGAGTGCAGGGCGTCGATCTTGACGTCGTCTATGAGTACGTCCATGATCGCCTTGAGGTTGCCACACGCATGCAGCCAGTACATCTGCCCGTGCTCGTGCGCCAGCTCCGCGTAGCGCCTGTGCCATGGGAGAACGTACTTCGCCAGGTGGCGCGGCGACAGAAACGTGGAGGTCTTGAACCCCAAGTCGTCTCCCTGGAAGAACCCGGCCACGTTGTCCATGGTGACGATGTTCTTGTAAAAGCCGTAGATGAGCTCGCCGACCCTGTTGAACACGGCCGCGACGAGCTCCTCGTTTTCGTATAGCAGCACGCTCAGCCCCTCGAAGCCGAGGAGATGCTCCGCCACGATCTCAAAGACTCCGCTCGACGGGCACACCATCATCTTCATACCTGGCGGGAGGTTCTTGGCGACAAACTCATACCACGAGTAGTCGATGTGCTCCAGCTCCGGCCATGGGTAGCGCTCGTAGTCCTCCCAGGACGCGATGAGGCCCGCGTGCTCGTCCACCCATGACCTTTTGCCGCGCGAGAGGTCCGCAGTATCGTCGGCCGTTTTCTCGGCGCGCGCGAACTCAAGGCCTCCCGCGACGCGTATGTAGTCGTAGCCCATCCTGTGCCAAAACTTAATGAGCTGACGGTAGTAGGCTTCCGGATCCTCGTCGAAGCTCGCCGCCCTCCCCTCCCCGAGCAGGTCCTCCAGGACGCACCTCACCATCTCCTGGTCGGCGTAAAGCTCAACGAAGTGGACTCTCTCGGCATCCTTCTCTCCCAGGAGCACCCGCCGGAATTCGTCGAAGTTCGGCTCCGGCTTTGCAAAGGGGACCCTCAGCCCATTCGTCACGGCCCAACCCTCCCGTCACTAACGCTTCGTTGCCAATGCTTTTGGGCTAACCCGGACCGAGCCGCCGCGACCCGCCGCGGCCAAGTAACTCCCCGCCTCCCCGGCCCGCCCTGGCCGCCCACCCACATGCCTGGCCGCCCGTCCGTCCACCCGCGCATCCGCCCGTCCGTCTGTGCGCCGGCGGTGCGGCCGTGCGCTCCTCTGCCTGCGCGTCTGTCCGGAGAGAGGTCATCTGTGTCGAGGGATGGCCTCTCACCTTCGCCGGGAAACGATCTCCGCTGCCTGGTCAAACGTGGGCTTGAGCTGCGGGTAGAGCGCCTGGTACAGGCCGTAATACCCCTCATAGATGGCCACAACTGGCGGGTTCGGCTCCGTCACGCCGGCAGGCTTGATGGTCTTCTCGCACGCCTCAACCACGCTGCCGTAAACCCCTATCCCAACCCCCGCCAGGAGCGCCGCGCCGTATGCCGGTCCCTCGGTTACCTTGAGCGTCATGAGAGGAGCCCCGAACACGTCGGCAATGATCTGCCTCCACAGTGCGCTTCTCGCCCCGCCGCCGGAAACCCGCACCTCGCCCATGGAAACACCGAGGGCCTTCACAAGCTCGAGGCAGTCCCGCAGGCTGAAGGCCACGCCCTCCAAGACTGCCCGCGCCATATGGGCTTTCGTGTGCCGCAGCGAAAGCCCGAAGAACACGCCGCGCGCATTTGGGTCAGGGTACGGCGTCCTCTCGCCGGCCACGTACGGGAGGAACACGAGGCCCTCGCATCCGGGTTCCACCTGTGCGGCCTCGGCCGTGATGAGCTCATAGGGGTCGATGCCAGCACACCGGCCCACTGCCACCTCGGCCTCGCACAGTGTATCGCGGAACCACCGCATCGAGCCGCCGGCCCCGAGCGTGACCCCCATCGCGTGCCACTTGCCCGGCACGGCGTGGCAGAAGGTGTGGAGCCGCCCCTCGGCGTCGAGGGCGGGCTCGTCCATATACGCAAACACGACGCCGGAAGTCCCCACCGTCACGGAAATCGCTCCGGGCTTGACTATGCCGCTGCCGACGGCCCCAGCAGCCTGGTCGCCGCCTCCCCCGACCACCGGGGTCCCTTCCGCAAGGCCGGTTTCTCGCGCTGCCTCCCGCGTGACCCGGCCAGTGACTTCCGGGGACTCGTAGCATCGCGGGAGCCAGTCCTCAGGGATCCCGAGCGTGTTGAGGACATCCCGCGACCACCTGCGGCTCTTTACGTCAAAGAGGAGGGTGCCTGAGGCGTCCGAAACCTCAGTCGCATATTCCCCGGCAAGCTTGAACCTGATGTAGTCCTTGGGGAGAAGGATCTTGCGGATCTTCCCGAACAGCTCGGGCTCGTGGTCTCTGACCCAGATGACCTTCGGCGCCGTGAAGCCGGTCAGGGCGGGGTTGCACGTAAGCTCGCGAAGGCGCGCCGCGCCGCCGACGACCCCGGTGATCCAGCGGCACTCCTCCGCCGTCCGCTGGTCGCACCAGAGGATGGCCGGGCGAAGGACCTCGCCCTCCTCGTCGAGCAGCACGAGCCCGTGCATCTGCCCGGTGAGCCCGACGCACCCGATATCGGCGGCCTTCACGCCGCCGCTTCCGCACGCCCGCCGTATGGCGGCGACGGTGGCGGTCCACCAGTCGCGCGGGTCCTGCTCGGCCCAGTTGGGATGCGGAGTGCGGAGGGGGTAGGTCTCCGTCGCCGATGCGACAATGCTCCCGTCCTCGTCCGTAATGATGACCTTGGTGCCTGAAGTCCCTATGTCGATGCCCAACAGTAAGGGCAAGGCGGACACCCCCGTGCCCCGGAATTTCGTCGTGATAGCCGCGAGTTCCTGCCAGGGCACCCGGCTAGCCTGGAGGCAACACCCAAGTCGCGGACACTCGTGCCTTCGATGCCGGCTTTGTTGCCGGTCTTGTCGCCGGAATTGGCGGCGGTTCCGGCATCCTTGCCCTCAATCACGATATCACTCCCTTTCCGGATATGTTTGGTGACCGGTCGCTGTACGCACTGCACCGGCCTCTGCACGAAAGGCACCCGGGCGTCTCAACCGTCGAGGAGAGACGCATCCATGCCCATGGCCCTGTACAGTTCGGTATACGCCTTCACGGCGTCCCTCTCCCGCTCGGCGACGGACATGGCCTCCTCATCGATCCTGGACGCGATCTGGTCGATGAACTCCCACTGGATTATGCTTCGCTTCACCGCTTCGACCTGGTTCTCCGTGTACGGGAACAGGTCGTACCCGATGCGCTCACCGCGGCTCCCGTAGCCAGCCTTCTGCAGCTCACGGGCGAGGGCAATGGTCTCCGTGAAGAAGCTCGCGCCGACCATGTTGTCGTCATCGAACGTGCCCCAGCCACTATTCGCATGCTGGTGCCCAAGAAGGCCTTCCTTCGCAAGGAGAGCCGCATACTCCGCGAGGTGCTCGCCGTTCATGAGCAGGTGCTGCCAGTCCATGTTAAGCTGCAGCCTGCTCGTGTCGACCCCTTTCTCCCTGAGCTTCCACACAACGTAGAGACTCATGCCCATGCTCCGCATGAGGATCTTCATGGCAGGCTCGCTGTTCTTGTGCTCGAGGAGCACGGTGACGCCCCTGGAGGCCGCGTAGTCCACTACCTCGCCGATGCCGTCTATGAAGTACGACCACATCTCTTTGTAATCGGCCTGGAACGGGTAATTGTAGCCCTCGCCGCCCGGCCAGATTATGAACTTGGCTCCTATGTGGGCAGCTAGATCGATCCCACGTTTCGTAATGGCGATCGCCTCCCGGCGACGCTCCTTCTTCGGGTTGATGAACGAGCCGAGTGCGAACTCCGGGAAGGAGAAAAGCCCGAGCGCCAGGCAGTAAATGTCCTTGGGGCCAAGAGCCCTCCTGACATCGTCAAGGTTGTCCTCGTTAAGCTCGTTCGGATAGTGGAACTCGAAACCGTCGACGTAGTCGGCAAGGCCTTCTACGGCGCGAGCGGTCCGCTCGGCCATGGTTTCCTTGATCGCCTCCGGATGGTAACCCCCTGGCATGAACCTTGTCGAGTTGGGCCCGAAAGCCCAAATGCCCACCGAGTTCTTGAGCCGTCGTTTCATTGCGATGCCTCCCAGTGCTGCAGTACATGACTCTTAATAGAGCTGTGCGCGGTAACGGGTCGCAGTCTTCCTTCGCGCCCACGCTGCGCCGCCGAGCAACATGGCACACCCCCCGCCAGGGCCTACCGCACTGCAGTGTGCCGCGGCCTGCGAGAGCCTGCGCCGCCTTGCCGCGTCATCCCACTCTCACGTCGGCGCTGTCCCGTAAGTTGATGGGCGATCGCGGTAGCCGCCGGTGCTTCGTAGAGGAAACTGCGTCCTCCCGCCTGAGCCGTCGCGCCGGCGTTCTGCGCAGGTCAGAACGTTATCCTCGGTAAACTCAGGAAGTCGCTCAATACGAGCGATACTCCTCCGATCGCGCATGCGTCAGGACCAAGCATCGCCGGCACCACCCTGACGCCCTTGATGAGCTGGGACAGCCCGCGCGCCTCCATCTCTCTGGCGGCCTCGTCGAGCACCCAGTGCCCGCACCGCCCGATGGTATTCCCAACGATAACGACCTCCGGGTTAAACGCGTTCACGAGGCCTGCGATCCCGATCCCGAGATACCTTCCTGTTTCTCTGAGCACGTGCTGCGCTGCGGCGTCGCCGCGCTCGCACGCCTCCACCAGCACATCCACCGACAACCTCGCGGCCGCGTCCGCCGCATCATCTGAGATCTCCGCCGCCGTGGTAGGCGACTTTGCGGCATCCGCCGCGTCTGCAGCGTCCGTCGTGCCTGCCTTGTCCGCCTTGCTTGTAGTGAACGCCGCGTCCCCGGTAGTCGCACCGCCGGCAGCACCCTCAGCGTCAGACCGCCGGTGGTCCCTGGCGAGCAACTCCCGAAGGATACCGGCCTCGCCGCACTCCAGCACCTCTCTGGCCCTACGCAGCGTCGCAAGCTCGGAAGCAAGGGTCTCCCAGCAGCCCCGGTTTCCGCAGCCGCAGAGCGGTCCGTCGGGGAGAATCGTGAAGTGCCCGAGTTCTCCGGCATACCCCGTGGCACCGCGATAAAGCTCTCCGTTCACGACGATGCCCGCACCGAGGCCCACACCGACGCTCAGGTAAACCATGTGGCGTATCCCCTGCCCCGCGCCGAACCATTTCTCGCCGAGCGCGCCCACGTTGGCCTCGTTGTCCACGTAGACGGGGGCATCGAACCGCTCCTGCAGCAACTCTTTGAGCGGCACGTTCTTCCACCTGAGGTTGGGCGCGAACTTGAGGACGCCGTGCTCCATCTCCACGAGTCCCGGCACGCCTGCACCTATGCCGAGAAGGCCGCGAGGCGTAACCGGCGCGCTATCCAGGATGTCAGCGATGCCGTCCAGCATCTTTTCAAGGATCCGCTTTTCCCCCATCTCCGGGGTGATGCTGAGCCTCTTGCGAGCGAGCACCTGCGCCCGGAGGTCCGCAAGGATGATCAAAACGTAGTTGACGCCGAGGTCAACTCCGACGATCACCCCGGCCCCGGCGTTGAGTTGCAACATTATGGGCTTGCGACCCATGGCCGAGGTGCCGGTACCTATCTCCTTCACGAAGCTATCGTGGATGAGTTCATCCACCAGCGACGACACCGTACCCCGGGTCAACCCCGATATCCGCGCGATCTCCGCTCGCGAGATGGGCGCATGTCGCCATATGATGTTGAGAATGACCGCCTTGTTGAGCTCCTTCACAAGGTCCTGATTCCCTGTTGTGGGGCCTTTCTTCTCACCGAATGCTCTGTTCATCTGCACCTTCCCTATTTAGTTTGTTCGATGCCCAAACTTTCTGCGTATCACTTCGCCGCTCGTTCCAGAATTCCTTCTTTCTGTCCATATATTTTTGCAACCTTTTTCGCGGAACCGAGAAAAGCCGGGCACAGGGCAAAGAGACACCTGCCAGACCCACCCAGAGGGCCCGGCAGGCGCCATGAGAGCGTCAGAGCCACGAGGTCAGGAAGGCAGCGGGTCTCGCCTTTCGCTCTGCCTCAGTTATGGGCTCACTAGTTTGCGCGGAGCCTTCCGGCGGGTCCGGAGTTGCCATTGCTTGCACAACGGGGTGCCGAAACTCGGTCACTCGTGTGAGGACCAAATCCTGGCAAGGCACTCCCGTAGGGGTGTCGACGCCGGAGCAGAACATAGGCAATGCCCAGGGAACAGGCCGAGCCGTTATCGGCCCAGGCGCTCCGTCCCACCGCCCCGATGGTGCCACTTACAGCCTGCCCGGTGCGGACTCATCGAGAACCTGGGGAGCGCACGCGCGGAGCGTGTCCGAAGACCACGACATTTCCCGTGCGTCCCGTGCAGGAATGCCTCTTGTATGATGCGAATTCAGATGGGTGGGCGCGAGGCCCAGGACCAACCCTGTGCCTTAAGGAGGGCAGATCTTGTGACGGCATCAGCACCAAAGTCCCCACCAGCGATTGAAGCCGCGATATTCGACCTCGACGGCGTCATAGTGGACACGGCGAAGTACCACTACATGGCATGGAAGCGCCTTGCGAACGAGCTGGGGTTCGACTTCTCGCCCGAGGACAACGAGAGGCTCAAGGGCGTCAGCAGGATGAGGTCCCTGGAAATACTGCTGGAAATCGCTGGACTCCGGCTCGACGAGCAGAGCAAGGCTGAGCTGGCCGAAAGAAAGAACCGGTGGTATGTTGAGTACATCGGCAGGCTCTCGCCCTCGGAGATCCTGCCCGGGGTGCCCGAGTTCATCGGCGGCCTGAGAAGGCTGGGTGTGAAGACCGCTCTCGCATCGGCGAGCAAGAACGCGCCCATCATCCTGGAGAATCTGGGCATCACCAGGCTCTTTGATGCGGTAGTGGACGGCAACACCGCGTCAAGGGCGAAGCCGGACCCGGAAGTCTTCCTGCTGGCGGCCGGGCGACTCGGCGTGGACCCGTGCCAATGCATCGTGTTCGAGGACGCCGCGGCCGGCGTGGAGGCCGCCCACAGGGCCGGCATGTACGCCGTGGGGGTGGGCAGCCCGGAGGTCCTACGCCAGGCGGACCACGTGATCCCAGGGTTCGCTGGACTGGACCCGGCGGTAATCCTTGAACTTGCATCGCGACGGCAGACGCGGTGTCGGGCACAGTGAAACCGGTGCGCGATACCAAGCGCACATCCATAGAGCCCAGCTCAGGCTAGCTTAGGCGTATGAAGAGCGAAGAGTCCAGCTGCCCAAGAAAAAATCCCCCGGCTTTAGCCGCGGCGAGAACGTCAAAGCAGTCCTGTGCAGGAGTGAACGTCCCATTATGACGGACTTACAGGAACTGCTCAGCGAAGGAACCCTGGGGCGTATACTGCGGTCCTTCAGAGAAGCCACTGGGCTCGTTGCCATCGTGATAGACGTTTCGGGCGAGCCTGTCCTGGCTCCGATGGCCTGGGAGAACTGCTCGGTCTGCCGACTCGTGCGCGCGTCGTCCGAAGGGCGCGCAAGGTGCGGCGCCTCGTACGCCGATGCAGGCCACCAGGCGGCCCGTCTGGGCGACCTTTACGTGTTCCAGTGCCACGCGGGGCTTGTCAACTGGGCAGCTCCCCTTGTAGCAGATTCAAGGCACATCGGCTCCGTCATCTGCGGCCAGGTGACGATGTGGGACGTGGACGAGCTCTTCGTCAAGGAAGTGGCGGACAAGACCCGCGGCCTCGGCATCGACCCTACGGCCCTCCGGCGTGCCGTGTTTGAGCTGGAGCATGAAAAAGCAGGCCAGGCCATGGATCTCCCTCCCACCAGGTGTAGACTTCATCGTAGAAGTCCCATCTCTGTATGCGGCTGAAGGGGGTATAGCAGGTGTTTGATTTTACTGAGATGAGGGCCGCCCTCGAACACGGCAAGGCCGCCATGGTCAAGGAGCTTGCCGAGAAAGCGCTTGCCGAGGGAGTGAGCGCCGAGGAGATCCTGAACGAGGGCCTGATCGCGGCAATGGCGGTGGTCGGGGACAAGTTCAAGAGAAACGAGATATACGTGCCTGAGGTGCTCGTGGCAGCGCGGGCGATGTACGCGGGCCTCGACGTCCTGCGCCCGCTCCTCGCGAAGAGCGGCGTGAAGAAGGCGGGCAAGCTCGTCATCGGCACGGTCAAAGGCGACCTCCACGATATCGGCAAGAACCTCGTGAAGATGATGTTCGAGGGCGCAGGCTACGAGGTCGTGGATCTCGGAACCGACGTCTCGCCGGCGAAGTTCGTGGACGCCGTGCGCAACGAGCGCCCCGACCTCCTGGGGATGTCAGCGCTTCTCACGACGACCATGCCGTCGATGAAGTCCACCATCGAGGCGCTCAAGGAGGCCGGGCTTCGCGACGAAGTCAAGGTCCTCGTGGGAGGGGCGCCAGTTACGAGCAAGTATGCCTCGGAGATCGGCGCTGACGGCTACACTGCTGACGCAAGCTCGGCAGTGGACGTCGCAAAAGAGCTGGTTAAGGGCAAGTAGCCAACCACAGGTAGGCAACAAGGAGGAAGAGGAGGATGAGGGCGTGCCCAGGCTCATTGATCTTGTGAGGACCGCCGGGCGCCGGCTTGTCCTGCCGCTCCTCGGCTACCCGGGGGCGCGGTTGACCTGCTCGTCGCTCAAGCAGAACGAGTTCAACCCTGTGTTGCACTGCGAATCCATCTGCCGCCTGGTGGACCGGTTTTCCCCGGACGCGGAGTTCTTCATGATGGACCTTTCGGTTGAGGCGGGGGCACTCGGGCTTCCGGTGCGCTACCCGCTGTATGAGTCGCCTACCGTGGAGGAGCACCCTGTGCGCAGCCTGTCTGACCTCGAGGCCTTCGGGCTCAGGCGCGCAGTAAGGGCGCTCCTTGACAGCATGGAGCCGTACGAGAACTTCGTCCTGAGCACAGGGTGCGATCTTCCGTACGAGACGCCTTTCGAGAACATCGATGCTTTCATGAGGGAAGGTCGGCTTTGATCACGCTGTCGGTGCCTTCAGCAGGGATCAAGCTCAACGTCCGGCCGGGGACGCGCCTTTTCGATGCGCTCCGGGAGGCCCGGGTACGCCTTTATGCCCCTTGTGGGGGCCGAGGAGCGTGCGGCAAGTGCCGCGTAGTCGTGGCGGGAGGCGTAAGCCCGCCTTCCGACATCGAACTCAAGCTGCTCGACGGGAAGGAACTCGAGGCCGGCATCAGGCTTGCCTGCCAGGCCATGCTGACCGGAGATGCCGTTGTGAGAGCTGCCGGACCGTCCGTGGACGCGGCAACCGTGCCCGCAGCATCCGGCGCCGCAGTCGCGCTCTCGCCCGAGCCAGGTGCCATATTGTCCTGGGGTTACTCTGCCGCAGCCGACGGCGGTGACCCCAGGGTATGGACGCGCACCGTGGAGGTGGATCTCGAATCGCAAGACGGTGAGCCGTCGGACTGGGAGCGGGTTACCGCCGCTCTCGGCATCGATGGCGGAGCACCGCCCACGCTGGCGCTGGCGCGGCGCTTGCCAGCCGTGCTGCGCGGAGGCGCGGGCGCAGGAGAAGGCGCGGACGCGGTCGCGGGACGGTCGCGTGTGTGCGCAGTGTTTCTCGATGGCACTGTCATGGATGTCGTCAATACGGAGCGCGACGTCTTCGGCGTCGCCCTGGACATCGGCACCACCACGGTCGTGGGTTACCTCGTGAACCTCGTGACGGGCGAAACGGTCAATGTCGAAGGCATCCTGAACCCTCAGGCCGGCTATGGCGCGGATCTCATCTCGAGGATATCCTTCGCCGAGACCCCCGACGGCCTCGAGACCTTGAGGCACGAGATCGTGGGCGCGGTAAACAACCTCATCAGGAGACTCACGAGCGCGTCCCACGTGGATTCAGACCAGATCTACCTCGTCGGTGCCGTCGGCAACACGTGCATGCACCACCTCTTCCTCGGGATTCCCCCGAAGCACCTCGCGAGGTATCCATACAACCCCGTGGTGAGGCAATGCAATCCTCTCGCCCCCGCCGAGGTCGGCCTCGACGCGATGAACGAGCGCGGACAATTCTTCTTCCTGCCCAACATAGCAGGGTTCGTGGGCTCCGACGCCCTGGCCGTCGCGGTCGCCTGCGGCATAAGCGAGCGCTCCGACCCCGTGCTCGCTATCGATCTCGGGACCAATGGCGAGATCATCCTTGCCGGGCGGGGACGCGTTCTTGCATGCTCCACCGCCGCCGGCCCGGCGTTTGAGGGCATAAACATCTCCTGCGGGATGATGGCCGCCCCCGGCGCCATCGACGCCGCCCGCCTCATCGAGCGCGACGGGGCGTTGGACGTGGCCTTGCACGTCATCGGAGGCGGCCCGCCCCTTGGCATCTGCGGGTCAGGCCTCGTGAGCCTCGTCGCGGCCCTGCGCCGCGCCGGGATCGTGGACGAGACCGGGGCCTTCGTGCGCAAAGATGGGCGCCCTCCCGGTCCCCTGGAAAGCAGGCTTGTGGAAGGCCGAGAAGGTTTGGAATTCCTCCTGTTTTCACCCGAATCAGGTCGTCTCGCAGGTCCCGGCCATGATCCTGTCCCCATCGAGGCTCCCGGCAACGCGCAACCCAGTGGTAAGTGCGAAGGCGGGAACACAGGCAAAGACAAGGAAGATGGCAACGGTGGGAGTAAGAGTAATGGCAGAGGGGAATGGGCGCCCATAGGTGGAAACGCTGGTGGCGTGGGAACCGGCGGTGGGACTAGGAAGAGAAGCAATCGCCACGACACCATCACAGGTCGGGGACCGACTGTAGCGCTCACGCAGCGCGACATAAGAGAGCTTCAACTTGCAAAAGGTGCCATCAGAGCGGGAGCCGAGATCCTCCTGCGGGAACTCGGCATCAACGCCGGAGAGATCTCCCGCGTCTTTCTCGCGGGGGCCTTCGGCACCTACCTTGATAAGGACGCAGCCGCAGCCATCGGGCTCCTCCCGCCTGCCCCCAGGGCCAGCGTCACCCCGGTCGGAAACGCCGCAGGCGAGGGGGCCCTGCTCGCGATCACGAGCAGGGATGCCTACCGTGAGGCACTCCGGCTCGCCCGCAAGATCGAGCACGTCGAACTTGGAGCACACGCGAGGTTCCAGGAGATATTCGCCGAGTCTATGACCCTCGAGGCCCGGTAATGCTCTGCGCGGCCGGAGCCTTGAAATCGACGGCGGTCATTTGGGCCTTTTCAGCATTTGGGCCTCCTCAGGGTGAGTTGGCTCAGGAATATCCAGAGCACCACGAGCGCCCAGGGTAAGGAGGCGATGACGCCAACCGGCATCGGTCCCAACAGCGGGTTCGGCCTGCCTTTCGCGAAGAGCATCCTGATCTGCGCTATCCCGTTGATCGCGCCATGGCCGATCACGGCAGGCCACACGCTCCCGGCGCGTAGCGTCACCCAGCCCAGGAACGTCCCCGCCACGAACGTGAACCAGACCATCGCCAGCATTCCAAGCCAGGGCGCCCCGGGGTACTCCAATCCGTAATTGTGTCCCATCGCAATGACCGGCCAGTGCCAGACGCCCCAGATCACGCCCATTAGTACGAAAGCCTTTCTCGCGCCAAGCGGCATCAGCTTCGGGAGGCTGCTCTATGGTCTGCTCCGTGGTCTTGCCCGAGGGCGTGGGGACGGCACGCCAACTGGCCGTCCGATGTGAACCAGGGAAGGCACTTTTCTCCGTGAAGGCAGGAGGATTTCCGCAGCCAGTGTCAAATAGGTAGCTTAATCAATCCCTTTAATATAGTGCTTAACTAAGTGAGGCCATGCCCATGAAGTCTGCAGCATCCGGAAGCAATTCCGTCGAAATCGGCAAGCGTAACCGGCATCTTGTACTGGATGTTATCCGCACTCATGAGCCGGTCTCGCGCTCTGAAATAGCAAGGCTCACCGGACTCACGCCGGCAACCATAACGAATATCGTTGGAAAACTCCAGAAGGACCGCCTCGTAGAGGAAATAGGTCTCGGGCAGTCGACTGGCGGCCGAAAGCCAGGCCTATTGCAGCTTGCACGGAATTCGCGTCTTGCGATCGCAGTGGATCTGGCAGCTACGGAACTCATGGTGGCATTGACGAACGTGAAGGGCGAGATACTGCGACGGTCCAAGAGGGAAATCGTGACCGAGATTGCTGTAATGGTACCGCGAATACTGGACGCTATCCAGGAAGTGATGACTTGCCCCGAGGTCGGCGGGGCCACGATAGTCGGGATAGGCGTCACGACGCCCGGTCTCATCGATCAGGCGACGGGGACCATCATTAAGTCGGTGAGGCTGGACTGGTACCACGTGCCGCTCAAGTCCATCGTTCAGCGCCACTTTGAGGTCCCGGTATTCGTGGGAAAGGACACCACGACGGCAATCCTCGGTGAACAATGGTACGGCGCCGCGAGACACGCCAACAATCTGATTTACGTATGGGTAGGCACCGGGATCGCCGTCGGGATCCTGCTCGACGGGCGGGTATATGCCGGTGCCACAGGTATGGCCGGTGAGTTCGGCCACACCAGCATAGAGTGGAACGGCGCTCGCTGCAGGTGTGGAAATGAGGGCTGCCTGGAAGGTTTGGCGAGCCTCGAAGCAATAGCGACCAAAGCCGCTTCCCGGGCTTTATCCGAGGAGGACGCAGTCACTCGTGAAAAGCTGGCGAGCGAGACCCGGGCACGCGTAGACGCGCGCGTAGAGCCCTTTGCTGTGCTGGACGCCGCATGCACAGGCGACCCCCGGGCCTGTGAGATAGTGAGGGAGGCGGGAAGGCACCTGGGAGTCGGCATAGCGAATCTCATCAACTTGTTCAATCCTGAACACATAGTCATCGGCGGTCAGATCCGTCCCAAAGATAAAGAGTTCATCGACACAGCTATCGAGGTGGCGAAGAGCCGCGTCCTTCCGGAACCCGGCAGCAGCGTAACGATAACCGTATCCGACTTCGGGCAGGACGCGGGCCTCATAGGAGCAGCGGCGTTGGTTTGGCGTGAGGTTCTCGGCAGTTCATGAGGGCAAGAGTCAATCGAGACAACCGGGCCTGGAACCTCTTGGAGCCGCGCGCTGCGACCTGTTTGATTTCAAGCAAGGGGGGATTGCAGTGAAAAAGGGCATAAACCAATGGTCTTTTCCGGCTTCTTATGCGGTCGAAGACTGCCTGAGGCTGGCCTCCGAGGCTGGCTTCGACGGCCTCGAACTCTGCCTTGCGGAAACGGGCGAGCTTTCACTCGACTCATCGATCGAAGACATCTCCAGAATCGCACGGGCAGCGAAACAGGCGGGGCTCGAAATCCCGTCGCTTGCCACCGGGCTTTACTGGAAGTACTCGCCCACGGCTTCGGACCCGTCCGTCCGCGCGAAAGCGCAGGAGATAGCAAAAAAGCAACTCGAGTTCGCTTCGCTGCTTGGAGCAGATACGATCCTATATGTCCCCGGCGCGGTGAACGTTCCGTGGGACCCGTCCTCAGAGATAGTTGATTACGAGACCGCCTACCTGCGGGCGAAGGAGTCACTGCTCGGCATAGTCGAGTACGCCGAGAGAGTGGGAATAACCATAGCAGTTGAGAACGTGTGGAATAAGTTCCTCCTCTCGCCTCTGGAAATGCGGACCTTCATCGACGACATCAACCACCCGCGAGTCGGATCTTACATGGATGTGGGAAATGTGCTCGTTTCGGGCTACCCGGAGCACTGGATTAGGATCCTCGGTCGAAGGATACGCAAGGTCCACGTCAAGGACTTCAAGCTGGAAATCGGCAACATCCGAGGGTTTACCAACCTCCTCCATGGCGACGTCAACTGGCCCGGCGTCATCTCGGCGCTCAGGGATATTGGGTACGACGGTTATCTCATCGCCGAAATCATGCCGCCATACAGCCATTATACCGAGAAGATGATCTACGACATCTCATCAAGCCTGGACTGGATCATAGCCAAAGGCCCCGCACAGTAGCTCTAAGAGACTAGGTATGGCGCCACAGGTTTGCCCCATTTCTCGTGACAGTGTTGAGGTTGCCGGTGCTCGCACGACGGGGCATCGAGAACTTGGCTAGCCTGTGCGCCAAATTCGAACGAGGGGCGCCGCAAGCGCGCCGTCCCCGGAGGAAAACACCGGCAACCCTGGACGGGACTCGCGCTGAAAAGTAGCGTGGATTTGTGGCGATCCACTTAGAGCCTTTTGGGGTCCACATGTTAAGTATACGAGGGAGGGTTGAACTTGGTACGGATAGGCCTTCTGGGATGTGGTTTCATCGGCAAGGTCCATGCCAAAGCATACGCGCAGATACCCGACGCGAAAGTCGTGGCGGTCGTGGATCGTGATAGCGGCCGCGCAAAGGAAGTGGCGGAGGAGCTCGGCGCTGAGGTGGTCCCCGTCGTGGATGATCTCCTTTCCAGGCAAGACATCGATATGGTAGATGTCTGTCTTCCCACTTACCTCCATGCTGATCACGTGATCGCCGCAGCTCGAGCCAGAAAACACGTCCTCTGTGAGAAACCAATGGCCCTGAGTCTGGAACAGGCCGACGCGATGATAGAAGCCACGGAACAAGCCGGGGTTGCGTTCATGGTTGGGCACACACTCCGCTTCTGGCCCGAGTATGTGGCAATAAAGGATCTCGTGAGCCGCGGCGAACTGGGGAAACCCGTCGCCGTGGCAGCCACGCGCCTTGGAACGGCGCCCACGTGGTCATGGGATAGGTGGCTCCTGGACCCCGAGCGCGGCGGAGGGGCAGTTCCGGACCTTCACATACACGACATAGACTACATCGCCTGGCTCCTCGGGAAGCCCAGGTCTGTCATGGCACGGGGGGTGCGGTCGGCCAACGGGTGCTGGGATCATGTTTTCACGACGCTGGACTACGGGGACGGCGCCGCAGCGTTCGCCGAAGGAACCTTCCTCGTCCCGCCGAGTTTCCCATTCACCATGACATTCCGGGCCATCTGCGAGAACGGGACGGCAGAGTTCGTATTCAGGTCAGGCGTCAATATCGAAGCCCGCGCAGAGTCCGGAAACACGCTCACGGTGTACCGCAAAGAGGGCACGGTGACGCACCCGGAAGTGGCAAAGGAAGATGCATACAAAGCAGAGCTTGAATACTTCGTCAGGTGCATCGAGGAAGGCAGGCGGCCTGAGATAACAACCCCGGGGGATGCAAGGCTTTCGCTGGAGATCGTCCTCGCCGCGGTCCGCTCTTTGGAGAGCGGTGACGTGGTGAGAATGTAGTGCCTCCGCAAAGCAAGCCTGGTCCCCGGCCGCGTTAGGCAAACGTGTGGCAGCAATAAGCGCCTGGCAGCGGTGTGCCCGGCTGCCGCGCGTCCTGAGTCTGCCAGCCACATGGCACAAGCACGTGGGTCATAAGCGCTCGGGGACTTTCGATCGTGCAAGCACAGCGGCTGGCACTTGTTGGTTGTCCAAGCTGTGCCAGGACGTCTGAAGAAGTCGGCCGGGAGGCGCCGTCGACCCGAGGCGCAGTGGTCCTAGCTGGGCTTTCTTTTTGTCGTGGCAGCTCCCGACCGAATGCAACCGACCGACATCCTCATGCCGTTCTGTTGTGACGCATGCTCATCTCCGTTGTTCGCTTACATGTTCTTTCGTCTCAGCAGAGCGCCGCTTCCAAGACCTGAGCAGGCTATGTCTCCTGGTTCGCAACATGGTTCGTAAGCTCCATGACGGATACCGCGAGCACCGCGACTCCGAGTGCAAGAGCCTTCAGGTTGAAGTTAGACCGGGGGTCGTGAAGACCAGGGGTAAGATCGGCCCCGAGGCCGATGTAGGCCGTCTTAAGTTGGGGCTTGTACTGCCTGTAAAAATGGAAGTCCTCAGCTCCGGGCGTGGTTATTCGATCGATCACCCCCGGCTCCCCCAAGACCTTCGAGATCGCTCTCTTTACCGCTGCCACGGTTCCCGGGTCGTAGGCGGCCCCAGGGGTGTGCTTGACTGACACCGTCTCTACCTGAGCTCCGTTGGCTGAAGCCGCGTGGGACACGACGGCGTCCACCTTCTTTAGCAGCTCGAACGCGGCATCATCATTCTCGGCCCTCACGTTCACGATGATTACACCAGACTCCGGGATGGTCCCGGCCGCACCGCCCCCCGCGTGCAGGCCCACGACGTTTACGGTGGCACATAGCAGCGGGTCAGGTTTTATGCCGTTCACCGCAAGGGCCGATGCCGCAACAGCGTCTGCTGCGTTCACGCCGAGGTGTGGTCTGCCGCTGTGGGCTGCCTTGCCGGTGACCCTGTACCGAACCGTAAGACCCGCTGAGTGCTGCAGGGATGGAGTTGCCTTGCCAAAGGGACACTCTGTCGCCGGCCGCAGGTGTATCCCCACCAGCACCGACACGTCGTTTACCACGCCGGCCTCAGCCATTCTCCTGGCCCCGAGCCCGGTCTCCTCTGCCGGCTGGAATATCAGTTTCAGGTGTCCTTCGGCCTGTGGACAACACCTGGAAAAGATTTCGCCGGCCCACAGAACCATCGTCGAGTGCGCGTCGTGACCGCACGAATGGATGAACGTCTTCTTGCCGTCGACCTCGTGTTCCATCGCATCCATGTCAGCCCGCAAAGCGACTACGGGCTGTGTGAGTCGGCCCAGGGTAGCTACGACGCCGGTTTCCGCAACGCCAGACTCCACCCGGAAGCCGGCAGCGCCAAGCCTGCCGGCTATGTATGCGGAGGTCTTGCGCTCCTCGAACGGCCCCTCGGGTGTTGAGTGCAGAGTTCGATATGTTTCCACGATCTCGCTTTCGGATTCCCGGATCTCCTCGAGGATCCTGCTTTCATCCATCATTGGTCCTTCCCCTTGCACGTCGCATCTCCCACTGGAAGCCCGTATTCGAGGCAGCCCCTAGCCATGTTCGACAGAACCACGTCATCCACCGCGCGGCCGACCTTCTGGAAGGCGATCATCAAGGCCCCTATTACGGCCGGAAAGCGTGGGCTCACTATCCTCGCCGACGGAGCCGCCCGAAGGACTTCAGACCTGAAGGGATCGATTACGAGTTCCCCGGCTTTGAAGACGCTCCCGCAGGGCGCCACGTCGAATTCCTCGTCTCCAAATCCAAGCGCCTTCACCACCGCAACGACGGATAGCCCGAGTTCCCTCCCGGCACTTCGGAGGATGTCCACCGATACAGCATCACCCTCATATGCTGAGGCGACTACAAGTGGCGCGAATGACGCGACGTCCTTTGCCCTTGTCTCAGAGCGATACAGCACGCTTCTGAGTTCATCGGGCGTCTTCAACCCATAATGAGTAAGCGCCTTCTCCACGAGAATGGTATAATTCCCCCGCCCATCGTGCGCCCTCGCAACCGCGGTAAGCCCTCTCCTTCCGATGTCATACCCGCTGCCCTCGTCTCCTATGAGGTAACCCCAGCCTCCTGCTCTTACCCTTCTTCCCGTCCGATCGATCCCCACTGCGATGCTTCCCGTGCCGGATATCACGACAACGCCCCAGCTCTTCGCGGTGGCGCCGACTAACGCAGCAACCGCATCGTTCTCGAGCACGATGTCGTCCGCCGGCACAACCTCGGTTGCCACACTCGCGGCGATCGTACTCTGTCCGGTAAGCCCAACCCCCGCCAACGCGAGACACGCCGCGCTTACCTTGCGCGGTGCGATCCCTGCCTGTGAAAGGACATTTCCCACCACGCACCTCAGGACCTCTCTCAGGGCCTCTTCACCGCCAGGAAGCGAAAGATGGTTTGACGGGCCGCCGACCGAAAAGGCGAGGATGCGACCATCCTCGTCGCAGAGCACGCATGCCGTCTTCGTGCCTCCGCCGTCCAATCCCAAGAAAAAGCGCATATCTGCAGCCCCCATGCCGACGACTCACTTTGGCCAAGTCCAACCACAGAAGAGTCGGTCATCAGAAGAGGTGGTCCTCCCATGTCAGCTTGCTTGCGCCATTACGCCGCTAAATGTAGTTTAACCCCGGGACCGGGAGCGGCACCGGGAAAGCCCTCTCCAGGAAACGTTTCGCCCTGCCGCGCGGGGCAATAGCCTCAAACTCTTCCATGGTGATCCCGCCGAAAATCAACCGGGTGAGGTGCTGCCGGCTCGGTATCTCGATTAGTTCATCGCCCGCGCGCAGGGTCCACCGCATCTCCTCACCCTCGGACGCACCGGATTCTCCCACCGTAAACACGTCTCTGCCAGGACGCATGCAGGTTCGCTCCTCGATGTATGACGACAGCCTCTCCAGGAGAGTCCTGAAGTTCGTGACGTAGAGAGTGTGCCCAGCGCGCCAGCCCGCGACCCCGGTACTCGGGTCTCGTGCATACCGACCCTATTGACCCGACTGGGAGCGGATGACCCTCTACCAGGATTGTCTGGTGGAGGCATCCCACGAGCGAAACGAGCCTTCCACCCTCAGAGAACACCCGCAACTCCCCGACATTGTCCGCCGAGAAGAGTAGCGGAAACTGGAGCCCCATGCTTGTGCCACCGGGATCGAAGACCTCGGTTGAGAGAGCAACTGCTTCCGGCAACTCCTCAACCGTAAGGCTCCGAGGGCCCTCGAGACTTGCGACGTCCCCTTCCCAGGCGCCTACCACGGCCTCGTCACTCCCTTACATGCGCGCAACCTGGCTAGGACATTATCCAAATCCGCCCGGGCTCCTTCTCCCCACGACTGTGCTATCACACCCGTGGATGCCGAGGAACCCGGGCGTGGCGAACTCGATTGTTGACGACGTGTCTGGAAGAGCCCGCAGATAGAGCCGGGTCGCCGCACACTCAGCAATTCTATCCGGGCAACCTTTCCGGAAAAGGCCCAACAGAATGCAACCAGCGCAGCCCTGCCCTTTCCGAAACCCCTTAACTGAGGCATGTCTGTGATGCTTGCTCACAGTCACTCAGAATCGTATTGCCAATGACAGGCGATGCACATCGGGCAACACCTCATGGGTCTGGTACGCGTAGTCGAACGCGAAGACCCCCGATCTGACCCCAAGGCCAGCAGTTAGGCAGGCTTGACCGTCCCTGAAGATCGCGCCCCCGCGGAACGTGAAATTATCCAGGACATACTCAGCACCAACCCGGGTTGTTCCGTCACTCTCGTAGTCGGCCGCGACTCGGAAGTTCTGGAGGACATCCGTAGATACTCCGGCAACGAAGCTCCTCTCGAATGCATCGTACCTCCCATTGGAGTAGCCAACGCCCCCCGCAAGGTTGCGCCCGACTGCTGCCAGCCTTACTCTGTTACCCACGTACAGAGTCCCCACGTCCGCCGTAAGTCCGGACCCGCTGACGTCGGCAAATCGCTGAGAGTACTGCTTCAGGGTGATACCAAGCGCAAGCCCCTGAAACCTAGCAGCGCCGGCTAGCAGGATGGCCCCCTCTGACGCGTGGAAGAGCTCGGTAGGATTGCCAAACTCGTCAGTGCCCTGTATATCGCCGGATGAAAGCGTGAGGACGGCCGCTCCGAGATTGTGCTTTGCGTAGCCAATACCGAAATAGCCCGCAATGCCAGATTGAACGTGATAAGCTGATACAAGGCCTGAAGTAGTAAGGTACGCGAGGCCGGCCGGGTTGTAGTAGACTGCTGCCGCATCGTCTGCGAGACTTACAAAAGCGTCAGCCATCCCAGCAGCACGTGCTCCGAGCCCTAGCTTGAGAGATGCGCCCGTCCCTTCGTAGCCACTGCTCTGGGCCGCCACATGGACTGTGGAACCCACAACGAGAAGACACGTCAACAAGATTGCCGGAACCCATCTGGTTTTCATCTTCGCACCCCCGGACCAGCTATGCTAAACGGATATCCACTGCTCGTGGCAAACCGTTGTGGACAAAACGCAGCTTCCACTGCGATGGTCTTGCTACGGGCGGATCGCCAGACGCTGCGGCCTTGACGGCGCCTCACCGGGGATGACAACAGTGAACACGTAGACCCCGGGCGCAAGCCGCGCCCCGCTTGACGTGGTCAGATTCCACTCGATGGACCCCTTGCCCGATGCGAGCTTGGCGCTGTACACAAGCCGACCTGCGATGTCATAGATACATAGAGTGCCGGCTTCGGGGATGTCGTACCAAAACGTGACCCGCTCCGATGCCGGGTTCGGACCAACGGTGATCCTCTCATCCAAGCTCACCCAGGGGCCGATTTCACCTAGCGCCTGATTGACGGCCCTCCATTCTTCGCTGCTGATGTCCCCATACTTGAAGAGAACAAAGCCGTCTGCTCCCGACAGACGAGCGGCTTTCACAGCGTCGGCCAGGTCCTGAGGGGTAACCTTGCCGTAAGCCTGGATACCGGCATAAACCCTCGGCTTTCCGTTGCTCTCCGCAATGGCACCCTGCGTCACGGTCCCGACCCAGGCAGGCGTCTTGCCGTAGTCGGCATGATAAGCCATGGGACAAATGAAATCGTAGGGCTCCGCATCACAGTACCTCTGCGCATAGTGACAGAGCGCATACGTTCTGGAATCGGCAAGCGCACCCTCGGGCATCAGGCTTGCGGAGAATGCGGCATTCGGCTTCAGCTGCTTCACGACACTGCGCATGCTTTCTATCGCCGCTCTCACCTCGTCTGCGCGCATGTCCATCCACGCCTTGACGTCGCGATGCTCTGGGTAATCCTCCCGTTCATAAGCACGGAAGACGTATTCAGGATCCTTAGGTCCGTAGGGACCGTCGTAGAAGGTCTTAGCAATGGCCTCTCTCACCCGCTCGATGTCGATACCCAAGTTGGCGGCTTTTTCGTAATGGTGGGGGCAGAAACAGTACACCGCGTGTCCATACCGTATGTAATCCAAGTGAATGCCATCCACGTCGTAATTCTCGAGGACTTCCCGGATCATCGCACAGGTATACTCGAGGTGCGCTTGAGAATCGGGACACACTTTGCCGTCAGCGATCTCAAAGGGTGTATCTCCCTCAGCCGGCCTCCCCCGGTGCCACACGCGGGCCTCCGGGTGGGCATCTGTGTACGCCTTGTCCTGGTTGAAGACGAACCACGCATGGACCTCAATGCCTCTCGGATGGCAAGCCGCTATCATCTCGGCGAGCGCATCACGGTTGGGATCAGCAAGCGGAGCAAGGCTGCTTTTGTAGCCCGCTGTCCCGGCAGTCCCTCTCACGAGCAGAAACACCACGTTCACATGGTTTGCTTCCAAATCCTTGGCTATCGACTCCGCACCTAACTCTCGCACAGTGCTCCCCCACAGCCACACTCCTCTGACCCCGTATTCCTGATGACCTGCGGCAGCAGGCACAGTCATGCGTGGGCCCAATGCCACGAGCAAGAAAGCCGCCATGAGGACTATAGAGACTCTCCGAAGAACTCCCGTCATAACATGGTACCCTCCTTTTCCGAAGCAACGTTTCGATAAACGCGGGTCGCATGCAGCCCCACGTCGACGGGTCTGACCCTCTCACCGCGTCCCGAGGTCACACCGCACTTCAAAGACCTACCCGCGTGTCCGTGAAAACCAAGATTACTCTCCTACCCCTCCTCCCTCCTCGACAAACTCCTAACCCCTCCCAGACGGTGAACAGATCAGAACTGGACGCCGTGCCCTCTCGGGTACATCCCCGGGATTGCGACCGGAAGCCTGCCCTGGGGACGTATCTCGCCAAACATGACTTCTGCCGCTGCCCTTATAGAGCAATCGCGATACCCGTACGTGACCAGATAAGTCTGCACCTCGGGATATGCTCGCAAGTCGTATGGGTTTCTGATGGCAAGAGCCACGATAGGCTTACCCGTCTCCATCAGGGCCTCCACCAGAGAGCCCTGAGCTTTCTCGTCCGCCGGGGTCTTACAGGACGTCGCCACGATGACCACGTCAGCCTCGAGTGCCGCAGCCACAGCGCGATGGATATCCTCGGCGGTCGGTCGCAAAGGGACGCCCACCTCTTTCGTGCGAGGACAACGGGATCTGACAGCTTCCCCAAGCACACTGACTGTCTCCCGAACATCTTCTGCCCGCAAGAGCGGCATGGTTGAGGGATACACGACCACATACGTGTTGCTGGCGGACGGTGCTAGAGGCAGCAAGCCCTGGTGGTCCCTGACAACCGTGATGGAGGCTCGAGCGACCTCTTGCTCTATGAGCCTGTGTTCCTTGCAACCTACTGTGTCCAGCCCCCTGCCGTACCCGGCCTCAGCCCTTTCGAAGCTGCCGAGCCAGCTCATCTTGGCATGAAGGATCCGGCGCACTGATTCATCGATCCGCGCACTCGGAATCGTGCCGTCTTCCACGGCCGCTACGAGCGCGTCAATTGCCTGTCTCTGAACAGCCAGCGTGTGACACATCAAGACGATGTCGGCACCGGCGTTTACAGCTGCCACAGCAGCTTGCCCAGGCCCGTAGTTGTCCTTAATAGCCCGCATCTCCAGGCAATCCGTAACGATGATCCCGTCAAACTGGAGCTTACGACGGAGAAGCCCTGTCAGGATGTCCGGCGACAGGGTTGCCGGGACACCCTGAGGACCACCAAGCGCCGGGTAGACGATGTGGGCGGTCATGATCGCAGGCACACCTGCCTTAATGGCCGCAACGTACGGCACGAGATCGACCTTTTCCAGATCGTCGCGGGAGAAACTTATCGTTGGTAGGTCCTCGTGAGTGTCATACTTAGTCCTCCCGTGACCCGGAAAGTGCTTGGCCTCACAGACCACACCCGCGTCGCGGAATCCCCGGATCATGGCCTCGGCCAACCGCGACACCTCGTCGGGATCATCCCCAAACGAGCGGACTCCAATAATAGGGTTATCGGGTTCCGCGTTCACGTCTACAACGGGCGCAGACACGATGTTTATGCCCATAGCGAGAGCCTCGCAACCCATCACGTACGCCGCTTGGTAGGCATGCTGCGTGCTCCCCGTCGCCCCGATTGCCATGGCGCCTGGAAAAGCGCAAGCTCCTTCGGTTACCTGCATTACCACGCCGCCTTCGTTGTCCCCATGGATAAACAGGGGTGCAATGGCTCCTGCGGAGCGGGCTGTCCTCTGTAGTGCGGTCGTGAGGGCCTTCATCGATTCAGGAGTCCTTGCGTTTCTTGCGAGGACTACAACCCCGCCAACACCGGGGTCCCGAAGGAGTTGTTTGAGACCGGAAGGAAGCTCGCCATCAAAAGGCTCCGGAAAGCCGACCATCACCATTTGGCCTACTTTTTGCCGCACATCCATAGAGTGCAGCATCCGTTCAATGCTCATGCTGCCGTTCGCGCTCTCCATAGTGTCCTTTTCCACCTCGCTCGGCGTCCCCGACGCGGAACGCTTTCCCTCGGAGTTGCAGCTTACTTCCGGCAAGCACCCCGGAAGCAGTTCCCCAAAACCTTATCTGGAGGGCTCTTCACACCTACCCGGCCTCACGATCAGCCCTTCAGTGAACCCATAACAATGCCCTTTTGGAACATGTTCTGCATCGACAGGTACACGATAACTATAGGCAGAGTTGCAAGCGTCATCCCCGCGCATAGCATCCCCCACTGCGTAACGTTGAGACCTCTGAACATCGTAAGAGCCAGTGGAAGAGTCTTGAGCTTGATGTTGTTGATTATCAACAGCGGCCAAAAGAACAGGTTCCAGGACCACATTGCCTTGAATATCGCCATAGTAGCTGTAACCGGCTTCGCGAGGGGAAGCATTATGGACACATACGTGCGGTATGCAGAGCACCCGTCGACCCGGGCCGCATCTTCGAGGTCCTGGGGAATCGTCTGAAAGAACTGCTTGAACATGAAGATCCCGAAGCCGCTTGCCAAGAATGGGACGATCATGCCCTGATATGAATCCAGCCACCCTAGTCTGCGAACGACCAGGTACAGCGGAATAGCGATCACGTAAAACGGGATCATCATGGTCCCCAGGGCAAGGTAGAACAGAAGGTCCTTACCGGGAATCTTCCTTCTGGCCAGAACATAGCCTGCAAGAGAATCTATTATCAGCGCCGGCCCGGTGATGCACACACTTACGATGAGACTATTCAGGAAGAAGGTGCCAAGGCTCACGGATTCATCAAAGTTCCGGGAGAAGTTCCAGGCCTTCACGTAGTTAGCCAACGTGACTCTCGTCGGGATCAGCCGGTACGATATGATGACCGAATCAGGAGTCAGTGAAGTCGAAACCATCCAAAGAAAAGGTGCTGCCATCACAAGCGCGCCGAGGATCAGAACTGCATACTTGAGTATCTCCAAGATCAATCCCTGGCTGCGTCCGTTGCTTTTTCCTTTCAAGCCATTTCACCTCCGAGTTGTCGCCGGTAACCATGAGGTCCGAGGCGCCACTTAGTAGACAATCTCCTCCGCCCGGAAAGCACGGCGCATGGCCCAACTCAGCAACAACAAACCGAGGAACAAAGTAACCGCAAGCGCGCTCGCGTAGCCCATGTCAAACTCGAAGAACCCCTTTGTGTACAGGAGGTTGATAAGTGTCGTAGTGCTGTAGCCTGGCCCGCCGCCCGTCATGACGTACGTTTGCGTAAACACCTGGAACGATCCGATGACTTCGGTGACAAGGATGAAGAAGGTTGTCGGTCTGAGCAGGGGAATGGTTATGAACCGGATCTTCTGCCACCCCGTCGCGCCATCGATCGCCGCTGCCTCATACAGTTCCAGCGGAATCCCCTGAAGGCCCGCGAGGAAGATGGTCATGACGTAACCCAGTTCCTTCCATACACTCATTATGCATACGGAGAGCATTGCAAGTTTGGAATCGGCAAGCCACCCCTTCGGGGGGAAGCCTAAGGCCTTCAACATCTGGTTTGCGAGACCGGCCTCGCTCGCATTGAAAACCAGCGACCACACGATCGAAGCCGCAACCATCGAGGTGACAACCGGGAGGAAGTAAACCGTTCGTAGAAAGTTCTTCCCGAACAGGTTCTTCTGATCGAGTAGAAGGGCCAGCGCAAGGCCCAACACCAGGCGTGCCGGCACGGTACCGAGGCTGTACCGGACGGTATTCCAGACCGAAACCCTAAAGACGCTGTCGCCGAACATCTTCGCAAAGTTCTCGAGCCCAGCGAACTCGGGATGCTTGAGAGACAGGATGCTATAGTCAAACAAGCTCAGGTAGAAGCTCCAGGCTACTGGTATGAAGATGAACACCAGGAAGACCATGTACGCGGGAGCAATCATAGAGTACGATTCCAAGAGCTCGCCGACCCTGAATAGGAGGGCCCTAGTTCTTCTTTTCGGCCTTACGACGCCTAGGATCGACGCCGCCTGGACGTTACCACCTGGCGCTCGCGTCGTGTGCTTCATCCGTCATCCCCCACTTTCTGGGCTACCGCCTCCGCCGGGCAGAAGCCCGGCGGAGGCTCTGGCACCACGACCTCTGGTCACTCAGGGCTTCTTCAGCACTTCCTCCAGCTTCTTCTGGAGATCGTCCATAGCCTGCTTAACCGTCTTTTTGCCTTCCATTGCCTCCTGAACCTCTGCGCGTATCGCGCTCGAGAAACTCGAGGCTTTGGGATGCTTGAAGTAGAAGTACCCGCCGACCTCGAGCTGCTTGGCAAACGCCTGCCTGATGGGATCCTTGAAGTACTCGTGTCCCGCTAGAGACTTCCTCGCCGGGGAGAAACCGGAGAGCTTGCAGTACTCAGCCATCCACTTCGGGGACAGGAAGAACTCTATGAACTTCCAGGCGGCCTCTTTGTTTTTGGACTGTTTCGACATGACGACCACGTCGGTGCCTGCGAAGGCAGCCTGGCACTTCCTGTGCGGCAGTAAGCCAACCCCGAACTTTCCCGCGAGCGCAGGCTCCCTGGAGAACATTGCGGCAGTATCCTCGCAGTCGAAGAACATAGCCACTTTCCCTTCAGCAAACATCTTTTGGATTTCTTGCAGGTTTATCGTTGTTATGCCGGGTGGCGTGACCTTGTGCGTTCGAATGAGATCGATGTAAAACTGCATAGCCTCAATGACAGCAGGGTCATTGGCGGTGGCCACGTTCCGATCCTCGTCTACGAAGTCAGCCCCGTTCTGGCGTACGAACGGCTGGTACTGCGAGACATAGCGCCCGGAGGTTCCAAACCCGAACTGATCTATTATCCCGTCACCATTGAGGTCGCGTGTCAACTTCTTCGCATATGTCACGAACTCTTCCCAGGTCCAGCTGGTCGTCGGTTCAGGGACGCCGGCAGCCGCCAGAAGGTCCTTCCTGTAGAACATTGCGCGTATCGTGCCGAACCACGGGAGGGCATAGATCTTCCCCTTGTACGTAGCTCTCTCAAGGAACTGCGGGTAAAAGTCGTTCTTCATCTCCTGCGACATATACCCATCAAGCGGTTCCAGCCCATCTGCTGCCGCGAGCACGAGTTCGAACGGGTCCCCAACGGTGAAGACGTCCGCGATCGTGCCGCCCACTATGGCAGCTTGGAACTTGGTGTGGGGGTCTTCAGCCCACGGGATTGCCTGGAAGTTCACCTGTATATCGGGGTTCGCCGCTTCGAACTCCTTGATGATCTGACGCACGAGCGCGCTGGTCTCCGGGTTGCCGCCCGCCTGCCAGAAGCTGATGGTAATCTTCTTGGCTGCGCTCGCCAACGGGACCGCTACCAGCATGAGTGCGAGACACGCAACGCAAACCAAAACAAGCCGCCTCGTCACTCTTGAAAACCTCAGCATTTCGTATTACCTCCTTGTATCTTTGGTCGGGTCGTTTCGGAAACGATGCATTCACCAAACCTAACACCTATCTCGCCCCTACCATCCATATCCGGTCCGCACCGATGACCACCTCCTGTTGGTGCAAGTCAGTGAAAGACGCGGCTTACCCTACCATAGCCTTGATCTCTTCCAGGTACCACGCTGCGTCGGCAAGCGTGTCAGCATGCCAGTCGCACCATGAGAGATCCGCTGCGCGGAGGAACACGCTTAGGGCACCTGGAGCAGGGGCATCCCGGCCTCGCATGCCTCCCGCAAGACGCCGCCCGTAAGACCAGGCACTGTATGCCTCGCAAAACGCCAGGAACCTCTTGAAGCCCTCTTCCAACTCGCGGGCGAGACGCTCGTTGCGAAGCCGCCTCTTGAGGACGGGCAGGGTGATTCGGACGATCCCCGCCGCCATGAGAAGGTTCTCAGAGGCTCGTTGCAAGCCGAGGTTGGGTTCGTCACCCGCAAAGCTGCGGGTGTCTTTGAGCGCGTCATAGTACTTCGTGTAGGCCTCCACCAGCAACTGTAGCGGCTCCCGTGCCTCGTCTCCCGCCACGATTGCGACAGCTTCTTTCAGCGCCTCTTCAGGGCGGTATGAAGCAGGATCCCAACAGTACCTTGCAGCGCTCCACAGCGGAATCTTGGATGCCTCTACCTGGCGCATCGGGTTGGATACCAGACCCTTGATCCAACGAGGCAGCTCCGTGCACGATAGCCTCACGGGCTCAAGCAACAGACGCCAGGGATGTGGTGCGAGATAGTCATTCACCGGGTAATTCAGCCAGAGGAGCGGCTTCCTGCCCACCAGTGAACAGAAGGATCGGGCATCTTCGCTACTCACAGTCGTTGAGTTCCACTCGGGGCCCGTCCAAAAGACATCAACGTCTTCGGGCAGACCGTGCGCCAATGCTTCTGTGTAATCCTTCCTTTCAAGTGCATAGCGGGTGAAATACGTAGTGGGACAGAATATTAGCTTGTTCTCGGAGTCGAGCCCCCTCAAGGCATCATTGAGGTGCCTTACGAGGTCTACATGCGCGTGGCCCAGCCCTGCATACACGCGCTTGTCTTCCGGGTGGACCATCTCGAAGCTAATGTCGTCCAAGGCGAGCGCGAACGTGCGTACCCCGAGGTCGTACGAGGCCCGGAATTTCTGAATGAGAAGCTCCAAGTCCTGTTTGCTTGAATAACAGATCGGAGGCTCACTTCGGAGGGAAGGGTTCACAGCGACGCACACACGGATGAACCTCTCCTCGCATCGCCGCACTATTTCCGAAATCGCCTGCAAGTGTTCCTCGGAATACGGCTTCCGCCAATGCCTGCAGTGCTCCGGCAGCATTCCGTAGCACAGCATCAGGAAATTGAACCGACACGCAGGCAGGAAGTCTATGATCGACAGGTAATCCGACGGGTTCCACCGTAGCCCCTTTATCCCGCGTATCGCCATGGCCGGGAAGGAGGAAATGTCAAGCCCGGGAACCTCGAGCACACCATTTTCGAACCTGGACCGCAACTTAAGTTCCTGGACGCCATAGAGCAAGCCGACCTGAGACCCCGCAACGAGTTTGACTTGCGCCCCCTGGCGTTTCAGTGAGACAGTCAAACGGTAGCCTTCTTCTGGCGACGGCCCCCACATCTCCCGACCAAGCCTCAGGGAAATCTCCGCTGCCCCACCGAGGGCACGCCGGTCGCAAGCGGGCAGCACGGGGATATCCACCCCGAATCCACCCCGCAGGAACTCCTGAAGGTCCTTGACTGCCGCGGCGTACCTCTGGGCCTCGGAGTCCACCGTGATCGCGCACGTCTTATGGATGCGAACCCGCTCGGCATTGCCCACGCCGATCTCCACCCCGACCAATGTCCTCACCACTTAATTGCAGGTCTACCTGCAAACCTCGGTTCCCACTGCTGGTTGTGTTCATCTCCGCCTTCCACGTTGGAACTTATGAAAACCGGCGGCTTTATCTCCGCGCGGACCAGTCTCTCCACCACCTCGGCGACGAGCGCGTTGATAATCGCAGCTCCCGTAACAGTTGACGTGGGGCTTACCTTGGTTGAAAGCCCATCCACCGCAAGGACAGCGTCCCCGAACACCCCACAGTTGTCTATGACGATGTCCGCGACCTCGAACAGCCGCTTTCCGCTGCTGTGGCGCGACGCGACCTTGCTTGAGTGAGCCAGCGAAGTAAGGGCGATGACGAGCGCCCCACGGCCCTTCGACGCAAGGGCCATTTCCACCGGCACCACGTTTCTACCCGAGTTGGAGACCACCATAACCGTGTCGCCTTTTTGGATCCCTGCGTGGTCAACGATGATCTCTGCATAACCCTCGAGGCGTTCCATTGCGGTCGCCTTGAAAGGCCCCTCGTGCAGCATTAATGCAGGTTCCAGGATCGCATTGACCGGTACGAGTCCCCCGGCCCTGCAGAAAGCCTCTTCTGCCATCATGTGCGAATGACCAGTCCCGAACAGGTGAAACGTTCCGCCCTTGCTGATGGACTCGGCAATAGCATCCGCAGCCTTGCATATGGCCTCAAACTGCGTTTTCTCTATGGCGTTCAGAAGTTCACGGATGCTTTCGAAGTACCTCTTACCTAACACCCGTCTGACATCCCCTTCACCACCAGATTCGCGACTTCTTCTTCGATCAAGCCTGCTGCCTTAGGCGCAACACGGCTCATCAACGTCTCGTACGAGAAAGAGGCATTCCCCCATGCTTCCGCATCCACGATGTATCCCACGTGGCCGTTTGCATAACCCACAAACCAGACCCGGCCCACGCTGAATCCCTTGATCTCAGAAACCCTCTGCGTTATGCGCTCCCCGATTCGCGCAGTCGCTTCGCCCGGCACAAAGATCATGATGGCATCCTGCACGTCCACGACGCAGACCTCAGCCGCAAGATACCCTCCGACGTCACCGGGGCCGGCGCCGTTCGCGGCGGCAGTGGTGCGGGGCCCCTCGCACCTGGTGCGGCTTCTCTCCAGAACTATCTGCCAGGCCAGCACCGCCGATTCCGCACGCTTTATCTCCCCGGGGGACACATCCGCGCGGGCCCGAAGGTTGGCCAGTTCCTGCTCGGCCTCCTCAAGGGCATGGTATGCGGACTCGGGCGACAGAGGTGGTTTACGAGGCAGCGCAAGCCTCCGGCACGACACAGATATCCTGCGCGTCGATGCATACTCAACTCTGTCTACCGTATGAAGGGCGCTTTCAGCAACGATCCGCCCGAGGCGCTCTGCTTCATCAAAGCTTGAAGCACGCCTCGTATACCGAGTGCTCACGTCTGCAGCCGCGCCGTTGAGGAACATCACCATGCCGACCGGGCGCCCTGAAGCTTCCATTATGTCCTCGGTATAGCCGGGCCAATCACGAGAAAAGAGGAGGTTCTCCGGACCCAGGACCGTTGGATGGCAGGCGTAATTGAGCACGCACGCAAGCGGCTCCCCACTCGCGTCTTCAAGTTTCATTACCCTCAACAGCGGGTCGAAGCCGCGGGACGATTCCGCCCTGTTGCACGCGACCCCTTGTATCTCGCATGCGCCCAAGCCAAGGCGGCCTGGACGGCAGGATTCCCATGCCGTCACTGCCGCCTTCGCAGATTCCCGCACAACCCTGCCTGCCAGCTCGCGGTCATAGTCCTCAAGACCCGAGAAGATCCCGGCGGGGCCCGCGTGCGTGTGCGTGGCGCAGACGATCACATCCAGACGGCCGTCACGCAACCCGGGAAGGCGCGAGACAGCTTTCCGCCTTATAGCGCCGGCAAGCTCTTCATCGACCGACAGGACATCGAGGGCGACCAAGACAAGCCCGCATTCGCCGTCGTGGAGCGCAAGTGCCCTGGCAAAGAGGGGGTCGTGGACACCTTTGGCCGCTCCTACCCGTGCGCGGTAGCCTGCCATCGGGATTCCAGGAGCAGGAGTTATCTCCGTTTTGGCCACGCCGACACTGAGCATATCGAAACCTGCCTTAGAACCCGTCGATTCTCAGTACTTCTTGCCTTTCACGGCTTCGCCGGTCCGCTCGATGAACTGGATCGCACGGTCGTAGATCTTGAGGGCAACCCCAACAAACAAAGCGTCCACAACGCTGAGCTGTGCCATCATGGACGGCATGCCACCACTACCGAAGGGGGTCTCTTCCGACGCGGTCAGCAAGAGGATGTCCGCAAGCTTTCCCGCCGGAGACCTGCTACGGTTGGTTATGCATATGATGCACGCCCCTTGTGCTTTAGCTAGTGACAGAGCGTCCACGACGTCCTTTGTGCTGCCCGAATGCGAAAAGCCGATCGCCACGTCTTCCTTTCCAATCAGGACGGTGGAGATGGCTTGCATATGAGGATCTGCGAAGAAGTTGGCGGGGATCCCGACCCGCACTAGCTTATAATAGGCATCCTGAGCCGCCAGGGCCGAGGTGCCCACGCCGTACAGGTATACCTGCCGTGCTGTCGCAACGGCGTCCACCGCTTTCGCAAGAGATTCCATGTTAAGAAGATCCAGCGTGTCGTTGATTGCCTGGGCATTCGCCTGGAACGCCTTCCTAACAGCAGTTGCCAGATCATCATTGGGGCCTATATCCTCGTGAATGTTCTTGCTTGGTGATACCAGCTCCCTGGCAAGCGCAATCTTGAGCTCCTGGTAACCGCTGTAGCCCAGACGGTTGCACAGGCGTATCACCGTGGCATCGCTCGCGCCCGAGCTCGCCGAGAGCTCGGTGATGGACTGGTAGATCACCTGGCCCGCATTCTTGAGAATGTACGACGCCACCCTCTTCTCTGCCGGGCGAAGCGTCCCGAACATCTTCCTCAGCTTTGGGAGACAGCCCGCAGAAGGCACGGTGTTCTCTACTGGATCTATCCGCTCTGGCACCTCGGACAACGCTGATGCACCTCCGCTCGCTCTGCTGCATACCAGCAGCTGTGTGCCGCATATCGCGGGCATGCACGGGACATGTAGGAAAACTTCATCTTGTTGCCCGCGCTACGGGAGTTTTTCGACATGACTTGGAGAATTCCTTCCCAAATGTCGCGGCGCACGAAAAGATTATCTCCGTGGTTAACTTAACAAAGGCAACCTGGCAGAAACCCCTGTAGAGAAGGCACGGATGGGAGAGGCCAGCGAGGCAGTCTCCCCAAAGAGGGTATGGTTGCGCGGCAGACGAAATCACGTCGCGTACGAGCGAATCTGAAGCGGGTCGGCCGCTAGGGGAAGCCAGGTCGCCGAGAAGGTGGACAACTTGTTCGTGAGAGCTGTGGAAACCAGTGCCATCTCTCTCTGATGAGGTTATGAAGAAAATAGATCAACCAAGGCAGGATTTTCTGCGACGGTGAAGAATGTATATGTAAACGTGTTTACGTGTTTACGTATACAGTGCCATTTAGCAGGTCATATGTTAAGGCCACCAAGAAGTGTCCGTTGTGCCCCCGAACAGCCCAGAGCGGGCAGGCAGCGCGTGCGGGCACCGCATGGTGGCGGAGTATTCTGGAGGGTCCCATGCTTCAGAAAGACAGTTTTGTCCCCCTTTACTATCAGCTTAAAGAGGAGATTAAAGAGAAGATAACCTCCGGGGAGTGGACGCCTCATACCTGCATTCCCTCGGCGCGAGAACTCTGCGCGACATACGGAATCAGTACAACTACTGCGAAGCAGGCGATATCGGAGCTTGTTCACGAAGGACTGCTTTACTGCGTGCAGGGCAAGGGCACGTTCGTGGCGTCTCCGCAATTCCCCATGGAATATAGGGAGACGACTTACATCACTGACGAGATGCGTCTTGCATCCCGAATGCGCGCGCTCGGGCACCACTTCGCAGCGGAAGTGCTCTCGGTGGACCATATCAGAGCATCCAGGCTCGTGGGATTGTACCTCGCCATTGAAGAGGGTGCCGACGTCTTACGCGTGCGCAGGCTGAAACGAGTTGACCAGCGTCCCATGCTCATAGAGACCACATTCATCTCACCGAATACAGCGCCCGAGCTTGAGAAGTTGGACCTCTCACAGTCGCTATTCAGGATACTGGCCTCGACGTACGGTATCGTGCTCAAGAGAAGCGATGAGACCTTCAGGCCGGTTTTTCTGGACTCGCTTGAAGCAGAGCTTCTCGAACAACCCGCGGATGCGCTTGCTCTCCTGAACGACCGCATATCGTATGCCGACACCCCACGGCCAGTGTTGTACGCTAAATCTCTCATACGCGGCGATATGTGTAAAACCTACATCGACCTTACCAACATGCGGTCCGTGAAGGAGGCGGTCAAGGATGGAAGTTCGTTCTAAGTTAGCGTGCAAGAGGGGGACGGTGGTATGACCAAGCCAAGAACCGTGGTTCTGACAGACGGAGAGCACTACCCTGCGGTCACCCACGATGCCATCTTAGAGCTCAGGGTGGACCGCGACATCGTGGCGGCGGTCTTCATCGGGGGGACCGAGAAGATCGGCTCAGATGCGGATCTGGCGAAGCTGGGAGTGCCGGTAATCAAGAAGCCCGACTACCTTCAGGCAATATGCGAAGCTATAGAGGCATACCAACCTGAGGAGATCGTGGACTTGAGTGACGAGCCTGTCGTAGGTTACCGGGAGCGCTTCGCCATAGCCAGCACCGTTCTTGCGCGCGGGGTGGTTTACGAGGGCGCGGACTTCAGGTTTGCTCCGCCCAAGCAGGCGGTACGCGTTTCCCGCCCGTCCATTTCTGTGGTGGGCACAGGCAAGCGGATAGGCAAGACGGCCGTGGGAGGATTCGTGGCCAGAACCCTGGCGAGGGAGTTCCGACCGGTGGTTGTCACGATGGGTCGGGGGGGTCCTGCAGAGCCCGAGCTGATCCCGGGTGCAGAAATCGAGATTACGCCGGAGTACCTGCTTTCCGTAGCAAGACAAGGGCGCCACGCCTCCTCCGACCATTTCGAGGATGCACTGACCTCCCGGGTCACGACCATAGGCTGTCGGCGATGTGGAGGAGGGATGTCAGGGCAAACATTTACCTCGAACGTGGAGAAGGGTGCAAGGCTCTCCGAAACAGTGGACGCCGACATAGTGGTCTTTGAGGGAAGCGGGTCCACCATCCCGTCCGTGCACACAGACGGCAGAATTCTTGTTGTCGGCGCGAATCAACCACAAGAGTACCTGGCATCCTACCTTGGCCCATACAGGGTCCTCACATCTGACCTGATAATCCTCACGATGTGCGAAAGCCCCATCGCTGACCAGACCAAAGTGACCGAGATGGTGGAGACAATCGCTAAGCTTAAGCAGGAGGCGAGAGTAATCAGAACCGTCTTCCGGCCTCGCCCCCTGGATGAAATTTCAGGCAAGAGAATTGTGCTTACCCTCACGACTCCGCCGTCCATGGCCAGGACAGTGGCGGAACACCTTGAAGCGAATTACGGGTGCGAGGTGGCGGGGATAAGCTGTCATCTCTCAAACAGGCGTCTTCTCAGAGGAGATCTCGCATCGTTCGAAAACCTGGCACCGGAGGTGGTGGTCACAGAGCTCAAGGCAGCCGCGGTGGACGTTGTCACAGCCTGGGGAATCGAAAGGGGTTACAAGGTTGTCTACATGGACAACGAGCCAGTACCGGTGGATCCCTCCGAGCATTTGGATGAAGAAGTGCTCTCTCTGGCACGGCGCGTGTCGAGCAATCGGAAGCCTAGATCTTGTGAGAGGTAACCGATTCAAAGCTAAGGAGGCGTTTTTGCAATGCGTAAAACTGTGACCTGTCTTCTGGCTGTGGTGGTTCTGCTCTCGATCGCGGCAGGAGCGTCGGCTCAGTCGAAGCTGTTGCTTTACACCTCTGTCCCGCTTGAGCTCGCAACCAAGTTCGCCGACGAATTCATGCGCGTCAACCCGGACATCAAGGTTGAGGTATACCGGGCAGGAAGCACGGATGTGGTGAACAAGATCTGGGCGGAAAGCGAAGCGGGCGGCGTCAAGGCCGATGTGGTCTGGCTTGCAGATGCGGCTAGTTACTATTCGTTCAAAGAAAAGGGACTCCTATATGCCTATAAGTCTCCTGAGGCGGCCAAGGTACCCACTGACATCAAAGACCCGGATGGCTATTTCACTGCTGCCCGATTGATCAACATGGTGATCGGAGTCAATACCGCGCTCGTGAAACCGGGCTCGGCCCCACGGACATGGGATCAGCTCTTCGCCATGGGTCCGAAGGCAGCCATGGCGAACCCGCTGTATTCCGGTTCGAACTTCATGGTGACCGCAGCTTTCGTGAAGAAATACGGGGGCTGGGGCTGGCTCGAACAGGCACGGAAGAACGGGGTGCAAGTGCTGCGTGGGAACTCGGATGTCTCACGTGGCCTTGGAGCCGGGGAGTTCGCCGCGTGCATGGTTCTGGATTACATGGTGTACGAACTTAAGAAAGCGGGGGCGCCGGTCGACATAGTGTGGCCGGAAGACGGGACAGTCTCCATCCCAAGCCCGGTCGCCATAATGTCTGGCACCAAGAACCTCGCCGCTGCCAAAGCCTTCATCGACTTCGCGCTATCCAAAGCAGGACAGGAGTTCATGGTGCGCAATGGCGTTATGCCTGTGAGGCCCGACGTATCGCCTCCGCCCGGCATGCCTGCACCCGACCAGATCAAGATAATGCCGATCCCGTACCAGTGGGCAGCGGACCACACCTCGGAGATCAGAGAGACCTTTGAGAAGCTGATGCTCAAGTAGTATCCGGACGGGGGACACGCGCGGTTACACGCCCGCGTGTGCCCCCCGTCAGAACGTCCGGCCGCGGGCGTGCCCGCAAATACGCGAGCAGCAGAGAGGAGGATGTGATTGAACAGCGCATCCCTTGGACGCTCCTTTGACGTGAGGTACGTAATCACTGCCGCAATCGGCCTTTTCTTCGCGGTTGTGATCGTCTTCCCGTTGTCCCTCGTGATTGCGAAGAGTTTCAGCTCTGATTCGGGCCTCAGTCTAGCGAACTACGGGCGAGTTTTCAGCGATGCTGCAAATCTGAAGGCGCTGTGGAATTCCGTTTGGGTGTCCGTCCTCAGCACGGCCATATGTGTTGCAGCGGGGTCACTCCTAGCGATGCTGGTCATCAGGACCGACATCCCGGCAAAGTCGTTCCTCCGGTTGCTCCTGCTGCTGCCCTACGGGATACCACCGTTCATAGGTGCAATCGCCTGGTCTCAACTGTTCGGGCCCGCAGGCTACGTGTCGAAGCTCTATATGAGCATCACAGGCGCGGCCTCGGCACCCTGGAACATATACAGCCCAGGAGGAGTGGTGCTCGTCCTTTCGATATACCAGTTTCCCGTGGTGTTCATAACAGTCAGCGGCGCCCTGGGACGGATAGACACGTCGCTAGAGGAGGCAGCACGAATGTCGGGAGCAAGCCCGTTCAAGACCCTTCTCGACATCACGTTGCCTCTCATCACGCCCGCCATCGTCGCGGGAGGGCTCCTTGCGTTCGTCGGCTGCATATGCAATTTCGGCATCCCGGCGCTTCTCGGGTTTCGGGCAAGGTTCTTTGTTCTCACCACGAAAATATACTCCGCACTATCCATACCAGACATGCCTATCGCAGCGGCCATGTCTGTGATACTGGCTTTCGTCTCAGGTCTCGCACTCGTGCTCCAGCGAAGACTTGAGCGAGAGAAGCACAGGTATGCCGTGATCTCGGGCAAGAGCGTCAGACCGCAGACAATGAGCTTGGGCGCAGCGAGGATACCTTTGTTTGTCATGGTGATTGCCGTGGCTCTCTTCGCAGGTGTCGTACCGATAGCCTCAATGATCCTGACGTCATTCATCAAATACTGGGGCGCTCCTCTGGCGCTCAAGAGCATGACTCTGGACCACTACAAATACGTTTTGCGCATTCCCATAGGAGCGCGCGCCTTCAGGAACAGCCTTTTCCTTGCTGTCGGCACGGCGACCATCACCATGACAACAGGGGCTTTCGTGTCATACATGTGCATCAGAGCCAGACTTGTTGTCGCGCGTGTGCTGGACTTCCTTGGGACCATCCCATATGCCGTCCCGCACACCATGATCGCGATAGCGATGATACTGGCCTGGTCGCGTCCGCCTATTGTGCTCTACGGCACAATCTGGGTATTACTTGCTGCCTACCTGGTTACCTACATGCCTTTCTCCATCCGGACGACCAACGCCACTCTCCAGCAGGTGCACATATCGCTGGAAGAGGCTGCAAGGGTATCGGGAGCGAGATGGAGCGATACCATGCGTGATATAGTCTTACCGCTTATCAAGCCCGGACTTGCGGCCGGATGGGTCCTGGTATTCATGCCTGCCTTCCGGGAACTTACCATGTCTGTGCTCCTTTGGTCGCAGGGAGCGGAAACACTCGGCGTCGTGATCTACAACATGCAAGACGCCGGTTATACCCAGATAGCGGCTGCGCTTTCAACAGTGGTCCTTCTAATCATCTTCGCTGGCAACGCCCTGGTCCGCAGACTGTCACGGGGTGAAATCGGATTCTAAGCGGGGGTGGCGTTAGATTGGCAGATTGGCTCGAAAGGATACGAGTGCTGAAACTGACCAAGAAGTTCGGCTCTTACACCGCCGTAGACAACGTAACCTTCACGGTACGCAAGAACGAGTTCTTTTCTCTCCTGGGCCCGTCCGGCTGCGGGAAGACTACGACGCTCCGGTGTATTGCCGGACTTGAGCAACCGACTTCCGGTGAGGTTTATGTGGGTGGGCGCCTCGTCTCGTCCCTTGAAAAAGGCGTCATGGTACCCCCTGAGCGCCGTGGTATAGGGATGGTCTTCCAGAACTATGCGGTATGGCCGCACATGACTGTTGAGCAGAACATAGCTTATCCGCTCAAGATAGCGCGGGTGTCGAAAGTGAAGATCCGGTCAACATTATCGAACATCGTCGATCTCCTGAAGCTCTCTGGCCTGGAGAAGAGGTACCCCGCAGAGCTGTCTGGCGGCCAACAGCAAAGAGTGGCACTCGGGCGGGCGCTCGCCATGGATCCGGAGGTCATGCTGCTGGACGAGCCGCTTTCAAACCTTGATGCGAAGCTGCGTGAGCAGATGAGGTTTGAGCTTAAGGATCTTCAGCGGAAGACCGGCATAGCCATCCTCTACGTCACGCACGACCAGGTGGAAGCTATGGCTATGTCCGACAGAGTAGCAGTGATGAACGGCGGCGTGATCATCCAGGAGGGAACGCCGTATGAGATATACAAGTCTCCTGCCACCAAGTTCGTCGCTGACTTCATAGGCACGATGAATTTCCTGCCGTGCGAGGTCGTGGAGTGGCGAAACGGCTGCGCCGTCTTGCGCCTTCGCAACGGTTCAGTAGTGAGGATCAACAGTCCCGAGGTAGGGCGCGGCAGCCACACTCTTGCGGTGAGGCCGGAGGACCTGCTCTTAAATCGGGAAAAGGGTGTGGATTGTCAGGTGGACGTAGCGATCTTCCTTGGAAACGCTGTCGATTACAGAGTCAAACTCGGCGACGACATCCTCCGTGTCCAGACCAGCGCCGACAATAGATTCGAACAGGGAGAGAAGGCAAAACTCGAAGTGCAAAGGGGCATTCTCTTCCCGTGACTTCTCCGGTGAAGGGGGCAACGCACCGTGCGGACCACGGAACTGCTGGCAAGAGCTCTGAGAAAACGTTACGAAGCGGGTGCTGTAGACTATTGGATGAGCCCGCTGGTGCGAGGGCAAGGAGGCGCTCCGGTCGGACGGATACGCGACGGAGACTGCGTAGTGTTCTGCTGTAGACGGGGAGACCGAGAGGCCCAGCTCACGGACGCTTTCACAGATCCGTCTTTCGACAAGTTCGAGGTGGAACGGATGCCGAACCTTGCCTTCATACCGTTCGTTCAATACCACGAGCGCTTCTCGCATCTCCCCACTGTTTTCCCGCTTGTGCGGCCCGAAATGACCCTCGGGGAGGTCATAAGCCGGGCTGGCCTCTCACAGCTCCGGGCGGCAGAGTCTGAGAAGTCCGCTCACGTAAGCTTCTTCTTCAATGGGCGAAGGGCTGAGCCATTCCCTGGCGAGGAGCGGGTGGTAGTGCCGAGCCCCAGTTCTGCACGGCTCGCCGATACCCCGGGAACAAGCACCTGGGAAGTGGCGCAGGCAGTCGGTGATGGGATGCGAGACGGTAGCTTCGGCTTCATCCTCGCAAACCTTGCTGCAGGCGACATGATAGGACATCTCGATGATTGGGACGCTAACGTCAAGTGCGCGGAAGCGGTGGACAGAGCACTCGGCGCCATATGTGACGTTGCAGCAGAAACAGGGTACACGGTGGTCGTGACCGCAGACCATGGCCTCTTGGAACAGTTTCGAAATGAAGATGGCAGCCCCAGCCTGGGACATACTGCTGCTCGTGTGCCTTTCGCCATTGTGCCACCTCGCAGTGGGGAGTTTCGGGCGACCCTGGCTACGCGCGACGGGTCTCTTGCCGATGTCGCTCCGACCGTCCTCGGGCTGCTTGGACTGAAAGTCCCAGGTGAGATGGCGGGAAGGCCGCTTTTCGTGAGCGGGGGGCCTTCCGGCAAGTGCGTGCTGGTAGTATTGGACGGATGGGGCATCGGGAAGCAAGATCCGTCCGTGAACCCGATCGCCGCAGCAAGGACGCCCACCATGGACAAGATAAGGGAACAATGCCCCTATACTACACTCTTGGCGGCTGGACTGGCCGTCGGGCTTCCGGAAGGACGACCAGGAAACTCTGAGACAGGGCACCTTACCATCGGAGCCGGCCGGATGATTCTTCAGGACGAACTTAGGATAGCAAAAGCTGTCGCCCGTGGGGAGCTTTCAGAGAATCCGGCGCTCATGTGGGGGTTCAAGAAGGCGTCCGCGCATGGGGGCAAAGTGCATATCATCATGATGTTATCTGAAAGAAGCTCGCATGGGAACATCAAGGAAGGAGTTGCAGTCCTGGAGGCCGCGCGTGCACACGGGGTTACGCCGGTTCAGCTTCACCTGGTCCTCGATGGCAGGAGCAGCCCGCCCCAGGGAGCGGCGGACTTGCTGCAGGTGCTCGAAAGGGAAGCCTCTGACAGAGCAGACTGGGATGTGGCGACCGCCATCGGCAGGGGGCTGGTCCTCGACAGGAGCGGAAGCTACGCAGAGAAGACCCGCGTGGCTTACATGGCTCTCACGTACGGGTGGGGCGAGATCTTCTGACAGCGCAGGGGGATGAGCCTCGTGGCGACAAGCAGGGAAATGGGTTTGAAGGCGTTCCTCGGAAACGGATGAGGTTCTGGCACCGCTTCGCAACGCCCGCACGGGTGAGAAGACAGCGCCCATCGGCCTGGGATGTCCCGTCGCAGCCCCGTGAAGAGGCTGGCGCAGAGGAAATCAGCGGAAATCAGCAGCCACTTTACTGTACCTCAACTTCGTGCATGACCGTAAGATCCCGCACGGAGTCAGCGCATTTGGCGCCTCCTCACGAACTGCAAGAGCTCTTGTGATGCCGCATCTTGAGAGCTACGCGACAAGGCTCGAGAACACATAACCCCCTCATGCTTTGTCCAAGGCGCAGCAAAGAGCTGTGAACGGAGGGCCAGTCCATTCCCATTCCAAGAGGGCTGCAACAGTGCATTGTTCCGAACGCGCTCATTCAATCCCGCAGCATTGCAGGGCACGCCACAACGGGGATTATAGTCCCCCCAGAAGGCCCCATGCTCCTTGCCGCAAGACCTATCCTGACCAGTGAAGGGGAGGGCCCGGTCCACGGAACACTGATCATGGGCCGGTACTTTGATTCTGCTGTGGTTCAGCACCTGGCAGAAACCACTCATCTCGCGGTTACGGTGCAACAGTTGAACGGGCCCGAGATCTCGCCCGACTTTCAGGTAGCGCTCGCATCCCTATCTGAGCAGAAGCCTGTTTTCGTCCGACCGCTCGGAACGGAATTCATCGCAGGGTATGCGCTCCTCAAAGACATCTCGGGAGAGCCTCGCCTTGCGTTGAAAGTGCAAACACCCAGGAGCATCTACAAGCAAGGGCGGACCAGCGTTCTCTATTTCCTTGCATGGCTTGTGGCGGCCGGCCTGGTGTTCGGCGCAGTGGTCCTTGTGTTCCTGGAAAAGACGGTTCTGTCCCGGCTTGCTCTTCTGAGCGCAAGCGTAAGCGCCATCGGTGCTAGCGGCGACCTCTCCACGAGGGTGCCGGTAAGAGGGCGCGATGAACTCTCAAGCCTAGCCAACGAGATTAACCGGATGCTGGAGGCGATTGGACGGTACCAAGATGAGCTGCGGTCAAGCGAAGAACGTCACCGCCGTCTCAGCGTCACTGACTCCCTCACCGGGCTCCACAACCGCACCTATTTCGAGCAGGAAATGCACAGTCTCGAGGCCGAGGGTTGTACGCCGGTTGGCATAGTTCTTTGCGATATAGATGGGCTTAAGCTTGTAAACGATAGCTTCGGGCATGATGCCGGTGATAGACTACTCCTGGCTACCGCCCGTGTGCTGAAGGAGACATCCCCCGGAAGAGGTACCGTGGCCCGGATCGGAGGCGATGAATTCGCCATATTGCTCCCAGGCAGCGACGAAGCGGCCACAGAGCGCGTGTGCTCAGAGTTTCGGCATGCGGTTGACAGATACAACGCCGCAAACCCGGAGAGGCCCCTGAGCGCTTCAATTGGGTTTGCTGGCAGAAATGACGCTTCCAAGAGCATGAGTGACCTCAGGAAATCGAAGAGATGAGGCTCCTCTGCAAGATCGGCCTCCGTATTGCCCAAGCCGTGCCCGACCTAGCCCCGATTTCGGACCGGATCTTGAAACACCACGAATGATGGAACGGTCAAGGCTATCCGCTCGGGCTCAAAGGCGAAGAGATCCCGCTCGAATGCCGCATCCTTGCCATTGTGGACGCCTACTGGGTGCATCATCAGTATGCCCACCCTTATAGTCAGATGCGGACGCACGTGGCTAAAGACGCCCAGGCGTGCCGGCCTCAAGTGCATTTGCCATGGCTCAGGTAGAAACGGGCCTTTCCCCCCACACACAGCTGCGGGCGACGAGATACTCTCTTCTGTTCAGTCATCTGCGATGCTAGAATGGAGGAGACAATAGGTATCTTGAGGAGGAGCAGCTTGCCGGACCTCACCCAATATGTCCGTCTTCTCTTGTTGTTGACGAGCGGCGGTCTTGGTTACACCCTCTTCCGCCGCCTGGCTCGAAGAGCGTTCTTCTATGTCCTGCGACGGGAACCTCGCTCCCGTGCTTCCCGCGCTTTTCTCGCTTTTGTTAGCGCATCGTTTACCGTGGCTGCATTGGTAGGCGTCTTGCACTTCTATGTCTACTATGGCTTTGACTACCAGCCTGACATCTACCGCTCAGGAAGCCGGAACACCAACAAGGTTGCCATCACGTTCGACGATGGCCCAAGTCGCGAGTTTACCCCGGTTATTCTGGATATTCTAAGGGAATATGAAGTGCCGGCCACGTTTTTTCTCGTCGGAGTCCATGTTGAGAAATACCCGGACGTTGCGCAGAGGATAGTCGAAGAAGGACACGAGATCGGTAACCATACCTACCGGCATATCAACATCCCAACTGCGTCCAACAGGCAGATCTACGAGGAAGTCATCCGGGCAACGAGGGTGATAACGACGATTACCGGGCGGTACCCGGACTACATTCGGCCGCCGCGCGGCATGTATGATGCCAGGTTCCGGAGGCTTGCCCACGCCCTGGGCCAGAAAATCGTACTTTGGACCGTGTCGAGCCGTGACTGGCGATACGGCACCACGCACCAGGTGATCGTGAGAAGGGTAGTCAGCGCGGCCAGAGGAGGGGACATAATCTTGTTTCACGACAGCGGGGCTCTCATCCGGAACGAAGGCGGTGACCGCTCTGCGACCGTAAAGGCACTGCCTTTGGTTATAGAAGGCCTTAGGCAGAAGGGCCTCGACATAGTCCCGCTCAGCGTCTTGTTGGAAGAGGAACGTGGCGAGGAATTTCCGCACGTGGAGGTGCCCGAATGAGCACGCGAGCCCAAGGGGGTCCACGAAGCTGGAGTGGATCAGCTACCCCACGACTAAAGCAAGGAGCTTGCCCATGCGCTCGTCGGGGTCTGTCGGGAATGGAGGCATGTGGTGACCAGACGATGGAAGTGACAGTTGCGGACAAGCCCGATATCGGTAGAATAGCCCGAGTCTACGTTGAGGCGTTTCCGGAGAGTGTGAAGTTTTTCTTCGGTGACAGCACCCCAGAGCGGGTCGTAAAGATCGCCTCTGCCGGTTTCCACGTGCTCTGGCAGGCGGGTTGCGGCTTCATTGTGGCGAGGGAATCGGATGGTGACGTCCAGGGGTACTGCATCATCGCAGCGGACGAAGCCGAGGTCCGAGCGTCGTTTTTCAAGAATGCTGTTTGGCTCGGTTTTGTGAAGGACCTTCTCCACGGGAGAATTCCGCTTCGACTCAACGAGGCAGCAAGGCTCGCGGCGAATGGTGCCGTGCTTCTCCTGTCTTATCTTGTAGCTCCGAGAAACTATGCCTGCAAGGCCGGCGCAAGGATCTTTTCGATTGCCGTCAGAAAAGCCGCCAGGGGACGCGGGCTCGGTCGGGAACTGCTGAAATGCGCCCTCGCCTTTGCGACTGGGAAAGGCGCGAAAGTCATAAAGCTGGAGGTGCGACCCGAGAACCAGGCAGCCGTCCACCTGTATCGGAGCGCAGGTTTCCGCGAAGTTGGGAAGGTGAAAGACCTCCAGGGCCCCTGGCTGGCCATGGAGAAGGCCCTGTAGGCCCAAACCTCACTGGGCTTTTTCATGTCAGTCGATTGAGTTCTACCGAGTTTACAGGATCAGTCTGGCTTTGATAGCCGACAATTGCCGTCCCCCATGACCGTGACTGGCGTTTGATACCTCATTTCTGTGAGGCCTTGTCGTTATTGGGCTTCAAGACATACGAGTCCTACGTACCACAACATTCCTTCGCGAGGTCGCTCCGTGGGCGTGGCAGCTCAGTCACCCGCAACGGAGGCCTAATTCCCAGCGCCCTGAATGCCAGGTCAACGTGGCCTACGAGCTCCGACCTTGCAAAGTAGCGCTTGCCGTCGAAGGTTATCTCGACCGCCTCGATGCGCTGCTGCTGAGGCACGAGCTCATGAGCACTCTTACACTTCGTGGAGAGAAGCACGAGTGGGCCGACACCGTGCGTGATCTTCCGGCCGTGCAGGAAATCGAGGTAGAGCAGGATGGCCGTCGCTGCCGTCTGCGCTTGCCCCTTCAAGGGGTTTGTGGCAAGCCGTTCCAGGCTGTGGGGGGTCGCAGTGCCCTCGCCTGTCCGTGCAGTGTAGTGTGGTGCCAAGGCTCTTCCATTGGGTCCCGCCCAGGTTCCCCGCGATCCCGTCCTCGACCCCTTTTTTCGGGCACGACCAGAAGTTGGCCCCGGCCGACTCGTGCTCTGGAGAAAAGTCGAGACCCATCCGAATCTCGACGTTCCCGCTGAAATTCAGCGGCTTCAGGGCGATGCGCTGGAACCCCATCTTCGGCGCGACCATGCTGAGAAAGCGGGTGAAGGTCACCTGCAAGAGCCGGCCCGTTCCGGTGCGCCAGGTGAACGACCGCTCCAGAGTGCCGTTGCGGAGGTCAAGCACGCGCTGGAAGCCCTCGATTTGGCATTCCGCGAGGTCGAGCTTTTCTCCCTCGAGGACGATCCGGGTATGGAGCCAGTCGAGCGTGTTCACCATGAAGCAGAAACGGTCGGAGATGCCTTTGTACTGGGGCTTCGCGGTCACCTGCGCTTCGTAGACCCCGTTGATGTAGCTGCCGACCAGGCGGTCCCCACTGTATCCTTCCTCGAAATACCCTCGCACCCCCATGTACTCGTTGGCGAGAGAGAAGACCGATTCCGAGACGCGCCCGCGCGCGGGATCGAAGCCCTCTTCGATGATCCGCCATGGGTCGACCCGGTAGTATCTATCCGCGATCTTGGCCACGCCGATCCCATCCTTTCCGCTCCGCCGAGCGCCCCACGAGCGTTCTAAGTGTGGGTGCGTTAGTCCTTGCCCTATTCCCAGTAGTTGCCGGGTCGCCGGTGTTGCACTCGGGGACGGCGCCCCAAGCGGGGCGCGCTTCGCCAAAATCCGGCCTATCTGGCCAGTGGCCGGATTTTGACACCCCTCGTGGAATCACCGGCACCCCCCCAAAAAAGTTGGGAGCATTCCTGCACCCTCACTTAGGCCCTGGGTGCCCACTGCCCGGCGTCTCGATTGGCTCCGCACGACCCGCGCACCACCAGACGGTTTTTCGAGATACAGACGCGTTTTTCCACTTCCTCCCGCCTGCACTGGGCCATCAACATCTCCGCGGCCTTCTCGCCCAACTCCCGGATGGGATAATGGATGGTGGTCAAACCCGGCTCCACATAGGCCGCCAGCTCGATGTCGTCGATCCCCATGATGGCGATGTCGTCCGGCACCCGCATGCCCAGCATCCGGGCCGCTCGCATGGCACCGATGGCCATTCGGTCGTTGGCGGCGATGAGCGCGGTGGGTAGCTTCTTCTGCTTGAACATCTCGACGAAAGCCTCGTAGCCACTGCTCTCCTCGTAGTTACCCCTGAAGACGAGGGCAGGGGACAACCCCTTGCTCTCCATGGCTTCCTTGAAGCCGCGCAGTCGTTCGGGGCCGCTGAAAAGCTGGTCCGAACCTGTGATGAACCCGATCTCCCTGTGCCCCAGGTTGGTCAGGTGAGTCACCGCGCGGGCGGCCGCATCAACGTTGTCAGCCCAGATGGTGGGCACTTCGAGATCGGGGATCACGATCTCCGTGAGCACGAAGGGGTAGTCCCGGAACCCGCGCGTCTGCCGGAATTCCTCGATCACCCGATCATCTAGACGGGCCACGTTGATCACCGCGCCTTCGATCCGATGCGTCCGCACCAGTTGGACGATCTCCTGCAGCCCGCCTTCGATCACCGAAACGAGCAGTCTCCAGCCGTTCGTCCGGAACCTCTCCTCCACCGTGGCCAGGAGGATCTGGGTGAATGGGTCAGCCAGGAGGTTCCGCATGGGGCATTCGAGGCGCCTGGGGTTTACGACGAGGAATCCGAGAGTGTCGACCCTTCGTGAGGCCAGCGTCCTCGCCGCCGCGTCGGGAGCGTACCCAAACTCCTCGATCGCCTTCAAGACCCTCGCCCGCGTCTTCTCGCTGACCAAGGGGCTGTTGTTCAAGACGCGGGAGATGGTGGCCTGTGAGAGATTCAGAACCCTGGCCAACTCCGCACTGGTAAGCTTGTCCGGCACTTCAATCACCCTCCCGTTCCGGCCCGCAGCGCCGGATCCGGCATCCTGCCCTGTCGACGACCACGGTCACCGTTTGCCCCTCGTCAGGTACGTCGATCTCGATGATTCCCTTGTTCACCTCAAATCCACTGTCGACCTCGGCCCGAGGGGCGCTCCCGCCCAGCTTCCACGTCACGCCGTGGAAGCGAATGTGGTAGCGTTTCCGCCCGGAGCGGTATCCCGAGACGATGGGCTTGATCCGGAAGACGATCTCGTGCTCCGAGGCGCCGCAATGGAATTCAGTGAGGTTGTACGCCCCATCCCGGTACCTGTGGGTGAGGCCGTCATCCTCGTAGAGGGTATACCGGGCCTCCGCCGCCAGGTACACGTCCAGAATCAACGCTTCCCCCCGCCCCTCGCCCACATAGCTCGCGGCCGGGACGGAGGGAATCACTGAGCCGGCCTTGACGAAAAGAGGCAAGGTGTCCAGGGGAGCGTCGATGAGATAATCGTTCTTCCCCTCGTATTTGCGGTCGGTCCAGTAATCGAACCAAATCCCGTCCGGGAGGTAGACGCATCGCTTGATGGTGTCCGGCTGGGTTATGGGGGCGACCAGGAAGGACTCCCCCCAGAGGAACTCGCTGTTCAGATTGTGGGTCCGCTCATCGTCGGGATAGTCCAGGACGAGCGGCCGCATGACGGGCAAACCGGTCTGGCTCGCCTTATAGAACTCGTTGTAGACGTAGGGGAGGAGCGCGTAGCGCAGCTTGATGTACCTCCGACAGATCTCCTCCACCTGAGGGCCCCAGGCCCAGGGTTCGTGGGGCCGGGTGTTGTTCATGGAGTGCGCCCGGAAGAAGGGGGTGAACGCGCCCACCTGCATCCAGCGGGCGAAGAGCTCCGGCGTGGCGTTCTCCCCGAACCCGCCCACGTCCCCGCCGACGAATGGCACGCCGGAGAGGCCGATGTTCATGCACAGAGGGAGGGACATCGCCAGGTGCTCCCACCAGCTGCAGTTGTCGCCGGTCCAGACCGCCGCATACCGCTGTATGCCAGCGTAAGCAGCCCGGGTGACGATGAATGGGCGCTCTTCAGGCTTCAGCCGCAGAAACGCCTCGTAGGTGCTCCGGCACATCTGCAGCCCGTAGGCATTGTGGATGCGGCCGAACGTGCACGGATTGCCGTCGTTCTCGACCATCACATCATCGGGAACCGTCGCTTGCATCCGGTCCTGCGTAGGGAAGGAGAAATCGCTGGGTTCGTTCATGTCGTTCCAGATGCCCGCCACACCCTTGCCCAACAAGGCGCGATGCTTCTCGGCCCACCAGGAACGGGTCTCCTCCTTGGTGAAGTCGGGGAAGGCAGCCTCGCCCGGCCAGACGCGGCCGTGGTAGACCTCACCGGTCAACCATCGACAAAAGAGATTCCTGCGCACACCTTCCACGTATACCCCGTAATCCGCATCCTTTTTCACGCCTGGGTTCACGATGGTGACGATCTTGAACCCCTTCGCCCGCAGTTCGGCCAGCATGCGTTCGGGGTCCGGGAAGCATTCCCGATCCCAGGTGAAGACCCGGTAACCGTCCATGTAGTCGATGTCCAGGTATATGACGTCGCAGGGAATGTCTCTCTCGCGGAAGGTATCGGCCAGATTCCGGACGACCGCTTCCGGGTAATAGCCCCAACGGCACTGCTGGTACCCCAGGGCCCAGAGGGGCGGCAGATGGATCCTGCCCGTCAGCTCGGTATATGTGCCGATGACCCGTTTGAGATCCGGGCCGTAGATGAAGTAGTAATCTAATTCCCGGTTGTCCACCTCGAAGCTGTAGCGTTCGTTGGACTCCACGCCCAGATCGAACCAGACCCTCCCGGTGTAGTCCACGAACGTCCCGGTGGCCCATTTCCCGTTGAAAGCCAGAAGCAGGGGGATGGATTTGTAGAGCGGATCCTTGGTGGGCGTGTGCACCGGATCGTCCGTGTTCCACATCACGTACTTCCGGCCCCGCTTGTCCAGGAAGCCGGTCTTCTCACCCAGGCCGTAGAAATGCGTCTCGCCATCCATGGCCTTGGTGCATCTCACGGTCCGCCGGCCCCAGGTCAGGCCCTCGCCGGCGTCCTCCGATACGATGCGGCCTCCCGAATCAGCTATCCTGATCTTCGCGTCCACTTTCGCCACGTCGACCGTCAATTCCTCGGTCCTCAGTGTCACGCGATCGTCCGTCTGCCCCACGCTGAATGCCTCGCAAGAAGGGGCGTTCACCACCGCAACGGAAGGTGTGCCTTTCAAGCGGTGGTCGGGATTGAAGGTTATGCGCAGACAATTGCTGTAAAGCACAGCGAGGCGCAAAAGACCGCCCTGGCAGTGGAAGAGCACGGAATTCCCTTCCCGTTGGAAACCTTTTACTGCGCCGGCGCACTGCCTACCAACGCCAAACCTTGTCTCCGAGACAGCCACGACTTATTCCTCCGGTTTCTTTTTCGTAGACATGAAGCGTCGATCCAGGGACATTAGTCCCACATAACTCAGCAAAGCGCAGCAGGCCCACCGCTCCTACCCTTTGAGCCCGGAAAAGGTCACCCCTTCCAGGATGTATCGCTGAAACGCCAGGAAGATCGCGATGGGCGGGATCGTTGCCAGCATCATCCCAGCCAACTGTATGTTGGGCGTCAGGATCCGGCTTTGAAAAACGTAGTTGTAAAGCGCGATCATGATCGTCCAGCGGGAGCTGTCGCGCAGGACGATGTACGGCCACAGGAAGTCCCGCCAGGTCCCCATGAAGTTGAGGATGAACAGGGTGGCCAGGATGGGTTTGGACAACGGAAGGACGATCTGACTGAGGATACCCACCTCCGAGGCCCCGTCAATTCGCGCAGCCTCGATTATCCCCCTGGGCGTGCCGTCGAAAAAGCCCTTCAAGAGGAGAATGGCAAAGGCATCCGCACCGGCCGGCAGCCAGAACGCCCAGTAGGTGTTCAGAAGGTTCACATGGAAGAGCGGCAGGCGGTGTAGTATCAGATAGCTTGGTATCATATAAGCCATGCCGGGGACCATGAGCGTGACCATGAAGGCCAGGAGCAGCCCGCGCTTGGCCGGCAGCCTCAGGAACGAAAAGGCGTACGCCGCCATACACGTGATGGGGAACTTGAAGAGCACAATCCCGGCGAAAAGTATGAACGTGTTGAGAGTGAACCGCGGGAAGGAGAACGCCCTCCATGCCGTGACGAAGTTGGCCCAATTGGCCTGGTCCGGCAGGAGCCTCGGCGGGATCTCGTACACTTCTTTCGGCGTCTTGAGCGCGCCCATGAAGACCCAGATCAGCGGGTAGATCATGAATATCGCGAGGGCGACCGCTGTGACGACGCATCCGATATAACCGATCTTGACCCCGCGGCGTTTCAGGTCGAAATTCGAGATGACAGTGCGTGATCTCCCGGCCAACGCTCACACCTCTTCCGAGTGCGCAATGCGGCTGTAGCGCATGTATAGGAAGGACAGGATGAACAGAAAGAGAAACGTCAGGAAGCCCAACGCACCCGCCTTGCCGAACTCGAAATAGACGAAGGCGTAGCGGTATACCTGGTACATGACGGTGAGGGTGGCATTGTTGGGACCGCCGGCCGTCATGACGAATGGCTCTTGGAACACCTGCACGGTGGCAAGTATCTGCAGGAGGAGCATGATCGTCATAGTGGGTCGCAAAGCGGGGAGCGTAATATGCCGTATCCTCTGCCACACCCCGGCACCGTCGATCTCCGCCGCTTCGTAGAGCTCCTCCGGGATGGCACTCAGGCCTGCCATGTAGAACAGCGCGGTGGCGCCGAACCCGGCCCAGGTGGCCATGAGCATCAGTGAGAAGAGAGCGGTCTTCGGCGCAAGAAGCCACTCCTGTGGGGGCAGGTGGAAGAAGCCCAGGATCTGGTTGAGAAGGCCCACCGCCGGGTCGAACATCCACAACCACATAACGTACAGGGCGATACCAGGGATGATGTTGGGCATGTAGATGGCGAGCCGGAAGAATCCCTGCCCGCGCCGGAGCTCCATGATCCCTATCGCCACCACCACCGGCACCAGGTACCCGAAAACCAAACACAGGCCCACGAAAAGCAGGGTGTTCTTGAAAGAGAGTATCACCAGTGAATCACTTAGGACGCTCTTGAAGTTGGCCAAGCCCACCCAAGTAGGGGGCAGGCCCGGTATCATCTTCTGAAACCCCAGGACGAGGCCGTACACGATCGGACACCACTGAAACATGGCGAAGACGCACAGCGCTGGCAGGAGGAAGAGCAGTCCGAGCCCGCCGTTCTTCATCAACCTCGCCCATTGGTAAGAACTTCCCAAGGCGGCATGCACTTTCGTCTGCGAGAATCCGCCCATGCGGCTCCCCCCGTCACACCTTTCCGGCCCCACACAGTCTCTCTCGCCGGATCGATTCGGCGTCTTGTTGCGGGGGCACCGCCATCCAAAGGACGGTGCCCCGTCTCCACAGCACATACTACCAGGGCCGATGGCAGGTCATGCTGCTCTACTTATTCAAGGGGTCGAGGACTTCCTTCTGGAACTTGGCCGCTGCGGCTTTGAGGAGTTCAGCCGGGTCGGCGTTCTTGTCGCTCAACAGCGCCTGGTAAACCGGGGCAAGCACTTCGCCGTAGAGCTTCTGAGCCTCGATCGGGGGCTCCGTATGGCCGGTCTTTGGCAGATACATCCGGAGATCGGCCGGCCAGATGACGCACACATCGGGATTGGCCGCTTTCAATTCATCCTCTTTCTTCTGATAGCCTACATTCGGGTTGAGCACCGGGTACTTCAACATGGCCATGTATGTGCCGGTTTTCCGCCTTTCCTCGATATCCCTCTTGAGACTCTCGAGGCCGTCGTCAGACCACCGCTCGAAGTCGAGCCACTTGAAGGCGGCGTCGCGCACCGCGGGAGCGGCGAGGCCGTTGATGACGTGGAACGTACCCCCCTGGACGCCGGCTTGACGACCTTTGGGCCCTTCACCTTTGGGCATCGGCGCCAAGCCAATATCCTTGGGATCCCACTTGAAGTTGTTGATCACCCACTCCACAGTGAAGTCGCCGTGCGGGACCATGGCCGCCTTCTCCGTGGCAAAGAGGTTGAAGACGTCCATGTACCCTTGGCTCCAGTTGGCCGGCAACACGTTGTACTTCCATTTCATGTCCTTGGCGAACTGGGCGCCACGGATCGCCTCCGGTGAGTCGAAGACCGCGATCCATTTACCGTCTCTGAACTCCTCGACCTCCCCGCCAGCCTGGTATATCCAGTCGGTCAACATCCAGCCGCCTTCGCCGCCGCGGGTCATAGGCGCGAAACCGGCGATGCCTTTCGCCCGGTCGGTCAGCTTGACCGCGGCATCAATGAACTCTTCCCAGGTCCAATCCAGCCGCGGGAATGGCACGTTCTTCTCCAGGAACATCTTCTTGTTGTACATGATATGTTTGACATACCCGTCGTACGGTATACCGTAAGTCCGTCCGTTGACCTTGAAGGGCAGGAAGGCGTCGGGGTTGATCCAGCTGGTCTTGGGCCAGGTCTTGAGATACTCGTCAAGCGGCGCAAGCCAACCCTTTTCAGCCATGACCCTGCCCTCTGTCGCCCAGACCAGGAGGACATCCGGAGCGCTGCGCGCTGCCTGGGCCACGGCGAAGGTCTGGGGGTTGTACTCGTAGTGGACCGGGACGACTTTGATGCCTGGATAGGCCGCCTCAAACCTCTTGATCTTTTCCAGCTCGAATTCGATCGCCGACTTGTTCTCGGGCGTATCGGCCGGAATCGCTACCCGCAGCGTCACCGTCTCCGCGCCTGCCGCAGGCCGCGCAGTCACCGTCGCGCCGACCAAACACAAAGCCAGTAGCGCGCACGTCAACAGTTTCTTGGACACAACCATTCCTCCTTAGTCCTTCATTTCTTGCCCGGGACACTTGAGGACATCTCGAGAGGGATCCACCATTGACGTCATGTGTTCACCGCGAACCACCCAGCAACGAAGAACCATCGGACTGATTCGGACTCAAATGTTGCCCACCACCTCCCAGAATTCGGCGTTCCACATGCCCGCGATTGTATGCGCATACAACCTTTCGATGAAATAACGCCAGATCCAGCATGTCGAACGACACCAGGCGACACTGCTCTCTGGCATGCGATTCTCCCTTGGCTGTGTCAACGGACCATCGCCGGCATCCCTTGGCATCGACGAAGCAGAGCGCGGATCTCGCCCGGTGCTGCATGCGCATTCACCCCCACCGGCTGTGCCGTCCGCCGTGCCGCCTGAAAACCGATCAATCCGAGTCAATCCGAGCGAGAGTCCTCACCCGCCGGCACGCCGTCGAAAGTGAGGTCTTCGACGTAGGCCAGGTTGCCGTCGAGCCCAGCGCTGGCGATATCCGTCACGGGAACGCCGAGGATGGTCACGTCGTCCAGGTGGACACCTTTTATGACATGCGCCTCATCCCAACCACATATCCTGGACATGGGCATCTTGCCGCTGATCACTTTGATGTTTTTGAAATACACATTCTCGATCCAACCGCGCTCGCGACCCGATTGCGACCATTGCGACGGACCGATCCAAAGGTCGATGAAGTAATTCCACCCATCACCCTGGCCCATCTGGGCGTCCTCCACTGTGATGTCCTCATAACGCACGTTGCGTATGAGCGCTGTGTCGGAGTTGTGGATGCTCAAAACCGGCTTGTGGAAATTGTGCAGCACCGTGATGTTCCTGAAGTAGATGTCTTCCATGATGCCGGCCCTGCACTCATAGCCGATCTCACAGGATTGGGCAAGGTCGGTCCAGATTTGGATATTCTCAAACGCAACGCTTCTTACGTCCCCGTCGTACCCCTTGACCACGAGGCTGTCGTCCCAGGAGCGGACGAAGCAATCCGTGGCCATGAAGTTGGCGCATGATTGCACGGTGATCCCGTCGCCGTTCGGGCGGGCCGAGATGATCTTGACATTGTTTATCCACACATTGGTGGACTTGTAAGCCTCGAGCGTCCAGGCCGCCGGATTGAAGATGCATATGCCGTCCACAATGGCGTTCGTGCAGTACCTGAGGCTGATCGGATTGACCGTATCCCCCCAGCGGTCGTACACGCTGCCGTCAATGATACCGCGGCCCGTGATCCGCACGTTCGAGGCACCCGTAGGATGGATCCATCCGTAGACGACGGCCCCTCCGGCGATGTAAACCGTCTGGTCACTGCCGACGTCGATGCGGCCGACGTCATGAACCCCGGGGCCGAAGTAAATAACGCCTGGGTCGCCCCGCTTCGGGGGGTTGCTCTCGAGCGGGTTTGCGAAGATGTGCAGCGCGCGGCGGACCTCTCCGTTGATCTCCACGGTGAGCTTGGCCGGAGTCTCCAGGGTGAACGTGATGGTCTCGCCGCTGACTTCCGGGACGACGCCAAGCGAAAGCGGGCGGATGACCACGGATTCGATCTTCGTTCCGGGGGCTTTGACCGTGATAGTGACCGGCCCGCCGCCGAAGTCGAAATAGGTGACCGGCGTGGTTTCCAAGGTGGGCCTGGTAGCCCATGTGCGATTGAGGTTCACCGCGGTGTCGTACACGAAGAGCGGCTTGCCGTTGACGAAGACCTCACGGTCGGTTGCGGCAGGCACACCTTCGGGGCCGGGGTAGATGACGACGGAGACGGGCTCCTCTTCAGTACTCTCGCTGTAAACCTCCAATTCCGCCACCTGTCCTCCAGTGGCACCGCTGTTCGCCGTGAAAACCAAGCGCAGATACCTGGCTTCAGCGGCTGCGAAGTTGATCGTGACTGTGTTCCCCGTCGCCGGATCGAAGGTATAGACCGCCGAATCGACCAAGGTGACATAGTCGGCGCCGTCCACACTACCAAGGAGCGCCAAAGTCTGCGTCCTTTTCGCCCAGATACGGTCGGGATTCAGCTTGATGACGACGCTCCTGACTGTGTACGTATTCCCCAGATCAACCGTCAGGAGATTCGGGTAAGAGCGCGGCGCGGCTTCCCAGTAGGTCAAGACATTGCCGTCGTTGGCGTTTTCGGCGCGATAGATTTGCGTATGGCTGCTTACCGTCACCGGCTTCTTCAAGGCCAAGTTGGCCCCGGCCGCTGCAGTGGGACCCGCGGGCGCAACGGCCATCATCTGGATTAGAACGGCAACGAGGATGAGCCCGCGGACCGAGATCCTCCTCGGTGCACCATTCACGCCCTTTCTCATCATTATGCATCATCCCTGCAACGGAATTGATTGAATGCGCATACATCCATGCTGATAAAAAACCGCGCTGAGACATCTTCGGCGCATAGCTCTTCGCTACCATCCCAGGGTGGATCCTACTACAGGATCGGCTCCGTTGTCAATGCTTCATAAAACTGGTCCAGGATTTCCGCAAACGCGTCCGGGGCTGCCAGCATATGGTAGGCCGCTAGCGGAGCAGACAATGGTAATATTGCCCAGCCCGAATCGTGCAGATAGGGCCCCCTTTCCCCCAGACGAGTGGCTCCGGGAGAAGTGGATTTCATTGAG
>JACIXY010000110.1 GCA_014360195.1 Bacillota bacterium
CACGGTGAACGGATCCAGGGCCTTCACCCCGACCGCGTCCATCAGGGCCGGGAAGTCGGGGGAGGTCGGGTCAGCCGTGTTCGCCTCGTACGCCCCCTTGATGATGTAGAGCACGTAGGCGTAGAGCACGTAGGCGTAGTCCGAACCCGTGTTCGGGTCGATGGTCCGCTTCACGCCGTACTCGACGTCGTACGCCGTCACCAGGCGCTTGTTGCCATCCTTGTCCAAGTCGTAGACGACTTTGTCGATCTTCGGATCGTACTTCACCCAGTACACATCGTTCCGCATGTGGAACGTCCAGGTCAGTCCGTCCTCCGAGACGTCCCAGCTCTTGGCGAGCTCGGGGATGGGCGCCATCGTGTTCTCGTCGAGGTCCACCAAACCCAAGAACATGTGCTCAATGATCTCGATCGACGTCGTGTCCTCACCCAGAGCGGGGTCCGCCGTCGGGGGTTCCGTGCCTAGGTTCCGGTTCAGAATCACGGGAGCCGCAAACGCTGGCCACACCATCAGCCCAACTACAAGCAGAACAGCAAGCTTGCCTAGCCTCATCGCAGACCTCCTTCGCTTCACCGCAACAGGGATGTCAGATCCCTCTAACGCCCTTACTCCCAACCCAAGTTGCCTCAGATTCACCCCTCTTCATCACCTCCTTGTGCCTGGCATCGGCCACATACAGACAAGATAAAGAGGGCTTAAGGCCCCCTCAACCGTGGGTCAAACGCATCGCGAAGCCCGTCTCCCAGGAAGTTGAACGCAAGCGTGGTCAGCGCCAAAGCCCCCCGGGGACGAGGGCCTCCCAGGGGTAGGTACGGATCCCCTGGTAGGTCTCCACCGGGGGTCACACCGGGGGTCAGGTCTTGATTCTTAGCGTCCCTCGGGCACCCGAGACACCCAGATCAAAGACTGACCCCTCAGAGCGTGACCCCTCAGAGGCTTGACCCCGGAGAGGCCACCCGAGCGGGTTCGG
>JACIXY010000111.1 GCA_014360195.1 Bacillota bacterium
TAGCGTTCGGCTCCCCGTCCGATCTCATCTCCGAGCACTTTCAGGAACAGGCTATCGAGTTCTCCAACTCGATAGCCGGTGACAGGGAGAGGTTCGAGAAGCTGCCGGGTGTCACTCGCACACGTTTCAGCGAGAACACCGCCACGCTCTACACGTGCGACGTGCCTGCCACGATGGCCGCGCTGATGCAGCTTGCGACGGGCGACGGCATCCGCATCGATGACGTCATCGTCAGGCGGGCTACCCTTGAGGACGTGTTCCTGAAGCTCACGGGAAGGAGGATACGTGAGTGATGAGGACCTTCTGGCAGCTTGTGCTTGCGAACGCCCGCGACATCGGGCGCGACAAGATGAGCCTGTTCTGGTTCCTGGCCTTTCCGGTGCTGTTCATATTGCTGTTTGGGTTCATATTCTCAAACGAGGGGACCCCCACGTATGATGTGGGAATCGTCTACGAGTCAGGCAACCCGCTAGCCGAAGGACTGGTCAAGGGAGCCGGCGCGGTGCCGGTGTTCAAGATCCACATCGGCGACCGAGGGAGCGAGATTCAAGCCCTCAGGAAGGGCAAGAGGAGCGTGGTGGTGGAGGCCCCGTCGCCGTCCTTCGCTGCAATGACTGGCAGCGGCGATCCGCTGAAGGTGCATGTGTACTACAACGAGACAGAGCCGACAGCCCGCCAGGTCCTTGTCCCCGTTGTAGAGCAGATCCTGAACGAGGCCGAGAGGCAGATCACTGGTAGGCCCAAGGTCTTTGACGTCGTGGCCGAGCCGGTGCAGAGCACGGATCTTCGCATGGTGGACTTCCTGCTCTCCGGGATCCTGGCCATGGCCCTTATGCAGCTGGGCCTCTTCGGCGCAATGCGCGCTGTAAGCCTGCGCGAGCAGAAGGTCCTGAAGAGCCTGGGCGCGACGCCGCTCCGAAGGAGCCTGCTGCTGGTGTCGGAGGTGGTGGTCCGCAT
>JACIXY010000112.1:0-465 GCA_014360195.1 Bacillota bacterium
AGGTGCTGCCGGCTCGGTATCTCGACTAGTTCATCGCCCACGCGCAGGGTCCACCGCATCTCCTCACCCTCGGACGCACCGGATTCTCCCAGCGCAAACACGTCTCTGCCAGGACGCATGCCGGTTCGCTCCTCGATGTATGACGACAGCTTCTCCAGGAGAGTCCTGAAGTTCGTGACGTAGAGAGTGTGCCCAGGTAGGGTGCATCGCGACCCGGAAAGGCCATACGCGTTCAGCAGGCGAAGGAACTGTATATCCTGTGCGGGAACAGTGAACGTAATGACCGATGGCGAGATCTCTTCAATGACAAAGCCGATCACGTCGATGATGTCCTCGCGGGAACCCGCATACTCCACGATGTGTACCCTGGTGGAACCGCCTTGAATAGTCCGCGCCCGCGTAATCACGTACGCTGACACCTGCTCCAGACGCCATCTGTATGCTACGACGATCCGCTCATCCCCA
>JACIXY010000112.1:475-900 GCA_014360195.1 Bacillota bacterium
GGCTCTCTACGATACAGCTCGTGCAGAAGAGGAAGGTCGCGTTCCTCAAAAAAACGGAAGGACACGCCGTCGGGCGATGCCCGTTCATCTTTTTTACGTCTGCTCAGCAGCCCGACCCAGTCTTCGCGGGTGAACTCGAACCGCTCAAAGCAGCCCGCTTCCACGCATCCCAGCTGCTTGTACAGTCCCCGGTCCCCAGAGATCAACGCCAAGGGAATCTCCACCGCCTCAAGCCGCCTGAACACGTCACAGACCAGCCTGCGTGCTAGCCCGCGGCCCCGGTACTCAGGTCTCGTGCATACGGACCCTATCGATCCGACTGGGAGTGGATGACCCTCTATCAGGATCGTTTGGTGGAGGCATCCCACGAGGGAAACAACCCTTCCACCCTCGGAAAACACCCGCAATTCCTCGACATTGTCCGG
>JACIXY010000113.1 GCA_014360195.1 Bacillota bacterium
GGGCGTCCGGGGCTACGACGACGAACTCGCCGGGACCCTCATTGGATGGGACAGGTATCACATCCTCCTCCAGAGGGAGTCCGGACCAATGATGGTCTATAAGCACGCGCTGCTCTATCTCAGGAGGGAATAAGGATGAAACGAACCGTCGTGACCATTGCCTGCGCGGCCATGCTCTGCTCCGGGTGCGGCATCACCACCCAGACCGTGGTCCCGGACAAGGTGGTACGGGAGAAACAGACCGAAGCGGTCCAGGAAGAATACGCGAGCGGATTCCGCGCCGGCTACGAGGCCGCGAGACAGGAGCTCGCAAAAAAGATCTCCGAGGACGCACAGGCCATGAAAGCCCTCAAGATCTACCAGAGGCTCATCTACGAGGGCGCCATGGCCCCGCCGGAAGTTGTAACGGTCCACAGGCCGGAACGACTGTCCCCGGACGGACAGCGCTACACGTCGGCCCAGACGGAAACCGTCATACGCCGTCCGGCAAGGTTCGTCCGGAAAGAGCCCCTGGCGGCTCTTTTGAGCGAGCAGAGAGCCGACATCTACGGCATCTTCCCGGACGGGGAGAGCGCGGCGGCCGCCGCACGGCAGCTCAAGGGCAAGGCGGGAGTCATTCCCACGGATGACGGTCGTTACGCCGTTTACCAGCTTGCCGAATAAGGGGGAATCACACTCATGTCCGACGCCAGACAGTTCGCAAACGTCAGCGAAGCGCTCCCATCGGTTCCGGACCTTCTCGGCCAGGTGCTCCGGATCACCAAGGATCCCGATTCCACCATCGCCGACCTCCAGGCCATCCTGCAAAAGGATCCCTCCCTTTCGGCCCGGCTCGTCCAAATGGCGAACTCCCCTTATTACGCCCGGATCAAGAAGGCGACTTCA
>JACIXY010000114.1 GCA_014360195.1 Bacillota bacterium
GGTTTCCAGCCAAGGCGAGGCGTATCTCGTCCTCGGAAGGATCAGGATTTTTTTTGAGCAGCGCGTAGGTCGTAAGCACCATGCCTGGGGTACAAAAACCGCATTGGATGCCGCCTTCCTCCACAAAAGCCTGCTGCACGGGATGGAGCTTTCCATCCTTGCCCACAAGCCCCTCGGCGGTCAGCACGCTCCTGCCCTCTACTTCAAGGGCCAAGACCGTGCACGACTTCACGGGAACGCCGTCCAAGAGCACTGTGCATGTGCCGCACTCGCCCTCCTCGCACCCCCTCTTCACGCTCGTTACTCCGTGATGCCTCAATGCCCGAAGGAGCGTCGTCCTGGGCTCCACCTCATATGTCACAGATCTCCCGTTTAGGGTGAAGTGTACCTCTCTCTTTGTCATGGCGCTATTCCTCCTTGAGGCGCTCGACGCAAGTATCGATAGCCCGTTTGGTCAGCTCACCCACCATGGCCAGGCGGTACTCCACACCCGCCCTGACGTCAGCTATAGGCTTCACGGCCTCCTTGGCGAGGGCGGAAACTTTTTCGAGAAGGGCATCGTCGGGTGCCTTTATGCCTTGGAGCGCCTTTTCGGCCTCGGGTGCTCTCACGGGCGTCGGAGCTACAGCGCCGTAGGCCAGGCGATACTCCCTGCCGTTTTTACCGTCTATCGCAACGCAGGCAACCCCGACCTGGGCAAGGTCGAGGGCGTTCCTCCTCCCGAGCTTCAGGTAGCATCCGGACGACTTCCCCTCGGGGAGGGGGAGGAAGACGTGCGTAACGATCTCGCCGGCGATCATGTCCTTCTTGCGAGGTCCCAAGATGAATTTGTTTATGGGGATAGACCTTTCACCCCTCGGCCCGACTATG
>JACIXY010000115.1 GCA_014360195.1 Bacillota bacterium
ATGTGGTTTAATTCGAAGCAACGCGCAGAACCTTACCAGGGCTTGACATCCCCTGACAGCCGTGGAAACACGGTCTCCGCGCTTTGCGCGGCAGGGAGACAGGTGCTGCATGGTTGTCGTCAGCTCGTGCCGTGAGGTGTTGGGTTAAGTCCCGCAACGAGCGCAACCCTCGTCCCTTGTTGCCATCGGGTGATGCCGGGCACTCAAGGGAGACCGCCGGAGACGATCCGGAGGAAGGTGGGGATGACGTCAAATCATCATGGCCTTCATGCCCTGGGCCACACACGTGCTACAATGGCCGGTACAACGGGCTGCGAAGGAGCGATCCGGAGCCAATCCCTAAAAACCGGTCCCAGTTCGGATTGCAGGCTGCAACCCGCCTGCATGAAGTCGGAATTGCTAGTAATCGCGGATCAGAACGCCGCGGTGAATACGTTCCCGGGCCTTGTACACACCGCCCGTCACACCACGAGAGTTGGCAACACCCGAAGCCGGTGGAGCCAACCCCGAAAGGGGAGGCAGCCGTCGAAGGTGGGGTCGATGATTGGGGTGAAGTCGTAACAAGGTAGCCGTATCGGAAGGTGCGGCTGGATCACCTCCTTTCTAAGGAGAAGAGGGAAAGCGCGCTGTGAGGTTTTGGGGGATCGAGGGGCGAGCGGGCATATAGCTCAGGTGGTTAGAGCACACGCCTGATAAGCGTGAGGTCGGTGGTTCGAGTCCACCTATGCCCACCATCTGATATGCTCGCCTTAAGATCGTCTGAAAGCCGGGCGGGGATGTAGCTCAGCGGGAGAGCGCCTGCCTTGCAAGCAGGAGGTCGGCGGTTCGAGTCCGCTCATCTCCACCAGGAGCGTAAGTAA
>JACIXY010000116.1 GCA_014360195.1 Bacillota bacterium
CGTAGTTCCCACCCCTGAGCATGAGGTTACAGAAGTTCGTAACTGGCGCGAGCTCGATCGGGTTCCAGCTCCCCGGGTTGATGATCACGAAGAACGGAACGTACTCGATCTCGTTGCAGTTGAGGTTCTCGTCCTTGTCGTCGATCGTGACGACGATGTTCGAGCACGACGGGCCGCACCCGTAGTCGAGCCGGGACGGGACCACGGTGAGCTTGGCCACCGTGTCCACGATCTTGACCTGGTCTTGGTCGATGTTCCGCTCGTCGGTCCGGTCGCGGAGGATGAGGACCAGGGTGTCGTTGTTCTCGAACCGCCCGAAGATGTTAATCCCTTCGTCCCAGGGGTCGGGGAGGTCGCCCCAGCCACCACCGACGGCAGTGAAGGACTCCTCGCCCAGGGGGTACCGGGTCACGTCCTTGTCGTAGGGGTACTCGCCCTGCCAGGACACGTAGTCGGAATCAAAGGCGTAATCCACGTACTCCCAGTACCCCTCGGCCCAGCCGAAGCGGTTAGGATTTCTCCAGTCCTCAGAGGCCTGACCGGCGACGAACGGGGTGACCCCGCCCATGGTGTGGGTCATCCCCTCGGGGATCACCGAGAAGTCGGCCCGCGACCCCACCTGCACGGAGACCTTGGTGTTCGCCTTCGGCTGCGTGACCCAGAAGTACAGGCCGCTCCCGATTCCCCCGAGCTCCCGGAACGTAACGTCGTACGCCCACAGGTACGCCCCGGTCTTGAAATCGAAGATGGTGATGTCGGCCTGGAACTCGTCAATGCCGCACGCCCCCTTCTCGGGGTCCTTGACCGCAATGTAGATCTGCTGCCCCTCCCACACCCGGCCGAGCTTGTT
>JACIXY010000117.1 GCA_014360195.1 Bacillota bacterium
CTACGTGCTCAGCGACGCGGTCCACCTCGGCGATGCGTTCCTTGCGGGTCTCCTCTAAAAAGGGTTGGAGCGCATTATTGTATAGCCACGCTGTTGCCTCAGGCGCGGCGGCAACGGCAGGAAGCTCGGCAGGCGGCTCTGCCGGGGTGAAGTTTCCCAGCACGCTTGGTTCACGCAGCGCATACTCTCCGTTGGCCGTAATCTCCACCGCGAAAAGCCGCTCGTGAACCACATGGCCCAGGCCGTCTACAACCCGGGCGCGGTAGAAGTCGAGGCGGGAGGGTTCGTCATGCTGGAGCGAGTAAAAGCAGGCTCCCTTGACGAAGGCTTCCGCAGCTAAGGCGTACACATGTCTGCGCAGCGCCTCGAAAAGCGGATGGCCGGGGGTGACCCATTCGAGGCTGTGCCTCTCTGCCGTTTCGCGGTCCGTGGAACAGCGCGGATACCGCGCCGCAACGGCCGGAAGTTTCCAGTCCGGCTCTCGCTCGTAACGCGTCAGTACGGCAGGCGTCCTGCCGGGCTCAAAGGTGTGGGGCGTGTTCTCGACAACCCTGAGCTTAAGGGGTACGTATTCGGCCGCCTCGCGGATGAAGCGGGCGATCGTCTCGGGTACTACACGGCGCTCTTGAGCACGGGCGCGGCGCTCAATGAGCATTGCCAGGTTGAGCTTCTTCGACGCCAGCCCCTCCAGGGCGTTCTCGCATATCGCCCGGAACCTGTCCTCGTCGACGTTCCGGAGCAGGCGGTCTTCCAGGTCGGCATCTCCCAGCTTGCCGGCGTAGTAGTCGCGCAGGACGCGCTCAATGTGGGACGCCGGCAGGACCTCGCC
>JACIXY010000118.1 GCA_014360195.1 Bacillota bacterium
TTCTTCTCAGGGCAAGGGTTGAGAAATCAGGATTGGAGCTCAATCACGGAGAGCGGGTGAGATTGCTTCGTCGGCGCATGCGCGCCTCCTCGCAATGACGTTTAAAGGGGTTGTGCGCCTCCTCGCAATGACGTTTAAAGGGGTTGTGCGCCTCCTCGCAATGACGTTACGCCGAAAATGTCATGGCGAGGATCCCCATTATGCCATCGCGAGGAGCTGTCTTTGTAACGTCATCGCGAGGAGCGGAGCGACGAAGCGATCTCCTCCGCATAGAAAACGTGATGTCGAGCGGGAGGGAAGCCGTCTCTTGCGGATGGAAAGCGTCATGCCAAGCGGGAGGGAAGCCGTCTCCTCCGGAATATGTTCAAGAGCGGGTGAGATTGCTTCGTCGGCGCATGCGCGCCTCCTCGCAATGACGTTTAAAGGGGTTGTGCGCCTCCTTGCAATGACGTTTAAAGGGGATTTTCGGGCCTCCTTGCAATGACGTTTAAGGGGGTTGTGCGCCTCCTCGCAATGACGTTTAAGGGGACATGCGCGGCTCCTTGCAATGACGTTTAAAGGGGTTGTGCGCCTCCTCGCAATGACGTTTAAAGGGATTTTCGGGCCTCCTCGCAATGACGTTGTACAAGTCGATATGCCCTTGCCGTGCCCTGCTCCTTCGCCATCACGTTTGCGGGAATAAAGTCAAGTATGGACATCCAGTCGGCTCATGGAATTACGCCTATGGAGTCGTGGGCCCAGGCCATCCCCGGGCCGTACATGGCCCGTTCGCAGACCACGCCCCCTCCCTCCGAGGTCACCCGGGTGGAGAGGTCCGCCTCCCCC
>JACIXY010000119.1 GCA_014360195.1 Bacillota bacterium
CATATCCGCCCCTAGCGCGGGGACGTCTACGGGGATCTGCCCCGGGACCTGAACCGCGTCCGTGTGGAGAAGCACGCCATGCTCCTTGCATATCGCCGCGATTTCCGAAATAGGTTGGATGGTTCCAACCTCGTTGTTAGCCAGCATCACGCTGACAAGCAGCGTGTTCTTTCGGATGGCGCGGCGCACGTCGTCGGGATCCACAAGGCCATCTCCGTCGACATCAAGGTACGTCACCTCGCACCCAGTTTCCCCCAGGGCCTGGGCGCAATGCAACACCGCGTGGTGTTCTATCTTGGTCGTGATGATATGGCCTCTCCCTCCGGCGGCGAGGACGGCCCCTTTGATCGCCATGTTGTCCGCCTCGGTGCCCCCGCTGGTGAAGCAGATCTCCTCGGGAGAAGCGTTGATGAGGGTCGCGACGCGCCTCCTCGCCTCCTCCAGCGCGTCCTTCGCCTCTCTTCCCTCCATGTGGAGGCTTGACGGGTTGCCAAAGCGGGATGTCATGTATTCTACCATGAGCTCGACGACTTCAGGTCTCACCGGGGTTGTGGCCGCGTGGTCCAGGTAAACGCGTTTCATGGCGTGCTCCACCTCGCTTCGTCCTTCGTACATCAGTGAATCTGAGTCAGAAGCCGGGTACGCCGATGAGTCCCGTGTGATGACCAGCGACTTGAGGCCAACTTGCCGAGCGCGAAACGATGAAGGAGCATGGCGCGCGTCTGTGTGTAGTTTGCTCCTGTGCGCTTGGGCTTTCCACATAACGCGCCGCCCGACACGGGACTCATATGGGTGCCGGTTTAAGGAGGGCCCAATGTTC
>JACIXY010000012.1:0-17500 GCA_014360195.1 Bacillota bacterium
AAGCCGGGCCCGCCGCCGGCCGGGTGCCTGGTTCCCGGATACATGAGCCATCAGGTGCCCGGGGACCCGGGCACCCGACAGCACCGTACAGGTCCGGATTGCAGGCATGCTTTACGCGGCGCGACCCGGCGTAAGCCAGCGGCAGGACCGCGATCGCCTTTGTCAGCACAGCCCGGGACGGAGCGCAGACTGCGAGACGCGCGGGAAAAGCCCGACCGGAACCTCGGGTGCGGTCTGCAAGCTCCACCCCGTGCCGTGCCGTCACGTTACCGTCAGTAGGACACGACCACCTTGCACTCCTGGAGCACCGTGGTCATAGTGCTCGTCACCGTGACGACCTCGTTCGGGACTATGATGTCGGTCCCAACGACCCTGACCGCCTTGATGACATACGGATTGGCACCGATCCGGTCCTGAAGGTTCTGCTTCGCCGCGATAACGGAGTTTATGTAGCTTGCGAGCCTGGACTGGCATGCGTACTCGTACTTCGCAACGGAGACGCCATAGACCACTGTGCCTCCCACGGTTACAACCCTGAATACCGCAGGCTTGGGGAACCCTAGCCCGCCCACATCGATGATGAGACCGGTATAGGGGCTCACGACCGTGGTTGTGGTTACGACCGCAGTCCCGAATTCGTGCCTCATCGTCGCGTACACGGGCACGAGGATGTCTCTGAGGAGCATCTCCATCGTCAGGGTGCAGGTTATGCTGCCGTCCGACTCCTCGGTGTAGGTCTCGCTTCCCGGCACGACCACGGCGTTGTTGATGACCCCCTCGGCCGCTGCGCGCACGTCATCGTTGACGACCATGAAGTCGCGCATGAGGGTCTCGCTCTGAACGAGCACACCCTTGGTAGTTTCGAGGAGTTCGCGGTAGCCCGAGACCACAGCCGCGCGCCGCGCAAGGAGCTTGCGCTGGGCCATGGGTTTACTGGGATCGCCGACCCCCGAGGCCTGTATCCGGATTATCCCGTTAGTCCAGTCTATGACCCCGAGACCGACCGTCTGAATCGCAACATTCGTGGTCACCTGGGTCGTCGTGGTTATGACCTGGGCCGACCCCACGAGCGTGGCCATGCCGACCACCATCCCAACCACAAGAACCATGACTGCGAGAATCCGCATGTTCTTCATCGCTCATTTCCTCCTTGTTTGTTCCGTTACCGTGGACCTCACGGGTGATCGCTACTCACCGCACATCTTCCTGGTAGTCCCGGGGACCTCCCTCCTCTCGGTCCGCCACCCAAAACGCCAGTCGAGGCTGCTAACCCAGCAGCCCGCCCCGGCCCCTCCTGTGTGCCAGGCAAGTCACAAAATGCGGACTTGTTAACCAGTCTATTCGGCATCCGGGCGGGTTTCCCTCTGGAAATCCATGAAACTATTGTACGCAATGGAACTTAGCTTCCGCTTAATCATTAACGGCGGCAGGGGCAAAAGTACAGCAGCATTTGGAAGATTTTTCTGAGGGATAATCCTGGGAGACGCCGTCCGGATCCAGCGAGGGGATCCGAGAGGCCCCGGCGGGGTTACCGGGGCCTCTCACAGCGTGGGAGCGGTGATGTCTTTGGTTTCCAGCGGGTCTGGGGTTGCCGGTGTTGCACTCGGGGACGGCGCCCCAAGCGGGGCGCGCTTCGCCAAAATCCGGCCTGTCGGGCTAGGCAGCCGGATTTTGACACCCCTTGTGCAAGCACCGGCAACCCCTCCGAGAGGCGAAAGGATTCCTGCACTCTCAGCTTGCGGCGACCTCGCTCGAGTGCGTCGCCGCATAGTCCGCGAGTATCCTCGGGATATCCTCAGGCTTGACCCGCGCGAACACGGTCTCGCCGATCATGACCACGGGAGCGAGCGCGCACGCGCCGAGACACCTCACGGCCTGCAGCGTAAAGAGCCCGTCCCGGCTGGTGCCGCCGATGTCCACGCCAAGCTCTTTCTTGAGTGCTTCCAGGCACGCTGCCGCGCCCCTCACGTAACAAGCGGTGCCGAGGCATACGTTCACGGTCCATTTGCCCTTCGGACGGAGCGAGAACAGCGAATAGAACGTGGCGACGCCGTATACCTCGCTCTCCGGCAGCCCGAGGCCTTTCGCGATTCTGGACTGCACATCCTCGGGAAGGCAACCGAACAGCTGCTGAGCCTCGTGGAGTACAGGGATGAGTGATCCTGGGGTGTCCTTATGCTTGGCGATTATCTCGTCGAGAATGCCATATCTATCATCAGCAAGCTTGCCCTGACACTTGCAGGTACCCTTGCCGGCTTCCCCCGGCTTTGGCGCGACCTCGAGGCGTGCCCGCCTTTCTTTCGTCTGCGCTGCTGACATGTCACATGGCCTCCTTTCTGACGCCGGCAGCCGAGGCAACTTCCTCCACACTCTGGTACGTCGTGTGGAGGAGCCTGTGCGCGACCTCGCTTCCGGGCTTGCCCAGAAACTCCTCGTAGAGCCTCCGCACAGCGAGGTTTTCGTGCGACTTCCTGGCCTTCATGCGCCGGTCCTCGGCATACAGCGCCGCGGCCCTCTTCGCCGCGATCTCCGGGTCGCACGACCTCGGCTGGCCGCCGCCCTCGACGCAGCCGCCGGGGCACGCCATGATCTCCACGAAATGGTATGACGCCTTGCCGTCGCGTATCCTCTGGAGCAGCCTCGCAGCGTTTCCAAGCCCGGAAGCAACCGCGATGCGCACCTCCTGGCCGCCCAAATCAAGGGTCGCCTCACGTATACCCTCGAGGCCCCGGACCTCAGCGAACTCTAGCTTGCCCGCGCCCGCCTTTCCCGAAGGCTTCTTCGCAGCGATCTCGGAGACCGTGCGCAGCGCCGCCTCCATCACGCCTCCGGTCGCACCAAAGATGGTCCCGGCGCCCGTGGAGATGCCGAGCGGCGGGTCGAACTCCCCGTCAGGCAGGCCGGCGAGATCTATCCCGGCGGCCTTTATCATGCGGGCAAGCTCCCTGGTGGTGAGGGCCACGTCAACGTCGCGCACGCCCGAGGCGTTCACCTCAGGCCGGGCCGCCTCGTACTTCTTCGCGGTGCACGGCATGACCGAGACGCTGAAGATCCTCTCTGGCGCGACCCCTGCTTTCTTAGCGTAGTAGGTCTTTATGACAGCCCCCATCATCTGCTGAGGCGACTTGCACGACGACAGGTTCCCGAGGAAATCCGGGAAAAACGTCTCGCAGAACCTCACCCAGCCGGGGCTGCACGAGGTTATGAGCGGCAGCTTGCCTCTGGACTTGATGCGCTCCAGGAGCTCATGGCCTTCCTCCATGATCGTGAGGTCCGCCCCGAACTGAGTGTCGAACACCGCGTCGAATCCGAGCCGGTGGAGAGCCGTGGCAAGCTTCCCGGTGACGGCGGTGCCTGCAGGAATGCCGAACTCCTCGCCGATGGCGGCGCGCACGGCCGGCGCAACCTGCACGACCACGTGGAGGTCGGGATCGGCTATCGCATCCAGGACGCGCTCCCACTCCTCTTTCTCGCTTATGGCGCCCACAGGGCAGACTTTGGCGCACTGGCCGCACGACACGCACTTTGACTCCGCAAGCCCATGCTCGAACATGGGCGTCACGCAGGAACGGGTACCCCGATAGGCGAACCCGAGCACGCCCACGGCCTGCACCTCGTTGCATACTTTCACGCAGCGACCACACAGGACGCACTTGTCTGGCTCACGAACAAGCGCCGGGCTCGAGGCGTCTCTCTCCCTGTGTTCCTTCTCCCTGTGGAACCTTGCGGTGCGTATCCCGAGACGCATGGCAAGGTCCTGAAGCTCGCACCGCCCGTTTCTCTCGCACTTCAGGCAATCGTGAGGGTGGGCCGCAAGCAGGAGCTCGACCACTGTGCGGCGCGCCTCGCGCACCGCCGGAGTGTTCGTGCGCACCACCATGCCGTCGGCTACCGGGGTCACGCACGATGCGGGAAGATTCCTCGCTCCCTCGATCTCCACGACACACACCCTGCACGACCCGATGCGTCCGACCGCAGGGTGGTAGCAGAGCGTGGGTACGTCGCGGCCTGCGCGCCGCGCCGCGTCGAGCACGGTCTCCCCCTCGTGAGCCTCGACCGTGCGCCCATCTATGGTCAGCCTGACCACCTTTGCCGGCGCAGCTTCACCAGGCGGTGCAACTGGCCGGGCGGGGGCGGGTTGGGTTTCCGGTTTTCTTTGTGGCAAAGCGACGTTCATCCCGTTCACCTCCTGGCCACCGCCTGGAAGCGGCACGCGCTCGCGCACGCCCCGCATCCCTGGCACATGTCAGCGTCGATAGTGTAGACTTTGCGCCTGCGCGCGCGGCCGGCGGTCCCATCGCCAGCCGCCTTCGCCACGGCCTCCTCTGCCTCCGCCGCCACGGGGGTGATGGCGCCGACCGGACACGCCTTCGCGCAGAGCCCGCATCCTCTACATTTGTCCGCGTCTATACGGTAGCGCGTGAGTGCCGCGCAGACGCCTGCCGGGCATCTCTTCTCGTAGATGTGCGCCTCGTACTCTTCCCTGAAGTACTTGATGGTGCTGAGTACAGGGTTCGGGGCGGTCTGGCCGAGCCCGCAGAGCGCCGTGTTCTTTATCGTGTTGCCGAGAGCTTCGAGGGTCTCGATGTCCCCCGGTCGACCCTTGCCCTCGGTGATGCGGGTCAGGATGTCCAGCATCACCTTCGTTCCTTCCCTGCACGGGACGCATTTCCCGCACGACTCGTCCTGAGTAAACTGCAGGAAGAATCTGGCGATGTCCACCATGCAGGTGTCCTCATCCATGATGATGAGGCCTCCCGACCCCATCATGGCACCCAGCTTCACCAGGGTGTCGTACTCCATAGGAGTGTCGAGGAAGGCCGCGGGGATACACCCGCCTGAAGGACCGCCGGTCTGGGCGGCTTTGAACGCCTTGCCGCCCGGTATCCCGCCGCCTATGTCGTACACGATTTCCCGGAGCGTGGTGCCCATGGGCACCTCCACAAGCCCGGTGTTGCTTATCTTGCCGGCGAGTGCGAAGACCTTCGTTCCCTTGCTTTTCTCCGTGCCGATGCTAGCAAACCACTCAGGGCCTCGCAGGATGATAGGCGGAATGTTCGCGAGGGTCTCAACGTTGTTGATGACCGTCGGCTTCCTCCAGAGGCCTTCGTTCGCCGGGAACGGCGGCTTCGGCCTCGGCATGCCGCGCTTCCCTTCAACCGAGGCCAGGAGAGCCGTCTCCTCGCCGCACACAAAGGCCCCTGCTCCTACCCTGATCTCGACATCGAAGTCGAACCCCGACCCGAAGAGGTTGTCGCCCAGCACGCCGAACTCCCGGGCCTGGTGGATCGCGTGCGAAAGGCGCGCCACGGCGAGCGGGTACTCGGCTCGCACGTACACGTAGCCCTGGTTCGCCCCGATGGCGTAACCCGCTATCGCCATGGCCTCGATCACGCTGTGCGGGTCGCCCTCGAGCACGCTTCTGTCCATGAACGCGCCCGGGTCCCCTTCGTCGGCGTTGCAGACCACGTATTTCCGGTCCGCCCTGACGCGCGCGGCAAACTCCCACTTGAGCCCTGTCGGGAACCCTGCCCCGCCGCGCCCCCGAAGGCCCGACCTCTTGACGATGTCGATGACCTCTCTGGGCTCCATGTCGGTGAGCACCCGCGCAAGGGCCTCATAACCGTCGCGCGCAACGTACTCGTTGATGTTCTCGGGGTCTATGACCCCGCAGTTACGAAGGACTATCTTGACCTGCTTCTTGAAGAAGTCGATAGCAGCCAGGGTCGGCGCCACTGTCCCGTCAGAACCCCTCTGGAGGAGGCGCTCCACCGGTCGGCCTTTCACTATGTGCTCGCGCACGATCTCCGGGACGTCGTTCGGGCGGACCCGCTGATAGAACGTGCCCTCAGGGTAGACCACGACGACCGGGCCGAGGTCGCACGACCCTATGCAACCGGTTTGGACCACCTTGACTTCGCCCAGGACGCCCTCGGCCTCGAGGCCTTTCATGAGGGCTTCGTAAACCGCCTGGCAGCCGGAGGACACGCACCCGGCCCCCGCACACACCAGGATGTGCGCACGGCAAAACGGGCTCATCTCACTCACTCCCTACCCTGCTCATCAGTTCGCAAATACCGGCCATCCTCCCACGGCTACCGGTGCTTGCACGACGGGGCGTTCAAAACTCGGCCACTTGCCTGCGGGCCGAATTTTGTCGAGGCGCCCCGCTTGGGGCGCCGTCCCCGGAGTGCAACACCGGCAGCCCCACACTTCGTACTTGCAAGAAGCAATACGGCTTCGCGACGACCAGCTCAGTTCTCGTCGAACCTTGCCTCCATGCGGGCCTCGCGCATCTGCCGCTCCAGACGTGCCGCGCGCTTGAACCACGTCCCATCCGGGTAAGGAAGCCCATACTCCTGCATGGCCTTCTCGTATTCAGCCCGAAGGTCCTCATCCATGTCATGGGCCGAATCACGCCGCGCTGCCTCTTCCTTGAGAGCCACCGCCGACATGCTGGATTCCTCCTTTGTGCGTTATTTCACAATCGGCGGCCGCTTTTCGGCGCCTGCTGACGCAGTCCCGCCGAAGCGAAGCCCCGCTGCGGTCGCCGCCGCCCTGGCGCCGCCGTGTTTCGCCACCGATTGCTTTCGACCCACGGGTGGCAGCAAGTTGCGTGCCAACCCGCGCTCCAGGGAAACGAAACCCGCCAGGACCGCCTGAAAGTGCCGTCCTGAGCGGGTTTTCAGCCTTTTCCCGGAGCTAGGCTGCGGACCTGTGCGAGCCCCAGCCGTCCAATAGATTGGCTTATCCGTCCAAAATATTGGCGTCCGGCCGCCGCCGAGCGCCGCCTCCTGTCATCCCTAGCCTCTTCATCATCTCGTTGAGGGTGGTCCTCTTGAGGCCCAGGATCTCCGCAGCTCTCGCCTGGACCCCGCCGGCCTTTTCCAGAGCCCTCGCGATAAGCTCCCGCTTGTAGGAAGCGACCGCCTCGTCGAACTTGAGGCCATCTATAGCGTCCACCGTCACCGTCGTGCCTCCTGCGGCACCCTCCGCGCTACGTTCTGCCACCTTTCGGGCAATCTCCTCCGGGAAGTCCTCAAGCGAAAGCTCATTGCCCTCGGCCAGCACGACCGCCCGCTCCACGGCGTTCTCAAGCTCTCGCACGTTGCCCGGCCAGTCGTACGCTGTAAGCGCCGCCATCGCCTCCGGCGAGAAGGTGATGGGCCCTTTCAGAAGGCTCGCCGCGTATTTACGGGCGAAGTGCTTGGCCAGGAGGGGTATGTCCTCGCGCCGCTCCCGCAGGGGCGGGAGGTGGACTGTGATCACATTCAGGCGATAGTACAGGTCGCGCCTGAAATCCCCGCGCTCTATGGCCTCCTCGAGGTCTTTGTTGGTGGCGACAATGACCCGCACGTCCACACGCCTCACGGACGTCTCCCCTACCCTGATGTACTCCTTGCTTTGGAGGAACCGGAGCAGCTTGGCCTGGAGCGCGAGACTCACGTCGCCGATCTCGTCAAGGAACACCGTGCCCCCCTCCGCCTCCTCGAAGAGTCCCCGCTTCGTGGAGACCGCGCCCGTAAACGCCCCGCGCGCGTGGCCGAAAAGCTCGCTCTCGAGGAGGGTCTCGGGGAGGGCTGCGCAGTTTATGCTGACGAAGGGCTTTGCCGCCCGCAGGCTCTGGCGGTGGATCTCGCGGGCGATGAGGTCCTTGCCGGTTCCACTTTCGCCCCGGATAAGGACGGTTGCGTCAGTCCTCGCCACTTTCTCCACCAGCCTGAAGACGGCCTGCATCTTCTCGCTTGCGCCGATGATGTCACTGGACCTCTCCCTGATGGACTGAAGCTCGCGACGGAGCCTGCGGTTCTCAAGGGCGATCTCGCGCCGTTCCAGCGCCTTCTTCACCACGAGCCTGACCTCGTCCACCTTGAACGGCTTCGGCAGATAGTCGAAGGCGCCCGCTTTCATGGCCTCCACCGCGTTCTGCACGGTGGAGTATCCGGTGATGACCACGACCGGGGTATCGGGAAGCGACCTTTTGGCTTCCTCGAGGACCTCCATGCCGCCAATTCCAGGCATCATGAGGTCCGTCACGATGACGTCGATGTCGTCCCCTGACCTGATCTCCTCGAGAGCCCGCTCGCCGCTTGAAGCGCACACCACCTGGTGCCCGTCCTGGGCGAGGACAAGCTGCAGGAACTCGCACATCTTCTCCTCGTCGTCAACCACCAGCACAGTGCCGCCAGCCAACGAATATCACGCCTCCCCCGCGCAGGACGGCAGGGTGATCGTGAACGTCGTGCCCTTGCCGACCTCGCTCTCGACTTTGATGGACCCGCCGTGCTTCTCAACTATGCCGAAACTCACCGAAAGCCCAAGGCCGGTGCCTTTCCCCACTTCCTTCGTGGTGAAGAAGGGATCGAATATCCTGCCGAGGTTCTCCTCGGGAATCCCGCAGCCCGTATCGGTGATAACGATCTCCACCGCACGTCCCGGCCCGGGCGACGCAGCGCCGCCTGCGTTTGCACCGCGCTGGCCGCTTCCCACCACGATCGCGCGGCCGTTCCCGCCGGCCTCCCGGGTGACTGTCCCGAAGTTGTCGGCGGCGGGTCGTTCGCACACCCTGGTCGATATCGCGAGGAGTCCCCCATCAGGCATCGCCTGGATGGCGTTGAGCACCATGTTGAGAAGCACCTGCTGCAGCTCGCCCGCGTCAATGGCAGCCTCGGGGTCGGTGCCGTCAAGGTCCAGCCTGACCTCGACGCCCTTGTGGGCCATCTGGCCGCCGAATATCTTGAGAGTCCTCTCGACAGCCTCGTTGACCCTGCACTTGCCTGAAGCTGTTGCGCCGGGCCGCGCGAAGCTGAGGAGGCTCCGGACTATCTCGGCGATCCTGTCCGCCTCCTCCGCGATGGTCTTGAGGTAAGACGCGCCGGGGCTGTCGGCCCCGATGGTTCCCGCCAGGATCTCCGTGTACCCTGATATGAGGGTAAGCGGAGTGTTGATTTCATGCGCTACGCCTGCGGCCAGTTGCCCGAGCGCGGCCAGCCTGTCTGACTGGATGAGCTGGGTCTCGAGCCTCCGCCTTTCGGTGATGTCATCGCTGAGGAGGACGGCACCGTACACCTCGCCGCTGGCGTTCTTCAGGGGGCTCACTTTCAGGTTGACGATGACCTTGTCCCTGGTATCCCTGGCGTCCCTGGCGCCCTTGCCATCCCCGCCGCCCCTGCCCAGCAGGTAGGTGACCTCCCCGATCTCCGTCGGGACCCCGCGCCGAATTGCCTGCTCGAAGGCATGCCGGCACGCCGGGGTATCCAGAGCAGGGAGGACGTCGAATATCTTCCGCCCGATGGCCCCCTCAGGCGCCTGGCGGCTCACCCGCCCGCCGGCGTCGTTGAAGCTGGTGACTACCATGTTGCGGTCCACCACCACGATGCCCTCGGTGATGCTCTGGATGATGTCCTCGTGGTACGCCTTCAGGTCCGCAAGCTGCCTGTTGTGAACCTCGAGTTGCCTTATAAGGTATGGGAGGCACATCTTGTTCTCGGCAAGGCCCTGGAAGACGGCGACCGCCTTCTCACGGCAGGTGTTGTACCCGCACGCCCCACAGTTGAGCTCGTCCTCCGGCCTGGTCTTGTCAAGCTCCCGTAGTATGCGCCGGATGTCGTCCTCGGTCGGCGTGGGAAGCTGAACGCTCCTCGGCCGGAAGGAGCGCCTGGCCTCGATCTCCGGAAACGACGGGTGCGACGCGGTTATGGCAGCACCTCGGCCGGTGTTCCCGCCCGGCCCATTCTCCGCCTTCCTCGCAAAGTCTACAGCGACGCGTCTCCGACCATATCCGAGAAGCGGGCTTGTGATCATCGGCCCGTTTATGCATCCTTCGCAGAAGAGCACGTCTACGAACTCGGGGCATTCGCGCCCGCGCGTCAAGGCCTCGAGGAACTCGATGCAGTTGTCCTTGCCCTCCACGGTGATGATATCGTTCTCGAGGATGTCGGCCCGCAGCGCAGCGCTTCGGAGAAGCCCTCCGGCCACCGGGTACAGCCTGCCGAGGTAAGCGCCGGGTTGGTCGAAGGGCGCGTCGGGAAGCGCCTCCGGCTCGATGGGCAGGCCATCGAGAAGGGACCGAAGCTCAGCGAAAGTCAGCACGGCGTCAACGGCGTCAGCGACCTCGGCATCCGCGACTTCGCTCTTTTTGGCGACGCACGGGCCGATGAACACCGTGCGGGCGCCGGGGCGCATGCGCTTTATCATCCGCCCCGCCGCCACCATGGGCGACACCACCGGGGCAAGCCTGTGCAAGAGCTCTGGGAACCTCGCCTCGACAAGGTTGACCACGGCGGGGCAGGGCGTCGAGATGACGCCGCGGCGGCCTTCTTCCTCGATCAGTCTGATATACTCCTGCGTAACACGCTCTGCCCCCCAGGCGACCTCGTAGACGCCGGCAAACCCGGCTCGCCGGAGGGCCTCCACGACCTGCCCGGGACGAAGCTCGCCTGCGAACTCCACCACGAAGGACGGTGCCAGCATGGCGTAAGCGGCCCCGGACCGGAGCGCCTCCCGCACCGTGGGCAGATCCTCCTTGATGTACTTGGCGTGCTGGGCACAGACGCGCACGCAGTAGCCACACGCGATACAGAGGTCCTCTATGACGGCCGCCTGGCCGTCCTCGACCTTGATGGCTTTCACAGGACAGTTGCGCACGCACGCATAGCAGCCCCTGCACTTACCCTTGATGGTTGTGACGACGTTCACAAATAGCGTCCTCCCGCAGCCTCTCGCTCCGCTCTCTTCCGCTCTCTTCAGCTCGTCGGTGCACGTACCGGTCCACCGTTCAGTGCGTGTACCGGTCCACCGCCAGATCCCGCACCACAGCCATTATACCATAAGTACCCCTACTCTTCCCCCTTGCGCTGGCGCGCGAACTTGTCCAAAGTTATAATTAGCGTGAAGAGGAGAGTCCCGTGCGCCGCACAAAAGAGTGCGGTGCGCTTTACGAAGCGGAGGACAGCCTGTGATGAAGAAGATACTTGTGGTCGATGACGAAGCCCCCATCCTGGAGCTGGTCCGGTTTAACCTGGAGAAGGAGGGTTTCGCCGTAATCACGGCATCCGACGGTGAAGACGGCCTTCGGCGGGCGCGCAGCGAAGCGCCCGACCTCGTCATCCTTGACCTGATGCTTCCCGGCATCGACGGGATCGAAGTGTGCCAGCAGCTTCGCCGCGAGACGAACGTCCCGGTTCTCATGCTCACAGCGAAGACCGAGGAATTCGACAGGGTGCTGGGGCTGTCGGTAGGGGCTGACGATTACGTCACCAAGCCCTTCAGCCCGCGCGAGCTCGTGGCAAGGGTGAAGGCACAGCTCCGCCGGCGCGACATGGACCTCGAGGAGACAAGAGCACGCGATGCGTCCGGCCGCATCCGCGTGGGCGACCTCGTAATCGACACCGCGCGGTTCGAGGTCGAGGTCCGGGGGGTGCGCACCGAACTCACACCGAAGGAGTTCGAGCTCCTGCGAGTCCTCGCGGCCAACAGGGGAAAGGTGCTCACCAGGGACTTTCTCCTGGAGAAAGTCTGGGGGTACGAGTACGGAGGAGACACGCGCACCGTGGACGTGCACGTGAGGCGCCTGCGCCAGAAGATCGAAGAGGACGACTCGCGCCCCACATACATCCAGACGGTGCATGGGGTTGGCTACAGATTCAGGGAGGACGTCTGAATCGCGAGGGGGTGCGAATCCCGTAATGGTCCTGGGGTACCGGAAAAGGTTGACCCTCACGTATCTCATAGTAGTGCTCTCATCGCTCCTGCTCATCGGGGTCTATCTCACCAAGGCCATCCAGGGATACTTCATCGCCAGGCTCGACGACGAAATGAAGGCCAAAACCTTCCTGGTTTCCGAGCTTGTGCGCCAGGGCCTTGAAGAGGGGCGCGGCATCGATGCCATGGACCCCATGGCCGACCGCATCGGCCGCGAGATCGGACTCCGGGTGACGGTTATGAGCCCGAGCGGGGTGGTGCTCGGGGATTCCGAGGAAGACCCGAGCACCATGGAGAACCATGCCACCAGGCCGGAGGTGCTGGAGTCGCTCAAGACCGGCACGGGTATGGCCGTGCGCTACAGCACCACCCTCGGCGTGCGGCTAAGGTACGTGGCCATGCCCGTTATGTCAGGCGACGGCGACAGGGTTGTGGGATTCGTGAGGCTCGCGATGCCGCTTTCCCAGGTGGACAGGCTGGTTAGGATCATCAGGCAGTTCATCCTCCACGCAAGTACCCTCGCCACCCTGATGGCTGTGATCCTCAGTGTGCTCCTGGCGAGAAGCATCGGCAGTCCCTTGCGCGACATGGCCGAGGCAGCGCGCGAGATAGCCCGCGGCAACTTCAGGCGCAAGATCCGTGCGGCAAGCCCAGATGAACTGGGTCAACTCGGGGAAGCGTTCAATTACATGGCGGCCGAGCTTGAGCGCAACATCAGCGAGCTTGCCGAGCGCAAGAACCGGATGGAAACCATCCTCGCGGCGATGGCCGATGGCGTCATCGCAGTGGACCCGCAAGGCAAGATCCTCCTCGTGAACCGCGCCGCCTGCGAGATGCTGGGCATCTCCGAGGACCGGGCACGCGGCAAATACGTGCTGGAGGCCGTGCGTAATCACGACCTCGCGGAGTCGCTGGAGTCCGCGAGGCGCGGCGAGGCCGACACCCGCGAGATAAGGCTGCGAAGTCCGCGGCAGGCGTACGTCGGAGTGCTCTCCGCACCGATATTCGAGAATGAAAAGGACGCGGTGGCAGGTGCCGTGGCCGTGCTACACGATGTGACCGAGATCCGGCGGCTCGAGCAGATCCGCACCGACTTCGTGTCCAACGTATCGCATGAGCTTCGCACGCCGGTCACGTCCATAAAGGGATTCGTGGATACCCTTCTCGACGGGGCAATGGAAGACAAGGAAACGCTGAAGCGGTTCCTGGGAATCATCAGCCACGAGACCGACAGGTTGACCCAGATAATCTCCGACCTTCTGGAGCTTTCCAGGCTCGAATCGAAAGGCACAAAGGTGCGAAAGAGCCCCGTCTCGCTGCGGGCTGTGGTCGAAGCCGCCCTCGGGATAGTCCAGGACAGGGCACGGCAGCGGAACATCGACATCGCGGTGGACATCGAGCCTGACTTCCCGCCGGTGCCGGCGGACGAAGCCCTCCTTGTCCAGGTGTTCGTGAACCTCCTGGACAACGCCGTGAAGTATACCCCTGAAGGCGGGCACGTGAAGGTCAGCGCGCGCCGCGAGGACTGCACAACGCGCGTGGACGTCAGCGATACCGGCATAGGGATCGCGCCAGAGCACCTGCCCAGGATATTCGAGCGCTTCTACAGAATAGACAAGGCCAGGTCGCGACAGCTCGGAGGGACCGGGCTCGGGCTATCCATCGTAAAGCACATCGTCGAGCGCCACGGGGGCCAGGTATCGGTTGCAAGCACGCCCGGGGAAGGGTCGACGTTTTCGTTCACGTTGCCTGACGCCTGAGCCTGAGTCGACCAGTCCGCCTGACCCTGAGCCTGAGCCTGACCCTGAGTCGACCCGCCCGACGCCCGCCCCTGCCCGGCACGGCATGGTCTGCCGCCCCCGGGTCCGAGGTAGAGACCGAACCTGCCCCAGCGCGGCATGGCATGGCCCCCGTTAACACGGATTTAACATCGCTGCAATAACTCTTAACGGAGGCACAATACCGGGGCAACACCGCTGTGTCAGAATCGGACTTGTGGTGGTAAGGAAGCTCGCAGAGCGAAGGGGAGGGCGTCGTGTGATCGCAAGACCCGTCATGGAGATCGCGTCGCGCGCGACCGAGATGAGACCGGGCGCCGAGCGCGCACGGCAGCGCGTCGCCGCGCCGCGGTCGAAGATAGAGACCTCGGGGCTGAATTTGTTCTACGGCTCGTTTCATGCACTAAAGGATATATCCATCTCCATCGAAGAGCGGAAGATAACGGCGCTTATCGGGCCATCAGGCTGTGGCAAGTCAACGTTCCTCCGGACTTTGAACCGCATGAACGACATCATCCCCGGCGTGAGGATCAAGGGGCGTGTGGCCATAGACGGACAGGACATCTATGGGCCGGCCGTCGACCTCGTGGAACTCCGCAAGCGGGTGGGCATGGTATTCCAGCGGCCCAACCCCTTCCCGATGTCCGTGTTCGACAACGTGGCCTACGGGCCGCGGATCCACGGGCTTGCGACCAAAGCCACGCTCCCGGACATCGTGGAGCGGAGCCTCAGAGCAGCAGCGCTCTGGGACGAGGTGAAGGACAGGCTGAAGGACTCCGCGCTGGGGCTATCAGGCGGCCAGCAGCAGAGGCTGTGCATCGCGAGGGTGCTCGCCGTAGAGCCAGAGGTGCTCCTCATGGACGAGCCGTGCTCGGCCCTTGACCCGATATCCACCGCGAAGATCGAGGACCTGATGATCGACCTCAAGCGTGACTATACGATAGTAATAGTTACCCACAACATGCAGCAGGCTGGGCGCGTATCGGATAAGACGGGGTTCTTTTTGTCCGGCGAGCTTATAGAATATGGTGAGACGAAGGACATCTTCGAGCGGCCGCGCGACAGACGCACCGAGGACTATATAACAGGTAGGTTCGGCTGACGCGTTGGGAGTGTCCGACGCGTTCGGGGCGCGCCCGCCACGCAGGCCTCTCCTGGTCACGTGCCGCCCTCTCCTGCGGCACCTCCCGCGCGTGCCGCAGCCGCGAGCGCGGGGCGGGCAGGCCAGACTTACGGTTGAGTTGGTGATCTGGTGGACCGCTGACGTGGCTTGCTATCCAACCTCGGGGTCCAACACGGGGAGGAAGTGTTGATAGTGACAAGACGGGCATACGAACAGGAGCTTCGTGCCCTCAACCAGGACATTCTGATGATGGGAAGCATGGTCGAGGAGGCCGTCCACCTCGCAATCGAGGCCCTCGCCCGCCAGGACGTGGACCTCGCGAAGAAGATCATAGAAAACGACAGGCGCGTGGACGACCTCGAGCTCTCCATCGAGGAGCGGTGCCTGAAGCTCCTTGCGTTGCAGCAGCCCCTCGCCGGGGACCTGCGCATGATAGCCACGGCCATCTGGGTGATAACCGACCTCGAGCGAATCGGCGACCACGCCGTGAACATATCGGAGATCGCGGCGCGGATCGGAAACCAGCCGCTCATCAAGCCCCTCATCGACATCCCGAGAATGGCCGAGATCGCCGAGGGGATGATCAAGGGGTGCCTTGACGCGTTCGTGGCACGCGACCCAGAGCTTGCTCGCAAGACTTGCAGGACGGACGATCAGGTAGACAAGATCTACGAAGAGCTTTTCGACGAATTGATGGGCTTCATCGTGAACAGCCCCGACACCCGAACCAGCACCCAGGCAGCAAATCTGCTATTTGTCGCGAGGTTCCTGGAGCGCGTCGCGGATCACGCCACCAACATCGGCGAGCGGGTCATCTACATGGTCACCGGGTTGCGGGAAAGTTACTGAAAAATGGAACTTCATCATATGCCGACTCCTGCCTCGGCGATGAACGCTTCAAGCAACGGAGGATCGGCCTCAAACACGTCCTGACCAAATGTTTCGATGTGGAAGCGAATCGCCGACTTGACATCCGCAAGCGCCTCATCGTATGTGTCGCCCTCTCCCACAATGACCCCCTTCAGACCAAGTGGGTAAGCTACGTACCCATCCGCGTGCTTCTCGACCACGACTTTAACATATCGCACGACGCTGTCCCTCCTTTTTTTATTCTACCACAGACGGCGTCATCGGAGCACTAATGGTCAAAAAGGAAAGGGACCCGCGCATCATGCGAACGAGTCCCTTGCACTCCCTCTCGAGGGTCAGTTGCTACCGCCTGGCTCTCATCGCCTGGAAACAGTCGGCGCAGTAGACAGGCCTGTCGTTGCGAGGCTTGAACGGAACGTTGGTCTCGGCTCCGCAGTTGGAGCAGATGGCCGGGAACATCTCCCGGGCCTCGTGGCGCTCGCCGAACCTGCTCCCGCGGTTGAGCTGCTTCCTGGCAGCCCTGCAAACCGGGCAGCGACTGGGCTCGTTCTCGAACCCCTTCGATGCGAAGAACTCCTGCTCGCTTGCGGTAAATGAGAACTCCTGTCCGCAGTCCCTGCATACGAGGGTCTTGTCCTGGTACATGGAAAACCTCCTCACTGATGTAGCCCTCAAGGGCCATGATTTGCCGTATCCTTTGGGCTACGTGTGGAGGCAAGAACTCCAAATAAGGAGCAAGTTTGCTGGTCCAGTCAACCCTCGGTTTCAGGCTCTTAGAGTATACCACCTCTTGAGGGACATTACAATAGCCGCAACGAAAATAAAAAAGCCTTCCGGCAGCGACCTACTCTCCCGCACCGTTGCCAGTGCAGTACCATCGGCGCTGGAGGGCTTAACTTCTGTGTTCGGAATGGGAACAGGTGTTTCCCCTCCGCTATTGCCACCGGAAGAGCTTATGAGCTTGTTTCGGGTGCACCTTGAAAACTGCACAGTTCGGGTGGGCCTTCTAGGTCAAGCCCTCGACCGATTAGTACCGGTAAGCTCAAGGCATTGCTGCCCTTACACCACCGGCCTATCAACCAGATCATCTCTCTGGGGTCTTACCGGCTTTGCGCCGTGGGAGATCTAATCTTGGGGCGGGCTTGGCGCTTAGATGCTTTCAGCGCTTATCCCTGCTGCACTTGGCTTCCCAGCTATGCCCCTGGCGGAACAACTGGTACACCCTCGGTGCATCCATCCCGGTCCTCTCGTACTAGGGATAGACCCCCTCAAATCTCCTGCGCCCGCGACAGATAGGGACCGAACTGTCTCACGACGTTCTGAACCCAGCTCACGTACCGCTTTAATGGGCGAACAGCCCAACCCTTGGGACCTGCTCCAGCCCCAGGATGCGACGAGCCGACATCGAGGTGCCAAACCTCCCCGTCGATGTGGACTCTTGGGGGAGATCAGCCTGTTATCCCCGGGGTAGCTTTTATCCGTTAAGCGATGGCCCTTCCACTCGGTACCACCTGATCACTAAGCCCGTGTTTCCACCCTGCTCGAGATGTTCCTCTCGCAGTCAAGCTCCCTTATGCCTTTACACTCAACGCGCGATTTCTAACCGCGCTGAGGGAACCTTTGGGCGCCTCCGTTACCTTTTAGGAGGCGACCGCCCCAGTCAAACTGCCCACCTGAGAATGTCCCCCCCCTGGCTCACAGGCAGGGGTTAGAACTCCAGCACATTAAGGGTGGTATCCCAAGGTCGGCTCCGGAGGAACTAGCGTCCCTCTTTCCCTGCCTCCCACCTATCCTGTACATAACATGCCAGAATCCAATCTCAGGCTACAGTAAAGCTCCACGGGGTCTTTCCGTCTAGTCGCGGGTAACCTGCATCTTCACAGGTATTTACAGTTTCGCCGAGCCCCCCGTCAAGACAGCGCCCAAGTCGTTACGCCATTCGTGCGGGTCGGAACTTACCCGACAAGGAATTTCGCTACCTTAGGACCGTTATAGTTACGGCCGCCGTTCACCGGGGCTTTGGTTC
>JACIXY010000012.1:22500-74886 GCA_014360195.1 Bacillota bacterium
GAAGTGCGACGCTGAGCACGTGGAGCCAGCCCGTGGTCCGGGCATCGTATACCAGGAACCCAAGCTCCGGGTCGCGATAGGAAGGGCTCTCATCGAGATGCGCGACGATCTCGCGAAGACGCGCGATCTCACGGCGAACTTCGCGGAATAGCCCGCCATCCCAACGGGACGCGCGCCTGCCCAGGGTCTCGAGGTACTCGACGTCGCGCTCGAACCAGCCCACAAAGCCAGGACCCTGCCCGATCACCGGGTCGTCCACAGGGCTCTCCACCCCCACGGGCTCCCCCGCCGCGGACGCAGCCTCGCCGCCTCCAGTGCCCGAATAGTCGTCGCCCGTTACCGCACGCCAGCCGCAACGCGCTGCCGCGCCACCGACGCCCGGGGCGAGTCCGCCGACTGCAGGCACAGCGGCCGGCCGAGAAAGCCAGTTCTCGGTCACCACAAGAGCAGTTGTGAGAAGCAGCGCCACGAAAATGCCAGCTGCCGCCCGGCCTGTCCACCATCCCGGGGTTCCGGCGGTCACACCGCTGCCCTGCCGAGCATACGTCTTGTGCCCAACACCTCCAGCCTGGCCGGACACGATCGAGTTCCTCCCTCCCACATCTAACTGGAACGGAGCAATGATACCACACGCAACGTATTATGTAAACCTCGCGCCGGCAAGCCAGCAAGTCCTCGCGCGATCCCTTGACACCGTGCCTGCAGTTGGATATCGTGGAAAACGATGGCTCACCACGACAAAGGGCGGTCGGCTTCGCGTCGGCTGTGCGAGTGCTCCGGGGACGCCGGCTTCCGCCGAGCCCGCCGAGTTTCGGCTTGATCTCGAGGGGCTCCTGGGCCTTGCGGACCTCTTCCGGCGGATCATCGACTTTCGCAGCCCCTTTACGGCAACGCACTCCGCCGGGGTGGCGGCCACGGCGGCGCGCCTCGCGTGCCTCGCCGGGCTCTCGGAAATGGAATGCAGGATGATGCGGGCCGCAGGCTATCTCCACGACATCGGCAAGCTTGCGGTGCCCGCAGAGATCCTGGAGAAGCCGGGGCCACTCACCAAACACGAGTTCAACATCATCAAACAGCACGCCTTCCACAGTTACCGCATCATCGAGTCGCTCCCGACGCTCGACGTCGTCAACCGGTGGGCCTCGCTCCACCACGAGCGCCTCGACGGACGGGGCTATCCTTTCCATTACTCAGGACGCGAGCTGTCCCTCGGCTCACGCATCATGAGCGTAGCCGACGTGTTCACAGCCCTGACCGAGCAGCGCCCTTACCGCCACGCAATGGAGGCCGCGAAGGCCCTCGATGTCGTTCGGGAGCTCGGCTGTGCCTCCGCTCTCGACCTGGAAATCGTGTCATTGCTCGCAAGCCACCTCGACGAGGTTGACGCCGAGCGCAGGGCTGCCCAGGCAGCCGCAGGCGAAGACTACAAGGCCAGCACTGGAAAGGGCCCGGCCTGAGCATGGGCTGAACATGGCTTGCGTCTCGCCTCGCAGGTCGCGGCGCATTATCCCGCGGTGCCTGGCAGATAATATGCCCTGAGGAGGTGATCACGTGGACGACCGTCTATCTCCAGATGACCGAGCAGGTGGCAACGGCGGCGGACAGGGTTTCACAGCGGGTGGAGCGGGTGGCAGGAACGGTGATAACGCAGGCAGAGGCGGCAACAACAGAGGCGGACGGGTGAACACGAGCGCTTGGATAATCGGCGCGCTCGTCGTCATCATCGCCGTCTTCGCCGGGCTCAGGTATGCGAGGGTTCCGGCGCCGCGTCCTGCGCCCACGAGGCCCGCTCCGACCAAGCCCGCACCCACGCCGACCCCAACGCGTCCGGCCCCGACAGCCCCCGCTCCAACCGTGACCGACCTGGAGCGCGACCTGACCAGGGTTGAGGAGGCCGTGACGCGTAAGGACTGGGCCGCGGCGGATAGGGAATCCGCAAAGCTACGCACCACCTGGGAATCGCTTCGTCCCCGTGTGACCAGCACAAACACGACAAAGGACGTCACGACGTTTGACGCGCGCGTGGACAAGCTCAGAGCGGACATCAGGGCAAAGAACGAGGCCGGTGCCAGGGCGGACATAACAGAGCTCAAGTCGATCGCACGCAGGTTCAAGATCGCCCCGACCCGGGGACCGACTTCGGGATAGGCAGCATGGGAAAGACAGAAGCAAGCGCCGTCTGACAGGGTCTGCCCGGCCCGGGCTGTGCAGGAACGGCTGGGGGTTTCCGGCTCGCGGGCGGCGAGTAGACAAGCAAGCGGACATTGGATAGACAACACACAGGGACAAGCAGCGCCGGCGCCATGCCGCAAACGAAAACAGCGGGAGGTTGCCGGCGCTCACGGTCCGGGAACGGCGCCCCAAGCGGGGCGCACCTATGCCTCAACGCCCCGCCGATGGTCTCGCATGCATAATAAGCGCGGTCCAGCGTGGTTCGTGAATTGACGTCGTCTGCGGGCCAGGGGCCAGAGGCCGAGCAGCCACGCGTTATGGGGAGCGCCTGCTACCCCTTGATAACCCCGATGGGCCTCATTCGCGCAACCTTGCGGGATATGCCCGCCCCGTGACAGACGTGGACCACCTCGTTCACGTCTTTATATGCCTCGGGGGTCTCCTCGGCGAGCGAGGCCTTGCTGGCGGCTTTAGCGATGATGCCGCGCTCCCGCAGCTCCGCCTGGAGCGCCGCGCCGCTCACCGCTTTCTTCGCGGCCGCCCTGCTCATCACGCGCCCCGCCCCGTGGCAGGTTGAGCCGAACGTCTCTTCCATGGCCTTTTCGGTCCCAACAAGCAGGTAAGAGTTGCGGCCCATGTCCCCCGGGACGAGCACAGGCTGCCCTATGTCACGATAGTCTGCAGGCACATCCGGATGGCCCGCCGGAAACGCGCGCGTCGCGCCTTTGCGATGCACGCACACTTTACGTCGCCTTCCGTCAACCACATGGTCCTCGATCTTGGCGATGTTGTGCGCCACGTCGTAGATGAGTTCCATCCCGAGGTCCTCCGGCGAGCGCCCGAACACCTTCGCGAAAGCCTGACGAGTCCAATGCATGATGCACTGGCGGTTCGCCCACGCATAGTTGGCGGCGCACGCCATGGCGGCGAAGTAATCCTGTCCCTCCCGAGAGTTCAAGGGAGCGCAGGCAAGCTGCCTGTCGGGAATGGTGATGCCGTACTTCTTTATCGCCTGCTCCATTGTGGCGAGGTAGTCCGTGCACACCTGGTGACCGAGGCCTCGCGACCCGGAATGGATCATCACCGCGATCTGGCCGGGGGCCAGCCCGAACCTTTCCGCCAGGTCGCCATCGAACACTTCGTCGACTACCTGAACCTCAAGGAAATGGTTGCCCGAGCCGAGGGTGCCGAGCTGCGGCATGCCGCGTTTGATGGCCTTGTCGCTTACCTTGCCTGCCTGGGCGCCTTTCATGACGCCCCGCTCCTCGGTATGGTCGAGGTCCCGGGGCCAGCCGTATCCGTTTTCCACCGCCCAGAGCGCGCCCTTCTCCAGGACCTCGGCTGTGTCGTTCTTCCCCAGCTTGATCAGGCCGGTCGACCCGACGCCCGACGGTATGTCGCGGAAAAGCTGGTTCACCAGTTGCTCGAGGCGCGGACGGACGTCGTCCTCGAAGAGGTTCGTGCGAAGCATTCTCACGCCACAGTTGATATCGAAGCCCACCCCGCCCGGGGATATGACGCCCTCGTCTGCCAGGGTTGCTCCGACGCCGCCTATGGCGAAGCCGTAACCCCAGTGGATGTCAGGCATCGCAAGGGACATGCCCACCATCCCGGGGAGGAAGGCGGCGTTCGCCACCTGCTCGGGAGCCTGGTCCTCCCGGATGTGGTCGACATGCCGCTCATCCGCGTAGATCATGCCGGGCACCCTCATGCCTGCCTTGTAGGTCACCGGGATGCGCCAGCGAAACTCGTCAACTCGCTCAAGAGGCCCATTCCAGCCGTTGCCCACGACACAGCACCTCCTGAGTTCTCAAAACGGACCCACCATGCCTGCCTTAGATATCGAAGATAGCCTGAGCCACCCACCAGTCACCCCGGACGTTCTCGTCGCTAGCTACCTCGCCCGTCTCGCCCACGGCGCTCGCCCTCCCGGGTTCGCCTACCCGCTCGACCTTCACCATGTGGTAGCTAACGCCTTTGATCTCCATTTCCAGCGGATGCCTCGCAGGATCAATACCCTCGCCGCGCACGAGCGCTGTAACCGTCCAGGCGGCCGACCCGGCAGCCGAACCGAAGCCGCCCCCGACGGTGCCTTGCACGCCGGTGTTGTATGTGCCCTCTTCATCAGGGTGCCCCGTCCCCCGCTCGCCGGCCCGCCAAGACTCCCACGCGGCAGTCTGCCCGGGCGTTTGTACCACGGCTTGCTCCACCTCTTGCCTGGGCGTTTGCACGGCCGCTCGCCCCGCCGCCTGCCCGGGTTCTCGCCTGGGCTCACGCCTGTCTATGCGGATGTCTTCGATCTTCGCCACCAGGAACCTCTCGGCATCAACCAGGTACACAAACTCCGATAGCCACGCCACAAGGAGGCCTTCCAGGTCGGCAGCACGAGCCTCGACGCGCCTCTCTTCCCTCTCCAGGATGCGCCCAGGCTCAGGCACGATGAGCGACATCATGCCCAGCGCCATATTGGCGAAGGTCTCCTCGAGCCTCCGGCCCCAGGCGCGGATGCCGACGTCAGCGGTATGTTCCAGGACCTCATACGGGCGAGACACCGCAGCCTCAGCCCCCGTTCTTGCCGACCACCTGCGCCACGGACACCACCTTGTCGCCGGGCTCGAGCTTCATGACGCGGACGCCTTGCGTCGATCTCCCCTGCTGGGGGATGTCGGCAGCGTTCATCCTGATTATTATCCCTTCGGCTGAGATGATCATCAGCTCGTCGTCGCCGGTAAGGACCTTCACGTCAGCCGCCGGCCCCGTCTTGGGTGTCACCTTGAGGGTCTTGATGCCCTTGCCTCCCCGCGACTGGAGCCGGTATTCCGCGAGGGGCGTCCTCTTGCCGAAGCCGTTCGCCGTCACGACCAGCAGGTCGCAGCCTTCCCTCACCACGTCCATGCCGACCACGGTGTCCCCTTTGGCGAGCGAAATGCCCTTGACGCCGCGTGCGATGCGGCCCAGCGGCCGTACTTCCTCTTCCTTGAACCGTATGGACTGACCCTGGGCAGTCACGATGATGAGCTCCTCGTCTCCCGAGGTCAGCTTCACGCTTACGAGGTCGTCGCCCTCCGCAAGGTCGATAGCGATGACGCCCGACCTGCGGGCGTTGTCGTACATCGAGAGCGCCGTCTTCTTGATGACGCCCTGTCTGGTTGCCATCACCAGGTACTTGTCGTCCGCAAATTCCCGGATGGGTATGACTGCGCGAATGCTCTCGCCGGGCGAAAGGGAGATGAGGTTCACCACCGCGGTGCCCCTCGCCTGGCGGCTGGCCTCCGGCACCTCGTACGCCTTGATCGAGTATATCTTCCCCTTGTCCGTGAAGAAGAGGATGTATTCGTGGGTGGTCGTCACGAAGAGGTGCTCAACGAAATCCTCCTCTTTCGTGCTCATGCCGGTCACCCCACGGCCGCCCCTTCTCTGGCTCCGGTAGGTTGTGAGCGGCAGCCTCTTGATGTAGCCCTGATGGGTCAGGGTCACCACAATGTCTTCCTCTGCGATGAGGTCCTCGACGTCGAGTTTGGTGGCCGCCGCGGTGATCTCAGTCCGCCTCAGGTCGGCATACTCCTCCTTGATGGCCAGGAGCTCTTCCTTGATCACTTCCAAGACCCTTTTTTCATCGGCGAGGATGCCCTTGAGTTTAGCTATCAGCTTGATGACCTCGACGTATTCGTCCTCGATCTTCTTCCGCTCGAGGCCTGTGAGCCGCTGCAGCCTCATGTCGAGGATGGCCTGCGCCTGCTTCTCCGAGAGTTTGAATCTCTTCATGAGCCCTTCCCTGGCCACCTCGGGAGTCCGCGACTGCCGGATAAGAGTGATGATGGCATCCAGGTTGTCAAGGGCTATCTTGAGGCCTTCGAGGATGTGCGCCCTCTCCTCGGCCCTTGCGAGCTCAAACCTGGTGCGCCTCGTCACGACCTCTTTCTGGTGCTCGATGTAGTAGTGAAGGGTTTCCTTGAGGTTCAGCACCCTGGGCTGCCCGTCGACAAGCACCAGCATGATGACACCGAAGGTGTCCTCCATCTGGGTGTGCTTGTACAGCTGGTTGAGCACGACGTTGGGATTGGCATCCCGCCGAAGCTCGATGACTATGCGCATGCCCTCCCTGTCGCTCTCGTCGCGAAGGTCGGTGATTCCATCGATCTTTTTATCGCGCACAAGCTCGGCTATACTCTCAATTAGCCTTGCCTTGTTGACCTGGTACGGGATCTCTGTCACGAGGATCCTCGTCTTGCCACCCGAGGACGTCTCGATCCTGGCCCGAGCCCTCATCTTGATGGATCCTCGCCCGGTCGTGTACGCGTCGCGGATGCCGTCCCTGCCCATGATGAGGCCACCGGTAGGAAAGTCAGGCCCCTTTATGATCATCATGAGCTCTTTGATGGACGCGTCGGGGTTGTCTATCAGCATGACGACGGCATCTATGACCTCGCCCAGGTTGTGGGGCGGGATGTTGGTGGCCATCCCAACCGCGATGCCGGACGAACCGTTGACCAGGAGGTTCGGGAACCTCGCCGGGAGCACGGTCGGCTCTTTCAGGGACTCATCGAAGTTGGGGACGAAGTCCACCGTCTCCTTGTCGATGTCCGCAAGGAGCTTCAAGGTGATCTTCGCCATGCGCGCCTCTGTGTAACGCATGGCGGCCGGCGGGTCGCCGTCGATGGATCCGAAGTTCCCATGGCCATCTATGAGCGGGTACCTGTGCGAGAAGTCCTGCGCCATCCTCACGAGCGTGTCGTATATCGCGGCATCCCCGTGCGGATGGTACTTGCCCATCACTTCGCCCACGATCGTCGCGGACTTGCGGTGGGGCTTGTCTGGCGTAAGCCCGAGTTCGCTCATGGCGTACAGGATGCGCCGGTGGATGGGCTTGAGCCCGTCCCGCACGTCAGGAAGCGCCCGTCCGACTATGACGCTCATCGAGTACAGGAGGTAAGAGCGCTTCATCTCATCTTCTATGCTTATGGGGATCACTTTCCCGTCCTTCGGTTCAACCAAGCATTAGGACCTCCCTGTGGAGCTATATGGGGCTATGTGAGCTATATGTCAAGATCGGTTACTTCCTTCGCGTGTTGCTGAATGAACTCGCGCCGCGGCTCGACTTTGTCGCCCATCAGGGTTGTGAAGATCTCATCCGCTGCCATCGCATCCTCCAGGGACACCTGCAGGATCGTGCGCGTCTCCGGGTTCATCGTGGTCTCCCAGAGCTGCTCGGCGTTCATCTCGCCAAGACCCTTGTACCGCTGCACGGTCACTCCCTGGCGGCCCACTTTCTGCAGGATGGCCTCGAGTTCCCTCTCGCTATAGGCGTAGAAATCCTTCTTCCCCTGCCGCACCCGGAAGAGCGGCGGCTGAGCGATATACACATTGCCGTTCTCGATGAGCGGCCTCATGTAGCGGTAGAAGAACGTCAGGAGCAGCGTGCGGATGTGAGCGCCGTCCACGTCAGCGTCGGTCATTGCCACGACCTTGCGATAGCGCAGCTTGGATGCGTCGAAGTCGTCGCCGACGCCCGTCCCGAGCGCCGTTATCATCGCACGGATCTCCTCGTTGGCAAGGATCTTGTCGAGCCGCGCCTTTTCGACGTTCAGTATCTTGCCACGCAGCGGCATGATAGCCTGGAAGCGCCTGTCGCGCCCTTGCTTCGCGCTGCCGCCGGCGGACTCCCCCTCAACGAGGAATAGCTCGCACAGATCCGGCTCCCGAAGGGAGCAGTCGGCAAGCTTCCCGGGAAGCGACGACACTTCAAGGGCCGTCTTGCGGCGGGTCAGCTCCTTTGCTTTCCGCGCGGCCTCCCTGGCGCGCGCGGCGGAGAGGCACTTCTCGACGATGGCCCGGGCCGTGGCAGGTCTCTCCTCGAAGAACTCGGCAAGGGCCTCGGCGACCACCGAATCGACGATCCCGCGGATCTCGCTGTTGCCCAGCTTGGTCTTGGTCTGCCCCTCGAACTGCGGGGCGAGCAACTTCACGCTGATGACGGCGGTGAGCCCCTCTCTCACGTCGTCGCCGGTGAGGTTCTCCTCGTTTTCCTTCAGCATCCCGACCTTCCTGGCATAGTCGTTGATGGTACGGGTGAGCGCAGAGCGAAAGCCGCTCAGGTGAGTGCCGCCTTCAGTGGTGTTGATGAAGTTGGCGAAGGAGAACGTGTTGTCCACGTACCCGTCGTTATACTGAAAGGCAACCTCCACAGAGGCGTCGCCGACATCGCGCGCCACGTAGAATATGTCGGGATGGATGGGATCTCTGTTCTTGTTGAGATGCTCAACGAAAGAGACGATCCCACCCTCGTACTGGAACTCGACGTTCTTGCCCTCCCGCTCGTCGGTGAGGGTGATCCCGACGCCGCGGCTTAAGAACGCAAGCTCGCGCAGCCGGTGAGCCAGCGTGTCGAAGCTGAACTCGGTGGTCTCGAAGATCTTCCGGTCCGGCATGAACGTGATCGTGGTGCCGGTGGTCTCACAAGCCCCCTTTACCTCAAGGTCTGTCACCGGCTTGCCCCGCTGGTAGCGCTGGCGATAGACTTTGCCGCCCGACCGGACCTCCACCTCGAGCCACTCGGAAAGGGCGTTCACGACGGAGACGCCGACTCCGTGGAGGCCACCCGACACCCGATACGCCCCGCCGCCGAACTTTCCACCGGCGTGCAGCACCGTAAGGACCACCTCGACGGCGGGCCTCCCCATCTTGGGATGAATGTCAACGGGAATGCCTCTCCCGTTGTCTGCGACCCGCAACGAACCATCCTTCCTGATGGTCACGTCTATCGCGTCGCAGTAACCGGCCAGAGCCTCGTCGATGCTGTTATCCACGACCTCGTAGGCGAGCTGGTGCAGCCCACGCACGCCGGTGCTGCCGATGTACATGCTGGGTCGCTTCCTTACGGCCTCGAGACCCTCGAGCACCTGGATCTGCTCAGCACCGTACGGCGTCTCGACAAGGGCCTTGTCAGGGCGCCCATTTGGTAGAGACCCATAACGGGTCTGACTGTTTGGCCCACTACTGATGACATTACCCATGATACCGCCGCGCTTTCCATGAGGAAGTTACTAAAGAGTACGTCTTTGAACCGCCAAGAACCGTGATGTTGTCACCACGGTTCCTGGGATCGTGCTGCCTGGCACCATTATACCAAACGTAGGTTCGGAGTCAACCCGCCTTCAGGCACTGCATTTATGTTATTATACCGCCCGACCCTTGTCAACGACGGGCCCCGGTCCCTCATCCTCAAGGGCGCCGTACGCGGCCTCAAGGCGGCGTCGTAAAGTTGGAAGGGATATCGGGGACAAGTAGACCGTAGAAGGGGTAATCACGGCGCACCTGGGCTCTTGCCCGTCTACGGAGAGGACCCCACGGTCCTCGCGCACTCGCGACAAGAACTCCGCCGTCAGCGGGGATTTCTTCGCTATCTCCATATCGAGCATGACCACAAGGTCTCTTACAGCCACGCTCACCTGCCCTCCTATGTGCAGGAACAACTGTATCAGCTCCTCATCCATTGCTGCGCGGTTGGTCCGTTACGTTTGCGCAGGTCCAGTCGGGGCACGCTGTTCCCGATTCTCTATCCTGGCGGCCATTACGGCACGGGCGAACGCCGCTCTAACCTCAGGATCGGCGATCGCCGCCGAGAGAGTGTCAATCTCTTCCATCTCGGCATGGCTCAGTGTTCGTCCCGGTCGCGCGGTGCCCCTGTCCCCGCCCGACCCTGTGCTGCACCTGTCCCTGGCCTCCGCCTTGAGGAACCCTCTGGCCTGAAATCGGATGTCCACGATCGTGCCCTTTCCGAGGTACCTGTTCAGCTTCTTAATGATGTCCGCCTTCAAAAGTGATAGTTCGTGCGCCCAGACTGAGCTCTTTACGGCCACGAAAAGAACGCCGTCCTTGCACCGAGTGGCCCTGGATGCCCGGGCGGCGGCGCTTCCCACAACCTCTGCCCAAAGATCAACCGCCCGCGCTCTCCTTGCCTGTCTCAAGATCCCGAGCCGCTTGAGGCTTCCATCGAGCGCTTCCCGCAGCCGGACCACCTCACCTCACCTCTTCCACACGCCCCGCCCGCACCCGAAAGCGCTTCACCGGGCCGCCCGTGTCGCCGAGTAACCTCTCATCGGTGGTCGTGATGATGGTCTGGACCCGGTCGTTGAGATACTCCCAGAGCCGCGCTCTCTTTCCGGGGTCAAGCTCGCTGGAGACGTCATCGAGGAGGAGGATTGCGTCCTCGCCGACCTCGCTCTTCACGAACTCAAGCTCACCTAGCCTGACCGCGAGGAGGACGGAGCGCTGCTGGCCCTGGGAGCCGAAGACCCTCATGTCCACACCGTCAACGATGAAGCTGACCTCGTCCCGGTGCGGACCGACGAGCGTCACGCCTCGCATCAGCTCTTCAGGGCGCACCTTCTCCAGTTCGCGCCGAAAAGCCTCTTCCCACTTTCGCAGGGTCTCGCCATCGTCGCCTCGCGTCTTCGCGACCGCCCCCATGCCTACATAGAAGGACGGGCGGTATACCATCTCGAGGGTGCCGTCAGGAGATATGTGGCGATGGGCAACCTTCGCAAGTACCGAAAGCTTCTTTATCGCCTCGGCCCTCTTGACCATCACCCGCGCTCCCGCGGCAGCAAGTTGCTCGTCCCAGACGTCGAGAGCAGGGTCGCGCCTCGCCGCCGGCATGGAGTCGTAGCGCTTGTCCTTCAGAAACGCGTTCCTCTGGGCAAGGATCCTGCGGTATGCCGAGAGATCCCGGCGGTAACCCTCGCTTACCGCGCCGATCTCTGTGTCGAGAAAGCGGCGTCGCTCCACCGGGCCCCCCTTTATCATCCGAAGATCATCAGGCCCGAAGACCACAACGTTGGCGGCACAGATATTCTCGACGGACGCCTCGTGAGGAACGCCGTTGATCTTTATCGTCTTGCCCGCTTCCCGTGTACAGCCTACCTCCACGAAGAGCGGCTCTCTCCGACGGATAAAGCGGCAAGCCGCGTAGAACCCGCTCTCACCCCATGTGATGAGATCAGCGTCGCGCGTGGTCCGGTAGGACGACCCGGTGCCACAGAGGTATACGGCCTCCAGGACGTTTGTCTTGCCCTGCCCATTGTCGCCCGAAAGGACGTTCTTCCCGGGAAATAGCTCAAGCTCTGCGGAAGCGTAGTTCCTGAAATGCCTGAGCTTCAGCCTTTCAAGCACCATCGCCGGCATCCCCCGCAACCTCGAAGGCCCGTTGCACCTGCTCCTCTCGACCCTCCAGGCGCGCCGCGCCAGCCACGAACGTTACGGCCACGACGTCACCAGGGCGCAGCTTCCTGCCGCGGCGCAGCTCCTGCCGGCCGTTCACCGTAACCCGCCCGTCCTGGACCAAAGCCTTGGCTTGTCCGCCGGTGGGGGCCACTCCAGCCCATTTGAGAAACTGGTCGAGCCTGATGTCGGGGCTTGTGATACAGACTTTCACGGGCTTCTCGGCGGTCGTCATGCGTTTACCGTCACCGGCATTATGAGGTACAGGTAGTCCGTGGCCTGGTCCTGAGCCTGTCTGAGCACCACCGGGCTTACCGGGCCTGTGACTTCGAGGGTAAGCTCCTCGTCGCCCACGGCGCGCAGGACGTCCAGGAGGTAACGGGACCGTAGGGCTGTCTCGCCAGTCTCGCCTTCGGTCGCCGTAACCCCCACCTCCTCGAAGGCCATGCCGACGTCGGGGGCGTTCGCGCTGATGGTCAGGGTCTCTCCGCCGTACCCCAGCTTCACCGTGCCGAACTCGTCCTTGCCAAGGACGGCCACGCGCTCGACTGCCTCCAGAAGCCTCGCCCTATCCACCACCATTCGGCTCTTCCAGGTCTTGGGGATCACCCGCTCGTAGTTCGGAAACTGGCCGTCAATGAGGCGGCTCACGATGGTCGTCTTGCAGCACTTGAAACCCACCTGGTTCGCCGAGGCATAGATCTCCACTTCGCCACTCTCGCTCTGGACTATCCTTCCGACCTCGGCAAAGGCCCTCGCCGGGACGATCATCTGCCTTACCCCCGACTCATTAGGGCTGCTTTTCTCGCGGTCCACCGTCACCTTCCGGAGCGCGAGCCTGAACGTGTCCGTGGCCACCAGCCTTGCCTCGCCTCCGTCAAGCGACACGAGCACGCCGGTCAGGAACGGACGGTTCTCGTCAGTGGCGGCTGCAAATGCGGTCTGCTTCACGAATTCAGCAAGGTCCTTGCCCGGGACCGTCCACCACACGTCCCCCTGCACCTGGGGGAAGAGCGGAAACTCGGCCGGCTCCATGGAATTGATGCTGTACACTGCCTTCCCGCTGGAGATGGTAGCGACTCGCCTGCCTGGGTCGAACTCGATTTTGACCTCTTTGTCGGGCAGGCGTCTTACTATCTCCCCGAGGTACCGGGCGGGAAGCACCATCGCAGCCTGGGCTGTGGCGCTGACGGGCATGTATGTCTCCACGGAAAGCTCGAGGTCCGTTCCCACGAGGCGGAGGCCGGCGGGTGTGGTCTCGATGAGCACGCCCGAGAGGATCGGCAAAGTTGTTCTGGACGATACAGCACGTTGCACCGTGGCAACACTCGTAGCTAGATCGTCCCGATCACACGAAAGATGGACCGGGGCTTCTGCAGGATTCTCTGTTTCCATACCTGTTTGGCCAAGCGTCTCAAGCCTATCCACGCTTCTCAGGTCCCCCTCTCACTGTCGAACTTGAACGCGAGAGCCTTGCTGGCGATCGACGATCCTGTCATGCAGTTTTCCACAGGGTTGTACTCCGGATCATGTTTCTTGTACATGTACAGCTTTCTAGTACCAGTAGTAGGGCCTGTGGATTTGTGGATAAACCCTGCACTGCCTTAGGGCGCGTGGGCTTTCGGTGTGGACAAACCTGTGGATTTTCGTCATGGCTTGTCCACATTATACACAAACCAGGACGATTCGACACACTGCCCACAGGAAATCCACAGGTTATAAAGAGTTTATCCACAGGAAGTGCACGGCGGGCCCTGGCCCCAGCGCCGACATGAGTCAAGGTCAGGTCATCTCCTTCAACCGGGCGATGATGGTGCGGATGGCGCCCGCAAGGGCCTCGTCCTCCTCCATATCCGCGCGTATTTTCGAGCAGGCGTGGAGGACCGTGGTGTGATCCCTCCCGCCGAAGGCAAAGCCGATTGTGGGGAGCGATTCCTCCGTAAGCTCTCGACATAGATACATGGCGACCTGGCGGGGGTAGGAGATGGTCCTGGTTCGCTTCTTTGCTTTCATCTCGTCGGGAGGGATCTGGTAGAACTCCGCGACTGCCTGCTGTATGTGGTAGATCGAGACCTGTTTCGGCCTCTCGGACGGAATCATGTCTTTCAGGCATTCCGCCGCGGTGGCAACGGTGACGGGGCGGTTGTGTATGGAACAATGGGCCGCCACACGCGTGAGAGCACCCTCGAGCTCGCGGATGTTGGAGCGGATCTGGTTCGCGATGTACGCGAGCACCTCGAGCGGCATATCGAGCTGCTCGAGCTGAGCCTTCTTCTTGAGAATCGCTATCCGGGTCTCGAGGTCAGGCGCCTGGATGTCGGAGATGAGACCCCACTCGAAGCGGGACCTGAGCCTGTCCTCGAGGGTGGGGATCTCCTTCGGGGGGCGGTCGCTGGATATTACGATCTGCTTGCCCGCCTCGTGCAGCGTGTTAAAGGTATGGAAGAACTCCTCCTGGGTACGCTCCTTCTGCGCCAGGAACTGCACGTCGTCGATGAGGAGGACGTCCACGTTGCGGTACCGTTCCCGGAATTCCACGGTCTTGTCGTCCCGGATCGCATTGATGAGGTCGTTTGTGAATTTCTCGCAAGGAGCGTAAACCACTCGCGTTGACGGGCTATGCTGAAGCACAAAGTGGCCGATGGCTTGCATCAAGTGGGTCTTCCCAAGACCCACGCCTCCATAGATAAACAGGGGGTTGTATGCCCTGCCGGGCGCCTCGGCAACGGCGAGGCACGCTGCGTGGGCGAACCTGTTGCTGTTTCCCACGACGAAGGTATCGAACGTATACTTAGGATTCAGCCGGGTTGTGTACAGCTCATCGCCCATGAGCGATCCCATGTGAGCAGAGTCGTCCGCTCCCAGGTCATCCGGCGCCTCAGACGGCACGGAGCACACGAAGGACACGTCCAGGTCCATGTCTGTAAGGGCTTTGAGAGTGCGGCGAATAGGCTGGCGGTAGTTGTCCGTTAGAAATTTCCGCCCAATGTCATGCAAGGTCCGCACTACCAGCGTGTTCCCGTTGATGGCGACACCCTCGGTCCCGCGAAGCCACGTCTCGAAACTGGGCTTCGGTATCTGCCCTTGCATCACCTCGAGGACCTTGGCCCAGAGCGTATCTGCACGTTCAAGCATAGCTCCTTACCCCCTGAAAGAAGGCTCAGCTTTACTCTCCAGCAAGTCATCTTGCCAGGCGAGCGAGGTAAGTCATACCCCGCGGAGTGAGGCGGCGTTTGCCACTCCCATCTGCCGGCTCAACGAGCCCGTGCTCCTCGAGGGAGACGAGATCACGGTAAGCCGTGCTGAGGCTTATATCGAGCTCTTTCACAATGGTGGATGGTCCGGCCTCACCCTTTTCAGCTAGGACCCGGAAAACCTTTCGCTGCCGCTCTGAAAGGATTGCATCAAGCTTTTCAAAGGCGCTTTTCTGCTCGTCAGTTTCTGAAATAAAGAGGTCATCATTCCCACCACCTTTCCGGGAGCCCGCGAAAACTTCCGGATTGGCCTCATGGAAACGAGATTCCGCCCCTCTATCTCTGCCGGTGACGTTTTCGGAAACCCCTGGTGCCGTTTCGCCAGACCTGGAAATGGAGGAAAGTGTCACCACGCACCCACGGTGCAGGTTGTCTTCGATGGAAACAAAGCCTCCGATCGCCCGCATCGAGTCGCGGACAATAGGAAGACCCGAGCCCACCCCGCGGATTATCTTGCGCATCTCGGTGGTGGCTGTAGTGAAACCAGGAAGGAATGCCTTCTCCTTCTCAATTATCCCAGGGCCCTGGTCTGAGACCCTAATAGTATTGCCGTCAGGCAGGATGCTTATGACCGCGTCCTGAAAATCGGCGTGGAGGAGGTTTTCCACGATCTCCTTGATGGCCACGTACGGGAGCCTTCCTCCCTTTTCATGGGCGAAAGAATACGTCTTCGAGGCGATCTCGTTCAGAAGCTCGGCGCAGTCCCTGCCTCGGATGTCAACGATTCTCGGCACGGTGCTCAGGGAGTCGTACACGGCTATACGCACCTCGCGCTCCCACTGCCTCCCGCGCTGGGGTGAGTGATCGCCAGAGGAAGAGGGCTGGTCGAGGCGGCCCTGAAAGCCTCTGCGAAAGAGCCGTGAAAAGACGCCTGGCATACTGTGGCCCGCCTTTCGGCCGGAGTTTTCCACAGAGTTTTCCACAGCTGTGAAAAACTCTGTGGGAAGGGAACGTGCACAGGAAATCCATAGGTTGTCCACAAGTTATCCACAGAAACTGTGGATAACATCGGCAGAGGCAACAGAGGGGTTTCCACTACTGAAATGGCGCCTAGCTGGCCCTTCGCGATATCCACAGGCGCTTCCGGAAACCATCGAAAGCCTTGTGGCGCCGGGGCCCCAAACATCAACAGGTTACCCACAGAGTTATCCACAGGCTGTGAATAACTCTGTGCGGAACTGGGAACTCTATACTTCTGACCAGGCGACGTGGAAAGTCTGGAAAAACCTCCGAAACCATATTAGCAGAGCTTTTCCAGTGTGGCAAGGGGCGGGGCGGTGAGAAGAAGGGGGTATGGGAAGGCGTGGGAAAGCGCGGGGGAGCGTGAGAGAGTCATGGAAGGAAAGGCGCGGGTTAGGGAAAGCACGGCGAAAAGGCCGCGCGGAAAGCGGGACATGATGAGAGGAGAGCTTGGAGAGTGTTGTTGGGGGCATTGCTGGGGTGGGTAGGTAGGGTAGGGTAGGGGTGAAAGGGTCGTGACGCGGCGGAGCGGAGGCGGCAAGACGCTCCGGGATGCGGGGTCCATTGCAGCGAGTCCGAGGCCGCGAGATGGCGTCAGAGGGTGGCACATCGAGGAATGGGGCGAACGATCACGGAAGGCTGGCGAAGGTGACGTGACGTTGTCAGGAAACGTGGATTCGCGCCGGCGACGCGGGCCGCACTTGACATGCAGGAAGGCGTTGGCTATAATTTGGCTAGCGTACACACGCCATGGAACGGGTAAGACGCAGGAGGCGCGCGGAGAGATATGAAGCGAACTTATCAGCCCAAGGTCAGGCGGCGTAGCAAGGTTCACGGTTTCATGAAGAGAATGGCGACAAGGAGCGGGCGCCTTGTGCTGAAGAGGAGACGTGCCAAGGGTAGAAAGCGCCTGTCCGCATGAGGTGAAAGCGCGGGCCGTGGGATCTGCGGGGTGCGGTGGATGCCGAAAAGCGAGCGGCTGCGCAAGAGCAGGGATTTCGCGAGGGTTTTCGAGCACGGAAAGTCCCTTCCGGGCAGCCGGGTTGTAGTGTACTACATTGAAAACGGCCTGCCGTTCAACCGCGTTGGGGTCGCTGTAAGCAAGCGTCTTGGCGGAGCGGTTGAGAGGAACCGCCTGAAAAGGATCGTGAGAGAAGCCTATCGGGCGAGCGAGGCGGCACTTCGAGAGGGCCTGGACCTTGTGCTACTACCCAGGTCGAAAGCGAAGACCGCCTCTTTTCAAGAGGTGAAAGAAGAGCTTCTCGGCCTTCTTTCAGAATGTTCGGCCTTGCGAAAGGGCGACGGTGAAAAGTGAAAGACGTGCGCGGAAAAGGAGGGTCAGCCTGGCGTAGCGCCTGGCGCAGCGCGCGGGAAATGGCGTCCGGAGCCGCCAGGGACATGACTCTCCTGTGTATCTGGTTTTACAGGAGGTTCCTCTCGCAGCTGAAGGCCAGGCCCACGTGTAGGTTCTACCCCACGTGCTCGGCGTACGCGTACGAGGCCATACGGAAACACGGCGTCTTCAGGGGCGGCTATCTCGCGGCAAGGCGGATCGTAAAGTGCCATCCATTCCATCCCGGAGGGTACGACCCGGTCCCGTAGGCAAAACGGGGATGGAGAAGCGACGGGAGGGTGCTTGTATTGACTCTCACAGGCATTATCAACTCCATAGTTCATTTCCTCCGGGATGTGACAGGAAGCGATGGGCTGGCTATCATCGCCCTGACCATTCTGCTGAAGGTGGTCACGTACCCCCTCACGGTCAAGCAGACCAGGGCCATGGAAGAGATGAAGCTCCTCCAGCCAAAGGTGAAGGAAATACAGGAGAAGTACAGGTCGCAGCCGGAGGAGATGCAGAAGAGGGTGATGGAGCTCTACCGGGAGCACAAGGTGAACCCTCTGGGTGGCTGCTGGCCGACCCTCATCCAGCTGCCGATCATCTGGGCCCTCTTCACTGCACTCAGAAGCTATCCATTTGAGCAGCGGTTTCTCTGGATGCCGAACCTTGGCAAGCCCGACGTGATCCTCGCCGTGCTCGCCGGGGTGGCCACATACCTGCAATCGGCGATGATGAGCACAGACCCGAGCCAGAAGATGATGAACCTTATAATGCCTGCGTTCATCATCTGGATTAGCTTGAGCTTTCCCGCCGGCGTCACTCTGTACTGGGTAGTCACCACACTCCTCGCCGCAGTGCAGCAGTGGTGGATGGGAAGGCAGGTTGCGCGGACAGGGCTTGTCGTTGAGACGGTGACGCGCCCGAGGAAAGGGAGCGTTCCGAAGGCTGTGATATCACAGCCGCAGGAAGCAGAGGGGGAGTCCGGGCATGGCACAAAGCGTTGAGAAGACCGGGAGGACGGTTGAGGAGGCGGTCCAGGAAGCCCTCGAGGCGCTAGGCCTGACCCGCGACAAGGTGGAGGTCGAAGTGCTTGAAGAGCCTGCAAGGGGCATCCTTGGGCTGGTGGGGCAGAGGCCTGCGCGTGTCAGGGTGACGGCCAGGGCCGATATGGTTGACGTGGCGGAGAAGGCCAGGGAATTCCTGAAGGAATTGCTGGCGCATATGGGATTCGCCGGTGTCTCCGTGAACGCCCGGGAAGTCGATGGGGTACTGCGGCTCGAGGTGGAGGGAAAGGGCCTCGGGGGCCTCATCGGGAGGCGCGGCGCCACGCTCGACGCCCTGCAGTACCTTGTAAATCTCGTGGCCGGGCGGTACGCGCGGGTCGCTAGCCGTGGTACGGGGGACCAGGAGGATCGGCTCCGGATAATCGTGGATGCCGAGGGATATCGGGAGAAGAGGGCGCGATCTTTGGAAAGACTGGCCCTGGCGGTCGCGGAGCGGGTGCGCAGGGAGGGCAGAAAGGCCACCCTTGAGCCCATGAACCCCATGGAGCGGCGCATAGTTCACCTGGCTATCCAGGGCTGCGAGGGAGTTACGTCATTTAGCGAGGGGGAGGAGCCCTACAGGCGGGTTGTGATAGCTCCTCTAAAGAAGTGACGTGACGAGCGCCCCTGGGGCGCAAGGTGTACGTGTGGCTGGCAAGCGCCTGTGGAAGTGGAACCCGGGCGGCGGGCGGGGCCCGCGGAGCAGGCGAAGGCCTTGCAAAAGGCCGGCAGAGACGAAGTCAGGGAGGGTCAGGTTTGAGCAGTGCGTGTCTTCGCGGCACGCATTTTAAATTGGTGGCGCTGTGGCGGAGCAGGGGCCTACGAAGCGAGGGCGCACAAATACTCCGGAACTTCTCGGAGGGATTGCCGGTAACTCAAAGAGAGAGTGCAACACCGGCAACCCTAACACCCTCAAGAAAAGTGACGAGAACTTATGGCGCCATACTTAGAGGATCCGGCCTCCCCTCAACTCTCCCAATTCTGCCAGCGAGTTCCGGTCGCCGATGGCTACGGTTGCCAGCGCCCGGGCGGTCGAGCGTTGAAGGTTGGGCAGGCCCGAACGCCAAAGCTGACGCGAGGCAGGGAAAGAGTCTACATGCAAGGATACGCGGAGAACGATACGATAGCGGCCATTTCAACGCCCCTCGGCGAGGGCGGGATAGGGATCGTCCGTATCAGCGGGCCGCGCGCCCTGGAGATCGCGTCCAGGCTCTTCCGCGACCCGTCCGGGAAACGGCACCGCACGCTGAAGCCCTGGGGATTGAGATACGGGATCGTCGTTGACCCCGAGACGGGTGAGGAGATAGACGAGGCGCTCGCGAGCGCGATGCCCGCTCCCCACAGCTTCACCCGCGAGGATGTGGTCGAGTTCAGCTGCCACGGCGGCATCGGTCCGCTTTCGCGGGTGCTGGATGCAGTGCTGAAGTGCGGAGCGCGCCTCGCGCAGCCCGGGGAGTTCACCAGACGCGCGTTCCTTTCTGGGAGGATCGACCTCGCCCAGGCGGAGGCGGTCATCGAGATTGTGCGCGCCCGGACAGACTCTGCGCGGAGGCTGGCGCTGGCAAACCTGAGGGGTGGCCTGTCCGCGGCGGTGGTCTCGATTCGCGATGATGTTGTGGCGCTCTTAGCGGAGCTCGAGGCTGCCGTGGATTTCCCCGAAGACGACGTGGGCGAGCCGGACCATGCTGCTATTACTCGCCAGGCGCGCGAGACGGCCTCGAGGCTGCGGGGCCTTGCGGCGAGGGCGCGGTGCGGCCGGGTGTACCGGGATGGCGTGACCGTGGCCATCGTGGGGCGGCCTAACGTGGGTAAGTCGAGCCTGCTGAATGCCCTTCTGGGACGGTCAAGAGCCATCGTAACGGATGTCCCTGGCACGACGCGCGACGCCGTGGAGGACTGGACGAACATGCGCGGCGTGCCCGTGAGACTCGTGGACACGGCGGGGCTCCGGGAGACGGATGACCCGGTGGAGCGGCTCGGGGTCGAGCGGACACGGGAGCGCCTCGACGAGGCCGACCTGGCCATCGTGGTGATCGATGGAAGCGAGCCGCTCTCAGACGGCGACGTGGCCGTGCTCAGACGCGCCAGCGGAAAAGGGGGCGCGGTCGCCCTCAACAAGAGCGACCTTCCGCCGAAGGTGTCGGAAAGCGATGTCGTGCCGCACGCGGCCGGGATGCCTGTTGTGCGGGTGAGCGCGAAGGCGGGGGCCGGCATAGGGTCTCTCGAAGGCACCATCGCGAGGCTGGCCGTCGGAAGGGTCGCGGGTGTGAGCGAAGGGATGGTCATGGCGACGGCGCGGCAGCAGGAGGCTCTGGAGCGGGCAGCGGCGGCCCTGGATGAGGCGGCGCGCGGGGTCGACGGAGGAGCGCCCCTTGACCTTGCGGCCATAGACATCCGGGAGGCTCTGTTCTGGCTGGACCAGATCACCGGGCGGTCGGCGTCCGATGAAGTGCTGGACAAAATCTTCTCCGAGTTCTGTATAGGCAAGTGAGCGCAGGCACACCGCGGACCCAGGATGGGAGAAACTTTGCATGGGCGATATGAGGGGAGGTGTCGGCAGAGGTGGGAGGACATGACGCGGATATCATCGTGGTCGGCGGAGGCCATGCCGGGTGTGAGGCCGCGCTGGCGTGCGCGCGAATGGGCGCGAGCGTGCTTCTGCTGACCCTCGGGTGGGATACTGTGGCCGCCATGCCGTGTAACCCTTCCATCGGAGGGCCGGGCAAGGCCCAGCTTGTGCGGGAGATAGACGCGCTCGGTGGGGAGATGGCGCGGAACATCGATGCGACCTACCTTCAGATGAGGCTGCTCAACACGGGGAAAGGGCCGGCGGTGCGTTCCCTGCGGGCGCAGGCTGATAAGGCTGCCTACGGGGCAAGGATGCGCGAGGTCCTCCGGCGGGAGCGGAATCTCGCGGTGGAGGTGGCGCACGTCGTGGGGGTCGAGGTGGGCGCGGACGGCTCAGCCAGGGGCGTGGTGACACGAGAGCGAGGGCCCGTGCGGGCGGCGGCGGTGATCATCGCTACCGGGACATACCTGGGAGGAACAATCCATGTGGGGGACCGGTCCTGGTCTTCGGGACCTCAGGGACAGCCTGCGGCAGAGGAGCTCGGACATGCCCTGGCGAAACTCGGCCTGCGACTTGCGAGGTTCAAGACCGGCACGTCCCCAAGGGTCCGAAAGGACAGCGTTGACGTAAGCAAGATGCAGGAGCAGCGGGGCGAGGTCCTACCCTTTGGTTTCTCGTTTGAAACGGGCGGCACTCGTCCGGACCAGGAACTGTGCTGGCTGACGTACACGACGCCGCGGACTCACGAAATAATCCGCGCGAACCTGGGCAGGGCTCCTCTGTACACAGGGGCCATCACCGGGCGGGGACCACGCTACTGTCCGTCCATCGAGACGAAGGTGGTGCAGTTTCCGGCGAGGGAGAGGCACCAGGTGTTCCTGGAGCCTGAGACGAGGAACGGCGACGTCATGTACCTGGGAGGGCTGTCCACAAGCCTGCCGGCGGACGTCCAGGAAGAGATGGTCCACAGCGTACCGGGGCTTGAGGACGCGGAGATAGTCCGCCCTGGGTACGCCATAGAGTATGACTGCCTCGTGCCGACAGAGCTTTTGCCATCGCTCGAGACCAAGAAGGTCCCGGGCCTCTTTGCCGCAGGGCAGATAAACGGAACCTCGGGCTATGAGGAGGCAGCAAGCCAGGGGCTCATAGCCGGGATCAACGCCGTTCTCAAGATCCGGGGCAAAGAGCCGTTCGTGCTGGAGCGGTCCGAGGCGTATATCGGCGTGCTCATTGACGACCTGGTGACGAAAGGGACATGCGAGCCGTACAGGATGATGACTTCGCGTGCTGAGTACCGGCTTACCCTGAGACAGGACAACGCTGACCTGAGGCTCACGGAGAAAGGGCATGGGCTGGGGCTGGTCCCGGAGGAGCGGTACGAAAGATTCCTCGCGAGGCGGCGGCTCGTCCGGGACGAGATCGAGCGGCTAACTGGCACGGTTGTGCCGGGAGATGCGGAGACCGCCCGAATGCTGGCCGCCATCGGGACAGCTCCGCTGCAGGCGGAGACCTCGCTTGGAGACCTTCTCGCGAGGCCTGAGGTGACCTACGAGAAGCTGGCGGCCATCGATCCGGGGCGGCCGGTGCTGCCGCAGGATGTGGTGCAGGTGGTCGAGATAGAGTTGAAGTACGCGGGATATATAAGGAAGCAGAGGGGTCAGATAGAGCGCGCAAGGCGCCTGGAGTCGCGGCTCCTGCCGCTGCATGTGGATTACTGGTCGATAGCGGGGCTCTCGCGGGAGGCGCGGGAGAAGCTCTCCGACATCCGCCCCAGGTCGATAGGGCAGGCAGCGCGGATATCCGGGGTGTCGCCTGCGGACATCATGGCGCTCCTCGCCTACGTTGAATCCGGACGCCATCGCGGCGAAGACTCTGAGCTTGGAGTGTAACGTCGGCAGCCTCTGGAGAGGTGTCCTTGAGAGGTGTTAGGGGTCCCTGAACTCATGCTCAGGGATGGGAGGTGGCGGCAGCGGGCTTCATGAAGATGCTCGGCTACGGAGCGAAGGAGCTTGGAATAGGGCTCGACGCGGGGGCGGTCGACCTCTTCGACCGCTACTACCGGGAGCTTACCAAGTGGAACCGGCGGATGAACCTCACTTCCATCGAGGGCGAGGAGGAGGTCGCGATCAAGCACTTCCTCGACTCGCTTACATGTCTTCTGGCCGTTGACCTCCCGGAAGGGTGCAATGTGGTCGACGTCGGGAGCGGTGCGGGGTTTCCCGGCGTGGCACTCAAGGTGGCTCGACCGGGGATCAAGCTCACCCTCGTGGAGGCGTCTCGGAAGAAAGCGGAGTTCCTGAGGGACATTGTGGAGGTGCTGGGGCTCGGCGATGTGGAGGTGCTGTGGGACCGCGCGGAGCGGGTCGGCAGGACGGCGGGCCATCGGGAATCATATGACGTGGCCACCGCGAGGGCCGTTGCGGAGATGGCGGTCCTGGCGGAGCTGTGCCTTCCGCTGGTGAAGGTCGGCGGGGTGCTTGTGGCACAGAAGGGGCCTAGCGCGAGCGAGGAGGTGGCGGGAGCGCTGGCCGCCGTGGAGGCAATGGGAGGACGGGTTGAGCGGCTTATACCGGTGTCGCTGCCGTTCGGGTATGGTGGGAGAACGCTGGCGGTGATAAGAAAGGAGTCGCAGACCCCCGAGAAATACCCGAGGCGTCCGGGGATTCCGGACAAGAGGCCGATCAGGGCCCGGGTGAGTTGATGAGCGGACCTGGTGCCGATGAGGAAAAGGGGTTGGCGATGCCGAAAGGCGGCGCACGCAGGCACGGCGTGCGCCGCCTGTGCTCTGAGCAGGCCGTTTCGAGGGAGTTTCTTGCGGGATGGGTGGGGAGGATCTGGGTTCCCGGCGACGAAATACTATCTTACGGTTTTGGGGAAGAGGCGGCTCGGCAATGAAGGATGAGCTTGCGCGCCTCATAGGGCTGCGCAGGAAGGGCGAGACAGGCGCAAAGGAGACTGTGAGGGAGATTCCGTTAGACCTCATCGGGCCCAACCCCTATCAGCCGCGGGAGACCTTCGACGAAGAGAGCCTCAAAGAGCTGGCTGACTCCATAAGGGAGCACGGTGTGATTCAGCCTGTGATAGTGCGGCAATTGGGGGACCAGTATGAGGTTATTGCGGGGGAGAGGCGGCTTCGGGCGTGCCGGATGGCAGGCCTCCAGAGTGTGCCTGCCATCGTCCGCGACATGTCCCCCGGGGAGAGCGCTGAGGTCTCGCTCGTCGAGAATCTCCAGCGCAAAGACCTGAACGTGCTGGAGGAGGCAACGGGCTATCAAAGGCTGCTCAGCGAATTCGGGCTGACCCAGCAGGAGCTTGCGAGGCGCGTGGGAAAAAGCCAGTCCACCATCGCGAACAAGCTCAGGCTGTTGAAGCTGCCGCAGGCGGTCCTCGACGCGCTGGGGCGCGAGATGATATCCGAGCGGCACGCGAGGGCGCTCCTCAGACTCCCCTCAGAGCAGGACCAGTTGGCGGTGCTGCGGCGGATACATGCTCAGGGGCTGACGGTGGGGCAGACGGAGGCGCTCATCGATGAGAGGCTGAAGGAGATCCGCCGGAGGCGCGTAAGGCGGAAGGTGCGCGGCCAGGAGGCCGGGGCCGTGCGCGCGTTCAAGGATATAAGGGTGTTCCTGAACTCTGTCAGGGACGTGGTAAGGCAGCTGAAAGCGACGGGCGTGAAAGTCGGCTTCGAGGAGATGGACGACGGGGAGGTCCTCGAGCTCAGGATACGGATCGCGAGGTCGAGACGCGATGACAGCGGCGAGTCCCAAGGGCCAAGAGTCGCCGAGGGATGAAGGCTGCAGGCGTGTGTGGTCGTGGAACGGGCAAATAGGTCGGAGGGAAGGGTTCCTGGCATAACATCTGCGGGGGCGTGTGATCATGGGCAAGGTAATGGCTGTGGTGAACCAGAAGGGCGGCGTCGGAAAGAGCACGACGGCGGTGAATCTGAGCGCCTGCATCGCCATCCAGGGGGTGCCCGTCCTTCTGGTGGATGTTGATCCACAGGGTAACGCCAGCAGCGGGGTTGGGGTTGACAAGGGCTCCACAAAGCGTTGCGTGTACGATGCTATCATCAACGACCAGCCGCTGGAAAGCCTGACCCTCGGGACGGCCATCCCGGACCTGAAAGTAGTGCCGGCCAGCATTCAGCTGGCTGGAGCGGAGATCGAGCTCGTCTCGACGATGTCGCGGGAGGTCAGGCTGCGCAGGGCGCTTGATAGCGTGCGGGATAGGTACAGATATGTGATAATCGACTGCCCGCCCTCGCTGGGTCTTCTGACACTGAACGCTCTCACGGCGGCGGACTCCGTCATAGTGCCGATCCAGTGCGAGTATTACGCCCTCGAGGGGCTGAGCCAGTTGCTGAATACCATTCAGCTCGTGCAGAAGCACCTGAATCCCGGGTTGAAACTTGAGGGCGTGGTGCTCACCATGTACGACCCGCGCACGAACCTGTCTCAGCAGGTTATAGACGAGGTAAGGGGGTTCTTTAAGGAGAAGGTTTACGCGACTGTCATTCCGAGAAACATTCGCCTCAGCGAGGCGCCTAGCTACGGGCAGCCGATCATCCTATATGACGATAGATCGAAAGGCGCGGAGGCGTACAGACAACTGGCGAAGGAAGTGATGGCCAGTGCCTAGGAAAGGCCTGGGTAAAGGGCTGAGCGCGCTCATACCAGATGTGCAACCCGAGGATGCTGAGAAGGTTCAGGAACTGCCGATCGATCGGATCCAGCCCAATCCGTACCAGCCGAGGAAGCGATTCGACGACGCGAAGCTGGCAGAGCTTGCGGAGTCCATCAGGGCTCACGGGATCGTGCAGCCATTGGTAGTGCGGAAGGCGGGTGACGGATACGAACTCGTGGTGGGGCAGCGGCGTCTTCTGGCGGCTCGCATGGCGGGGCTTGCCGAGGTCCCGGTGGTGGTGAGCGACCTGGACGACGCCGAGATGATCCAGGTTGCGCTCATCGAAAACCTGCAGCGGGAAGACCTGAACCCCATGGAGGAGGCTGAGTCCTACCGAAGGCTGGTTGAGGAGTTCGGCATGAGCCAGGAAGAGCTGGCGGGGGTGCTTGGGCGGAGCAGGCCATCGATCGCGAATACCCTGCGGCTCTTGAATCTGCAGCCCGAAGTGCAGGAGGTTGTTTCACGTGGAACAATCTCTATGGGGCATGCCAGGGCCCTCCTGGCCATCCAGGACCCCGCGCTGCAGGTGGAGGCGTGCAAGCACGTGGTTGAGCAGGAGTTGTCTGTGCGCGAGACAGAGGACCTGGTGCGGCGCGTGCTTGCGTCCGGCCGGGTTGGCGGCAAGGAGAAAAGGGAAGAGCGGCCGAAAGACCCCGAGATCGCTTCGCTGGAGGAGAGGCTGAGGCGGGCGTTCGGCACACAGGTGAGGATCATTCCAGGAAAGAAGAAGGGCAAGATCGAGATCGAATACTACAGCGATGATGACCTGGAAAGGATACTTGCCCTGGTGCTTTGAGCCAGCAGGGCCCATCGGCAACGTCGGGGTTGCAGGCGACGGAACAGGAGGAGGCAAGAGCAAAGGAAGGCCGGGCGCGCCCGTCAGCAGGGACCGCGCCCGGTTTTCTGCATGCGCTGCCGTCATAGCGTGGGTGCCGGGCTGCGAGTACGACGTGCGGCAGAACTGGGGCCTTCGCTCGGAGTGTCAGGATCCGGCGGGCGGCCGGACTTTGACACTGCCCACTCGCCGGATGGGCCGGATTTTGGTGGGGCGCGCCCCGCTCGAGGCGGCGTCCCCGAGTGTAACACCGGCGAGCCGGCGACTATCGCAGAACGACAAGAACTACGCACTCCCACTTAGCCTGTCAGCACTTGGAAAGTCGCCACGGCCCAGTTAGGGCCGGCAAGAAGCGCCCGTCCTATCCCGACCAGATCGGCCTTTCCCTCGCGCACGATTGACTTCGCCACCTCGGGTGAAACAACGCCGCCAGTACCCGTGATCGGGACGTCTGCCACTTCTTTGATGGCATGGGATAGCGGGGCGAAGTAGCCCTGGCCCAGGTTTCGTCCCCTCCCAGAGCCTTGCAGTCCACCGGAGATATCGATGAGGTCGACGCCAGCCTCAGCCACCATTGCGTCGCTCGACGGTTTCTATCCTTCGACCGGCGGCCGATGATGGCGGCCGAGCGCGCGTCCGCCGCCTCTGTGTTCGCCAAGACTGCCCGTGGCGCTTCTCCACTGCCGGCCTATCAGGCGATTATAGGTAAGCAGGTTCGAAACCACAACAACAGCCTCGCGCATGCCGTGCTTGCATGGACGCTGTGCCGTCAAGGGCGTACGTATTTTGCAAGTCGGAGCTCGGGCATCCATAACAGTACTCTGCGGGACAGCCGGCACGCGGCACGTGAATCGCAGAGGGGGCCACTTATGGTCCTTCGCACAGGGGTTCGAGGGGGTTGGGCGCGCCGCTGCCCACCGAACCTGAGCACAAGTGCAGAAGCGTGGGAGTGGTACCAGGCCTCGTCGGCGAAAGGACGACAGGCACCCCGGAAGGCGCAGCCGTCATCGGCTCATACGGTGACGAGCAGCGAGACTGCACTGCACGCATATGCGAACAGGCGTTCCCTGGACCGGGCCCCGCGTGCTTACCCCTAAGTGACGGTGCGCTAATCCTTGTCCGTTTTCCAGTAGCTATTGGGTTGCCGGTGATTGCACGAGGGGTGTCAAAACCCGGCCACCTGCCCGACGGGCCGGGTTTTTGCGAAGCGCGCCCCGCTTGGGGCGCCGTCCCCGAGTGCAACACCGGCAACCCCTCTCAAAAGTGGGGGGCATTTCTGCACCCTTGGTTAGAGGAAGACGAGATCCCGGCAGACAGGTGGCAGAGGCGGCCTCCATTGAGAGCTCCCCAAATGTTCCACGTGGAACACTTCCGCTCCCGGCCAACCACCTGGCGAGTTGCCCAGCTCCCCGGCCACGTCCGGAGGTAAGGGGTGGATGCCTGGGTGCGTGCGGAGGGCGGCCGGGCCTGGGTGAGGGTGCAGGAAACTGTCCAAGCTTCCGCAGCAGCTGCCAGGCTGGCCCAACACGGCGACGGTTTTGCGCGATTCAGCCGGGGCGCGTTGACACGGTGTGGGAGACACGGACAGTCTCACGCACCCTCACTTAGCCGCAGGGCAGGAACGAGTTGTTGTTGGCATCGGCTCGGCGTCTTTCTCTTCCCGGAGGGCTGCCCGCGCGGGCCCCGTGTCAGCCTGTTGATGGCAAGAAGGTCCATCCGGTGGTATCCGGCTATTTCCCGGGAAATACTCTAGGGCAACGCGGCCACCTGAGCAAGAGCACAGAAATGCTCCCGAGTTTTGGGAGGGCTTGCCGGCAACTCAATGAGAGAGTGCAACACCGGCAACCTGCCAACTAGTGCAAAACGGAGGAGAACTCACGCACCCTCACTTAGAGCAGGCACAATTGTGTCCTTCCCCCCTGGCCTGCAGAAGGAAAGCCTGAACGCCTGTCGAATGTAGAGAACCGGGTCGGGAGGAGGCGGACGCGTGGCAATCGTTTCTCTTGTCCAGGATGTGGTTGCAGCTCATCTTGAGGCAGTGGCGCTGCTTCTTGTTATCCTTCTCGCGGCAGGTACGGTGGCGCTGGTGGTCCTCGACTGGCGGCTGGGCAGGCTTCTCCGGAGATACCAGGCGCTTGTTCGAGGCACGGCTGGTGAGAGCCTCGAGGGTGTAATAGAGGACTGCGTAAGGCGCGTAAGACAGCTTGAAGGCGACCTCGACGACCTCAAGAGGTTCGTTGAAGACATGCACCTTGCGTCTCGCCGGCATGTACAGGGCCTTGGAGTTGTGAGGTTCAACGCCTTTCAGGACACCGGCGGGGACCAGAGTTTCGCGCTGGCCCTTCTGGACGGCGCAGGAGATGGCGTCGTTGTGAGCAGCCTCTATGGGCGCAACGAGTCCCGGGTGTATGCGAAGCCAGTCGAGCAAGGCTCGTCTCGCTATGCCCTGACCGCCGAGGAACAGCAGGCTGTTGATCAGGCCCTCCGGCGCAGGCGGTAAACCGGGCGTGCGCGAGCGCTAAGTGACAGTGCAGAAACGCTCGCGCCTTTCGGGACCGGTTGCCGGTGATTGCACGGGGGATGTCGAGATCCGGCCACCTGCCCGCCGCGTACGAGGCACCCGGACAGCTGGTTCTGCGCCACCATGAGGCGCAACCACGGCGCACGCCGGAACGAGCCCTCCGGGTACTGCTCACCTCTGGGCAGCGCATAGAAAGGCTCGCATGGAAGCAAACTCCCTCGTGCGCAGGATCTGCAAAATTCCCGGCGTATTCCTGGGGGCGAAGCAGGAAATCCGGCACCGACGTCGAAGTCTCAACGTGCCTTCTGGGTCGCTCTGTGTGTTCTGGCGAACGCTGCCTGCTCCATCATATTTCCGGCAGTTCTCCATATACTTATTAATGGACCAGCCTTCGCTCCGAGGCGGAGGAGTGCGTTTCCCCAGTATCCGGAGACAGAGTGACGGGCGAGATTACCGTTCGGAAGGGGCGAACCATGATGTGGCGCAGACTGCTCAGGCGCAAGTTCGCAAGACGCCGCCGAAGCGCGCTCACGATCATGGCGATACCTGGAACAGACGGTTCCGTCAGGAGCATAAGCATCCCGCTTCTGCTCGTCTATACCGGCTCGGCGGTCGCGGTGGCCGTTGTTACCTTTCTAGTATTGTCCTACTTCGGCATGACGGCGACGGTCGCACGGTTCTACCACCAGCAGATCGTCAAGGATGCCCACATAGAGAAGCTGACAAAGCAAAACGCGGAGCTTGAGCACATCAACGCCGCCAACAAGAAGCAGCTCGAGAGTTTCGCCCAGAGGACGGCTGAGCTTGAGCGGGAGCTTGCTCGTCTGGACGCGCTCAGCAAAGAAATCATGGGTATCATAAAGGGCAAGAAAGTATCCAGCACTACCACGTCCCTGGCGAGCCGAGGGGACTATCAGCGTGGCGCGCTACCCGGGGAGGAGCGCGGCGGGGTGACCGAAACGGCCCCAATTGCCGAGGACGGCGCGCTCGCCCTCGAGACCGAGTCGCGCCTCGATGAGCTTGCGCGTGTTGCCGATGGCATAGCCAGCGACCTCTCATCCCTTCACCGTTCGGCGATATCTTACAGGGACAGGCTCGATCACACGCCTGACGGCTGGCCTACAAGGGGCAGGGTGACGTCCAGCTTCGGCAGGCGCCGTCACCCGATTACCGGGCGCGTCCAGGAGCACGAAGGCATCGACATTGCAGCACCCGCAGGAACGCCCATCCGGGCAACCGCGGATGGGATCGTTCGTTTTAGCGGCACGCAGGCAGGCTACGGCCGGCTGGTAATCATAGATCATGGGTACGGGTTCCAGACGGTGTACGCTCATAACTCGCGCAATGCGGTCCGCGCAGGGCAGCGGGTGAAGCGCGGACAGGTCATAGCATACGTTGGCAGCACCGGGACCAGCACGGGCCCACATGTCCATTATGAGGTGCGGGTCTCCGGCAAGCCCGTGAATCCCCGCAATTACATGTAACGCGTCGCTTCCGCCAGTCTGTGTGCGGAGGCACGCGACACCCCCGCGGCAGCCATGCCACAAGTGCCAGGCCTCCGGATGAGCCTCATTCCTGCCACGCGCGTTCACCTGGTCCCCACAGCACAATTGCGAGGACCTGGGCGAAGGTAGGGCAGCCTGCGTTCACCACTCAAAAGGGAGGGAAACCCGCCATGTTCGGTAAGCGTTCTGCTGAGCCGCCCCAGCCACGGAAAGTGGATACCATCATTGGAAAGGAGACCCGGATCAGCGGTCGGATCGAGGCCGCAGGCACAATACGCATCGACGGCCGCGTTGACGGCGAGATAGAGGCCGACGGCGATGTCGTCGTCGGCGAGCCGGGCCGACTCGTTGCATCGATTCATGCGCGCAACGTCACGGTGGCAGGCGAGGTCCAGGGGAACATTCACGCAGAAGGAAGGCTGGAGCTGCTGCCCACGGGCAAGCTATACGGAGATATTAAGGTCGCGGTGCTCGCCATAGAGGACGGGGCCATCTTCAAGGGCGCGTGTGAGATGATCACCACCGAACCGCAGGGCAGGCTACTCCCTGGAAAGGTTGCGCCGCCCGAGCTTCCCGAGGGTGGGCCATCGGAGGACGACTGACCATGATCTTCAAGGATCGCACCCACGCCGGGCAACTCCTGGCGAAGCAGCTCGAGAGGTACAGGGGGACCGACGCCCTTGTGCTGGCGCTCCCCCGGGGCGGCGTGCCGGTTGGAGCTGAGATCGCCCGTGCCCTCTCAGCCGACCTGGATACCGTCATACCACGCAAGATAGGCGCACCCGGAGACCCCGAGCTCGCCATTGGTGCGGTCTCAGGTCACGGCGGCGTCCTTCTCAACGAGGATCTCGTTCGCGCCCTCGGCGTCCCGCGTGAATACATACGTGAGGCTGTCGCTCGGGAGAGAGCCGAGATCGAGCGCCGGTCTCGCCTGTACCGTGGGGCGGAGCCGGCGCCACACATCGAAGGCAGGGCGGTGATCGTGGTTGACGACGGGATAGCCACCGGTTACACAATGCTGGCCGCGCTGCGTGGAGTCAGGGAAGAGAAGCCGGCGAGGCTTGTAGCCGCGGTCCCGGTTGCGCCTCCTGATTCTGTAGCGAGGCTCGAGGCAGAAGCGGATGAGGTGGTGGTGCTCTCCAGGCCTGTCCCATTCTTTGCTGTCGGGCAGTTCTACAAGGATTTTTCGCAGGTGTCCGACGAAGAGGTCCAGGACATTCTCACGCAAGTCCGCAGCCGCAGGGACTCACCGTATCCCTCCGGTGACGACTCCCGCCGGCGCAAAGAGAATACTACGCGGAAGAGCGTGGGATGATATGACCCGAGGTGAGCTTGAGATGAAAGGGATCATAGCAGTCTCTGAGGCTCTATCCGATTACCGCGAGATGCTCGAGGAAGAAGGCTACCAGGTGGTAGGCCTGGAAGAAGGGCTCGACGTCGCCGACGCGGTGCTCATCTCCGGGATGGACGTGGATCACTCGGGCATATCAGCCATTGACACCGAGGCGCCTGTGCTCGACGTTACCGGGAAACGTCCCGATGAGGTCCTGCGGGCGCTCGAGCGACGCCTGGAACTCCTGTAACCGATCCCACGCGCCACGACCTCAACTGCGCGAATCCCATCTGGTCGCTGCGATCCGCCGCGTCATCTCGAAGGCCACAGAGGCCTCCACGAAGTCCCGCGTGGCCGACGCAAGCGCGGTTCCTATGATTTCGGCCATCCTCATCACCAGGCAGAGCCTGGTGTTCTGCAGGACCATGTACTCCATGTACCCTCCCACGTTCACGATGCCTGTGACGTGGGCATGCCCCACCTGAGGCAGGGTCTTGCTCACGCCAGTGCCCGGCCGGAGGGGCCCCCTGTTCGCCGTGATCGTCCCCACGTTCTCAAGCCTTCCGAGGCAGGCGTCTACCGCAACAATGTACGGATTCCTGAACATTGCATGCGCCCTGTCAATGGTGACCTGCAGGTTTGCTGCATGAACAGGGTTATCGAGCGTACCCCACACGCGGCAACTGTCGATGCCGAGGCTGACCAGACGCGTTCCTGTTAGCGGCCCGAGCGAGTCACCGGTTGATCGGTCTGTGCCGATACAGAAGAAAAGAAGAGGCCTACGCGCGGGATCCGGCAGGTCCCGCGAGATGAGGGAACGCAGCGAGGTGACGAGGACCATTGTGGCGTCGGGGTCATCAATATGAGCTCGACACACAGTGTCCCGGTTGCTGCCGAACAACCCCAAAGGAGCGCCCTCCTTGTGTAATCGTTCCTCCCAGGCGCAGGAACCCGGAGGAGAGAGCGTCACTTGCAGTATATGAACCGGGCACTGCGCGTATTCCTGTCCATCTGCCCACTAAGGGGGCGTGTAAGAGAGTGCTGATTCTCCCCAACGCGACGGCCGCCGGTCTGACCGTCCAAACCTGCCGTCTTCCGGGGCACTACTGAGCAGCAATGCCACGATGCAGTGCTGTGCTTGCTGGCAACTCGAATATGAATTACGGTGTGGGCGCTCGCAACGCCAAGCACCTGAAGTGGGACTCGAGAGCGGGACAGCGTCGCGCCCGTCCGCAGCGTGAGCGGCGTGAGGGAGGTGGGGCGATGAGACGCGGCACGAGACGCGGCATGGACATCAAGCTGGCGGCCACCTACCTCGGGACAGTGGTCGGCGCCGGTTTTGCTTCAGGCCAGGAACACCTGCACTTTTTCGCCCAGTTCTCGCCCGGCGGCGACCTCGGCGTCATGCTGGCCGGGTTCCTCTTCGTCCTCCTCGGGGTGCTCCTCGCCGACCTCGCCTCAAGGCACGCTACCTCGTCCCCCGAAGACCTCCTCAGCCTCTTCGGCGGGGAAGCCTTTGCTCCCGTAATCGATGTGCTTCTCACCGTGTTCATGTTCTGCTCTGTATGCATCATGTTGGCGGGCAGCGGAGCGCTGTTCAGGGAGCATGCAGGCCTGGCGTCGAGCCTCGGGACCGGGCTCACGGCAGCAGTGATCCTGATAGCGAGCACGAAGGGGGTGGCGGGCCTCCTTTCCCTCAATACACTCATGGCCCCCGTACTGCTCGGCGCGCCTGTCGTCGTCGCCACCCTCTCACTTGTTTGGGCTGCACGCGGCCTCTTACCCCCGCCTCCTGGCTCAGCCCCTGACACAGCCGTGGAAAACACACTCCTTCCGGCCTGGCCAGTTGCGAGCGTCCTCTATGTCTCATACAACCTTCTCCTGGTTGTCGCAGCGTTCGCGTCCATGGGAGAGGAGTTCGATGACGTGACAACGGCGCGACGCGGCGCGGCCCTGGGCGGAGCTGCCCTCCTGGTGTTCATGATGGCCATTCACGTTACCCTCGAGCTCCACGGAGGCGAGATGTGGCGGGTAGAAGTGCCCATGTTGCTGGCCGCCTCGCGCTTTGGGACGGCCCTTCGGGTTACGTATTTCGTCGCGCTCTGGATCGCCATGCTCACGACCGCTATTGCGGGCTGCTTCACTCTCTCGCGCAGGCTTGAGGGGTGGGTACGCATACCCCAGCGCACGCTGGCCGCCCCGGTTACCCTCGCTGCCGCTCTGCTTGCCCGGGTTGGTTTTGCAAGCCTGGTGAGTCGCGTGTATCCGGTCTTCGGGTATCTCGGGCTTCCTCTGGTCCTCGGCCTCGTCGTGGCCTCCATCAGGGGCCGACTCATGATCACGATCATAAAGTGATCAGCCGGCGAGGCCGGGTGCGTCGTGAACCCCGGCGCCCCGGCATCGCCATGGCCGCCGGGGGCAAGACAGCGGGTTGACTTTTGATATATAATTGCCATGGAGGACGGGTACCGGCGCTGTGGAGGCGGTGCAGTTGGCAAAGGGACCTGTGGGGCAACCCGCGAGATCGGAGGCTCCTGGCGACGCGGGCCATCCCGCGGATGCGTTGACGGCAACGGACGCTGGGCTTGAGAACCTGGCCGAGGACCCGCGGGTGGCCCGCGGCAACGCGGAGGAGCGCGTGAGAAAAGGCTGTGAGCTTCTCCGCAGGGGCAGGCTCGACGATGCGCAGGCAGCGTTTGAGGCGGCCATAGCCCTTGAGCCTGAGAATGCTCAGGCCCACAACAAGCTCGGGGTCGTCCTGGCTCACAAGGGCAAGCTGGACGAAGCCAGGATGAGGTTTCAAAAGGCTCTTACCCTTGATCCGCGCTGCGCCGCTGCCATGAGCAACCTCGGCAACATATATAAGGAGCAGAACATGCTTGACAGGGCCGTGGAATTCTATAAGATGGCCTTGTCGGTCGACCCTGACCATGCCACAGCCCATCACAACCTTGGCGTCGTTTACCGACAGATGGGGATGATCGACCGGGCCGTGGGCCATTTCAAGCAGGCGCACAGGCTTGAACTGCGCGCCATGAGCAGGGAGAGCCAGGCGGCGGCCCGGGCCGGCCGGTATGTCTGGCTCCTTATCGTAGCGGCTCTCATCCTGGCTTACGTTCTTGCGTTCAGGAAGTGACGCGCCTTTCCGGGCTGCCGCGCCGATCCTGGTGCCCGCCCGGACGTGGGGTGATGATGTGCCCGTGCTGACCCAGGTCCCGAGACGGGGACCTGCTCACACCAGCGCCGCTGTCGCGGCGGCATCCGTTCTTGTTGCGGCCATCGCACTTGCAGGGGGCAGCGCAGCCGAGGCTCGTGCTTCAGCGGCCCCTTGCATCGTCGAGGGGGTGCGTGTCGCCGACGTTCCGCTCGGCGGACTTACGCGCGAGGAGGCGACTCGTGTACTGGCCGGCTTTGTGTCCGAGGTGGTTATGCAGCCGATCACGCTTGTCTGGGAGAACGAATCCTGGCAGCTCAACCCCGCTGACACAGGCCTCGAGGTGTACATATCCGAAACCGTGGAGCGGGCCATGGCCGTCGGACGCACCGGGTCCTGGCTGGCGAGGTGGCGAGAGAGGCGGGCTGTCGCTACCTATGGCCGCGAGGTCCCGCTCGTTGTCACGGTCAACGAGGACCTCTTCAGGGACATCGTGTTTGAGCTCGCCACCGAGATCGACGTGCCCGCCGAGAACGCAGGCTTTTCCATAGCCCCCGATGACACGGTCAGGGTGCGGCCCGCAGTCACCGGCCGGCGCCTCGACACCAGCGGCCTCGGCGCTGCCATCAAGGCGGCGCTCGTTCGGCGCGCTGGAAGGACGGTGCGGCTGAGCGTGCAGCCGGTCGTGCCCCAGGTCACCACCGAGCAGCTGGAGGCAATGAACATCAAGAGGTGCATAGGGGCCTACACCACGAAGTTCAGTCCGGGCAACGAGGCGAGGGTGCACAACATCCGCGCGGCGGCCCAGGCCATCAACGGGGTGCTTGTGGCCCCGGGCGAGGTGTTCTCGTTCAACGCGGCGGTGGGTCCTCGCAGCAAGGAGGCCGGCTACCTCGAGGCCCCGGTGGTCGTCGAGGATGAGCTGGTCCCTGGCGTGGGCGGTGGCATATGCCAGGTCTCGTCCACCCTCTATAACGCCGTGCTTCTCGCCGGCCTGGATATCGTGGCACGGGCGAATCATTCGGTGGCTCCGGCGTACGTGCCGGTCGGGCGCGACGCCACCGTCGCCTACGACTACATCGATTTTCGCTTCAGGAACGACGGGCCGGGCCACGTGATGATGGCCTCGCACGTCGGCAAGGAGTCGGTCACCGTCAAAATATACGGGGACGCGCCTTCCGACCGCGAGGTGGTCATCCGCACGGAGGTCGAAGAGAAGATCCCCCCGGGTGTCGTCAGGAAAGAGGACATGTCTCTCGCTCCCGGCCAGGAGGTGGTCGAGGACGAGGGAGCCTGGGGGTACGTTGTGAGCGTTTACCGCATTACCAAAGTGGGCGGCGTAGAGAAGAGCAAGGAGCTTCTGTCGCGCGATCGATACCGACCGAGGGCGAAGCGCGTTCTGGTCGGCGTGGGGGCGCCCCGGGCGCCTGACGGAGAAACTTCCGCCACCGGGCGTGAACCGAATCACTGAACCCGCACCGGACCGCCGTAAGCCCGGCCCCGGGCGGGGGAGGGCGGCGCTCCGGTGGTCTGGAGGTGGAACCTTGGGCGAAGGCAAGTTTGACCCGGAGCTTGTCAGGGCCTTCAAATTCTACGGCACCATCAGCTTCAACATCGCGGGATCGATGGCTCTGGGGTTTGCCGCAGGCCACGCGCTCGACGCGAAGCTGGGGACACGCCCATGGCTCGCCGTCATGGGGTTTCTCCTTGGCGCCCTCGCGGGGTTCTGGGGCGTCTACAAGCTTGTCATGTCCGAGTTCCGCGACAGGCCGCCGAACCCGAAATCATGAAATCCACTGAAGGGGGACATCTCTGCATGGCAGCAGGGTCACTCGCCGGCGCCCTCCTCGGGGCGCTTGATCTTTTGACAATGGTCCGAATGGCAAGAAAAGCTGCTGTGCTCAGCCCCGCCCGCGCATCCGCGGTGGTGCGATGGGTGGCGCTCGGGCGAGTAGCCCTCATCTTCCTGGCGATGGCGCTGGGCGCGATGGTTCTGAACCAGCCGGCTTTCCTGTGCATGGCCGCGACTTACATCGTCGTTCGTCTCGGCGGGCTTTTCGTCGTGGCTGGGAGGCACTCCGAGGCTCGGGCCGAGCAAGGGCGCGGGCCTGCTTGCCGGCAGAGCTAAGTGAGGGTGCAGAAATGCTCCCGACTTTTGGGAGGGGTTGCCGGTGCCTGCACGAGGGGTGTCAAAATCCGGCCACTTGCCCGACAGGCCGGGTTTTGGCGGAGCGCGCCCCGCTTGGGGCGCCGTCCCCGAGTGCAACAACCGCAACCCCACACCCGATGGGGAATCGGGCGGGCTTGACGAACGCTCTCTTAGCGGGCTGATCGGAGGCGAGAACATGGCACACGCTTCCAGCGAGATCGGTGCGCATCTCGTGTTGCGCATCGGCATGTTTACGTGTCACCTGGACACCATCATCATGACGTGGATCGTCATGGCCTTGCTTGTGGCAGTGGCCATCATCGCGACGCGCAGGATGAAGGACGTCCCTGGCGGGTTTCAAAACATGGTGGAGTACGGCGTGGAGGCCCTGTGGGGCCTTGTCGCAGACAACGTACCGCCGCGGGCGCGGGGATGTTTTCCGGTCATTGCGACGCTGTTCCTGTTCATCCTGGCATCGAACCTCATAGGGGTGGTGCCGGGAATGAAGTCGCCGACCGCGGACCTCAACGTGACTCTGGCGCTTGCCGCGGTGGTGCTCGGGCTCACGATTTACGCGGGGGCATCGGTCAAAGGGGTGTGGGGGTACATCGTCGGGTTTGTGAAGCCGAACCCGCTTTTTCTTCCCCTGAACCTGATCGAGCTGTGCACACGCGCGATCACGCTGGCGTTGCGTCTGTTCGGCAACATCTTCGCCGGCGACGTGCTGGTCATCATCCTGGGGAAACTCGTGGCCTATGCCGTTCCCGCGGTGGGCCAGGCATTCCACGTGTTTGTCGGAGTGCTTCAGGCGTATCTCTTCGTTATGCTGTCGATCGCTTACGTGACAGTAGCGGCAGAGGAGTAAGTAAGGGTGCGTTGCGTGGTTTCCGTCGGTTTGCAGGGGTTTCCGGGTTCCTGGTGCTCACACGGCGGGGTGTCGCAATCTGGCCATCCGGCTGTGGGCCAGGTATCCTCAAGACGCCCCGCGTGGGGTGGCACCCCGGCTTGCAACACCGGCAACCCCTGGAAAGGTGGCAGTGATATCTGAACCCACACTTAAACAAAAAGTCTTACGTAAGGGAGAGGAGTTACCATGACAGAGGTCATGCTTCTGAAGATCATCTCGGTTGCCGCCATCTGCATCATCGTGTGCGTTGCAGCGCTTGTGGCCGGGCTGGGCGACGCCCATGTGGCCGGAAAGGCCGTGGACGGCATCGCACGCCAGCCTGAAGCCAAGGCGTCCATCTTCTCGACGATGCTCATAGGCATCGGCCTGGTCGAGGCAACGCCCATCATAGCCTTAGTAGTCGCGCTCATCCTCCTTTATGCCAACCCGTTCCTGGGCTGACCACGAGGTGAGCGTGGTGAGCCTGCCGGCGGCCGACGAGACGGTGCTCTACGGCTGCTCGGCAGCTGCCCGACCGTCGTCCGGAGGAGGCATGCAGAGGGGGAATCAGCTTTGATCCAGATAGATATGACCTTTTTCGCGAGCATACTGAACTTCCTGCTGCTCACGGCGCTCCTCACATTCTTTCTCTACAGGCCGGTCCGCAAGTTCATGATGGACCGCCGGGACCGCATAAAGCGGTCCCTCCAGGAGGCCGCGCAAAGCCGCGCCCAGAGCGCGAAGATGAAGCAGGAGTACGAAGCCCGCCTCGCTCAGGCGAGTCGCGAGGCGCAGGACATCATCGAGAAGGCCGTGGTCCAGGGGGAGCGCGCGCAGGCCGAGATCCTGGATGCGGCGCGAAAAGAGGCAAAGGCCATTCTCGAGCAGGCGAGAGCTGAGGCGGCCCGCGAGCGGCAGGTGGCGTTCGAGGCTCTGCGGGATGACATTGTGGACCTCGTCATAGCCACCGCGGGCGTGGTTGCCGGGAAGAAGGTCGACTCCGCTGATGACGAAGCCATTGTAAAGCGCCTCTTGGAGGAAGGCTGGCTCAGCGACGCGGGGGAGCGGGAACTATGAAACCTGTCAGAGAGAGGACACAGCCGCCGGCTCGGCGGCCGGTGCGCGTCATCGTGAGGACCGCGAGGCCTCTATCCCCCGAACTTGGGCAGCGCATCCGCACCTACCTGTCGGAGGCGCTGGGGCGGCCCGTCGCGATCTTTTTCGAGCACGATCCCTCCCTTCTGGGCGGGATCGCGCTCCAGGTGGGCAACACCGTTGTGGACGCGAGCCTGAGCCGAAGCCTGGAGGAGCTTCGGGCGAAACTCGCCGATCATCTTCGCGCTGCGGTCATGGTCTCGGCGCCGGGGGGGCCTGGGGGTGTGGGCCTTTCGCGTGAGACCCTCAGGTCTGCCATCGAGTTGGTCAGGAGCTATACGCCGGCTCCCGTGGTGGAGGAAGTGGGGACCGTCATCGCCGTCGGCGACGGCGTCGCGAGAGTGAGCGGCCTTCCCTCGGCCATGGCCGGAGAGCTTGTGGCCTTCGACGGGGGCGGCGAGGGTATGGTACTCGACCTGGATGTGGACGCCGTGGGGTGCATCGTCTTCAGCGGCGGGGACAGGATCGTCGAAGGGACCGTCGTCCGGTGCACGGGAAGGGTGGCAGACGTCCCTGTGGGCGAGGAACTCCTCGGCCGCGTGGTGAACCCCCTCGGGGACCCTGTGGACGGCAAGGGGCCCATCCTCGCGCGCGCCAGGCGTCACATCGAGGGCCCTGCGCCCGGCGTTGCGGATCGTGAGCCCGTAAACGTGCCTCTGCAAACAGGTATCCTCGCCGTCGACGCCATGGTGCCCATCGGGCGGGGGCAGCGTGAGCTCATCATCGGCGACCGACAGACTGGCAAGACGTCCATCGCGGTGGATGCCATAATCAGCCAGAAGGGTTCGGGGGTGCTCTGCGTCTACGTCGCGATAGGCCAGAAGGCCTCCAGCATAGCCCAGACCGTAAGCGTGCTCGAAGAGCACGGAGCGCTTCCCTATACCATTGTCGTTGCCGCATCCGCAAGCGACCCTGCGCCGCTTCAGTACATCGCCCCGTATGCAGGCTGTGCCATGGCTGAGCACTTCATGTACAGCGGCAAGGACGTGCTCATAGTTTATGACGACCTCTCGAAGCACGCCGCCGCTCACAGGGAGGTGGCGCTCTTGCTTCGCAGGCCGCCTGGCCGGGAGGCCTATCCGGGGGACGTCTTCTACATCCACGGTCGCCTTCTCGAGCGGGCGGCGAAGCTCTCGAGAGAGCGCGGTGGAGGTTCGATGACCGCGCTGCCCATAGTCGAGACGCTGGCGGGAGACGTCTCTGCGTACATCCCGACAAACACCATCTCCATCACGGACGGCCAGATCTACCTTGAAAGCGACCTGTTCTTCTCCGGCGTTCGGCCGGCGGTGAACGTGGGTCTCTCCGTCTCCCGCGTCGGCGGCGACGCGCAGGTGCCTGCCATGCGGGAACTCTCATCCCACCTGCGCCTCGACCTTGCGCAGTACCGGGAGCTTTCAGCCTTCGCCCAGTTCGGAGCGGACCTTGACAAAGCCACCCAGGCACAGCTTCACCGGGGCGAGCGGATAGTCGAGGTCCTGAAGCAGCCAAATCACGAGGTTCTGGCGGTTGAGGAGCAGGTCGTCATGCTCTTCGTGCTCTCCGGCGAGTGGCTTGATGACGTCCCGGTGGACCAGACCAGGTGGTTTGTGAGGGAGTTTCTCGTGCACGTGAAGGAGGCGTACCCCTCCCTTATGCGCCGGATACGCGAGACCGGACGCATTGACGAGGTCAGAGGAGACCTTGGCCGCGCGCTGGACGCGTTCAAGAAGGATTTCGCGGGGGTGATGGGGCGCCATGCAGAGTCCGCGTGAAGTCGGACGGCATATCCGCACCATTCGCGAGATCCGGCACCTCACGAGGGCCATGAAGCTGGTGGCTGCGGCCAAGCTCAGGGAGGCTCAGGCGAGAGTCGAAGCGGCAAGGCCGTTCGCCAGGAAGATCAGCGAGGTGCTGCTGGATATCTCGTCGTTCGCCGGCTACGTGCACCCGCTCATGGCCGGGCGTCCGCCGCGCACCGTGGGCGTGATGGTCGTTACGTCCGACAGGGGAATGTGCGGGAGATACAACGACGACATAATCAAGGCGGCGCTGGACCTTATAGACCGGACGAGCGGGCGTGACGCCGCAAGAGTGATCGCTGTGGGCCGCGTGGGCGCGCGAGCCCTGCGAGAGCTCGGGATCCCGATACTCGAAGAGAGGAGCCTTGTCTCCAAACGCCCGACGTTCGCGCTGGCAAGGGCCATAGCAGCCCGGATACTCAAGGCATACGACGCCCGGGACGTGGACCATGTGTATCTGGTCTACTCTCGTTTCTATTCGGCGATGGAGCAGCGTCCCCGGGTTTTCCGCCTGATTCCCATCGCGCCGGTCGGGGGCAGCCGCACGGACCGGCTTCCGGCCGGCGTGTGCCTCTTCGAGCCGTCGGCCAAGGAGGTTGTGGACCACCTCGTGACCAGGTACGTGCAGGTCGAGGTGTACCGCGCCCTGCTAGAGGCGGAGGCGGGAGAGCGGGGCGCGAGGATGACGGCGATGAGCGCGGCCTCGGACAACGCCTCGGAGATCATCGAGCGCCTGACGCTCACGTTTCACAGGTCGCGGCAAGCCCAGATCACCCGGGAGATAGCGGACATCGTCGGGGGAGCGGAAGCGCTTGCGGCGGAGCAATTCTCTGGGAACAGCGTGCCCTCAACCGGGGCGGAGAGCGAGGGAGCATAACGTGACAGGACACGTAATCAGGGTGAAAGGCGCTGTTATCGATATCAGCTTCGAGGGGGAGGAAGACCTGCCCCCAATACATTCCGCTGTGTTCATCGCGAAACCTGAGAGGGACACGGGCGGACCCGGACGCGGACACGGAGGCGGAGGCGGCGCCAATCTGGGGTCGGGCGGCGCCACCGTCGTCGCCGAGGTGGCAAGCCACGTGGGTGCCGGGGTTGTCCGGTGTGTGGCCCTCTCCCCCACTGAAGGTCTTCGACGGGGTATGGAGGCCTCCTCCGACGGGAAACCCCTTGCCGTCCCGACGGGCGACGCGGTCCTGGGGCGCGTCCTGAACGTCTTCGGAGAGCCTATTGACGGCGGCCCGCCGATCTCGAGCGCGGACGCGCCGCGCAGGCCCATACATCGCCGGCCACCCTCATTCGAGGAGCAGGATACGCATCTTCGCATGCTCGAAACCGGCATCAAGGCCGTCGACCTGCTTGCCCCCTATCCGCGCGGCGGCAAGGTCGGGCTGTTCGGCGGGGCGGGCGTCGGCAAGACCGTTCTCATTATGGAGCTTATCAGGCACGTTGCTGCGGAGCACGGGGGCGTGTCGGTTTTCGCAGGGGTGGGCGAGCGAACGCGCGAGGGGAATGAGCTTTGGCTCTCGATGAAGAGGTCGGGCGTGCTCGACAAGGCCGTGCTCGTCTTTGGTCAGATGAACGAGCCGCCGGGGGCGCGGCTTCGGGCCGCATACACAGGCCTCACCATGGCCGAGGCCTTCCGCGACGAGAAGGCTCAGGACGTGCTGCTCTTCATAGACAACATATTCAGGTTCGTCCAGGCGGGGGCGGAGGTCTCTGCCTTGCTGGGCCGGATGCCGTCCGCCGTGGGCTACCAGCCGACCCTCGCTTCCGAGCTTGGGGCGCTGCAGGAGAGGATCACGTCTACGCGACGGGGGGCGATCACTTCGATTCAGGCCATTTATGTGCCGGCGGATGACTACACGGACCCGGCGCCAGCCACGACGTTCAGTCACCTCGACGCCACCACCAACCTGGAACGAAGCATCGCGGAGATGGGGATCTATCCGGCCGTGGACCCGCTTGCGTCCACGTCGAGGCTCCTCGACCCAAGGGTGGTCGGGGAACGACACTACAACACAGCGCGCGGGGTCCAGGCCATCCTCCAACGCTACAAGGATCTCCAGGACGTCATCGCGATCCTGGGGGTTGACGAGCTATCCCCTGAGGACCGGCGCATCGTGGCCCGCGCGCGGCGGATACAGAAGTTCCTGTCCCAACCGTTCTTCGTGTCCGAGCAGTTCACGGGGATTCCCGGACGGTTCGTGCCTGTGGAGGAGACAGTGCGCGGGTTTGAGGAGATCCTGGAGGGAAAGCACGACGATCTACCCGAACAGGCGTTCTATATGGTGGGCACCATAGACGAGGCTGTGGAGAAAGGCCGGGCTATGGCGCGCCAGGAGGCGTCGTGAGCCGTGTCCAGGAAAATGAGGCTTGAGATAGTCACTCCCGACAGGCTCGAGTTCTCGGGCGATGTGGAATCTATCATCGCTCCCAGCGTGTCGGGGTATATCGGGATTCTCCCGGGCCACATACCCCTGATAGCCAGGCTCACGGTGGGAGTGCTCACGGTGCGGACGGGTACCTCTCGCCTCACCCTGGCTGTGAGCGAGGGATACATGGAGGTCTCGCCCAGCAAGGTCATCATCCTAGCCGAGGCCGCGGAGATGCCAGGGGAGATCGACGTGGAGCGGGCACTCGCGGCCAAGCGGCGGGCCGAGGAGATCCTTGCCACGAGCAAGGAACACGTGGTGCTGGCGCGCGCCCGGGCGTCGCTGCAGAAGGCCATCAACAGGCTCAAGGTGGCAAAATATAAGGATGGAAGCGGGGAGGGATCTCCGTCTGTGCCGGAGAAAATAGGGAGGGAATAGAACCGGGCCAGAGGAGGAGTTCGGAGGATGAGGATCGAGCCGTTCTCCATCGAGAGATGGTTCGGCCGCTACGAGTTCACGGCCAGGTACAACATCGCCGAAAGTTGCGTAAAGCCTTTCACCTTGTCGGAACTTGCGGAGCTTTGCGGGACGGATGTGCTGCGCGGCGACCGCCCCATAGGCTTGGGGTACACAGATAGCCGGGGACTCGCGGACCTGCGGGAGGAGATCGCCAAAATGTACCCCGGCCGCGGTCCGGAGAACGTGCTTGTGACGACGGGGGCCATCGAGGCGAACTTCCTCGCCTTCGCCGCGCTGCTCGGGCCGGGCGACATCGTAATCTCGGAGTTCCCGGCCTACCAGCAGCTTTACGAGGTCCCTCGCTCCCAGGGAGCCGAGGTCAGGCTGTGGCGCCTCGCCGAGGAGAAGAGCTTCAGGCCCGATATCTCGGAGCTTGAAGAGCTTGTGGGGCAGGGCGCGAAGATGATCGTCATCAACCACCCCCACAACCCGACGGGGGCAGCGATAGATGCGGGCAGCATGGCTGCGGTCTGCGAGATCGCGGAGCAGCGCGGGGCGGTGCTTCTGTCCGATGAGGTCTACCGGGGTTTGTCCCTCTCAGACGCTGTCGCGTCGCCGTCGGCCCAGAGGTTCTCCGACGATGTGGTGAGCGTCGGGAGCATGTCGAAAGCGTACGGGCTTTCCGGCCTCCGCATCGGGTGGATAGTTGGGCCCGAGGAGATAATCGAAAAGTGCTGGGTCCTCCGCGACTACACGTCCATTTGCCCCGCAGGGCCGTCGCAGCTTCTCGCCCTTGCGGCGCTGCGCAACTCCGAGAAAGTGCTCGCCCGGAGCCGGTCCATCGCACGCAAGAACTTCGCCATCCTCGACCAGTGGGTCAGCGCGAATTCGGAGCTCGTCAGCTACGCTCCTCCGAGGGAGGGCGTCGTGGCTTTCGTGAAGTACGCTGCGGACGTGCCGTCGCTCGAGATCGCAACGGAACTGGTAACGGAGGACGGCGTGCTGGTGGTGCCGGGGTCGTGCTTTGAGATGGAGGGCTATCTCAGGATCGGATTCGGTGGAGACACGGCCACGCTCGAAACCGGGCTTGACTTGCTGGCGAAGAGGCTTGCGTCCAGGACATGAGCTCGTCGGATGGGAGAACACGCTTTCGTTGCTATGTATGGGATGCAAAGGTATAATATAAGGAAAGCAGGCATGAGCGCGCGGGAAGAGGAGTCGCTGATGGAGAAAGGCAAGTTCATCGTCATCGAAGGGATAGATGGGTCCGGCGTCACCACCGAGGCCGTCAAGCTGAAAGAATACATAGCGACAAAGCTCAACCTTCCCGTCCACCTCACCAAGGAGCCCACAGACGGTCCGGTGGGAGGGCTGATCCGGACGATCCTCGCCAAGAGGGTCGGCGCGCCGTCTCACAACGGGAGGTTCGAGAGCATTGATCCGAGGTGTCTGGCGCTCCTATTCGCCGCGGACCGCGTAGACCACCTCGAGGTGGACATCCGGCCGAAGCTGGAGGGCGGCGTGGTGGTCATCTGCGACCGGTACATCCTTTCGTCCCTCGCCTACCAGTCGCTCAATGTGGACAGGCGGTGGCTCGAACAGATAAACGCGAAGGCCATCACCCCCGATCTCACGATCTATCTGCAGGTTCCGCCGCTCGTGGCGGAGCGCAGGCGAAACCAGGCCAGGTGGCATGTGGAGCTGTACGAGGAGACGCCGAAGCTCGAGAAAGTGGCCGAGAACTACCTTGAGGCCATCGGTGAGCTGCGCCGGCGCGGGCAGAGAGTCGAGATCGTTGACGGCAACAGGCCTATGCGCGAGGTGCACCGTGACATTGTGGCGCTCGTGAAACCGCTTCTGACCACCAGAGCGGGGTCGGGGCGCAAGAAACGTCAGCCGCCTGCCGGCGGGCTGCGGTTGAACATGTCGCTTACAGGCGACAACGAGCCCAAGACGAACGAGCCTGAGGCGAAGGAGGCCGTGCTTCGATGATTGGTTTCCACCACGAGAAGATCGAGGTGACGCGGTCAGAGGAAAGCCTCGATCCCGTCAGTCTCAAGTGGAAGGATAGGGAATACAAGATCACCGAGATCAAGAAGGTCTGGCAGGACGCCGCGTTCGCCGCGCCCGCGTCGGGGCGCGGCCGCCCCAGGAGCTGGTGGGACCAGCACGGCAGGAGGTTCTATCGGGTTGCGGTCGATAGCGGCCAGACGCTGGACATATACTTCGATCCGAGGAAGGAAGAGTGGTACCTGAGCAAGAGCTGGGGCCGGCCCACCGAGGAGACGTAGACGTGCGCGGCACTATATCCCCGACCATATCCTCGTACGTCCGTAAGGTTCGCTCCTTCTCGACCAACGCGAAGCTGTTCCTTCTCAGCACCGCGCTGGGCTCCACCCAGTCGGGCATCTTCCAGGTCGTCCTGGCGCTCTACGTCGTCGCCCTCGGCCATGGCCGGGACTTCCTGGGTGCCATGACTGGGCTTGGCGCGCTTGTCACAGGCCTTGTGAGCCTCCCGGCCGCTGCGGTTGCGCACGCAACCGGGCACCGGAAGGCTCTTCTTGTCGGCACAGCCGTCGCGGCCCTTGGAGCGCTCGGCATCTCGCTCTCCTGCACACGGGCCTCCCTTCTTCTCTCCCAGGCGTGCCTTGGCGCGGGCGTCGCCTTCATCTTTGTGAACACCGCACCGTTTCTCGCTGAGCACAGCAGCGATGCTGAGAGGACATATCTCTTCAGCGTCAACAGCACCATGCTCCTGGCCGTCGCGGTGGTGGGAAACTTCCTTGGGGGCGCGTTGCCGGGCGCCTTCGGTGCGCTCGCGCCGGGCTGGGGCCCGTCGTCGCCAGCAGCATTCCGCGCGGCCATGATGGTCGGGGTCGTGTTCCTGGTGGCGTCCGCCGCTCCCTTGATGGCGATGAAGGAAGGGCATACGGCGGAGATGCGGGAGGAGGCCTCGCACTTCGAGGGGCGGCCCGGTGGACGCGTGAAGAGGCATTTCCGCCTTATGGGGCAGTTCGTGATGACATCTGTCGTGGTGTCGCTGGGCGCGGGGATGATGGTGCCGTTCCTCGCCGTGTTTCTCGCCGACAGGGGCGCAAGTCCCTCCCTGATAGGCCTCGTGTTCGCAGGGTCGATGGTCATGACGATGGTGGGGACGCTCCTCGCGCCGGTCCTGGCTGACCGTTGGGGGAAGGTAAAGACCGTCGCCCTCACGCAGATCGCCTCGATGCCTTTTCTCCTTGCCATGGCGCTTGCCAGGAACATCGCCTTGATCGTGCCGGCAATGCTTGTCCGGTCCGCGCTCATGAACATGTCCGGACCCGTGGATGGGAGCTTCAGCATGGAGGTAGTTGCCACGGAAGAGCGGGCCGTCCTGAGCAGCCTTCGCGGTATGGCCTGGAACCTCGGTTGGGCCGGAGGCAGCGTGGTCGGAGGGGTCATGATCGAGCGCTTCGGGTACACCGTGCCTTTTCTGATAACGGCGAGCCTGTACCTTGCATCAGCCCTCATGTACGTGCTATTCTTTTCTAAACTGGAGTTGCGCCGGTCCGGGGTGGCAGGGGGACTACCTTCGTGATAGCCGGTAACCCGCCGTGATAGCCGGTAAGCCGCATCCGGCCATGGGAGGAGGCATGGCACGGGGGCTCTCGGGGCGGACCCTGCACGGCGGATGAGCCGAGCCGGCCGGCCGGGACGGCGCTGCGTGGGAGGAGAACCCGGTGACTGTGGAACCGATGATCAGGGTGGTCGGGCTGAACAAGCACTTCGGCCGGCTGCATGTGCTGCGCGATGTGAACTTCCAGGTGGCGAAGGGGGAGGTCGTGGTTATCCTGGGCCGCAGCGGGTCGGGGAAGAGCACGCTCCTTCGGTGCCTCAACTACCTTGAACCCCCGGATAGCGGGGAGATATGGATCGACGGCCAGCGCATAGATCCGCGCAAGACCAACCTGCAGGCCCTCCGCGAGGAAATGGGATTCGTGTTCCAGCACTTCAATCTATTTCCACATCTCACTGCCCTCGACAACGTTACCCTTGCCCTCCGCGTGGTGAAGAAGATGCCGGAAGCCCGGTCCAGGGAGATCGGCATGGGAATGCTCGCGAAGGTCGGGCTTGCGGCCAAGGCCGATGCCTACCCGGACCAGCTCTCCGGGGGGCAGCAACAGCGCGTGGCAATAGCGCGGTCCATGGCTATGAACCCCAAGGTGATGCTGTTCGATGAGCCTACCTCGGCCCTCGACCCTGAGCTCATCGGCGAAGTGCTCGCTGCTATGGAAGACCTGGCGAGAGCGGGCATGACGATGATCGTTGTGACCCACGAGATGGGGTTCGCGCGGCGCGTCGCGCAGAGGGCGCTCTTCATGCATGAGGGGTCCTTCATAGAGGAGGGGACCCCGGCTGAGCTGTTTGAGAACCCGAAGACGCCCGAAGCGAGGACGTTCATCAACTCCATCCTTTGAACTCCGGGCTTGTGCGCAAAGTGAGGGTGCAGAAATGCTCCCGTCTTTTGGGAGGGGTACCCGTTGTTGCAGTCCAGGGAGGGCGCCCCAAGTGGGGCGCTTCGAGGATAGAGTTAGGCCCACGGGCATGTGGCTGGAGTTTGACGTCCTATCGCGCGAGCACTGCCAACAGCGAAGACGCCGCAAAGCCAGTGTTACTCGCAAACCCATGCCTGGCAGGGCGACGGGCCATCGCCTTCGCCGGGACCGGTGCCCGGAAACCGATGCCTGGCAGGGCGACGGAAAACCGATGGTCGAAGGAGGTTCAGCGATCATGCGAGAGGCGATTAACCTCATGAGCGACACGGTCACTCTTCCGACGCAAGAGATGCTTCAGGCCATGGCGACCGCGCCCCTTGGAGACGACGTGACGCGCGAGGATCCCACGGTGAACCGGCTGGAGGCCCTTGCCGCGGAGAGGCTCGGGAAGGAGGCAGGCCTTTTCGTGGCGAGCGGCACCATGGGTAACCTGGTCGCGGTTCTCGCGCACACCCAGCGCGGCGACGAGGTCATCATGGAGTCGGAGTGCCACATGTACTACTACGAGGTAGGCGGCCTGGCGGCGGTTGCGGGCGTCATGCCCAGACTGGTCCCGGGCAGGCACGGGGTACTTGACCCGGACGACGTGGCCCGTGCGATAAGGGGCGCGAATATCCACTACCCCACGCCACGCCTGGTCGCGGTGGAGAACACCCACAACCGAGGGGGCGGCACGGTCACCCCGCTCAACGTCATGACCGCCATCTGCAATATCGCGCGGTCCAGGGGCCTCGCCACCCATCTGGACGGCGCCCGGATTTTCAACGCCGCCATCGCCCTCGGAGTGGACGCGCGCGAGATCGCCCGCCCGTTCGACTCGGTCATGTTCTGCCTATCGAAGGGCCTTTCCGCGCCGGTTGGCTCGGTTCTCGTGGGAAGCCGGGATTTCATCGAGCGGGCGCGAAAGTGCCGCAAGCTGGTCGGGGGCGGCATGCGCCAGGCGGGTGTCATCGCTGCCGCAGGCATAGTTGCGCTCGAGAAAATGGTCGACCGGCTCAGGGAGGATCACGAGAACGCCCGCTTGCTGGGGGAGGGCCTTGCGGACATCCCCGGGATCGGCGTTGACCTGGAGACCGTCCAAACCAACATGGTCTACTTCGACGTGGCCGGGCTCGGCCTGGATACCCGGTCCTTCCTTAAGGAACTCGCTGCGTACGACGTCAGGGCCTCCGAGCGCCCGCCCACAGGGGTCAGGATGGTCACCCACAGGCATATTTCCCGGGAAAACATCCTTTATGTGATCGATGTCGTCAGGGAGATCGCGATGCGCCACCTCAAGACGAATTCTCATTGACCCACGCTGTCCATACGTGGTCCCGATCTGGAGAGGCAACGTGCCCGTCTACCGCGGAGCATGTAGCGCCTGAGTTGTTCTTGTTCGGCTTCGCCGTAGAATCTCTGATCGTCTTCACTTCAGGGGGCCTCACCGCACAGGTTCAACGGCTCGATGCCAACCGGACGGTCATTGGGGCCGGGCTGAGGCAGCTCATCCAGCAAGTGAGGCTGGCTCGTGGACGCGACGCCCCCCGAAAGACCGGCCCATGGCCGGTCCTCCGAGGACGTCGTACTCCGCGCAGTGGCCCTTGCGGGCTAACCGTTACCATGCAATGGCGATGCCCGGCCGCAGTCCTGGTAGCTCAATAGGCCTTCGCGAGGTAGACCCAGAGGTCCGTCAGGGAGCCGCAGCGAATGCAGGTCCCGGAGCCGGGCGATCCGTCGAGCGGGATGCACCTGATGGTGGCGCCGGTCTCGTCCTTGATGGTGGCTTCGCACTCCTGGCTCCCGCACCAGGGCGCGTACACGAACCCCCGCTTCGTCTCCATGATGGCCTTGAACTCGTCATAGTTCTCAAGGCGGTGGGTGTTCTCGTCCATGAAGCGCTTGGCCCGCTCGTAAAGGCCGTTCTGGACCGAGGCCAGCAAGTCCTCGACGGCACGCTCGAGGCCGTCCACGGGTGCCGTCATCTTCTCGCCTGTATCGCGCCTTACAAGCACCACCTGCCCCGCCTTGATGTCGCGTGGCCCGATCTCCAGCCTCACCGGGACCCCTTTAAGCTCCCACTCGTTGAACTTCCAGCCGGGCGAGTACTCCTCGCGGGCGTCCAACTCCACCCGGCACACCTTCGCAAGGCGCGCCTCGATGTCGCGGGCCGCAATGAGCACCGTCTCGCGCACCGCAGGCGGCATGATGGGCACGATAACCACCTGTGTGGGCGCAACACGCGGCGGAAGGGCAAGACCCCGTTCGTCCCCGTGGACCATGATGATCCCGCCGATGAGCCGAGTGGACACGCCCCACGAGGTCTGCCAGACGTACTTGAGCTGGTCGTCCTGGTCCAGAAACGTGATGTCAAAGACTTTCGCGAAGTTCTGGCCGAGGTTGTGCGACGTGCCCGCCTGAAGCGCCCTGCCGTCGGTCATGAGTGCTTCCACCGAGTAAGTCCGCACCGCGCCTGCGAACTTCTCCTTCTCGGTCTTCCTGCCGGCGATCACCGGGATGGCCAGGTCCTCAATGAGGAAGCTGCGGTAGACCTCGAGCATCCTGAGGGTCTCCTCTTCGGCTTCCTCGGCGGTGCGGTGGCACGTGTGGCCCTCCTGCCAGAGAAACTCCGATGTCCTGAGGAAAAGGCGCGTGGTCTTCTCCCACCTGACGACGTTCGCCCACTGGTTGATGAGGACGGGCAGGTCGCGCCAGGACTTGATCCATTTCGAGTACATGTACCCGATGACCGTCTCCGACGTCGGCCTAACTACGAGAGGCTCGGCGAGGTCCTCGCTGCCCGCGCGCGTCACCCAGGCGACCTCCGGGGCGAAGCCCTCCACGTGCTGGGCCTCCCGGCGCAGGAAGCTCTCGGGGATGAAGAGGGGGAAGTACGCGTTCTTGTGTCCCGTCGCCTTGATACGGGCGTCGAGGCGCGCCTGCATGTTCTCCCAGAGCGCGTAGCCGTACGGCCGTATGACCATGCAGCCACGCACGGGAGCGTAGTCGGCGAGCTCGCCTTTAAGGATTACGTCCGTGTACCATTGCGAGAAATCCTCCGCCTTGGACGCTATGTGTTCCACGAAACCTTCCTGCTTCTCCACCATTTCTTCAGCCGGCGCCTGCTGGGGCCCCTGCCGGCATGGCCGCCATGTATGAGGTCAGAGACCGCACGCCTTTCTTCAGAAGTCGCTGGCGTTGCAGCCCAGGGACGGCGAGCCCCGCCCGCACCGCAGCGAGACCCGCCTCCAGGGGTTGCCTGATGGCAAGAGCTGCTCCGCGAGGCCGTCGGCGGCCAGGGGCAGCTCCCGCCGGACAGCCCGGTCGTCTGAACTCATACGTGCCATTCTCACAGGCGGCAAAGGGGCCGAGCGCCATCCACCCTCCTTCGTAGCGTGATCGTATGATCCATCAAATGTAATCCTTCATGGTGGCCCATGGCCGTCAACATCTCAGGATGAGAGCGCAGCCGGGGCGGTCAGTTTCAAGCTAGTGCGGCATGCCGTGCGTTGCCCGCCACCATCGAAAGAGTGAAAATGTTGACCACACTTCGACGCGGCGTCGTGCATGCATCCACAAGACCCTGCAACGCACCGCTGACCTCCAGGCGTACACTCAACAGACAACGGAAAAAGCCTTCGTCCTTATCGAGGACGAAGGCCGGACCTCCGCGGTGCCACCCCGCTTGGCGCTGTGCTGCCACGCACGACAACGCAGCCGCCCGCTCACCCCTGCGCCACGCCCCTGCAAGGCGTGCCGGCGCAGGCTTCCTGTAACGGCGGAAATCCGTCGAACTCATCGTTCGCAGCTCCAGGGTGGGATGCCACTGAGCCCGTGCGGCAGGCCTCGCAGCCGTGGGCCTGCTCTCTTTACGCCGTGGTTCGCGGCGGCCCTTTCATCGCCATGTTTGGGCAGGATTCGGATGTCTCAACTATAGCATATCCGCCGTGCAAAGGCAACACGCACGGCGCACCTGTTGGCGCCAGTCTTTGACCCATCTTTTGCATCCAACAGTTCCCAGGCGGGTGTGCTTTGGGAGTAGTACCGCGTTTCACAACTCCCGATACCATTTCATCCTGGCATCCTGCAACTGCGCAAGTGCGAGCAACACGTTAATCTACACGGTCTTCTGAAACGGAGCACCAAGCGGGCACGCGCCCGCCGGAGGCCGGGATAGGGATGATCCCTGCAGGACCAACTTGCGGGCAGACCTGGTCCTATGGGGACCAGCCCGGCGCAAGATCTGGTCCTCCGGGAACCACCCCTGCCACCGTCCTTCGCCAAAACGCGGCAAGGTGGAGCACCAGGGACCAGCTCTCGCGTGAAGATGGTCCTCTGGGGACCAGCCTGGCACCACGTCCTGGTCCTCTCGTGACCAGGGCGCCTCGGCCGCCGCCGGGGGTGGTGCACCAGGGACCAGGTTGCCCGCGAGGTTGGTCCCCTGGGGACCACCCACACGCAAATTCTGGTCCCCTGGGGA
>JACIXY010000120.1 GCA_014360195.1 Bacillota bacterium
GATATACACCGACGTCGAAGGGATAATGACCGCGGATCCGAGGATCGTCCCTGATGCGAGATCCCTTCGGGTTATGACGTACAGGGAAGTCGTTGAGATGGCGCACCTCGGAGCGAAGGTCGTTCATCCAAGGGCTGTGGAGATAGCAATGGAGGGCGGCATCCCGATACGGATCAAGAACACCTTCTCCGACGAGCCTGGCACTTTGGTGACAAGGACCGGGACGCACCCTGACGGAGCGGTGATACGGTCCGATAAGGTGGCCACAGGCGTAACCCATCTCACAAACGTTGCGCAGATCCGCATTGACTCGTCGAGGGACGTCAATGAGTCGGGCATTGCGAAAGGCGTCTTCCGAGCGCTCGCTGACGCAGGCATAAGCGTTGACCTCATCAACGTATTTCCGGAGCTCATCTGCTTTACGGTGAGCGAGGACGTGGTCGAGACCGCCGTTGCCGTCCTGGAAGGGCTTGACCTTGATGGGCTTACGATAAAGGTGATGCGGGGGTGTGCCAAGGTGTCCGTGGTCGGAGCGGGCATGAGGGGTGTGCCGGGGGTCATGGCCCGGGTGGTGGAGGCGCTGGCCGAGGCGAAAGTGCCAATATACCAGACGTCAGACTCCCACGCCAGCATATCGTGCCTGGTGAAGAAGGAAGACATGCAGAAGGCCATGAGAGGGCTGCACGCGAAGTTCGGCCTCGGGGCGTGAGCCTCAAGCGCGAGACCCGCAAGATGAGCCGGGAACGGCGGGGACAACGGTTTTACTGGAGGGATGCTTGTATGAGGAGCTTCG
>JACIXY010000122.1 GCA_014360195.1 Bacillota bacterium
GGATATCTTCCATGGAGGCCTGCGGACAGCCGTAAGCTATGTTGAAGGCTATGCTGCCTTTGAGCAGGATCGGGTCTTGCGGCACCACGCCTATCTGCCTGCGCAAGGTTTTAAGGTCGAGCTCGCGCACATCGTGCCCGTCTATGAGGATGCGCCCCTTTTGGACATCGTAGAAGCGGAGGATCAGGTCCGCTATCGTCGACTTCCCCGCCCCGGTGGGACCGACTATGGCGACCTTCTCCCCCGGCTCGACGGCGAGGTTCACGTCCAAGAGCACCCAGCGCTCGTCCTCGTAGGCGAAGCTCACGTCTTCAAAGTCGATGCGCCCCTCGAGGCGCTCTATGACCACGGGAAAGGCCGGGGGCGGCACGTCGGTGGCACGGTCTGTAACCTCAAATATGCGCTCCGCCGCCGCAAGGCCCTGCTGAATTTGAGACACTATGTGGCTCAAAACCCTCACAGGCTGTACCAGCAATCCCAAATAGCCCAGGAAGGCGATAAGCTCTCCCGGCGTGCTTTGGCCACGCACAACGTCGCGCCCGCCGAGCCACAGGATCAGAGCAAGGGCGGCGATGAGCGTCACCTCCACAGCTCCCGAGAGGACGGCCCGTATCTGAGTCCCTCGCAGCATTGCGCTGAAGTGGCTGCGGTTCTGCTTGCGAAACCGCTCCAACTCCTCGTCCTCCGTGGCGAAAGAGCGCACTATGCGCACCGCCGAAAGGGCCTCCTGCGCCACCGCCGAAAGGCGGGCCATCTGCTCCTGAATCTCGTGCCCCACCGCTCGCAG
>JACIXY010000123.1 GCA_014360195.1 Bacillota bacterium
GATGATCTCATTCAGAAAGGCCTCACGGCCAAATATCGCGTCCAAAAGCACCTTGCAGTAGTGCACCTCGCGGTAGTCGACATGGAAGTACATGCAGCCGTTGGGTGCTAGCACGCGATGTGCCTCAAGAAGGCGCGGCTCCAAGAAGGCAAGATAGTCATCAAACAGGTCACTGAAGCGTCTCGTTCCTATGACGATGCTCTCATAGCGGCGCTCCTGGAACCCAACACGGTCACCATCTGCGGATCGCACCGTCCTCAGCTGCGTGCGCTGCTGGACCTTCCCCGTGTTGAACGGAGGATCGATGTAGATGAGATCCACTGAGGCCGTAGGAAGACAGCGGAGGACATCAATGTTGTCGCCGAAATAAATTCTGCCCACAACGCCGTCCTTCATCATGGTGCCCACTTAGCTCACCTCCTATTGCTCTTCTCCAGAGGCGGATTCTACTGACTACGCTGCCCATCGTCAGGGTCCAGCCTAGCGCGGCTTGTCCTTGGGGTCAGATCTTTACTTTTCATGTATCCCGGCTTGCACTGGGGTGCCATGGCCCGACCGCTGGAGTGGGGTACCCAGGTGTGCTGTATCACATCACCTCCCGCGGCATCGCCCCCCAGGAGGCGTCCCGGGACGACATGGACCGTCGGACGCTCCTCGACGTCCCGTCCTAGGTGATCGAGCGGTTCGGCTGGCTGCCGCTGACCAGGGCCTCTGGATCGCGACGCGCCACATCCAGCACGTCGAGGTCGTCGAGGGTGTGGTAGCGACGTGGCTCGGGAACG
>JACIXY010000124.1 GCA_014360195.1 Bacillota bacterium
TGGGACAAGGAAAAGAGAGAAGCGCGGCCGTGCGAGTGGAAGGACATGGCCATACTTGTGCCCGCGCGGACGTCCTTTCCCACCCTCGAGCGCGTCCTGAGGGATGAGATGAGGTTGCCCGTGGCGCTATTCAGTGGCATGAGATACTTCTCCCGCTTCGAAGCGCAAGACGCCTCTTCGTTTCTTAAGGCCCTCGCCGACCCATCCGACGACTTGGCTTTGGCGGGATACCTCCTCTCTCCCTTTTCTAAGTTGCCACCACACAGAGCCATAGAACTCATAAGCGAAGGGGCTGATAACGGCGAAAAAGGGAGGCTGTGGAAGCTGCTTGAGATCAGGGAACCGGAGATCGCCTCCCACCTCCTTTCGTCAAGAAGGCTGGCAGCGCTCGAAGGCCCCTCGAGAGCCTTGGCGGCGCTCATCGACGAGGCAAGGGCTTTCTACGCGCTCCCCGTTCATCTGCGCACTGGCGCCATGCTCGCCCTGCAAAGGGCTGTGGACATCGCCCACGAATACGAAGCGGCGTTGGGACCGAGCTTGGAGGGGTGTGCCGCATATCTGCACGAGGCTACGCGGGAGGGGTTGAAGGCGGAGGAGGTAAACGTCGACCTCGAGGCGGAGGACGCGATCAAGGTGTTGACGGTTCACGCCGCGAAAGGGCTCGAGTTTCCCGTGGTGGCGGTCTTCGGCCTTGAAAGGCACTTCGCCGCCCGCCAGGGGGAGAGCCTCTTCCCGTCGATCCCTCTGTTCGCCTCCGGAAGCCGCTTCCCGGACCGCTGGGG
>JACIXY010000125.1 GCA_014360195.1 Bacillota bacterium
ACCTACACGATCCCCAAGGAGGAGTGGGAAGCGCTGCGCGGGACTCTGGGAGTCTAGACCACCAGGGTCAGGGCTTCGTTCGTGGTCTTCTCTCCCAGCCGGTTCCTCCCCAAGCACACCGAGCCAGGATCGGCTGGAGGCCGCGACTGCCCGGCAGATAACAGGTGAGACTTCTCCTCCTGCGTTGTTGTTCCAGTCGATTCGGCAGACGCTGACCAATCCTCACGCCAGCGAAGGCCGGTGTGCGGTGACACCTCGCTCGGGGGGGGCGGTACTTCCAGCCCGCCGCTGGGAGGAACTGAAGACGGGGCGGGCGCGGCTGCTTGACGAAAGATCTCTCCTCACCTGCGGGTGGTGAAGGCCGAGCTCCTTGTTGGCGCCAGGAACGCTTGTGTGCTCGATCTTCTCCTGGAGAGCCTTCAGGCGTTGGACGAAGTGCCCCTCACGCCGAAGGTCTGGGAGGGCGCAGCGCGGTTAGGGCACAAGCTGCGGCTGAAGGGCTTCTCGGTCCCCCTGCCGGACCTTCTGATCGCCCAGGCCGCCGCTTGCCGCTCCTGCCGAGTCGTCGCATGCCGATGCGTTCTCCAACTGGGTCGGGGGAGGTAGCCCGGCTGAAGGCACGGTCGTTTCTGGAGCAGCCCGAACCCTGATCTCGGTGACGTCCTGCTGCGCTGGAGGCTGGGCTCGTGTCGGGAGTCCCTCGCCCGTCCAACCTCGACGTGGTCTAGAATGTCCAGTACCGCAATGCTGTTGACACGTTAGGCCTCCTTGGCCGGT
>JACIXY010000126.1 GCA_014360195.1 Bacillota bacterium
CGACTGCTTTCGGTGGCGCAGCGGATGGCAAAGCCGACATCCGTCGGCAGGGTGACGAAATGCCAGGAGCCCTTGCCGCTATACTCGAAGAGATCGGCTTCGAATTCCCAAGCGTCCATCGCCTGCCCCCGGATTACACGTCAGCCTTCTTTTTCTTTCCCACATTGCGCAGCACGTGGGAGAACTCGGAATTGTAGAGGTCGCTGTCGCGGAATTCGACATGGCCGAAGACCTTGCCGACCATGATGAGGGCCGTGCGGGTGATCTTCGCCCTGCGCACCTCCTCGGCCATGTCCTTCAGCGTCGCGCGGATCAGGAGTTCGTCCGGCCAGGTCGAGCGATAGGCGATGATCACCGGGCAATCCTCGCCGTAATAGGGCGTCAGCGTATCGCGGATATGGGTGAGGTTGCGGATCGACAGGTGGATGGCGAGCGTCGCCCGGGACTTGCCGAGGATTTCCAGCGTCTCGAATTCAGGCATCGAGGACGCCTTCATCTCGGTGCGCGTGACGATGACCGTCTGGGCGATTTCCGGTAGGGTGAGCTCGGTCTTCAGGCGCGCGGCGGTGGCGGCAAAGGCAGGCACGCCCGGCACGACGTCGTAAGGGATATTCAGCGCATCGAGCCTTCGCATCTGTTCGGCGATCGCGCCATAGATCGACGGGTCGCCGGAATGGACCCGCGCGACGTCCTCGCCGCGGGCATGGGCGGCTTCCATCTCGGCAACGATCGCGTCGAGGTGCATCGGCGCTGTGTCCTTGACG
>JACIXY010000127.1 GCA_014360195.1 Bacillota bacterium
GCTTTCGATGGGCAACGCTCCTGCTGACGCGGAGGTCAAATTCGCCAAGCCCCCCGCCGGTAGGATCTCGATAGACGACAACTCCCAGCCGTTCGGCCCCTCGGCGCCGCTCAAGCAGTTCTCGATCTCCCAGGTCAAGGTCGACCACAGGATCGAGAAGGCGTTCTACGACGGGGACTACCTGGCTGCGGACGCCCTCTTCGAGCTCTACAGCTCGGGGGTGGAGGTCTCGAAGCTCCAGCGTGCCTTCAGCATGGGCGTCTTCGGCGTCCAGAGGAACAGGCGGCTCGTGCCAACCCGGTGGAGCATAACCGCCGTCGACAGCATACTCTCGCAGAGGCTCATCGACGAGGTGAAGGGGTTCGAGACCATCGACAAGTACCAGGTCTACTTCTGGAAGCACCAGCACAACACATTCGCCGCCATCCTGCTCCCGAGGGCTTGGTCCTTCGAGTGGATGGAGGCGTGGTTCCCAGGGACCTTCTGGAACCAGGAAGGGATCTCTGCGGCAGTAGAGGGCGACTATGAGGGGTACGGCGGCAGGAAGACGTACCCCGGGATAGGCGGGTGCTACTTCTCCTGCAGGCTGGGGGTCGCGGAGCACCTGAAGTCGATCCGGAGGCAGGCCGCCGCGCTCGTGGTGAGGGAGATCATGCCCGAGTTCCCGCTCCCGTTGGGCGTTTGGTTCGTCAGGGAGAACGTCCGCGCAATGTTCAGGAAGCCGCACAATGAGTTCGACGACCTCCCCTCTGCGCTGCGC
>JACIXY010000128.1 GCA_014360195.1 Bacillota bacterium
TTCCACTTCCCTCCTTCTTCAACTGCTGGTGGTGATCCCGAGCTTCTCGGTTGGAAAAGTCTCTTCCTGTTCCTCACCTCCTTCCCCTCCCCCACTCTAAGCAAGTCTTGGTTCCCGATCCTTGTGCCCACCTGGCTCCCATGCTCCACAGCTGCCACCAATTGTCTGAGACGTGGGTAGGGTGTGTGTTTGGACTACGGGCACCAGGGGAGAGGTCGCTCATGTTCTGACAGGTCTCCATGTGCGCATCGGCGCCTCCCTGGCAAGACCGCGCCTCTCCACCTCCTCGCAACTTCGCCGAGAGTTGTTATAACAACTCTAGCATGGCACGGAGCGCTTTGTCAAGTTCTTCGCGGCGCAAGTGAGTCAGGGATGCTACGCCAGGTAATCAATGATCGCCTGGGCTTGCGCGATGGCTTCGGCGGGTGACCTTCTCTTCTCCAGTGTCTGGGCGAGCATATCCTGTAGCTGAGCCGATACCTGAGCATAGCGAGGTACGATCGGCCGCACATGAGCGATCTCCAGCAACCTACTGGTCTCATAGATGAACCAGTCTCGTTCCTGATCAAGGGAGCGCACCACCGAAACTCGGGTCGGCTTGCGCCCTATCAGACGGCACATCTCCAGCATCAGCGAGGGACTGGCAAGGATCTTTAGGACTTCCAGAGCCGCCTCTGGGTGGCGCGACTGCCGGAAGACAACGTACACCATCCCCCCCACTGTT
>JACIXY010000129.1 GCA_014360195.1 Bacillota bacterium
GCAACGGCTGGTCGATACCTGTATCGAAGGCGGCATCAACCTGTTCGACACGGCCAACATGTATTCCTCGGGACGCTCCGAAGAAATTCTGGGCGAGGTCCTGGAGGGACGCCGCGACCGGATTCTGATTTCCAGCAAGGCGCGGATGCGCATCGGCGACGGCCCCAATGACGAGGGCGTGTCGCGCTATCATCTCATCCGCGAGTGCGAACGCAGCCTGAAACGCCTGCGCACCGATCACATCGACGTCTACTTCATGCACGAATGGGACGGACTAACTCCACCGGAGGAGATGCTCTCGGCACTGGATATGCTGGTGAACCAGGGCAAGGTCCGCTATATCGGCTGCTCGAACTATTCCGGCTGGCACATCATGAAGACGCTGGGCGTTGCGGATCTCAAGAACTATCCGCGCTTCGTCACCCAGCAGATCCACTACACGCTCGAGGCACGGGAGGCCGAATACGAACTCCTGCCGATCTCGGTCGATCAGGGGCTCGGCGTCATGGTCTGGAGCCCGCTTGCCGCCGGCCTGCTTTCTGGCGCATTTCGTCGCGACCTAAAGCCCGCGGATTCCCGCCAGGCGGCCGGCTGGAGCGAGCCTCCCATCCGCGACGAGAACCGCCTGTGGAATATTGTCGACGTGCTGGTCGAGATCGCCGAGGCTCGCAGCGTGTCGCCGACCCAGGTCGCTCTGGCATG
>JACIXY010000013.1 GCA_014360195.1 Bacillota bacterium
TCCCCAGGGGACCATCTCAGCGCGCAGCCTGGTTACGAGAGGACCAGCTCCGGCATCCTGGTGGCTTGAGCGTCGGGAGGGTGGGTTTTTGGTAACCAGATTTCGAACAGGGTTGTTCCCCCAGGGACCACCTGCCCGCAAATCCTGGTCCTTTGAGGACCAGCCGCTGACGGGGATCTGGGAAGGTGGTTACCTGGGGAACAGGCGGCGGACGAAGTTGATTCCCTGGGAACTATTCTGGATGCGTATGCGTCTGGCCAGCCCCACACGTTGAAGTGTATAGCCACACGTGCCGGCACGAGAGAAAGAGTCAGGCCGCTTACCACGCCGCTTACCACGGCGAAACAACCTGTCAACAATAGTCCGGCCCTTAGGATTCTATCCGAGCCTGCTTCCCAGATGCCCATGGGCGGCTGGTCCTCCTACTGATCTGAACGTGTCCGGCCCCCCTTCGATAGGACGTTGTACACGCAGACGCTGCGCCTGCGCCTGCGCCTGACCATAGCAACGGCCCGGGCGGACGTGCAGCAGCTCGACAGGACGTTGCACGCGCAGACGCCGTGCGTATTAGCAACCACGCACGAAAAGGTAGACTATCCGTGCGACGAAGCTTACGGCGCGCGTTGTAGAGAGTAGAGCCCCGGGTTTCCGTAGGCCCAAGTTCCACAGCACTATCGTGCCGAAAAGCGCCAGCGTCAAGCAGACCGCCAGGAAGGCCCGAAGAGATGCAAAGGGTCTTGCTGTCACCAGTGCTATAAACCAGGTCCACAGTCCGACTCCCAGCATAAGACCCAGCCCGACCTGTCTACTTACAAAGGAGTCTGGCTTTAAGTCCAGACCGAAATGTATTGCCAACCGACTGGGAAGACGGCCCGCAAGGCTCTGACCTATCAGATAGAGTGTCAGAATCGACGCAAGCGCAAACAAATCATAACGAGTTAGACCCATCCACCATCCTCCTCGAAGCGTGCAAATAGTCTCGATAACAGAAGGCGAAGAGACCCGGTCACAACTCGCCATTGCTTTCCCAGAGTCTGGGTTACTCGCGGTTGCCGGTGCTCGCCCGCCGGGCACGGCGCCCGAAGCGAGTTCGGTGCTTTCCATTCCTGGACGCCCCGAAAGTTCCTGCCATGGAAGATCCCAGCCTGTCCTGGGGAAAGAACTTGAGCTTTCTACGGCTCAGGCGGCGTGTTTGCGAATCATACCGTCCTGCGCAACCTCATGACAGTGACTGCCGCGCAAGCCAAGAGTGCTGACATAGCGAGGAGGACCCATCTGTTCGTTGCCCAGTTCTCGATTTCCCATAAGCTCTGCACGAACGGCAGGATGTGAATGTACCACGGCGCAACGCGCAATGGCCGGTACACCATACCCGCAAGGGCGAAACACAGGCTGCACGTGCAGGTCACGAAATCGGTCGTCTTCTCAAACCTGCCCATGTTCCCAGGCGTGCTGGCCGACGATGGTCCAGTCGTCGCCCGGGAACTGGGGCGGTAGGCACCACTCGACGACATGGTGGGCTCCTCCCCTCCAAGGGATTCGAGCCCGGCCGGACGAATCGGTGTTGACCCTCACCCACATATTCGCCAGAGACCCGCGAAATGTTCGCAGGGTCCCTCGGGCTTTCCGGGCCGATTTCTTTGCTTCTGTCTCCCGCCCTCTCGCCGCCCCAAAACGGACGTTGTCGCAAAGTAGCCTGCTGGACGCGCTTCGAGGCGGTGTGGTAGGTAATGGGTGAGAGGAAGTCGGCTCGATCCCCCGAATTGTTAGATACGCAAGATACGCGAAGGTCCGCGTCTTGGTGGTCGCAGGTATGCGTGCCCGTTTCAGTGGCCGCACGTAGGAGATCCCATAGTGAACTGCATATCCGCCGCGCGCCTTACAACGGCCACGTTGCCAAGACTTGCATGTCTAACGGTGCGGTACTATCCTTGCGCAGCAAAGCCATGGCCAGAAGCATGCGCGCACCGTTGCACAAGGTTTCAGCAATACCCAGGCGCGCTCAAGAAAACTTCGCGGACTGGCCGGTTTCCCGCGAACATTTCCGGCCTGTGCGGCGAAGTATGTATGGGAGGCACTAGGGTGGCCATCCGGCGCTCCCCCAAGGGACGAAACCGCAACGATTCGGCTGCTGGCGCCAGTTCGTCCTCAGATGTCGCTCAGAGCAGGCGCGAGGGCAGCGCCGTTCCGGGTGTGGGGGATCAGGAGCTTGTCCTGCGTATGGTGGCGCGTGACGAGGAGGCCCTTGGGCTTCTGGTCGAGGCGATGCGCGTGCCCATCTTCACGTTCGCAAGGCAGATCGTCCTGGATGATCACCTGGCGGAGGAGGTCACGCAGGACACGTTTCTCGTGGTATGGGAGAATGCGTCGGGGTTTGAAGTTGGGCGCCGAGTGGTGCCGTGGGTGTTCGCCATAGCCCGCAACCTTGCGCGGACGGCCGCCCGCACCGCGGCTCGGCGGTTGAAGCGCCTCGCCGCAGCCGGCCGGTGGGCCGAGCTCGAGCCGGCCGACGCCCGTGCCGACCCCCACGCCGAGGTCGAGGGGACGCTCCTCCACAGGCAGGTGCGCCGCGCCATGGCCGCGCTTGCGCCGTGCTACCGGGAAGTGCTGGAGCTCAGGCTTCACTTGAACATGACGTACGAAGAGATCGCTGAGGTGTGCGGTATACCTATGGGAACTGTGAAGAGCCGGATCCACAAAGGTCTGAGGAATCTTCGGGCACGACTTCGCGAACAAGGCATAACAGCGACCGAGGGGGAGGAATAGGATTGGGACGCTCCCGAATTCGAAACCGGAAAACGGCGGATGGCAGCGGACAGGGCGGCCGTGCGAAGAGCACTCACACTCGAAGCACAGGCTTGCACAGCACTCGCTCGCCGCAGGCACTTCATTGGAGAGTCAAACGCATGCTGGAGCTTTACGTGGCAGGCGCGCTCGGGCCCGAAGAGGGACATCTCGTTGAGAGGCACGTTCCCGAATGCGCCGCATGTGCTCGCGACCTGCGCGAGATCTCTGCAGTCGCAGGACTGCTGAGAACACTGCCCTTTGCTGAGCCTTCAATGACCTCGAAGCAGATGACCGCAAACGTACTTGCGCGAGTTCGTGCAACCTCTCAACGTGAAAGCTCCAATACGTTGGAGGTCCGATGGTGGGCGCCGCTTGCGCTGCAGACTGCCGGGTTCCTGGTGAGCCTCGCTTTGGTGAGCTCAACATCTCGCTTTCCTGGCTACGTCTCGCGCCTGGGCATTCATATGCTTGTGGGCCAGGTGGTGACCATGTCTCTCTCTGGCCTGTTGCTTGCTGTTCTCTGGATTCTAGTCATCGGGATTCGCAGGCTCTACAGAAGGCGGGCTTTCGGCCATGGGTGACGCCGGGTGGTCACGCGGCGTCGAGGCTGCCTCGTGCGGTGCGGCCGTGCAGAGTAGGCTCATCACGCGGCTGGTAGCTGTCAAGCGCTTGATTGCCATAGTGGGACTGCTGTGCTTTCTCGAGGTAACGGCGTTTGCCCTGTTCTTCGAGCCCATCATGAGACAATTGCCCATTCCTTCAGCGAATCTTTGCGCGTATCGTGTCGCGGCGCTTCTTCGCGGCAGGGTGGGCCCGGATGACATCAACAGAGAGATCTCGAGCTGGCGCAAGATCTGCCCTGACATCCTGGCTGTGGTGGTGGCGGATCTTCGTGGGGAGGTGATGTTCTCGTCCGAGCCAGGCGTGGTAGGGTCGAAGATTCCGCAGCAGCACCTTGCAGATGCTGGTAAACTCAAGGACTGGTTGATGGACAACGCCAGGGGTATTGCTATCAAGAAGGACGCGATGTATCAGTTTGCTTACCAGGACGCGGCGTGGATAGACGGCAGCGCAGTGAGAGTGTGGGCCATTGCCACGTTCCGAATGTACAACAACTTGGCAGCCTATGTGGTGTGGGCTGTTGCCCGGCCCAACAGCCGATATATGCTCTGGACGATCATCTGGTGGCTTTCCGTGCCAACGTGGGTCTACATGGACCAAGTCGTGACGACACGTAGCAAGTCGACGGGTGCCACGATGTGGGCCGCCGTTGGTTTTGCCTTTAACGGCATCGGGCTGTTGCTATATGTGGCAGCAAGCCGAGTAGCCTCTGCAAAGCGCGGCACATGCCAGACCGACTGAAGGGAGTGCTTCTGGGTGATCAAGAAGACTCTTGAGCAGGAGGGGATCCCCATGATTTGGGTGGTCGAACCTGAAGAAAATCCAGGCGGGCTAAGCATCTGCTGGCTCAGGTTCATTTGTCCCGACCTATGCTTCGGGTTTTGTGACAGTAAGCTCAATCCTGCGAGCCAATGAGGTCGGGCACGCTCACAGGAACAATGACGGTCCGTTCGCGGGCCTCGTTGGTCTCCTGTAGCGACGGCGTGGCAAGGAGTATGACCCGCTCGGCGTGCCAACGACGCATACGATCTTGACTCATGAGCATGCTGCCGCGAGTAGCACCCTAGAAGCTAGCTGCAAAAACATCTTCTTGCCGAAGAGGTGCATCCTCAAATCGCTTCTACAAAGCACGATGAGGCACTGCCCGTCGTCTGGAGGGCATTTTGAAGCAGTCTTCTAGTACTCGGCGAGGCTGCCGTCGATCCTGGCCCTGTTGAACCCCCATCGAAACACCACCAGCCCGATCGGAAGGGTCAGTGCAGTGAGGGCGAGCAGGGCCAGGACCTGGCTTCTCACCTCTCCAAGCCCGGCACGAACCATGATGGTCTTTCGCAGGGCAATGAGCGCATGAGTAGGGGGAAGCACGACGGCGATGTTACGCAGGAACGGGGGCAGAAGCTCAATCGGGAACATGGCCCCGCTCAGGAGACCGGAAAGCGTGCCGAAGGCCCAGGTGATTGGGTCCCCCTGCTTCGTAACCATGATAATGCCGGCAGACATCAGCCCAAACCCGGACATGCAGACGACAGAGAGAAGCAATACGAACAGCGCGGCGCCGAGGTTCACGTTGATGTCCATGCCGAGGACGAACACGACCACGAGGAAGATGACCGACGTGCTCAGGCACGCGTACATGAAGTTCCAGAGCGCTGAATAGATTAGAATCTGGTGCAGCGGGGTATCCGACATCAGGAGGAACTCCAGCGTGCCCATCTGCTGTTCTCCTCGAATCGCGCCCTGGAACGAGTTCAGGGACACCCCCACGAAGCTCATGAACGTCGTGCCGATTATGAGGTATCCCATGAGGTTACCGCCGTAGGGTGCGAGAAGAGGGAACTCGTGCCCTTCCCCGAGGAACTTCGCCATGAAGAAGAACTGCACTGCGCCGATAAACGTGCCAAGGAGTGTGAGCACGAAGGCCATTCGGTAGCTCAGCATGCTAACGAGACCACGCTTTACGAAAACGTACGCCTTATACATTGCTCGTCTCGCCCCCGGCCCCGGCGTCCCCTGTCAGTGTCAAGAAGACGTCCTCGAGGGAAGGCTCGGATGTGGTGATGGACTCAACCTCGACCCCGTGCTCCACTATGAGCTTCACGGTTTCGTTTACTATCGGCTCGCCCTCTGTCATGATGACTTCAAGCGAGGGGTTTCCTTCGTAAACGGCAGTAACCCCGCTTATTGACCTCAGCGCTCCGATGAACCTGGCAGGATCTTTCCCCCAGTTTCGAACGGCCAGCTGCAACCGGCATTGGTGCAGAATGCCCCTCAGGTTGGCCGGGGTGTCCACAGCGATGAGACGCCCTTTATTGAGTATACCAATCCTGTCTGAAATCCGTTCGGCCTCGTCCATGTTGTGAGTGGTGAGAAGAATCGTGCGCCCCTGGGCTTTCAGTTCCCTGATATGCTCGCGGATGTGCCTTGCGGAGGCCGGGTCCACCGAAGCGGTGGGTTCGTCTAGCAGCAAGACGGGCGGGTCGATAAGGAGAGCCCGGGCGATCCCGAGCCTTCTCCGCATTCCGGACGAATACTTCATGAACCTCTTATCGGCCTCTTCCTCGAGGCCAAGCTGGTCGAGGACCTCGGAGATCCGCCGGTAGAGAAGGGGCGGCCTAAGCCCCTGCAGGGCTCCAAAGAACTCGAGGTTCTGGCGGCCCGTGAGCCGGAAGTAGAACGACCTCTCGCCTCCTGGGCTGAACCCGATCGATGCCCTCACCCTGGTGGGTTGCGTCAGAATATCGTGCCCGTTCACCATCGCGGTACCCGATGTCGGCAAGATGAGGGTCGACAGGATCTTCACAAGGGTCGTCTTCCCGGCCCCGTTAGGCCCGAGCAGGGCGAAGACTTCGCCTCTGTCGATCGTCAGGCAAACCCGGTCGACGGCAGTGACAGGGCTGCCCCGGCCATCTCTCGCCCGTGGGTAAGTCTTCGTCAGATCGTGGACACGTATCAATGATATCATTCCCTTTGGACTCTGTGTCTGCCTACACAGCACGACGTGACGCGGTGTGAGGGAGTCTACGCTCCAGCACAATCGAAGTAACCCCAGGGAAATCGACCGTAGTGCGCCCCGTTCTCATTTCCCAATCCGGAGCTAGGTAGGGCAAAGAGACCGTGCGTGGAACCGTATCCTCTTCGGCTGGAGACTCCCATGGTGCCTACTCCAGGCCACGCGGCGGCGCAAACGATAAAGCCATGCAACTGACTCGCCTCCTGCGGCAGCACGCTCGTCAATCCCGGTCTCCTTCTTGCTATACGAAGTTGAGGACGCCAGCAGAAGCGACTACCCCCACCTCGTTGGGACATGGATCGATCCTAAGTGAGGGTGCAGGAGACCGTTGAACTTCCCCAGCAACTGCCAGTTTCCCCGAGCAAGGCGACGAGTTTGCGCCATTCGACCACGCTGTGCCACCACAATGTGGGAGGAATCAACGGCCTCACGCACCCTCACTTGGTCCTGTTCGCAGATTCCAAACACGGCACGGCGTATCTCCTCATCCCATTCGGGAAGCCTCCTGATGCGGCGCGACAACTCCTCGCGAATCAGGATTCGCCCTGGCCGTACCGGTCTATGTCAGCCGCGAGGGATCGCAGTCCCTCCTGAAATGCTGGATCGATCTACACACCTGGGTAGTACCAAGTCTCGCCTCTGTGTGCCCCACAACCGTTGCTTTACCCCAGCGGGACGTCCTGGGGGTGCTGACTTCGTTGATTAACATACCGCCTTGCCCACAGAAACAACCCCAGCCACATGGCTATACCCATGAGCCCAGCCCACCTTCCACCGCTTGCTGCGCAATGAATTGCCGTCGACAGGCAGGTGGACCTCATCCATGTAGCGGTCAGCCCCAGGAGTATTGCGGTTGTATACACTCTTCCTAGGATTTCTGCTACGGGTTGATGGGTATGGGCCACTGCAAAAAGGAAACTCGAGATGGCAACAGCCCACATAGACGGTCTACGACTACGGGCGAACAGTCTGTTCAATTCGCCAATCAAAAAGCCCCGAAAGAATGCTTCCTCCGAAGCACGGGCATACGCTTCGAAAAGACAAGTGCGGAGTGAGCAATCATATGCGGGAATGACTAGCACGAAGGCTGTTGACAGAGCCAACACAAGAGGCACGAGGCGGGTTGAACCGATCCCGTATTCGGCAGGGCTTCTCCCCGCTGTGCGAGCGACGACAACAGTGGGGACCCACAAGAGCGGGTAGATAGATAAGCTCACAACGCTCAACCCTGTCGGGTGGTCCGAGACGCTGTGACCCATAGACAGTCGATTTAGCACAGCGCCGAGCAAGGTCACAACCAGGGCGTACAGAAGACTCGCGCGGAGCACCCTGTCCTTGACAAATGCATCGTGTGCATTCGCCGCGTCCAGAATAGCCGATCTGAACAACGGTCCCACCGCCGTGGTCCTCCCTGGGCAACTTGCTCTCCCTCAGACTCCACCCACAAGAGCTCGTTCCTCACGCCATCGCGTACCGAAGTCCGTGAAGTGCGACGGTTCGCAGTGACGTTGAGAGGCTGCGTGGTTATGTACCAAGACTCCAGGACAACTAGTACTACTACTTTGAAAATAGCCCCCATCGAAGCCGAGGCACCCCCGGAGAAGGGGATCATCCTACCTCCTCCAGGGTCACCTTGTATCCGAGTGCCTATAGTCGCTTGATTGCGCGACGAGCTACCGCGTCATGATTCAGCTTGTCGAAGTAGTCCGCCCCCAGCTCCTGGTATGCCGTGCCTTCCTTGAGCATGTGGTAGATGATCACGAGCATCGTGTGAGCAACTGCTACCGCTGCTCGGTTGCCTCCGCGACGAGCTGCAATGCGATGGTACTGGGCTGACAGGTAAGTGTTCTTCGTACGGGCGGCAGAGCGTGCTGCTTCCACCAAAGTCGTGCGTAGATGGGGGTTGCCTGGACGCGTGCGACCACGCTTGCGTTTGCCAGCACTCTCATTGTTCCCCGGACATAGCCCAGCCCATGAGGCAAGGTGCGCGGCGCTTGGGAATCGGCTCATATCATCTCCGGTCTCGGCCAACACCTCTTCAGCCGTCCGTCGCCCGACGCCCTGGGATGCCGTCGAGGGCCTCGACCGCTTTCTCAAAAGGGCGCATCCGCTCCTCGATCTCCCGGTCAAGCTTCTTGATCTGACCGTCAAGGAAACGGACGTGCTCGATCTCCGCAGCCAGCATCATCCTCTGATGAGGCCCGATTAGTCCCTCCATGGCTTTGGTAAGCTGGCCCGTCTTCTTCTTGAGCCTGCCCCTGGCAAGTTGCGCAAGGGACTCGGGATCCGTCTCACCAGCTACCAAAGCCTCCAGTATGGCCTGGCCCGACTTACCCATCACGTCAGTCGCAACATCCCCAAGCTTAATGTTGGCCCCCTCCAGCACCTTTTGGATACGGTTGACCTCACGAGCCCGCTCCCGGATAAGGTCCTTGCGGTACCGCACCAGTTCCCTTAGTTCCCGCTGCGGCCGGTCAGGAATGAAGCTTCCTCGCAACAGCCCATGCCGCAGGAGATCACATATCCACTCCGCGTCCTTCACGTCCGTCTTCCGCCCAGGCACGGCCTTGATATCCCGAGCGTTGACGACCAAAATCTCCATCCCCAGCCCCTCAAGAATGCTGTAGATGGGTTTCCAGTACACGCCCGTGCTCTCCATTGCCACGTGCGTGCACCCCTTGGACACGAGATAATCAGCCAGCTCCAGCAAATCGCTGGTCATCGTGCCGAAGGTCTTGGTTTCCTTCCCCTCCGGAGTTGTGACACACGCAACCACGACCTTCTTGTGAACATCAAGCGCAGCGCAACGTTCGTACGGTACCTCCATCAGCATGCTACCCCCTATGCCAGACTCACCGGCGCGGCGACCTCTGATATCAAGATTCTACCTTGCGTGCTTCCAAAAGGGAGCAACACTCCGTGGTGCCTCAGGTCGCCGGGGTCAGACTACCTCCTCGGGCTTACGGCACCAAGTAACCCCGACCTCTCTTCACCGGTTCGTGGGGTAGCATTCGCCGTGAACGCATTTTCATCCTCTCGATAGCGGCGGCAGCCGGCCGCCATGGAGGACTACGTAAATACGCCGGGCGTTTTCATCATTCGCTGGTGCCGGCCGCAGGCCGGCATGGCGGACTACTCTGTTACATAGGAAGCCGCCATCCAATTCGCCCGCCGGCGGCCCGGTTGGCCCCTCGTGCGATCCGGGTTCAGCGGGCAACGGGCCGCCGCTCTTACAATGGACTTGCCAGGCGCTGCATATCTAGCAAGGTAGTACTAGGACGGTCTCGCCTGCCAGCCCCACGCAGCCCATAGAGTTGCCTGTCTGACGAGAAGTCTCGACACGCTTTCTGCCTGGTCGCGCGCACACTTGTAGACTCGGCAATAGCGATGGCGACTATGGGTTTGCCAGATTGCATGGACTAGTACCGCGTTTCATAAGTCCTGATAGCCTTTGGTTTGAGGTCTCACACCCGGCAGCCCGGCGGTTCGGCCCCAAACAGGGTGATACCCTATACGGTCTTGCGAAGCAGAGTACTAGTCTCAGACAAGCAAGATGAAACACAAATACGCCCGGCAGCTCCAATCGAAACAGATCTTGACGCCGCAAACCGGGACGTCCACCGGGCACCAATCCGGTTGCTGGTTGGGATCCCAGCCAGCACCATAAGACCCCTGGGGAGTCATGATCCAGTTCATCTAGATTGCACCTCTCTCTCTATAGTACATTATGCTCGATCTACCACGGTACCCTCCCGCCCCAACACTGGGCCACCTGGCAGTACAATGCGCGAATCTCGTGTTTGACGTCATTGTGAGAACCCGAGTACTCAACCGATTCCCATGGGTAAAGCTTCAGGAGGACACTTGCCGCAGTACTGACAGGCCCACACCCACCCGCAGACCGTGTCCCAATTGTCCCCGTGACATGAACACTTCGTAAGGCAAATCAGAATCACGCAGACACAGTCGGCGACCCCAAGGGATGCCTGCGGCGCAACAATCCAGTTCATCTTGCTCACCTCCCCCTATCACGAATGTAGCGAGGCTTCAGACGGTGGACCGAGTTCCAGGTGCTTCCATGCTACTTGCAGGATGCTCGCTCCGCTGACGCTGTCGCACGTCGGCAAACAACTTGAGTGACTCACCTAAGTAGTACTTCCAACGCGTGCAGTTCTCCTCGATTTTATCTGGCAACCACAGCGCCACATATGGACAGCCTCCGGTACACAGCGGGAAAAATGCACAACTGCAGCATTCGTGCCTATCAAACGGAGTGTATCGAAGCCACCGCATAAGGCGCGCGTCGAACATGGGAGCTGAATCGCCTAGATTGCCGACTGCCATCTCTGATGTGCCGACTTCATTCCAGCACTTGTAGAGCAAACCGTCAGGGTCGACGACATAGGACATAGTTCGCGGAGCCCCACACGCTCCGGGACTCTTAACTGGGTAATGGACCAGGTTGATGTCTTCTTCCAAGAGCTCTCGGATGGCACGTATCTCGAACTCGGCAAACTCATGCCCCCGCAGGCAGTTTGAATAAACGCTTTCACATGCTTCAGTGTAAGCGGTTCCGGGCGCAAGATATGGGTATATCCTCGTAGTGGGTTCGATGAGATCCATTCTCTTAAAAATTCGTAGAAGTTCCGGGATGCTACCAGAGTTCTCTTTATCGACATTGATTCGCAGTGGAATGTCGAACTGGCCTGCCATGGCCTGCAAATTACTCATCAGCACTTCGAAGGTAGGGGCCCCGCCGACGAGAAACCTGCGTTTGTCATGAACCTGCGGCGGACCGTCCAGTGTGACCTGTACGGTTCGTACCTTGATCTCCTTAAGAGATGGTATGATTCCTGGGTTCAATAGATAACCATTGGTGATCATGGAGGCAGAATACTCACAGGAATGCTTGTCGCAGAGTTGCATGAACTCCCTAGACAATCTAATAATGCCGTCCAGTGCCAACAGTGGTTCGCCACCGTACCAGGTGACGTTTAGGAACCGTACCGGCCGCATCATTCGTTTCACAAAATCCACCAAGGCGGCCTCAACTTCTGGGGTCATATGCTCTACTCTGTGCCTCTCGTAGCAATAGGTGCATCGGAAATTGCAGTCAAGTGTAGGGGCTATTGTCAAACCTAGGCTGCTTGTCGCGAACTTGGACTGGTCATACATGACCCTCATGTAATCTATCTCATCTAGCGTCTGAGGTATGATGAACCTACCAGCCTCGAGTTTCGAGAGAATGTCCTTTTCTCGATTGCCTTCAAGGGCCATGGTAACCATCTTAGACAGGGTTGAAGGGTTGCGCAGAGCTGCCTCGACGTCTTCGTCAATCTCCGCCAAGCTATTGGTGACGGCGTTGTACGCAAGAGCCTTGCCATTATCACGGGGAAAGACGAAATTGTACCGCGAAAGCTTGTAGCCACCGACAGCGACATCCAATTAGACCGCCCCCTTATCCGGCTGACCTTGGTTTTGCCTTGCCGTGGAGATACCGACTCCCCCAGGTATTCCGTTTCGCAAGATTGTAGCTATCGATCGGGCGAATGCTCTGAAGAGAAGTGACAGGGACGACCCACGTTTTCAGTCACGTTTTCAGTGTTCTTCGTTCTTGGACGCCCTGAAGGTTCCTGCTATGGTAGATCCCAGTCTTTCCTGGGGAAACCACTTGAGTTTCCTATAGCTTAGGCGGTATGTTCGCGAGTCGTATCGTCCTGAGCAACCTCATGACGGTAACTGCCGCGCAAGCCAAGAATGCCGACAGGGCGAAGAGGGCCCATCTGTTGGTTGCCCAATTCTTGATTTCCCACAAGCTCAGCACGAACGGGAAGGTACAAACGTGCCACCGCGCAACGTGTAATGGCTGGTACGCCATGCCCACAAGAGCGAAACAGAGGCTGCGATTCTTCCCACCTCCGCCCCGTTCCCTCGTCGTCAATCCTCGTGGCTAGTCAGCAGCCAAGTGGGGTGGAATGAACTTCGTTGCTACCCGGTCAAAGCCCAGGTCCTTGCAGACGAGTAGAAGGCACACCTTACCATGTGCACCGGTCTTGCGGTAGATGTTGCGGAGATGAAACTCAACACAGGACTCTGTGACAGATAGGAGCTCAGCGAGTTGCGAGTTGGTGCATCCCGGGTTTCCGCATAGAACAGCGAGCACCCGCAGTTCAGAGGGCGTCAGCTGCCCAACGAGGTCGACCCAATCGGGCATACGATCGGTCGTCTTCTCGAACCTGCCCATATCCCCTGGCGTGGCGGTCGATGATGGTCCGGTCGTCGCCCGAGGACTGGGACCGTAGGCACCACTCGACGACATGGTGGTCTCCTCCCTTCCAAGGGATTCGAGCCCGGCCGGATGAACCGGTGTTGACCCTCACCCATATATTTGCCGGAGATCCGCGAAAGGTTCGCACGATCTTTTGAACTCCTGGCGGACTGATCCGCCTGTGTTTCCGGCGGAGGCGCATAGACGTTTCCACGAAGCAGCAGGCATCCGACACGTAGGCTTTGGTAGATGGCGCCGCTATAGGCGTCGTGGCTGTACATAATGTTCTGATAAGCAACAGGCAGAGCCGTCTGCAAACTTCTAGACCCACGTAGCATCGGACTTCGCAGCGTGGGATATTCTACCTGCCGAATGCTTGCCGGAACCATCCCCGCGCCATTGCACCAGGTCCCAGCAGCACCCGGACGCGCTGACGCGCTTGAGAAAGCTCTGCGGACCGGGCAATCGCCTGCCAACCTTTTCGGCCTGTGCGGCAAATTACGTATGGGAGGCACGAGGGTGGCCATCCGGGGCTCCCCCAAGGGACGAAACCGTAACGCCGTTTGATGGTGACGGGAAACGCCCAGCATGGCCGACTACCCTGCAAATGGCCGACCGTTGCGGTCTCCATCTTTTCGATGGCGGCAGCCGCAGGCCGGCACGGGGACTGCTTTGTCAGATGCGAAATGCGCCCGGCCTCGTAGGCCTGGCGGGTTTGTCCGGCAGGGCAACCCGGCGGACTTGTCCGGCATGGGGGCGGGGCGACTCCCCACCCTGATGGTCCTTATCTGAAGTACTTGTTAATGAACTTCAATGCGCGGTCGAGTGCGTGGTCAGGGTCCACCCAGAAATCGGGGAAATACCCGAGCCCGTCGCGGTTCACGAAGTCTTTCTCCTGAAAGAGGGTGGTACCCACCGCTAGATACAGCTTCGAGTGTGGAAGCTGACATACTCCGACATCCCCCGTGAGCAGTGCGCCGTAGGTGTTCAACCCGATGAAAACGACGTTGTCCAGTTGGGCGAGAGCGCGCACGAAGCCCTCGCCGGCCGAGGCTACGTGTGAGTCCGTGAGCACCACCACAAGGGGTCGGTTGTTGATAGTCACGTTCTCACTGGAGTAAATCCCGCCCCATCCGGGGAACGACGTCCGGCCCGCCTCAGCCGCCTCCTGCTCCCAGCCCTCATACATCTCCTTCAATGCCTCAACGGCTTCGTCGCCGAATCTCCTTACGCTGTTCAGGCGGAGCTTTGCGGCCGTGTTCGTCATAAGGGGAGCAGCGAGCACCGCGTAGCTGGGATGCTCCCCCGTCAGGCTGTAAACCCACTTATCTACAAACTCGCTGCTCCCACCCACGTTCGAGCGGAGGTCCAGTACGATCACTCTTTCTTCGCGGAGCTTCTCGGCGTCGGAGACGAAGGCATCGAACGTTGGGAAGTTCTGCGGGGCTCGTTCCAGGCTGCGGCTCACTATGACCGGTATGCCGCCAATCTCTTTACGTTCGTACACTGGCCCGGAGAGAAGTCCCGAAACCACTTTCTCCAACTGAACCGATTCACTGGTCCCGTCGTCGAAAAACAGGTCAAGGGCAACCCCTACGCCGTCGGCGCTCAAGACGCCTGGTTGGTAAACGGCATTACCGTCCGCGTCTATGGAGAGTCTCAGGTATGCCGCCGGGTCCTGCCCGTCAACATTCAGAAGGTACCGTCTCTTGCCACCGGTCGCCATGCAGAATCCAGCGTCGTCCCGGACGAAGCTATACTCTTCATTCGAATAGTACTCGTAGTCACGACACGTCCTGACCCCGCCGAGAAAGAAGTGCCCATCCTGGATAAATCCTAGATGCCTGCGGATCACGCCGACGTAGCGCCTTGAATCGAGCTTGCTTTCGGGAAAACCCTCTATGTCCGCGATTATCGCGTTCCTGGCGCCAATGAAAGTCTCGTCGCCGCCGAAATACTGGTAGCCTGCATAGCCGAACTTCAGCACCCTAAAGAGGAAGGCGACCTCCTCTCGTGCCTGCTCCTTCGTGATAAGCCAGGGGGACGAGGCCGCGGTGTCTACGACGATCTCGTCCTCCTGCGGTTCGTCGCTAAGGTCGTCGTACTTGTAGAGTAGTTTCCGAAATCTGGCGTCCAGATCTGGTTGAGGCACGCCCGTGTCGGTAGGACGGTTGGCTTTGATCACTTCGTATAGCGGAGTTTCTATCAGCCTGAACGGGCCGTCTGCGGTGACGACAACGGGCAACAGCAGAAACAGGGCGATACACAGCACGTAGGCCATATGTCTGGCGCCAGACATGGTACGCGTCAGCCTCCTTTTTTCCTCATGCTTCGTGCGGTTCGCGGCGGTTCCCCGGGTACCTGCCGCAAGGTTTGCAAAACGGCTGCCCGATCATTACGCTGTCAATCGTGATGGAGAAGGCCGCATGTTCGCATGCCGTTAGAAACCTCGCTACTCGGCAGAAACCAAGTTCTTTACACAAGAGCAGGAGACATGCTTTGTTGCGGACACCCGTTTTACGATAGACGTTCCCCAAGTGGAATCTGATGCAGGACTTGCTCACGCACAATAAGCGACCGGCTTCAAAGGTTGTGCGTCCGAGGTCGCTGATGAGAGCCGCAAGCACTCGCAGCTCACCGGGGGTCAACCGTGCAACGAGGTCGACCCAGTCAACCATGTCGCTGCCCCTCTCGACACGCCCGGGCGCACGCGCCGCCGGCTGTTGTGCCGATGCAGGAAGGTCAGGACGATAGTCACCAAGACTTGACGACATGCCGGTCTCCTCCCTCCGGGAAGGCTTGGAGCCCGGGTCTATGGACGAGTGTCAACTTCCCACCCATATATTTGCCGGAGACCTCCGAAATGTTCGCGGAGACCGGCCACGGCATACCCCGAATCTGAGGCTGGTGGTGCTGATGTGACGCCGCCTGTGACGCCGCCGGTAATGGGAACGCCAATCCCTATATCGCTCAGCAGCGTCTGTACGGGAGGAGCTAGACATGGCGGCGGGGTGGGCAAACACTAGTAAGGGATACAGCGAAGTCTATGCATACCTGCAGCAGGAAACGCCTGTACTGTGACGAACGTGACCGCGCAAAGAAAAAGGAACTGCTTGATCATGCTCCATGCGCAGGATTAGCTCGCTTGGCAGAGCAAAGAGGGTAACGAGCGCGAAACGGAGCTGTGCGCGCTCTGCGCCTAGACTCAATATGGCTGTCGTCGCACCGTGTTACGGGTGACGCTGATGAGAGTTCGTAGAAACCCCTGAGTTGAGGTGCTTCAGTGCTGCTATAAGACGATGCACTTCTGACGCTTGCGTATCTCCTGGTCAGATTCGGAGCGGGAAGCACCTCTCGGCGGACCAACGATCCGAGTCGCGGCCGTAAGCAAACGATACCCTCACTCAGTGAGTGAGGCAAAAAGGAAAGGGTCCCTGGCTCTGGTGTCGAATGTGACGGTGAGCGCAATCCTGAGTAATGGGCCCACCACCTCCAACGGCGATGAAGGTGTCTCCAGAGAAGGATGGTTCTATGCTTGCGATGTGGACATTCCTCAAGCCGACGAAGCTCAAGATGCTGTTCCTCGTGGAGTGGGTTGTCTACGTGCTGATCGAGCTGTCGCGGGCAAAGCTGAGGACGGCGCACCAGTTGATGGTGGCTGGCTACCCGCTCATAGTGTTCTACCTGATCGGCTGCGCACTGGCAGCGGCAGCGCTGGCCCGAACACCGACACGGTTGCCGCGCTGGCGGCACCTTCTGGGACTGGCCGTGCTGCTGGTTGCTCTGGAGCAGCTTATCAAGGCGGCGGTCGGTGCGTTCATTCCATATCGCGGGTCGGTCCCGATCATCCCGGGCTGGCTGCACCTTGCCCACGCGCGAAACATGCACGGATCGTGGCTGGCCAGGGAATTCGGCATTGGTTTCATGGGTGCCGGCGCGCTGGGAGCGATGTGGGCAATCGCGCTACCCTGTTTCGTGCTGGGTTTCCGCTACTACGCTGCGAGAAAACGCAGGAGTCTGTGGCTGGACGTGGCCTTCGTGACCATCGTTGCAGGAATCGGCGGCGCGCTTTCTGACCTCGCCCTGCGCGGGTACATACTGGATTTCATCAACCTGCCCGGTGTTGTGACCGCAGACCTCAAGGACATCTTCCTTTATGTCGGCGCCGCAGCCCTGTTCGCCGAGCTTGTGGATAACCCGGGGATATCCTTGACGTGGCAAGGGTGGCGGAAAGACCTCGAGCGCACGTGCTGCCTCATCACGGACTTCGCAGCGTTCTCAGCCCGGGAGGTCCACGGGGTCGCCAGGACAATTCTAGGATGTGCTTCGCGCGAGCGTGGCGGGTGAGAGAAAGTTACTTGAGGACGCGTTTCTCGTGGTTTCGTGGCCTCGTGGCATCGGAGAAGGCGTCGTGGCTAAAAGTCGGGCGGCAAATGGTGAAGCGAGTATTTGGCATAACTCGCAACCGCCTGCGGGCCGCCGCCCTCTGCGCACCGCCGCCCGACGCTTGAGACATCTCTGGCCGCTGTCGGCTGGCGGGGCGGGTTCGGTTGACGGGTGGATCAGGGTGGGCGGCGTCCGCGGCGCCTGTGCCGATCCCATTACATCGGTCCCCGCGCCGAGGTCGAGCAGGCGCATAGCGAAAAGTGACACGGAATAAGGTGTCTCTTCGTCATTCCAACAGGAGAGCGCGGAATCCCGCTTGACGAAAATGATCGTCGGCAGTCAGTGCTTCGTGTATGCCCATGTCATTCATGACAATGAACGCGCAAATGGTAATGAGGGGGTCATTGGCCAGCGACTCCAGGAGAGCGACTGCGGCCTCGCGATGACTTCTCTTGGCAAGGGCGTTACCGATCTCCAGCACCACGGCTCGCGTAGTGATTAGCCTGTTCTTCGACGCTTCTATCTGGGACGCCAACTCCAGGGCCCGGCGATGGTGCCGGTCCTTAGGAACTGAGAGAGCAATCACATAGGAAGTATCCAAGAAATACCTACTTCCCATCTGCCCCTTCTCCGTACAGGTATTCCTCAAGCCGCTGAGACCAATCGCTAGGCCCATCAAGGTTAAGACTACGTGCAGTCTCAATAAACGAGGCTCCCCTGGCTTTGAACTTGACTCGGTCGTCAATAGGTTTGACCGTGACAGTGACCGTGGTCCCGGGCTTCACGTCAATTGGCGTTTCAGGCCACAATGCCCTACCGTCGAAGAGGGCTCTAACGGTTTTGCCCATGGCCGGCGACCTCCTCTCAGCTAGCTTTTCCCCATAGCGCTGGCTTTTCCCCACGTCCATTATACCCTCACCGTCCTATAGCTTGCAACGCAGGAACCGCGAATATCACCCGGGCGACGAGCGTGTTGAGCACGTCAAGCTCGGTGTTGCACGCCAGAGCCGCGGCTATCGAGCCAAGCGCGATTCGCGCGGCGTTGGCATAGGGCTCCTCATCATCTGTGCAAGGGACGCGCAATGATCGTGTTGAGGGTTCTTCGGAGCTGGTTACAGAGGCGCCGACCGTGTTCGGCCGCGCACCGCACCGCGCGCCGCGCGGCCTGGCCGAGAGCTGCCCGCCTCACGGTCAAAGGCTATTCACGTCACCGCAGAGAATCGTCCGCGTCACAGTCGAGAGGCGTCCACGTCTTAGCTCAGAACCGTCCACATTATAGCTGACAACCGTCCACGTCCTGGCTGAGAAGCGTCCACGCTGCGCGTAACGAGCGCAAGGCTGACCACCGCGTCTCCGCACACAATGACACGTCCTATACTATACTGTCTCAGGGACAACCGGCCCAGGACCGACGAGACAGCAGCACCATAGCACGACAGGCCGAGAGAACACGGGACCAAGGGGACAACAGGACAAAAGGACGAAGGAAAACAGAGAACGCACGGCGGTCCCGGAGCAGGCAATGAGAGACAGCCTCTCCCGAGGGGCTGGGAAGGAAAGGATGTGGTCCTGAAAGTGTCGGATCGCTGCGATTTGTGCAATGGGAACGCGGCAGCGCCCATTCTCGAACTCCCGCCCCACACCATCGTGAGATGCACAGTTTGTGGACTCGTCTACGTCACCCCGCGGCCGGCGCTGGCGGAGCTGACCGGGATATATGACGAAGCTTACTTCAGAGGAACCGGCCCCGTGGGCTATAGGCCAGACGAGAACTACATCGGTGATGACACCCGCCTCGATATCTTCATAGAAAGGACCGTCGCCGTGGAGCGCTACCGTCGCCCGCCCGGGGTCCTCGTGGACGTCGGCTGCGCGACCGGCTTTGCCCTGCGCGCGGCGCGCGACCGGGGCTGGGACTGCCTCGGTATAGACGTGTCGGAGTTCGCGGTCAACTACGCGAGGGAGCACTACGGGCTCAACGTGCTCAAGGGCACCCTCTGCGAAGCCGCTATGCCGTCCGAGAGCGTGGACGCGCTCACCATGTGGGACCTCCTCGAACATGTCCCTTCCCCAAGGAAGGAGTGCGTGGAGGCAAATCGCGTCCTCAAGCTGGGCGGAGTCCTCGCCCTCGCCACTCCGGACGCAGACTGCCCGTGCCCGTCTCCTGAAGCCTGCGACCCAGCAAAGGCCGACTTCTGGCAGGCCAAGCCGCCGGAACACCTTTACTACTTCAGTCCGGCGACCATCTCGCGCCTCCTCGCAGAAACGGGCTTCTACGTGGTGAACCTCACATCCTATGGTCCGGGGGACCGGCGCCTCGGGGCAATGGAGGTGTACGCCCTTAAGGTGCGAACGCTTCCGGGGTAGCGAGACAAACGATAACAGTAGGGGAGCAAGGGAGCAACTCCATGCGAAGCAGGAGTATAGCAGGAGCGTTGCCGCGTTAGTGAGGCCCGAATATCTCACCGCCGGGGACGTCTAATGTGATTGGATGGGAACATCTGGAGATGGATGGGGACAGGGGTGCCGGGACGGGCGTGCTGGCGGTGGGGCGGGCGGAGCCCGGATTGCAGGGCGGCGCGACGGGGAGCGGGGCAGCACGGCTACGGCAGTGCGATGGTGCACGGTCTCGAGGAGCAGCGCCCCGGCATGAGGGTTGTGGCGGAGATGCGGCACAACCATACACGCCGGAGCGCGCTGGCGCGCGACACTATCGCGGCACTATGCGGCGCGGGACCGTGCGGCGCAGCACCGCTCAGTGCGGCACCGGGCAGCGTCCCACCCTGCGTGCGGTCCCGGGCACCTCGTACCAAACTCTGTGCAGTTCAACACCATCCGGTACGGCGCCGTGCTGGGCAGTACAGCGCAGCACAACAACGGGCTATCCGGCACGGATGGCCCGTCCGGAGGAGGAGATGGGGTTGGGAGTTCGGCAGCTCGGAGGCGTCCCGGGTCGTCCCAGGGGAAGGGGACGGGCGGCGGGCGCAGTCGCAATACGCACGGTGGGCCTCACCCGGGTCTTCGGGTCCCACAAGGCTGTGGACTCGGTGAACCTCGAGGTCAGAACGGGCGAGGTGTTCGGATTCCTCGGTCCGAATGGGGCGGGCAAGACTACGACGATCAACATGATCCTCGGTCTCATCCGTCCGACCGCGGGTCACGTCGAGATCCTCGGGCAGAAAGCTGACTGGGCGTGCCCGGCGCTGCGGCGCCACGTAGGCTCGCTCCTCGACGGCATGCGGTTCTATCCATATCTCTCCGGGCGCGATAACCTGCGCGTTTTCGCGGCGGCCCTCGACGGCATCCCGTCGCGCAGGATCGACGAAGTGCTCGACCTCGTGGGGCTTGCGGGCCGGGCGAGGGACAAGGTGAAGGGCTACTCACACGGGATGCAGCGGCGCCTGGAGCTCGCCCTTGCGCTGCTCCACGACCCGGCGGTGCTGGTGCTGGATGAACCCGCGAACGGCCTCGACCCCGCCGGGATCAAGGAGATGCGGGACCTCATGAAGGCCCTCGCCGTGCAAGGCAAGGCGGTGTTCCTGTCCAGCCACCTCCTGCATGAGGTGGAAATCATATGCGACAGGGTCGCCATCCTGCGGCGCGGCGTGGTGCTCGCCCAGGGGCGGGTGGATGAGCTTTTGGGCGCGGCGCCCGCCGTGGAGATCGCCGTGGACCGCCCCGATGAGGCCGAACGGATCCTGCGGTCCCAGGCAGGCGTGGACGCAGGCATGGACGGCGGGAGTGGCAGGAGTAACAGGAGTAGCAGGAGCAGCAGGAGCAGCAGGAGTAACAGGAGTAGCAGGAGTGGCGGAGGCAGCGGGGGTGCCAGGGAAACCGTCGGGGAGTGCGCGACGCCTTGCGTGCGCAGTGTCCGACGCGATGGAGACAGGATCATAGTCGAGTATGACCCGGGAAGGGCCGAGCCGCCGGGGAGCGCCGCGGCGACAGGCTTCGCGGGACGGCGGGGGGCGATCCAGGCCCAGGGAAGCGCCGCCTACCGCACCATAGCGAGCCGTCTCAACGCCACCCTCGCCGCTCACGGTGTGTTCGCCCACGAGGTCCTGCCGCGCCGGGCGGCCCTGGAAGACGTGTTTTTCGATGTGCTGGGCGAGGCGCACGGCGAATAACCGGGCCATGGCAGGAATGGCGAGAATGCCACGGAGCAGCAACAGGAGGCTGCGGGCCAGGTACGCGCAGACGAGCGAGGTGAACGGTTATGAGGTGGCTGAGGTGGCTCGCCGCTGAGGTCTTCAAGCTGAGGCGGATGCGGGTTACATGGGTCCTCCTGCTGATTCTGGTCGCATTCGAAGCGCTCATGATGGCTGGGATGGCCTACTGGGCGCAACGTTCCCCCGACGCCCAGAAGATGACTGCAGAAGAACGTGCGCAGGTTATTACCAGCACGTCGTTCCCCGGGTCTACACCATCCACGCTCGGCTTCATAGCGTCGCTCGGACCGCTATTCGCCATCATCCTCGCTGCGCGGCTAGCCGGCGACGAATACGCGTGGGGAACCGCGAAGCAGCAGGTCTCCATGGGCGTGGACAGGCGCAGGTATATCGCGTCCAAGCTCGCGGGAGCAGCGATGGCGTCTCTGTTCCTCTTGGGTGGCGCGGTGCTAGCCGGCGCCGTGATATCGCTGGCGGTCACCATGGCCCTCGGGCGCCAGGTGGAAATCGGCGTGTTCACGCCGCCTTTCCTTGTGGAGATCGCGCGGTGTGCAGGGATCGCCTGGTTCACGCTGGGCCTGTACGCCACTCTCACGGTGTGCGTGGCTACCCTGACGCGGTCCTCGGCGACCGCGACCGCCATCGGAATTCTCGTCTTCCTGCTCGAAGGAAGCGTGGTAGGCTCGCTCGCCTCGCGGTTTGCGACTATTGCCCGGATCGCCCCGTACACCATCGGACACAACGTCAACGTGCTGCTGGCCCTCGTCGAGCACGGAGGTGACGGAAGGGCGGCCCAGGCGGCCCAGGCGGCTCAGGCGGCTCAGGCCGCCGCCCGGGCCGTCCAAGCTGCCCAGGCACAGGCACAGGCACAGGCGGCGGCATTGCCCCCCGGAGCCGTCAGAGCCTTCCTGGTGCTGGGCGCGTGGCTCGCGGTTTTCGTCGCGTGCTCGTTCTGGGCGTTCAGCCGGCAGGAGCTTGGCGTAGAGTAGAAGGATGCTCGCTGCCAGAAGGATGCTCGCTGCCGGCGTCGAACATGTTGCTCGTGAGACTACGCGCCGTGCGCGAGGCTAACCGGCGGCGCGGTGAAGCTGCCGGGCTTGCACGCCAGGAGGTGAAGGGCGCTGGACCTGGTGACTGTGATTACCGCTGACATCATCCGCTCCAGGGAGGCCCGGGACCTCCTGGCGGCGTTGCCCGACAAGCTCGCGGCGGTCGCGCACCCTCTCCTTGCCACGGCCTTTTCCGTGTCCCGTGGCGACGAAATCCAGGCCGTTTGCCGCGGGCCTTTTCAGGCTCCCGAGCTCGTGCGGCAGCTCAGGTTCGTATGCCTCCCGCTGCGCCTCCGCGTCGGTGTGGGGATCGGCGAGATCGAGGCGGGCCAGGGCAGCGCAAGCTCGTGGGACATGAACGGCTCCGCGTTCACGCGCGCCCGCGAGGCACTGGAGTCGCTCGGGAAGGGCACCACGCCGCGCACCGCCGTGCGCTCCGGCGACCCCCTGTTTGACGAGGCGGCGAACGCCCTCTGGGCTCTCATGGACGCCATCCAGCAACGGTGGACCCCCGGACAGTGGGCCGCCGTGCACCACTACGAGCGGCTCGGCACATACGAGGCCGCCGGCAAGGCGCTCGGCGTCGCCCTGCAGAACGTTCAGAAACGATGCAAGGCCGCGAGCTGGCCCGCCGTCAAGCAGGCCGAGCAGGCGCTTCGGCGCCTCGGCGAGCAATGGGGGCGCAATTCACCATTGCACGGGTGATGCGGCGAGCTTCACCGTTGGGCGGGTTAAGGGTAGGGGGACAATGCCGATGACGTTCTTGCTTCTGGGCCTGCTAGCGCACGTTGTCGCCGATTTCGTGCTTCAGGCCGACAGCGTGGTCGAGAGCAAGTGCAAGCGGATGATCGGAGGCTACCTCAGGCACGGCGCCATCGTCTTCGCGTCAAGCGCGGTCGCGTTCCACCTCTACGGGCTCGGCGTGGCTGCGGTCCTGGCTCTCATCGTCTCCGCCACGCACGTCGCAATAGACTGGTTGAAGAACCTGGCCGAGAGGGGCGGCGCCGCCGGCGTCAACGCAAGCGCAGGCGCAAGCGCAAGCGCAAGCGCAGGCGCAAGCGCAAGCGCAAGCGCAGGCGCAAGCGCAAGCGCAGGCGTAAGCGTAAGCAGCCGCAGCAGCCGCAGCAGCCCACGGAGGAGCCTGCTCGTATTCCTGCTTGACCAGTGCGCCCACGCGGCGGTGCTGGTTGCGGTCTGGGAACTTGCGGACACGCACGTTCGCCGCCTGTCGGATAAGGTTTTGTGGATCTACCAAAGCGTGCTCCTCCAAAAGACCGTCCCGACGCTTCTCCCTGCGTGCGCCGAGCTCGGGATATCCCTTAACAGGGTGCTCGTCCTCACGCTCGCGTACGTCGTCGTCATCTTCGCCGGCGCCGTGCTCGTGCGGCTGATGCTCGACGCGTTCTCCATCGGCGTGGAGCCCAGGCTCGCCACGAACGCCGGCCGCTACATCGGCATGGTGGAGCGGGCCCTTATGCTTACGCTTGTGCTCGTGGACGCCCTCCCCTCAATCGCGTTCGTCCTGACCGCGAAGTCGCTCGCGCGCTTCCAGGAGCTCAACGACATGAGGTTCGCCGAGTACTACCTGGTGGGCACGCTCACGAGCGCCTGCATCGCCCTGGGTGTAGGCATCGTTGCCGGGGCGGTCCTTCCGGCGTTGTAGCGAGCATTCCGCAGGCAGAGGCCTACACACCAGAGGCCTGGGCCGGTCTATACGGTCACCGATGGCCTCGCACATCCAGAGGCCTACACACCAGAGGCCTGCGCACCGAACCGCAGTGGCACTTGGAATCCCAATTCTACACAGGATTTCGCCCTCGCCCTTTGCGAGTCTTCTGCGCACACTGCCGCGACCGGCGACGCCCGAAGCAGCACCGCATGGCAGACACCGCACGGCAAATGCCACATGCCGAACCTCCACCGTCGGGTCAAGGCCCAAGGCCGCCCGCAGGTGCTGCGAAATCGGGCTTCAGCGCGGCCTGGGCCAGCGCGACCTCGACGTCGGCCGGTCCGCGCGCCGGCTGGCCGGCCCCCCGACGGGCGTCCGCACCTCGAGAATGGCCGCACCCGCATTGTCACGCTCCTGCACCGCATCGACGCCGGCAGTCCGCCGGGCGAAGTCGTAGACCATCTCAGACAGCACTTCCCCGCAGCCGTGGATGATCCTCGCCCGCCCCCCGCCACGCCGCCTCAGCACATCGACGGTCTCCTGCAGCGCAGCCAGCCCTTCCGCTCTTGTAAGGCCGTGGAGATCGCGCTCTACGTCAACATGTGCTTGCCTACCGCCGTGCCGATTCCCGCGCTTGCCCCCGTGCGTACCCATCGCCGACTACCTCCGTTCTACGTGGACATTCTGCCCCGAAGCGGCTGTTTCCTTCCCAGGAGGCGGGAGGGGAGCCGCCGGCGCACCTCGTGTCAGGAGGGCCGCTGCTCGGGCAGGCGGACACGACGTTAGCGTCCCTGAACGAGGCCCACGACCCTTTCCGCAAGGTATTCTATTCCTTTGAGCGGGTCGGGGACAGGAACCTCAACGATCAGGAGCACCGCAAGGACGAAGCCCGCAGAAGTGCTGCGGCTCGGGAATGATCTCGGCCCGGAGGGCGACAGGATCTATTCCCCCAGTCTCGAGCCGCTGAAGAAACTTGTTCAGCATACGATCCACTACTTCGGGAACCGCAGGCAGATTGATGATGCCGTCCGTGACTTGCGTTTAAGCTCAAGGTTGCGTGTCTGTGGGCGCATATGCGCCCGCCGGAGGCCGGGATACGGGCGATCCTCCGAGAACCAGGTTGCGGGCAGACCTGGTCCTGTGGGGATCAGGCCGGCTTGGAATCTGGTCCTCCGGGAACCACCCCTGCCACCCTCCTTCGCCAAAACGCGGCAAGGTGGAGCACCGGGGACCAGATCCCGCGCGAAGATGGTCCTCCGGGGACCAGCCTGGCACCACGTCCTGGTCCTCTCATGACCAGGGCGCCTCGACCGCCGCCGGGGGTGGTGCCCCAGGGACCAGGTTGCCCGCGAGGTTGATCCCCTGGGGACCATCCGCACGCAAATTCTGGTCCCCTGGGGACCAGGCGTTCTTGCCCATCTCGCAAGGTGGTTACGTGGGGACCAGGTGTCGGACGAAGTTGGTCCCCGGGGGACCATCTCAGCGCGTAGCCTGGTTACCAGAGGACCAGATCCAGCATCCTCGTGCCCCGAGCGCCAGGAGGGTGGGTCTCTGGTAACCAGATTTCGCACGGGGCTGCTCCCCCAGGGACCAGCCGCGTATGAGAGCCTGAGCTTCTAAGTGGGAGTGCAGGAGACTGTTGACCTTTCCCACATCATGGCAACGCAACTCGGTTGAGTCGCCCCACAGCCGTCGCCGTGCTCGACCAAACTGGCAGCTGCTGGCGAAGTTCAACAGTCTCGTGCAGAAATGTTCCTGACTCTTGGGAAGGGTTGCCGGTGCTCGCACGAGGGGTGTTAAGACCCCGCCACTCCGGCCACTCGCCTGACAGGCGGGACTTCGGTGGAGCGCCCCCCGCTGGCGCTGGATTCTGCTGGAGCGCTCCCCGCTCGCACTGGGTTCTGGTGGGGCGCCCCCCGTTGGCGCCGGATTCTGGTGGAGCGCCCCCCGCTGGCGCCGGGGGCGCCGTCCCCGAGTACAACGCGGCCAACCCGCCAACTACAGGAGAAGGGACAAAGACTAACGCACCTCTGGAGAAGGGACAAGGACTAACGCACCTCACTTAGCCCATTTTCCGCATTAGGAGCGCGGCCAAATTGAGAAATGACCTGCTAAAAGGCCCGTTGCCGGGGTCATCCAACTGTTTTGCGGCATGCAACCATTGCGCCCTTTAGCTGGGAAGACGTTTCTACTGCGGAAAACGAGCTTAGAAGCTGGCAATGATCTTTAGCGTGCCGGTGTAGGTGTTGAACCCCTCCGTCATGGCGGTGCTCACGCCGCGGATGTAGCCGAGGGTGAGTGAGGCGCGCCAGATGTCGCTGAAGCGCCAGTCTGCCGTCAGGTCGAGCCTGGCCTTCGTTTCGTCGTAGTCCGCGCCAGCCTTCGTGCCCGAGGTGCGCTCCAGCGACCCGCTCACCGTCGTGGAAAGCTTCCCTCCGGGCGAGTAGCTAAAGCTGTTGCCCACACCGTACGTCACGAGATCGTCGTTCTCGCCGCGCCTCTGGTTCCGCCAGCCGCTCAGGGTGTCAGTGGCGCCCTGGCTGATCAGCCAGCGCAGCCGCACCGCGGTCGCCAGAGAGTCGGACGTCTTCTCGCCCAACGTCGGATGGACCTGCGACGACCTCTTCCAGCTCGCCTCGGCGCTGGGCGTGAATCTCTCGAAGCCTGCGTATGTCGCCGTCGTGGACACCTCGTTGTCCGTGTTGACCTTCTCCGACTCGTGGTACGTGGTCCCCGTCCGCCTCAGCCGCAGATCCGTGCGCCATGCAGCGGTCTCGCCGCGCAAGCCAGCATCCCCGGAGAGCACGGTGCGCACCTCTCCCCGGACGGGCTCAAGGTAGTCCCAGCTTACGCCGCCGGACGGCGTGAGCTTCAGCGCGCCTACCTGGAACGCATCGAACGTCGCCCGCGCCGTGCCGCGCCTCTGGAGCCGGGTGACGTCCTGCGGGACGTCCGTCCTCGAGTACTGCGAGAGCTGCACGTTCATCCGTGCAGGCCCCACCTTGTCGGCCCAGGAGACCGTGGCGCCTATGTCGCGGCTCCCCTTCTCGGTGCCGTCTACCGTGACAACGCGCACCGGGAACCGGTAGTAGAGCCTGAGGGTAAGGCTCTGAAAAGGCGCATACGTGACGTCGCCCTTGACGTTGTGGGCGATGTAAGAGTTCCTGGGCTTCTCGTTGTCGTCGTAGATGACTTTCTCGTAACCGGCACCGAGGGTGAGTCTCGTCGCGAATAGGCTCTCCCGCGCCATGATGGAGTAAGTCGTCCGCTGCGCCTCGAGCCCTTCGCGCGCGACCCTGTCCATGCGTTCCAACGTGTAGTCGAGGTCCACCTGGGGCCCGAGCTTCCACGTGAGGCCTGCGGAATCCGTCGTGACGGTCAGAAGCTCATCCTCCGCGGCGTCCACACCGCCGCTGCCTTCACCGGTGATGTCCACGGGGCGTGTGGCGCGGACGGCGTGCTCCGCCCGCACGGTCAGGTTCTCCCACACAGTATAGGACCCGCCCAGCCGGAACTGCGTGAGGTCCTGCCGGCCGCGCGCTCCTATCGCGAGGAAGGTCGGCTCCACCCGCTCGTAGCTGACGTACACTTTCCCGGCGCCGAGGTCGAAGGTGGCCGCGAGGGCGCCGGCGAAGCCGGTGTAGGTGTGTTCATCGGCCGGGACGTCCGCGTATCTGTGCTCGTCCTTGCCGGAGATCTTCGTGTTCTCCTGAACGTATTCGGTGAAGCTCGCATACGGCCGGGGCGCGCTCCAGAGGGACAGGCGGTAGAATTCGTCGGCTCCCTCGCCCGCCCAGAGGGCGTCCTCCGCGCCTGGCACCCCGCCCGCGCCCGCGACGGCTGTGATCGTGCGGCCCGCGGTCACGTCCACCCGCACTGGGGCGCCGCTGCCATCATACTCGTAAAGCCCGTCCTCGCCGCCCAGCCACAGGACGCCGCCTGCGGCGAGGACGGCGCTCCACCGCACGCCCTCCGTCCCCGCAAGCACCTGCCACGCCCCGTCGGGCTCACGCCTGAAGCGGACCCCGGAGTCCGTCGCCACGTAGACGTCCCCATCCCCCACCGGAGAGGACAGCGCCGCGACCTCGGCAACCGCCGCTCCGCCGAACTCCGTCGTGAACCTGCCAGTCGTCCCATCAAACGACATCAAGCCGGACGGAGTGCCCACGTACAGGTCCCCTGTCACCTCGGAGACCGCGATATCCGTGATGACTTCGCTTATCATCTCGGGGTTGGTCCCCTTGTCGAAGACCCGCCAGTTCTCGAGGTTGCCGACGCTTGCCCTCGCAAGCCCGGAGTCCGTCCCGACCCACACCGTTGCCGCGGCATCGTCCACGAGGACGGACAGGACGTTCGAGCTGGGCAGGCCGTCGCTCTCGTAGTAGCGGCGCCAGTTCTCCACGCGGTCGAACGGCGGCTCACCGCCAAGCCCAACCCTCGCCGCAAGCACCGTCAGGCCGGACTCTGTGGCGAAGAACCATGAGCCAGACGCTGCCGACGCGGCCATGTCGTACACCGTCCAGCCGGCAAGACCCGACGCGGGCGAATAGTGCCTCCACTTGCCGTCCGCGACACGATACGAAGTGAGGCCGTTCTGGTGGGCGAAAAGCATGTATTCGTTGCCCCCGTCATCCGTGACGAGCATTGCGTCGTTTATCCTGTTGGACGTGTTCTTGCGGCTGTTGTCGTCGTATGGGAAGATCTCGTGGCTGTACGCAACGTCCGCGTCTACCGTCAGCCTGCCGAATTTCGCGTCAGCGGACACGCCCGCCACCGTGTGCGTGTTGGGCATGGTGCGCGCCCGCTCCGGCCCGACGAGCGGCGTGGGCTGGTCCTGGGCGCGGATGATGTCCGCCGCCAGTTTGAGGTCGGGCGTGGGCTGCCAGGCGCAAGACCCGCCGTAGAAGATCCGCTTGTACTCTACAGGCACCCCGAGGCCGCCGGCGAAGTACTCGTATTCGACTTTGATCGTGTCCTGAGGCCCGATGTCGCGCAAGATGAAGAGGACTCCCGCTTCGTAGTCGATGGTGTAGTCGATGTCCCTCTTGAGGAGCTCGCCATTGAGGTAGACCCGCTCGCTGCCCTGGGCAACGGAGATGCCGAGGGTGTAGATGTTGCCGGTGATGGAGTAGTTATACCGCACGCGGATCTCTTCGTAGGCATCGGGCGCGCCCGTTGGGAACGTGAACTCGACGACTCCCTGGTCGTAGTAAACCGTGTAGAGCAGGCCCGGTATGGCGTCGGCCTCGGTGTAGGTGCCTCCGACGAGGACTTCGATCTCGACCGACTCCAGGTCTATGCGCTCGTGGCCGAGGAGGTAGAATCTCCCCGTCGCGTAGTCCTCAAGGGGGCTATCGAGGACCTTCGTGGCGGACTCGGGAAGCCCGGCGACGACCCACGAGTGGTCGTTGCACAGCTCCTCCAGGAAGGCCTTTTCGGAGTCGCTGCCCACCACAAAGGGATACACCTTCTGGTCTGGCCCGGTGAGGCCGTTCTTCGTGTTATACTCCCGAATGAGATCGCGGACCTGGTCACGGAGAAGGTCCAGGGACTCGCGCTGCAGGACCAGGTGGTCGCCGTCGGTGCTGGTGACGACGGTGTATTTGCCACGGTCCACCTCCTGGACGTCGCCCGCGGCGATGACGCCGTCATCGTCCTCGGATTCCCGGTACAGGTAGGCCATGTCGTAGTTGGTGAGGAGATCGAGGAGGCTGCGCTGCTGCGTGGCGGGGACGTCGTCATACCTCAGCTCGACCTTCATGAAGTCGGGGTCGAACGTCCCGGACATGCGGTACGACTCCGCGCCGCGGATGGAGGCCACGAGCACCGCGCGCTCGCGGGTGGGCGCGTAGGGGCCATCGTGCCTGAAGACGGTCGTGTCGCTGCTGGACGCGCCTTTGAATGTCTTCGAGGCCGGGATGCCCTTGACGCGGCCGAGGATGGCGCCGACTGTGAAGTCGTCCAGCTTCGCCACCACCTGCACGCCGCGCAGCGTGAGGCGGCGCGCGACGTAAGGATTCGCGGTCGCGTAGGCGAAGTCGCCGAAGCACCCGGAGATGGTCTCGTTCGAGAAATCTATGCGCACGAGCTGGAGGTTGCCTGAACTATAGTTGTCGAGGGACGCGGACACACTGAAGCCCCCTGGCAGCTCGCCCGATATGGTGAGGCGCAAGGTCTGGGACACGATGAGCGTGTTGATGGCGTACCCCTGCATGCCCTTGAGGCCCTCCGGGTCGCCCGCCGCGTAGGTCGCGGACCAGACCGCCTCGCCAGACACGTCGACGCCCTTGGCGACCTCCGCCGCGCTCGCCGCCGCACCGCCCCAGACTGCTGACGCCGCCAGCAGCGCGATGCAGGATACGAACGCAACCGCAGCCGCCGCTATGGCCGCCCTCGTCGCCCCACCCCGGGCGTGCCTCGCGCCGGCCCCGGCCCGGTCTGTCCCCGCCGCGCCCGCTGCGCTGGTGACGCCGGCCACGTCCCTCATGCCTGCCATGCGTGTCATGCTCGTCTTACCCGCCTTGCCCGTCACGCCCGTGACGTGTGCGGCAAGCCGTGGGCGGGTGACGCGGACCGGGCCAGTCGCACGGGTTGAGCCCCATGGATCTCCGTCTTTCCACGCTATCGCACCACTTGAACCTGTGGCCCTCGCTGCATCCACCATATGTGTTGTGTACGCAGCACACTCCATCCTTGCTGCGCCTGGCGTGCGCGGTGTGTCCTGTGTCTGCGTCGCGCTCGTCGCGAAGTCCCTCTTCGCGCGACCTCCCCAGCCGCGACGCCACACCCCACGCGTGAGAGACAGTGCGCACTTCACGCGCTCTACGCAACCCGGTCGCCCGCGACGCAGCGCCGCCCGCAAAGCCCAATCGAGCCCCCACCCCAGCCGTCTCATGACCACAACGCAGCCCCCCTTAGTCGCTCCCTCAATATTTGACGCTCACCGCCTCCCTTCCTGCCATTTGCTCCAAATATTCCCCATCTTCATACGGTCGCCCTTGCGCCCATTAGTGGTCCTGATCCGACTCGGAAGGCACAACCCCGGCCTCACGGTGCCACCGCACCTCGCGGGGCCCTCGACACGAAGGAGGGAGCCGCCCTCAGGGCGACCCCCTCCTCTCCTTGTGGCCCGATATGCTTGCCTCGTTTAGCTTGCCACGTTTGCACCGGTCGCCGCTTGTCGACGCATCTTGCGCCGGGCAATGTCCGCTCCGCCGCCCAAACGCGACTTGCTCAGCGCCATGGAAGCGGCTTTACGCAAACCATCAGCTCGCGGCCTAGAACCTCACGTTGACCGATAGCCTATGCATATCCTGCAGCGTCTCATGGGTTTGGTAAGCGTAGTCGAACTGGAACATGCCGTACTTGAGCCCGAGCCCTGCGGTAAACGATGTGTGTCCCCCCTGCAGAACCGCGCCGCCTCTCAAGGTGAACGGGGCCACGACGTACTCCCCGCCGACATGGAATGTGGAGTTCGTTTCGTAGTCCGCAGCCAGTGTCAATCCTGGGGCAAAAGTGCCAGAGACCCCAACGGCAAACACCCTTTCGAAGGCGTCCGTCGTGCCGTCGGAATACCTGACCGCGCCCCCCAGATTGCGCCCGACAATGCCGGCGTTGAAGCCGCTTCCCCGGTACAGAACACCGAGGTCGCAGGTGACTCCTGACCCATGGAGGTCCGGCAGCGACTGGCTGTAGTATTTGACCGTTCCTCCCAGGTGAAGCCCCTGATATGTGGTGGCAGCCGATGCCAAAAACGCCTTCTCACCTAGCGTGTACGCTTCAGTGGGATTGGCATACTCGTCGGTCCCCTGGACGTCTGCCGTCAAGCTGAGTACTCCAGCCCCAAACCGCGGCTGCGCGTATGCAAAGCCAAAGTACCCGGCCACCCCGAGCTGGTTGGTATAGAAGGAAGTCGCGTTCCTCCCATCCTGAATGGCCAGGCCCGCAGGGTTGTAGTAGACGCACGTGGCATCGTCCGCGATGCTTACGAACGCGCCGCCCATACCCATGGCCCGCGCGCCGAGGCCAATATCCATGAACGCCGCCGTGTCCACAAGCTCGCCCTGGGCCATGGCCCCCGAAGCGGGGACCATGGCTATCAGGCAAGCGAGGATGATGGTTGCAAATCGCGATTTTCGCATTTCCTCGCCCCCATTCCGATAAAGTTGGTTACGGCGATGTTACCTAACGCCTTATGATGAGACGCACGGGGTCTGACTTAAGCCCGCGATCCGTGACCAGGATTGCGATGTAGAGGCCATTTGCCAGGTCCCGCCCCTCACCATCAACAAGAGACCAGACAACCGCGTTGCTGCCAGCCGACAGATTGACGCTGTAGACCAGCCTGCCTGCTATGTCATATACGAACAGCGTTCCGTTCTCGGGGATATTGTAGTAGAACGTCACCCTCGTCGACGCAGGATTCGGGCCCGCCAGCAGCATGTTTGACCCCACCACGAGGGTTATCTCGCCGCTCGTGGCTGATCCCGTGGCGCCCTGCGGGTCGGTCGCGCTCACCCTGATGAGTGCCTTCCCACCCTTCTTGACGGCCTTACCGTCCCAGACGTATGAGCCGTCGTTTGGCTCACCCTCGGCTATGAGCGTCCACGTAGCTCCTCCGTCCAGTGAGTAGTCGAGGCGGATGGTAAGCTGGCGATCAAGGCCGTCCGGGTCATGCGCGGTCCATCTGATGTCGACTCCTCTGCCTGCGGCGCACACCGCATTCTCCGGGACGCTCACCGTGACAACAGGAGTCTCGTTCACGAGCAGCCACTCATAGGCTCTTGAAACGAGGGTAACCGCGACGTCCTCGGTGCCAGTCTCCTGTCTCGAAAGCCCTCCGGGCGCCTGGGACAGGGTTGGGACGACCTCCAACGGGAAGGCAAGGAAGACCACTTTGTACCCGTCCCCGCCATAGCGCAGCGCCCTGAAAGTGTTGTCAGGTGCGGTAAATATCCCTATGGCGTCCCCGTCGGGGTATATCTCATCGATCCAGTTCGCTTCAACTGGCAGACCCCTTGCCTCGAAATCGACCTCGAACGATAAGCCGTCCGTGATAGGGTCTCCTTCCACTCCGGTAAACACGTCCCCTGCCTCACTGCAGACGTCAGAGTTCGCGTCACCGACGTGCAGGTACTTGATAACGAAGTCGTCAGGATTGCTGAAGTTCATCCCCACCCCGTAGATGAGCTCCTGTCCTGCGACGAACAGCCTGCCGCCGTTCTTCAGGTACTGCTTCAAGGCCGCGACCTGGTCCGGCGTTGGGTAGTCAAGCAAACCGCAGTTCCAGAACATGACGAACTGCTCTGCTCCTGGAGCCACAGAGCCATGGTCCATGATGTCCCCAGCCCGCAGAGACACATAGGGAATCCCAGCCTGGCTCATAACAGGTTCGACGTACATGGGGGTGGTCCCTAAGGAAAAATCGCCATCCACGAACAGGACGGTCTCCGGTGATTCGACCGCCACAATCGTGAGCGACTGCGACACCGATGCACCTGCGGTGTCAGTCACTGTGAGGGTGGCCGTATAGATTCCTGGCTCCGCGTACACGTGCTTGGCCGTTGCTCCGTCCACAGGCGGCGTCCCGTCGCCAAAGTCCCACTGAGCCGCGATGTCGCCCTCAGCATCGTACGCAGAGCCGGCAAATGCAACCTCGAGAGGTGCGACCCCGATTTGAATGTCAGCAGAGATGCTCGTTATGACAGGCAGGAGGTTCTCACCAGTGTCCTCGGCGGTCAGGAACCGAAGGATCCTCTCCATCAGTACTGCAGAGTTGTTCGGGTCTGGGGCATCCGCCGGCACCGCCTCGAACGGGAACCCCAGGAAGACCACGCGGTACGCGCTATCGGCATACCTGAGACCGACGCACACCGGCGACCCGCCCTCCGCCGCAGGAGGACCATCGAATATTCCGACTGCGCCGCCAGTAGGTATCACCCCGTCAACGTACGTATTGTTGTAGGAACCCGGATAGCTCAGCGCAATGTCCATTCCGTCAGATATCAGATCGCCCGTCTTACCAGTGACCTGAGTGACACCGGTGCCGCAGTAGTCCAGCAAGTCGAGACCGGCACCGGATGTATCAATATGGAGATAGCGGGCCACGAAGTCCAGCCCGTTCCCGTAAGCGACCAGGTCGTACAATATGTCATACCCTGAGAGGAACAGCCTGCCGCCGTTGTCCAGGTACCGAGACAGGAAAGTCTGGTCGGCCGCCAGCAGCGTCCCGCTGTACGCCTCTCCGCAGTTCCAGATGATGGGGTTCGGAATGTCAGACGGTAACGTGGCCACGTCAGACGGAGCCACCGTCACGTAGGACTGCCCAATGGCCTGCAAAGCATCGGTGAAGAAGGTGTCATAGTCCATGCCTTCGTCGTCGTCCACGAACAGGACGGTGTCTGGGTTCGCAACCACAACTCCTACAGTGGCCCTCGCCTCATTGCCCAGATCGTCCACTACGTGGAAGGTTGCAGTGTAACGGCCTTCTTCAGTGTACGTGTGGGTTGCCGTTGCCGCATGGACCGGTGCGCTGCCGTCCCCGAAGTCCCACCACTGGTCCGCGATGGGTGTGGCATCGCGCATACCCAGCCTTGAGCTGGCTGACCCACTGAACGTAACGGTCAGCCCCGTCTCCCCAGGAGAACCGTACGTCTTGTCTGCACGCACTTCATGGATAGCAGGCGGCCAGATTCCCATCAAGGCATTGTAAGCGTTCAGCCGACCTCCGGTGAGCACCTTACCTACGAAGGCGGGACGGACGTCTGAGGAATTCAGAATCATGTCCTTGATGGTCACTGTCCCTTCCTGCCAGCCTTCAGCGCCCGCGTACTGAGGCACGTCGGGACGGGCCGCCGCAAGCAACGCTGCAACTCCAGCAACGTGGGGCGTTGCCATGGAGGTCCCGCCCGCCCACGCGTACCCTGAGAGACTATAATCCGCCTTATTGGGGTACGTGGACAGGATCCAGTGCCCCGGTGCCGCGATGTCAACTGATTCCTCGCCCCAGCAGGAGAAGCTTGCCATTTCATCGTTCCAGTCGCTCGCAGCGACGGCTATTATGTTTTCTGACACGTACGAAGAGGGATAGTGTGGGATGGCATCGTTGTCACTGGCAGAGTTACCCGCTGCACATATGGCAAGCATCCCCGAGGCCTCTATAGCCTCCCTCAGGGCCTTTCCGTAACCGCCGCCACCCCAGCTATTCGAGGTAAGAGTGGCACCCATTTGGGCCGCGTAGTTGAATGCTTTGATTGCATCCGAGTCATATCCACCGCCAGGTCCTAGGAACTTAAGGGCCATGATCTTCACGTTCGCCTTCCATGCAACGCCGACCACGCCTATCTCGTTGTTACCGACCGCAGCGATGGTGCCTGCGGTGTGAGTGCCGTGGGACTCCTTGTCTGTCACGTCATACACGGTGTTGTCGTTCCAGAAGAAATCCCACCCGTACACATCGTCGACGAAGCCGTTCCCATCGTTATCTATGCCATCATCGGGAATCTCGCCAGGGTTCACCCACATGTTGTCCTTCAAGTCTGGGTGATAATACTGAATCCCAGTATCGATTACTGCTACTATCACTGGTTCGCTGCTGTTGAAAACCTGCCATGCTTCCGGAGCATCGATGTCTGCGTCAGGTATTCCTGCAATGCCCGAGCCCGGTATGATCTCCTGGCCTGTGTTGTGAAGGCCCCACATATACTGGAAATACTTATCGTTCACCGGTGGCTCGCCGTCTTGATATGCGTAACGCTTCCAGTTTGGCTCCGCGTACTCGATGCTCGGGTCCTTTTCGTAGTATGCAATCGCCTCTTCCACCGAGATGCCCCTGGATGGGTCGAGCTTCACGCGGTATATAGGTACCTCGTTATGGAGTTTGATAACCTCTGCGGTTCTTGCCCCGAGACTCCTCGTCAACGCCTCTACGGTTTGAGTTACCGCTTCTACCCTTGCCTTTGAAGGGAAAGGCTCAATTATCGGACGCACAAGTAGCTCGCCTTCGGCGTATTCAGCGCGAGGTTCGACCCGCTCCACGTCGACAACGGGAAATTCAATGGCTTCCTGTTCTCCTCTCCTTGGCTGCTGAGCGCCTGTTCCGGCAGCCCAGCAAAGGACAAGGACAAGAACCAGGCTCCAAAACACCCATCTTCTGCAGAGTCTCAACACACAATCCCTCCTCTCGCTAATTCGACCGGCGCGACGCAAAGTTCTCTGTCGATATCGATCTTACCCGTTCATGCCGCAGACACTTTCGAGCGGTGCTTCTCCATCTTTCCTTCACCCACTCGCCGGGCCCTGTTGTCATCGCATATCACACCGTGTTTCACCTCCTGACGTATCGCACTCCCAGTGCTCTTGCAAATAGGCCCCCTTCATAGCCAGCAGAGGACAGGCGCCCTCTGCGCTACAAATGCTAATTTCGTTTGCGGTCGAGTGCTGCAAAGCCGATGGGGGCGGATCGTACGACAAGCGGTGCAAGAGGATTCCAGCTGGCTTAGTGGCTCGCAGTCCTTGCTTTTAACGAAGGGCCAAGGTGGTTTGCGTCCCTCAAAGGGAATTCGACATAGTGCCCTCGATTCCTTCCAGGATGTCCACATTTTGGGACACTACGGGTGACGTAACGGGACCCGAGGCATTTGGCCTGGCGGTCGGGCTTGCATAGCTCTACTGATAGAACTGTGTCCTGGCAAGGCTCAGGCATCCCGTTGTTACCCGACTCGGCCTGCCCATCGTAAGAGCCAGGCGCGAGGCCAGAAATCACTGCCGTTCTCTTGGGAACCCCGGGCTACTCTTGAGGGACTGCGTTACTAGAGGCGTCTCTGGAGCGGGGGTCTCCGGCACCAAGTTGCGAACCTGCGCTCAACAATGGGCGTTTAGACGCAGGAGGTTAGCCATCCGGAACAGAATGGAGGCGTTTCGGGTAGTTTCCGTCGCGACCTCGTGAACGTTAACGCCCTTGATCCTGGCAAGCTCCTCGGCCACGAGAACCACGAAGGCGGGTTCGTTGCGCTTGCCGCGGTGCGGCACGGGGGTTAGATAGGGACAGTCAGTCTCCAGGAGGAGCCTGTCGAGGGGGAGGCGGGCGACGAGGTCGCGCAGGGAAGTGGCGTTCGGGAAGGTGAGGGTGCCGCCTACTGAGATGTAGAACCCCATGTCTAGCACGCTACGGGCCAGCTTCCAGTCGCCGGAGAAGCAGTGCATGACGCCGCCGACGGCCGCGGCGCCTTCCGACTTCAGGATGGCCAGGGTGTCAGCGTGGGCCTCGCGGTCGTGGACGACGATGGGAAGGCCGACCTCCTTCGCAATGGCTATCTGCGCCGCGAAGGCCCGCCGCTGCTGGTCGCGGGGGGAGAAGTCGTAGTGGTAGTCCAGGCCGATCTCGCCGATGGCGACGACCCCGGGCTCGCTCGCCATGGCACGGATGGTCTCGAGCGCCGCATCGGAGGCTGTCTTGGCCTCGTGCGGGTGGATGCCGACAGCAGCGAGAAGGCCGGGGTAGCGCCGCACAAGCCCCAGGGCGGCACGCGAGGTGGCGAGGTCGGAGCCGACCTCGATCACAGGCCATACGCCGGCAGCCTTCGCTCTTGCTATCACGTCGTCGAGGTCGTCGCGGAACCGCTCATGATCAAGATGGGCGTGGGTGTCAATCACCTGCACGCTGCCGCGTGTATCCCCCAATTACACCACCTCTGCGCTTGTTTTGCACGTTCCTTTGCCAAGTGGGGATGCAAAGATCACGCCGCCTCCCAAAAGACTACGCGCGTGGTCAGGAAGCCGCGAGACGCCTGGCCCGAACCCAGACCTGCTTCGCTCGGAGCCTCAGCGCACCTTCGAGCCCGACGGCAGCTCGCGGTCGGTCGTGATGATGGCAAGCTGCGAGGTGTCGGGCGTCGAGCCCGCGAGCAGCATACCCTGGGAGACGACGCCGCGCAGTTTTGCAGGCTTCAGGTTGGCCACCACGACTATCTGCTTGCCGACGAGGTCTTCAGGGGTATAGTGCTTCGCGATCCCGGCCACGATCTGGCGCTTCTCCGTCCCGAGGTCGATGTCGATCTTGAGGAGCTTGTCGGTGCCCTCCACCCTCTCCGCCGCGAGGACCTTCGCCACGCGCAGGTCGAGCCTGGCGAACTCTTCTATGGATATCAGGTTGTCGGCAGGCGTCCCCGACCCTTCGTGTTCCTGTGGTGTCGCCGGTCTCGCCTCTTGCTCGGTCACTTTCGCACCCTCCTTCTCGTTCTCGTGCTTTTGGTCTTTCCCGTCCTTCCCATCCTTCCCATCCTTAGCGGCCGGGCGGTCGTGGGCCGGCCAGCTCACCCCACCGCTGCCGGTGCTGGCGTAAGCGCCCGTGTCGACGCCTCTGCCGGCACTCGGGCCGATGGTCGTGGCTCTGCCGGTAGCGCCGGCGCAAGTGTCAGCGCCAGTGCCGACACGAGCCTCCGCGCCCGCCTGAGCGCCGGCGCCATAGCCGGGGCCGGGGCTGGGGCTGGGGCCGGGGCCAGGGCCACGGCCAGCGACAGTCCGCTCGCCTCCCTTTTTCTTATCCTGCGCAAGCTCCGCCAGGCGAAACTCGCCTTTCGCCAAATCCGAAGCTCCCACGTCGAGCCTGGGAAAGAGCGGCCCGAGGCGCTTCACCCTGGCCCCCTGCACCAGCCGCCCGACGTCCAGCGTGCCGCCCTTCCATCGCACGCCTTCCAGCGGCGCCGCGCCGTCCAGCCCGAGCGACGTCCAGATCCGCCCCGCGGCCTCGGGGATGAACGGGCTCGCCATGACCGCGACCCTCGCAAGCGCGTCCGCGAGTCCGAACATGACCGTGGCCAGCCGCCCCCGCCGCCCCTCGCGCGCCAGCGCCCACGGCGCCGCCTCGTCGATGTACTTGTTGGCTCCGTCCACAAGAGTCCATATCTCGCCGAGCGCGCTTGTGAGGTCGAGTGTCTCCATAAGCTCATGGGCGCGCCGCGTCACGCGACCCGCCAGGTCCGCAAGCTCCCGGTCGCGGGCCTCGTACTCCTGAGGAGCCGGGACGCGACCGTCGAAGTACTTCTCCACCATGGCGCACGTCCGGTTCAGGAGGTTGCCGAGGTCGTTGGCAAGGTCCGCGTTGTACGTCTCGGCGAGGCCCTCGTACGAGAAGTCGCCGTCCTGTCCGAACGGGACGGCCTTCATGAGGTAGTAGCGGAGCGGGTCGGCCCCGAGGCTATCGGCCAGCTTGACCGGGTCCACCACCACTCCCTCGGATTTGGACATCCGCGCGCCTTTCACAGTCACGAACCCGTGCCCGAACACCGTCTTCGGGAGCGGAACCCCTGCCGCCATGAGCGTGGCGGGCCAAATCACGCAATGGAACCAGGTGATGTCCTTGCCGATAAGGTGCAAGTCTGCGGGCCACCACTTTCCGAAGTCGTTCGTCCCGGGGACGTAACCCGCCCCTGTGAGATAGTTGATGAGAGCGTCGAACCACACGTACACCACCTGGTTCGGGTCGATCTCCTCGGGAAACGGCACCCCCCAGGCAAGGGTGGACCGGGAAATGCTCACGTCCTGCAATCCCTCGCGGATCCTGTTGACCACCTCGTTGCGCCTCGTCTCAGGCAGGATGAACTCCGGATGTTCCTCGATATGCCGGAGGAGCGGCTCCTGGAACTTCGACAGTGCAAAGAAGTAGTTCTTCTCCTCGACCCATTCAGGCTCGCGGCTGGGATGGAGGGGGCAGCGCCCGTCCACGAGATCCTTCTCCTCGACGAACCTCTCGCAGGACACGCAGTAGTGCCCCGAGTAAGTACCCTGGTAGATGTAGCCGCGCTCGTTGGCCCGGCGCACGATGTCGCGGACGGTGGCGATGTGGTCCTCGTCGGTCGTCCTGATGAACCGGTCGGGGCGGATATTGAGCTTATCCCAGGCCTGCTGAAAAAGCCCCGCCATCCTGTCGCAGAACGCCTTGGGCGCCATGCCCTGCTTCTCGGCTTGCCTCGCCACGTTCAGGCTGTGCTCGTCGGTGCCGGTCAGGAAGAAGGTGTCATACCCGGCCAACCTCTTGAAGCGCGAGATCACGTCGGCGGCTATCTTCTCATATGCGTGGCCGAGGTGCGGCTCGCCGTTGACATAATCGATGGCTGTCGTGAGATAGAATTTTTCCACGTGGAACACCCCCACAGTAAAATGCCTCTCGCCCCGTCCGGAAGGCAGGCGCCTTCCCGTGGGGCGAGAGGACGACATCTCGCGGTACCACCCAGCTTCACCGGGGCCTTGCGGCTCCGGCCTCACGAGGCACGGCGGCAAGCAGGTAACCACGCAGACAGCCTGAACAAGCCGCATGCCCCGGCGCTATAACGGGCGCCTCTCATGCTCGCCCGGCCGAGAGACTACTTGCGACGGCCGACCCCGGCCTCACTTTCATCCCGCAGCTCAGGGGCCATGTTCAGCAGGCTTCCCGCACCGGCTTTCACCTTCGCTCCCGGCTCTCTCTGGCGGGGCCCCTGCGTACTCATCCCCATCATCGCTTTTGCTTTCCTTAAATTGGTACCATACTTCGTGCGTGAGTATTATGCCTTCCGAGCGTCCGCTCTATAGGCTATAGGCTCTGCGAGCCTCACGAAGCAGCCGCCGGCGTCGAGCCAACTGCCGTCGAACCAGAGCGACGCATCTGCACTCAATATATCCTGAGGCTTCGCTACATGTCAAGCGTAACAGTTGTGGTGCCACAAGGGCTCCTATCCCGGGGTGACTGTGAGGGCACTGTCCAGCTTCAGTCCCTCTTATTACGGGGCCTTGCGTGCGGATCGGGGTGTCGTTCACAACGGGGAGACCAGGCAACGAGGCAACAGGATCAAGAGGTGGCCCGTCACTCCCACGCGAGGGGAATCACGCGGTTCGCAGGAGGTAGACCAGCGATAACGACCGGCGATGACGACGGGCGACAACAGCCAGCGATGACCAGACCCGGGCTTGTCCTGGCCGCTTCAGAGACCTCACCGCTCAGACCCCAGCCCTTGTGGAGACTAGTAGTGACAACCATGCCAACATAGTGCGCAATAGCGCTTATTCTGGTAGATACGGCAAAAAATATAAACCGAGCCTTGACTTGCCTTGGAAAATAAAGTATAGTGTGTGGGGGGAGCTGTCGAAGCCTGTAAGTAAGAAGGAGGGAGCTGAAAAACATGAAGTCTACGGGAATCGTTCGCAAAGTGGATGAGCTAGGTCGCGTGGTAATTCCAATCGAGCTTCGCAGGACCCTACAGATCGCAGAGAAAGACGCTCTCGAGATCTACGTTGACGGCGAGAAGATCATATTGAAGAAATATGAGCCCGCCTGCATTTTCTGCGGGAATGCCGACAACATAAGGATCTACAGGGAGAAGAACATCTGCCGTGATTGCCTTGAGGAGATGAAGGGCCTCATCTAGGAAAGGACCAAGCTTTCGGCACGGGCACGCGAACTCTGACACCCTCCGGCAGTCCGGCACGAGAATCCTGATGCCGTGTTCTCCGAAGCATCAGGCTAAGTGGGGGCGACGTTTACTTTGTGTGGTCGCCCCCTGTTTTCGTTTTGCCGGAACGACGCCCCGGCGCCTCCGGCGCGTCAAGCACTATCGTTACTTCGCCCTTCACCGTCCTGCCGTCGAAGAGCGCCGCGACCTCGCCGAGGGCGCCCCGGACGACCTGCTCGTGGACCTTGGTGAGTTCTCGAGCAACCGCGACCCTCCGCTCGCCGCCGACGGCAGCGGCAAGGTCGGAGAGGGTCCGCATGACCCTGTACGGAGACTCGTAGAGGACAACCACTCTTTTCTCCTGCGCAACCCGCTCAAGGGCCTCGCGGCGCTCTCTGCCCTTCCTCGGCAGAAAGCCTATGAACGTGAACTCGTCCGGGCAGAATCCCGATACGACAAGGGCAGCAATCACCGCTGATGGCCCCGGCACGGGCACCACGGGGATCCCGTTTGATATGGCCTCCCGGATGAGGTGCGCGCCGGGGTCCGATACCCCCGGCGTCCCCGCGTCAGACACAAGGGCGACGTTTCCGCCGCCCAACAGGACTTCGATAATCTCTGGCGCCCGGGAGCGCTCGTTGTGCTCGTGATAGCTCACCATTTTGGCCGGGATACCGTAATGCGCGAGGAGTTTCCGCGTGTGCCGCGTGTCCTCCGCGGCCACGAGGTCCACCTCGCGCAGCACCCTGAGTGCCCTCATGGTTATGTCCTCAAGGTTGCCTATGGGGGTCGCGCACACGTAGAGGGTACCCGGCGCCGGTCCTCCCGTAGACCCCGTAGACCCCGCTGACTCCACGAACCTCACCTGCCGGTTCCCGTGTGCCGGTCTCGATCCGAACGGTTATCGGTGGCCACTGAGCCCTCATCGACAGCCGCTGAGCCCTGGGCCTGGGTGGCCGTCGGCGTGACGGACGCGCCCCGCCCCGTACGCGCCGACCTACGACGGCGTCGGGCGTGGCGGCGCCGGTCAGGCCCGCCTCCGGGTCCAGGTCCGGGTCGGGCTCCGGGTCCAGGACTGGGACTGGCACCGCCGGCCTGGCCGGCTTCGTCCGGCTGGACGGACGGGCTGGGCCGGATGGATGTACCGGATGGAGCGGGCTTACCGGGCTTGCCAGGCCGGCCAGACTGGCCCGACTGGCCCCGGCCGGACTGGCCGGACGCGTCTGGTTGCTCGGCCCGTCTGGCCCGGCGCGCGTTTCGCCGGCCTGGGCTTACCCTGGCATGCACGGCCGCCGCCTGATCCCGGGACCCGCCGGGTCTTCCAACCTCGCCTGGCTTCCCGACCTCGCCAGCCGCACCAGGCTGGCCGGGCCTCCGACCATGCTTGGCGCGACGCCTGCGCTTCCTAGCCCGCGCGGCACGGATGCGGCCCGAGTCCACCACAGCGACAGCGCCATCTCCGTTCGCGGGACCGGGACCGGCTCCGGCACTCGCCCTGGCCCTAGCCTCGGCACTGACCCCGGCCCCGGCCGGCGTTGCGTCCCGGGCCTGAGCGTCAGGGGTTGTACCCCGCTCCCGCTCCCCCTCCGGCTCGTCCACGTCGGTCGCGACAGTGTCGTGGTGTTCGCGCACGGCCGCCGCGGCCGCGCTCTCGCTTTGTGCCACCGCAAGGCGGTCAACGAGGCTTAGGGTGTCGTCCAGGTAGTCGTCCTCGAGCTGGTGACCGTCCTCCAGGTCCGCCTCCACCTCCGTCTCCGGCGCCTGGGACTTTTCAATCATGCCGCAGGGGATGCACGGCCCGCACGGCCCGCTCCGCCGGCTCGTGGCAGCGCGGTATCGCGACGAGCCGTCTTGCTCGCGGACGTCCACGCGCACGGTCTTGCCGTCCTCCATCTTCACGGAGGCGATGCCTTTGAGGACGTCCAGTTCTGTGATCTTGCCCCTGCCCACCTCTGTATCGATCTCGCTGCCGACAGGTGGCAGCGCCTGGCGCAAGTCCTTGTACACTTCGTGCTCGTACTTCAGGCAGCACATAAGCCTGCCGCATATGCCCGAGATCTTCGCGGGGTTGAGCGAGAGGTTCTGGTCCTTGGCCATGCGGATCGACACCGGCTCGAAGTCGCGCAGGAACGTTGCGCAGCAAAGCGACCTCCCGCAGGGGCCGAGGCCCCCCACCATCTTCGCCTCGTCCCGCACGCCTATCTGGCGGAGCTCGATGCGGGTGCGAAACACGCTGGCAAGGTCCTTGACGAGCTCGCGGAAGTCCACACGGCCGTCGGCGGTGAAGAAGAAGATGATCTTGCTGCCGTCGAACGTGTACTCCACGTCAACCAGCTTCATCGGCAACCCGTGCGCCGCGATTCTCTCAAGGCCGATCTTGAATGCCCTGCGCTCTTTCTCTCGGTTTTCCTCGACCACGGATTCGTCCTCGGGCGTGGCTTTCCGAATCACCTTCTTGAGCGGCTGAGCTACCTCCTCGCCAGGCACCAACCTCGGCTCTCCCACCACTTCGCCACACTCAAGCCCGCGCACGGTCTCGACGATCACCTTGTCCCCGTCGAAAAGCTCTATGTCTCCGGGGTCGAAGTAGTATACCTTCCCGGCGCTCCGAAATCTCACGCCGACTACGTTTATCATCGGCTCATTATCTCCTTCCACAAATCCAGCGCTCTCCATCCTCCTCACTCGCGCTCACTCGTGCGTGCGCCCTGCGTGCGGACATGCCCGCGGCCGGCATTTCCTCAGGGCGAAGAGCATCGCTTCGAGGGCGAGACGCATGTTGGCGTTTCTCCTGACCTGGCGCCGCGCTTCCTCTATTCGGTCGATCACCTGGATGAGCTCGCCGACACTGTACGCGGCCGCGTCGCGCGCAAGCTCGGCCGCCCTGTCGGCCTGCGTCGCCCTGTCGGCCTGCGTCGCCCTGCCGGCCTGCGTCGCCCTGCCGGCCTGCGTGCCCCCATCCCTTGCCGGATTCCCGCGCTCGACCGGGACTGAACCGCCGCCCAGGCAGGTCAGCCCGATATCGCCCGTGCTCTTGAGCACCAGGACGTCCCTGTACCATGCCGCCGCTGCCACCAGGGCCGCCTCAAGCCGCTGTCTGGGTTCCCCTTGCGTGTCGGCGCCTGCTCCGGCCCCTTCTGAGCGCAGCCCCCTCTCAAGGGCTTCGGCTGCCTCGAGCACCTGGAGGGGCGACATGGTCCGCGCCCGTCTCACCGTGTCCACGAAACTCTGAAACCCGTCTCCGATCTCGCCCTCGCCGCCGTCCGCCACGCGCACGCGAACCAGCTGGCACCTCGACCTCACCGTCGGAAGCAGTCCGGACGGGTTCTGGCACACCAGAATGAACACCGCCCTCTCAGGAGGCTCCTCGAGCAGCTTGAGGAAGCTATTCTGAGCCTCGACCGTCATCTTCTCCGCGCCCTCGATGATGGTTACCCGGAAGCCGCCGTCGCGGCGGGGCCTCAGGTTCATTTCCCTCTTCAGCTCGCGGATCTGGCCGATCTTCACAGACAGGCCGTCGGGCGAGACTATCCTCACGTCTGGATGGTTCCCGCCCGCGACGAGCCGACACGAGAGGCACGTGCCGCACGCGCTATCGCCGGTGGGCACCTCGCAATTGAGGCGACGCGCAAAGGAGAGCGCGGCCGCCGCCGCCCGGTCCGGCCCGTCGTCCCCGGGGGTCGGAAGGCCGGGGTTCAGCACGGCGAAAAGATAGGCGTGGGACACCCTGCCCAGCGCCAGCGCCCCCGCAAGCGCGCGGCTCACCTGCCCAACGGAGAGACAGGCAAGCCCCGCAAGCTGCTGGGCGCGCGATTCCGGCGCCCCGCCGGCGCCGCTGGCGCTGACCGTACCATCGGAGGCCGTCCTCGCCGTAGTTGTCCGTCCTCGCCTCTCCGAGGCCACCTGTCACTCACACCCTCTCGAACCTGCTGACATCGAGGACGAAGATGGTCGCCCCGCCCACCGGCACCTCGACAGGCTGTCCAACATACGATTCCACCGACCGGCCGACCGCCGGGATGGGCGGGATGAGCTGGGTCCGCGACCGGCAGACGGACCTCACCACATCGACCACGTCGTCCACCTGCTCGTCCTCCACGCCTATCAGGAGGGTCGTATTTCCCTGTCTCAGGAACCCGCCTGTCGTAGCCAGCTTGGTCGCTCGAAAGCCCCGATCCACCAGCGCGTCCATGAGCGGGGATGCGTCCTGGTCCTGAACCACTGCTATGACAAGTTTCATTCGAACCCCTCCCTCCGGCGGGTGTCGTCGGTGTCGCTGGTGCCCCTGGGATTCCCGAGAGCCCCGGCAGTCCCGGGAGCCACTCACCGGGAGCCACTCAGATGTTAGCCTCACATACTTTCCTCACATACTCTCCTTACGCGATTGATCCAGGTAGTAGACCACTCTTCTGAACGGCTCCACTCCTATGCTCGTAGACTTTACCTTGTTTCGCTCGGCAAGCTCGTGCTGGAGCATCCTGACGTACGCGTTCTGCGGGTTGAGTTCGACCGGGCACTCCATGGACACGACCTTTGCCAGCGCCTCCTCGGCCTCTTTGAGCGCGTTCGCCTCGATGGCGTCGCGGTCTGCGCTGAATGCGTTGCGCAGAAAGTTTGATATCTGCGTTATCGTGTTGCTGCGTATTATGTGGACCGGAAGACCCCGGCGCTCCGCCTCGCGCAGCGTCTTGGGCATCTTACGGTACTGCCCTTTCAGCGTCAGGACGGCGTCGGCCTGGCTAAGGTCCTTGGAGATAAAGACAGGCAACCCTGTGGTGCGGATGGCCTGCTCCAGCCGGTTCCGGCTCACCGCGTAGGGATACAGCCGCATCACCTTCGGAGGCCGCCCTGCCGCGAGGTCTCCGAACCCCGCGCCGGTCGAGGTATCCACCGCCCCTGAGAACGCCGCGCCTCCCGCCTTCGCGACGCCAGCGAGGCGCGCCGGTTCGGCGCCGTGCTCGTGCTTGCAGCGGCGGGCGCGCTCCCAGCCCTCCTCTCGGTCGCCGGCTGGCCCGCGGGACACCCACGCGCCGGCCAACCCGGCCTCGCCGGACGCCTCGCGCGGGATGAGGCCCTCCTCCCGTGCCAGAAGTTCCGCCAGGCCGTTCTCCTGCACCACCTCTATCTCGCCCTCTCCCGACCTGCGCCTTACTTCGGGCCTGGGCTCGACGCCCCGCAGAAGCAGGTCCACTGTGCGGGCCACGTCATGGTGGATCGCCAGACTGTCCCGGTCCTTGATCTCGATGACGATGTCGAACGTGGGCGGGGCTTTGCGCTCCAGGACCGTCTTCTGTGTGCCGCGCTTCCTCGCCTCCTCGTCGCTCAAGGTCACGACCTGGATGCCGCCGACGAGGTCCGACAGGGTCGGGTTGAGGACAAGGTTCTCGAGGGTGTTGCCGTGGGCCGTCCCGACGAGCTGCACGCCCCGCTCGGCGATGGTCCGCGCGGCCTGCGCCTCTGCCTCGGTGCCGATCTCGTCGATGACGATGACCTCAGGCATGTGGTTCTCCACAGCCTCGATCATGACATCGGCCTGCTGCGCGGATGCCGGCACCTGCATCCGTCGCGCCCGTCCGATGGCCGGGTGCGGGATGTCGCCGTCGCCCGCGATCTCGTTGGAGGTGTCCACAACCACGACCCGCTTGTTGAACTCATCGCTCAACACTCGGGCCACCTCGCGAAGGAGGGTGGTCTTGCCCACGCCGGGCCTGCCCAGCAGCAGTATGCTTTTGCCCAGCTCCACGACGTCGCGCACGATGTCGATGGTACCGTAGACCGCGCGGCCGATCCGGCAGGTAAGCCCGACGATCTCGCCGTAACGGTTACGGATGCCCGATATGCGGTGGAGCGTCCGCTCGATGCCCGCGCGGTTGTCGTGGCCGAACGCGCCCACGCGCTTCGTCAGGAACTCGATGTCCTCACGCTTGACCGGCTCTTCACCGAGGTACACGAACTTGCCGCCCGGGAATCGCGCTTCGGGCTGGCGCCCGAGGTCCAGGACGATCTCGAGGAGATCATTGAGATCTCCCAGGCGCTCCAGCCTATCGCGGATCCTCGGAGGCAACACTTCAAGAAGCTCGTCCAGGTTATCAGTTATCTCCCGTCTTGTCACAGGGTCGTCGCGCACAGGGCCGTGGTCCGGGACCCACCACGGACCCACCACGGACCGACCAAATCGGACTCCACGGAAGGCCCCAATCCAGGGCTTGCCGGAAGGCCCCGGCCCGGTGGGCGCGGACGCGCCGTCCAGCTGCTTGCGCAACCGGTGTCGGCAAGGCAACGCCCCTAGCTATCCGTGCCCGCCTCAAATGCCAGGCATACCCCGGGTGCGCTGCACGCTCCGCCGCGTGCCGTGCCACGGGCGCCCTGCACGCCTCACATGCCCTGCGTGCCCCGCATGCTCTGCCAGACCCGCATGCTCTGCCAGACCCACCATGTCCCGCCCGAGCTCGCCCTGCACAACGAGCATGCTCCGCGTGTCCGCGCAGGTCCGGGCAAGGCGGGCATGTCCGGACATGCCTGCCACTGCATATGCCCTGTTCGCGCGACGCTTCTCCTCCTTTCCTTAAAGAAACATGTCAGTCCCTTCAGAATACGTTATACGTTCGGATGGAAACATTGCCGGCGACCAGCGTCATCATCGCTCAGCAACCACCAGGACTGACCCGTCACCGCGCACGCCGCGAAGCCGGAGCCCCAGCCCCGAGGACAGCGCGTCGTCCACGAATTGCACAAGCGGCCCCGTGATCTCCTCGCCAGGACACAGCACCGGGAGCCCCGGCGGGTACGGCACGATGGCGTCCGCGGCGACCCTTCCGCGGGCCGCATGGAGGGGCACCCACTCCGCCGGCGAAAGCGCCGCCTCCCTCGGAGTCATCCTCAGCGGAGGGAGGTCCCTCAAGAGATCGCAGACGCTTGCCCCGCGCGGCACTCCGCCGGCACAGGGGGAGCCAACCGCGCCAGGACCAGCTGCACCGGGACCAGCCGCGCTGGCACCAACCGCGCCGGCGCCAGCCGCACCCCCCGCCTCGGCACACCCGGCATAGGCATACCTGGCCTCGCCCCACCTGGCTTCGGCACACCTGGTGTCCGCCGCAACCTCTGAGCTTTCCGCGTGCCTGCCTCCGGTAAGACGTGCGACTTCGAACTCTATTGCCGCGACGAGCTTCTGAACGTCCTCCCAGGAGTCTGCCATCGTCAGTATAGCCAGAACATTCCGGGCATCAGCAAGCTCCACCTGGATCCCATGGCCCTCGCGGAGCAGCCGCGCGACTTCGACCCCCGTGACCCCGAAGCTGAGCAAGCCTGCGAACGAAATCACGAGCTTGGTCGGATCGTGCGCAAAGCCACGCACCGCAAGCCTCTCCGCATCCAGGCACATCACTCCAGGGAGGCGGGATAGCCGCTCCCTGGCGGCCGCGGCTGACCGGAGAACCCCGTTGAGAAGCTCGCGCCCCCTCGTGGCCGCAACGCGCCTCGCCGCATCGAGCGACGCCATGAGGACGTAGGACGGGCTCGTGGTCTCTATCAGGCGCAGCATGCGCCGGACGGCCTCCGGGTCCACCGCCCCGCCCTTGAGGTGCAGGAACGATGCCTGGGTCATTGCCGGCAGCGACTTATGCGCGCCCGAGACCACTGCGTCCGCTCCGGCCTCCAGCGCCGAGGGCGGAAGCGCCTCGTGAAACGGCAGGTGCGCGCCGTGCGCTTCATCCACCACTGCTATTTTACCATAATCATGTACCATGGCCACCAGGGTTTTGATGTCCGGCGCAACCCCATAGTAGTTGGGGTTCGTGAGCACCACGGCCCGCGCGCGCGGATGGTGGCAAAGCGCCGTCCTGAGGGCATCAGGTGAAGGGCCAAGCGGGATCTCATAAAGCTCGTCCACCTCAGGCGCGATATAAACGGGACGCCCGCCCGATAGAACGAGGCCGCCTGCGACGGCCATATGTGTGTCGCGCGACACGATGACCTCGTCGCCCGGTCTGCACGTCGCCATTATCGCCGCGTGCAGGCCGCACGTCGAGCCGTTCACGAGGAAGAACGTTTCGTCGGCGCCGTAGGCCTGCGCTGCGAGGCACTGGGCCTCCCTGATGGCGCCCTCGGGTGCGTGAAGGTCGTCAAGGCCGTCTACCTCGGTCACGTCCGCCGCAAAGGCTCCGCCACCGGCGAGGAGCAGGTACGCAAGATCGAGATCAGTGGCGCCGGTTCCGGTCCCGGCTGAAGCACCGGCGATACCGCACGCTCTTACCTTGTGCGCTTTTCCCCCGTACGCTTTCCCCTTATGACCGGGCATGTGAAAGCGCGCGGGGTTTTGCGCGGCGTACTCCAGCAGCGCCTGTACGAGGGGCGCGGCAGCCTGATCTCTGGCCCGCGCCCCGTCCACTGGACCATTGGAAAGCAGACGTCCGCCGCTTCCACCGCTTTCGTGCCGTTCCGTGCGCTCCATGTGCTCGCCGCACTCCCTGCGCTCCCAGCGCTCCGCGCTCCGCACAACGTGCAACGCGCAACGCTGCGCCCTGAGGGTCGCTGTAGCCTCTTGTCCGACGTCCCAGGCGTGTCCTGGTCGGGACCTGACCGCGGCCCCGGGTTGCAGTTCCACCCGTAGGTGCCGCTGCGGGCCCGCATTCGGATCATTCCTGCTCCTGGATGTATGACCGCCAGGCTTCCCTGATCCTCGCGACGAAGAAATCATAGTCGCGAGCGCCAACATCGAGGCTCACAATGGCACGCTCGCACCCTGTGCAGAGCCTTCTTCCGAGGATCACGGGACCGTCTGCCCCCGGCCTTCCGCATACAAGGCATGCGCGCCGTCCGGATGGATCGCAAGCCTTGTGGTCATTCCGGTTATCCTGGACCGCAGACCGCACATGAATCACCGCCTGAGCCTGGCCTTGTAATCATTCGCATTTATGGACATAGTTCCTGCTTCTCTTGGGGTTTCATGGTTCAGAATATGCATGCCGTGGCGTGCTGGGAATCTTGTCCAGTGGTGCTCGGGAAAACCTTGTTGTCACCTCGTGGCCGGGTCAGAGCGAAGGATTACCACTTTTTGGCGGGGCGTGGGCAGGTGCGAAAGGAATCTGACATTACCTGACGAATATTACAGTCTGCGCACCCCTTGCAGCAGTGCAGGGGTAGCAGCCCGGGCTGCAACCCGGATCCTGTCCAGGAAGGAGGTCTGTATGCGGCCCGGAGCCTAGTTCTCGCCCTGAACATGGCCTCCTCATCGGAGTGTCCATGCCGCAGCGGGGTCGCTGGAGCGGGCGTCCCTGGCGCAGCTGGCGCAGGCAAAGGGTGGCATGCGCGCGATGTGAAGACCTGGGAAAAGCTAGCTTATAGTTTCGGTGCCCTGGGCTCAGGCGTGTCGGCCTATGCGGTTCAGACTTACATCGTGTTTTTCTACGCTGACGTCTTGAAGGTCCCCATCGAACTCATAGGCTACAGCATGATCGCGTACGGCATCTGGAACGCCATCAATGACCCGCTTTTCGGGTACATCTCGGACCGCACCCGCACGAGATGGGGGCGGCGCATTCCTTATGTTGCAGGTGGCTTCATTCCTCTCACGCTGGCGTTCATCTTCCTGTGGATCCCGCCGTTCCGAATCGCAAGCGGCGGCCATATCCCGCTCTTCATCTACTTCACGGTAATGATGTTCCTGTTCGATGGACTCTACACCCTCGTCATCCTCAACTGGACCGCGCTCTTCCCCGAGATGTTCCCGAGCCTCAAGGACCGGGCCGTGGTGTCCATGTGGCGCCAGATATTCGGGAACCTCGGGCTCATCATCGGCATCGCACTTGCGCCGATGGTGTACGGGAACCTTGGCTGGAGCGCCATGGCGGGCATATACGGCGCCATCACGGCCGTAGCCCTCGCCGTCTCGCTACTCGGCAGCCGTGAGACGGGGCCCCGGGCCGGCGAGGAGCCGCTCAACGTGTTCCCGGCGCTCAAGCACACCATCGCCAACAAGTCCTTCATGACTTACGTCGTGTCCTCCATGCTCATACAGTTCACGTTCGTCCTCATCATGGCGATGGTGCCCTTCTACTCGAAATACGCCCTCAAGATCGCCGAGGACCAGTCCACGTTCCTCCTGGGCGCAGCGTTCCTCGTGGTTTTCGTCATGCTGGCTCCCTGGATGCGGTACACGGTGAAGGTAGGGCCGAAGCGCGCGATGTCCAATGCCATCCTATTGTTCGCGCTAACCCTGATTCCCTTCGCTGCGGCAAAAGGCCTGGGAATGGGCATCGCCTGCGGCGCCCTCCTCGGGCTTGGCCTTGCGGGGCTTATGTTGCTGTTCGATGTTCTCATCGCCGACGTCATCGACGAGGATGAGATCCTCACGGGACGGCGGCGCGAGGGGATGTATTTCGGTGCGAACGCGCTGTTCATCAGGCTCGGCGTCTCCGCCCAGGCCCTCGTGATGAGCCAGGTATTGAAGGCGAGCGGCTATGACCCCAACCTCGCGGTGCAACCGCCCTCTGTGGAGACTGGGATCCGGTTCCTCATGGCGGGGGTGCCCGTCATCGCGCTCGTCCTTGCGTACCTGGTGCTCAGGATGTACCCGCTACACGGCGAGACCCTGGCAAGGATCAAGCAGGAACTCGCCGCGAGAGGCAGGGCCGGTGTCGAGAGTCAAGAAATAACGTGAGCTTAAGGTGTCGGTGCGAGGGTGCAGCCGCCGCCAATCGCCGTGTCTCGGGCGCTGCGGGGGCTAAGTGAGGGTTTGTTAGCTCCTCCCACTTTGCCAGCATCTGAGGGGTTGCCGGTGATTGCACGAGGGGTGTGAAAATCCGGCCACTCGACCGACGGGCCGGATTTTGCCGAAGCGCGCCCCGCTTGGGGCGCCGTCCCCGAGTGCAATACCGGCAACCCCTCCCAAAACTCGGGAGCACTTCTGCACTCTCACCCAGATAGACGAGTTCTCAGAACACTTTCTTCGAGTCCATCCACTCGTGCACCAGGTTCAGCGTCTCCCCGAACCTCTGGAAGTGCACGACCTCACGCTCCCTGAGGAAACGCAGGGCGTCCGTGACGTCCGGATCGTCCGAAAGCCGGATGAGGTATTCGTAGGTCGATCTTGCCTTCTGCTCGGCGGCCATGTCCTCGTGCAGGTCGGCGACGGGGTCTCCCTTGGACTGGATGTAGCTCGCGACCCACGGCGCGCCTGCGGCGTTGACGAAGTATAGCGCCTTGTCGTGGTCGGCATAGTAGTCGTCGAGGCCCGCGGCCTTGATCTCCTCCACCGTTGCGTTCTTGATGAGGTTGTAGACGAGGGCCGCCACGACCTCCATGTGCGCTAGCTCTTCGGTGCCGATGTCCGTCAGTACCGCCTTGGCCTGCGGTATTGGCATGGTATACCGTTGGGTGAGATAGCGCAGGGACGCCGCCAGTTCGCCATCAGGCCCGCCGTACTGGGTGATGATCTCCTTGGCCAGCCTAGGGTTGGTATACGATACCCTGATGGGATACTCGAGCTTTTTCTCATATATCCACATGCTCGTCATTCCCTCCTGTTACCTGTTAAAGGTGATCTCCCACGGCCACGGTTCCTCCACCCAGCGCCAGGTCTCCTGGCTCATGCTCTGCCCGTAGTTCAGGATAGGCCCGTAGCGTGACTCGTACGCCGTTTTCGCCCTCATTAGCTCCTGTGCCACCGCGTTGTAGTCGGCAAGGGCGCGCAGCTCATCCGGGTGGGTGTCCAAAAACAGGTTGAGATCTATGGCCGCAAACTCCAGCTCCATGATCCGCAGGAGTTCTCGACGTCTCTGGTCCATGTGCCATCCCTCCGTCTCCGGGTTCCTGGGACCAGCCCCGGTAGTTCTCATGGCCGCATCCCCGGCTCATACGTCCGGTACAGCTCCGGAAAGATCGTCCCCTTCATCAGGCCCTCGGCGGGGCCCCAGACCTGCGAGTACCTCTGCGGCGGGACATACGCCCGGGCAAGCTCGCCGAAGTAGCCTGCCGTCTCCCCCTCCGGAGGGCTGGTGTTGTTCGGGGTGTTCGGCTTCGTATCTGCCATTCCCTATTCCTCCTCGCGTCTGGTCGTCTCATTCGCAGTGCCGTGCCGGACGGAACGCGGCAGCATGGTGCCACAGGGTGTGGCTCGGCGGGGCCGGCGGCCCCGGAACGCTTCGTGCCCCGGTTCAATCCCTCGCGTCCAGGCGGACCAGCGGGGTTGGGAGCAAGTACACAGTGTGCCGAGCGACCAGCCTTTGCCCGCGCTGTGGCGCAAGGCGGCGCCGGTCGCCGCTTCCGACCACGGCATGGCTCCTGTGACATTCTATGCCCGCAGGACAGGAACGGTGCGAAAACCACGCCGAGCGACCCGGTCGCCGCAAAATAAGCCCGAGAGGCAACCGCATCCGGCGGACCACGCTGCGGCAAAGCTCACAACAAGGGCGACAACAAGGGCGGCCGAACATGCGCTCGACCGGAAGGCCACGGCGGCCTCGCGGCAGCGGTCGTCGCTGGGTGGTCCCTGGGAACCCAGGATCCCTCGCGCGGGTGGTCCCTCAAGGACCAACCCCGAGCGAAATCTGGTTACCAGAGGCCCACCCTCGTCGCGGTTCAACCGGCAAAACGCCGAACTTGGTCCCCTGGTGACCAGGACCCACGCAAAGATGGTCCCCAGGGACCCAGGTTCGTCCGCCGCCTGGTCCCCAGGGGACCACCTTCACGGATGCCCGTGGACGGGTGGTCCTCAAAGGACCAGGATCTGCGCGCAGCTGGTCCCTGCGGGACCAACCCCGTGCGAAATCTGATTACCAGAGACCCACCCTCCTGGCGCTCGGGCGACGAGGATGCCGGATCTGGTCCTCTGGTGACCAGGTTACGCGCGAAGATGGTCCCCTGGGGACCAAGTTCGCCCGGCACCTGGTCCCCACGTAACCACCTTGCGAGATGTCCAAAGACCCCTGGTCCCCAGGGGACCAGGTTTTGCGTGCGGCTGGTCCCCAGGGGATCAACCTTGCGGGCAACCTGGTCTCTGGTGCACCACCCCCGGCGGCGGCCGAGGCGTCCTGGTCACGAGAGGACCAGGACGCGCGCCAAGCTGGTCCCGAGAGGACCATCTTCACGCGGGATCTGGTCCCTGGTGCTCCACCTTGCCCGGTTTTAGCGATGGAGCGCGGCAGGGGTGGTTTCCGGAGGACCAGATTCCGACCAGGACTGATCCCCACGGGACCAGGTTTAGCCCCGACATCGCCCTCGGGCGATCACCCGCATCCGGGCTGCCGGCTGACTGGATCGCTGGCTAGCTGCCGGATGACTGGCTGGGTAGCTGGCTGCCTGGCTAGCTAGCTAGCTGGCTGGCTGGCTGGCTGGCTGGCTGGCTGGGTAGCTAGCTGGCTGGCTGGGTAGCTGGGTGGGTGGGTGGGCGGAGGGAGAGAGGGAGGGATGACTGACCGTAGATGACCAAGCTCGAAATCAGACTATGCACGGCAAAGGAGGTCGCGGTTTGCGAGCGCATAGAGAGACAGCATGATGCTCGTTCAACTTTGAGGTTGGCTATCTATAGCAGCCTATATCAAAAACCCAATAACCAATCGAAATCCAGGAGTTGACACGAGAGGGAAGGTGTGATACTATGTGAATGCGAACATCCGTTCGGGAGGTGCAACCAATGGGTGCTCCAGCACTACGCGCGCCGGCGGAGATGAAGAAGTTCCACCGGAAACCTGCACTCCGGACGGTAAGGGTGCTCATTCGCATGTCCGGAGGAAGTGCTTTCCTGCCAGCGAGGGCGCACATGGTCATCACGAGCGGTAGCGGCGCACCGTTTGCTGAGGTGGCTCTCAACTGGGAGAACGCCACAGACGACGAGGCCGCGCTCAGGGCTGTTCTGGAAGCGTTGAAGATAGCCAGGAGGTATCGCGCCCAGCGCGTCGTAGTTTACATAGACAACGAGGTCGCAGCCTCCATCGCCGCAAGGGAAGAGAAGGCCCCTCCCGCCCTTGTCGGGCTGGCCTTGCAGATAAGGGCTCTCGCCCACACTTACAAGGCTCTTGAGGTGCGCTACGGGATGTCGCTGGTGGCCCCCACGCTCCCCGCTTTCAGCGAGCGCGCAGCACCGTGCGGCGATGAGAACTATGCCTGTGACCTGATGAGTAATATGGGAGACGAGGCACAGGAATGGACTTCGTAGACGACGGAAAGTGTTTCGCATGCGGCCGAAAGAACCCGATCGGCTTGAAACTGGAGTTTCGTATGGACGGTGAGGGCCGCGCCGTCGCGACGTTCGTCCCGAGAGAGGAGTTCCAGGGGTTTTCCGGAGTGCTCCATGGCGGGATCGTGTGTGCCCTATTGGACGAGGCCATGGCATGGGCTCTCATCCTCCGTGGAAAGCTTGCGGTCACCGTGACGATGGCAGTGAGGTTCAGAAAGCCTGTCCGCATCGGGGCCGAGGTTAGGGTGACCGGCGAGGTCGTGAGAAGCGGCTCGAAGAGGTACGCGCTCAGATCGGAGATAAGGGACGGCGCAGGAGAGCTCGCAGCTGAAGCGGAGGGCACATTCCTTGTCGTATCGGAGATAGAACAGAACCCGGGAGCGCCGGGTCCGGCACTATAGCTTCATGTCACCCGTCTGCCCCGTGCGCGCCACTCGGCGAGGCGGGGGCCTCTCGGGTCTCGTCGGGCTCCGGTGGTTTCGCGCGGTCGAGTTTCCCGAAAACCGCCTTGTGGCGGTCACGCATCTCCTGGTCCGTGGCGACGGGCGGCCACAGGTCTCCGATGGCGTCTGAGTGGATCGCTTTGAAGAGGTTGTCGTACACGATGGGGTTTTCCCGGGTGAGGGCCCGGATGAGTTCCTTTACCTTCGCCCGGTGGCTTGCCCCTTGCATCGGGCAGGGGCTTGGGGGCGGTTCGTAGCCGATCCGGCGAACTACCCCAGCTACCTCCGACTCCCTAAAGTACACAAGCGGCCGGATGACGGTCACGCCGGTGCGGTCGAGAAACGTGACGGGCCGGAAGGTGTGGACCTGCCCCGAGTACAGGATGCTCATGAGGAACGTCTGGACGACGTCGTCGCGATGGTGAGCGAGCGCAACTTTGTTGAACCCATTTTCCCTGGCGAGACCGTTGAGGGCGCCCCGGCGCAGGTGGGAGCAGATGGCGCACGGGTTTTCTTTCTGATGGGCGTCGAAGGCAATTCGGGCGATGTTCGTCTCCTTCACGAGGTACGGCACGCCCAGCTTGCTTGCGAACCTGGCCAGGCGCTCCGACGCTGCGCTGTCTTCGTCGGAGTCAAAGCCCATGCCAATGTGGCCGGCTGCAACAGCGAAGTCGATGGGCGAGTATGCGCGGATGGCAGCCAGCGCGTAGAGCAGAAACGCACTGTCCTTTCCGCCCGAAAAGCCCACCAGGATTCGGTCGCCCTCGGATATCATCTGAAACTCGATGATGGCGCGCCAGATGCGGCGGGCGTGAGAGCGCGAGAGCGTCGCACGCTCCAGCCCCGGGTGGGCGGACGGGCGGGCTTTGCCGCACAGGTCATCTTTCATGCGTATGTACCCCCTGGTCATCTCGTCCGAGGTCCCGAGGTTCTGTCTGGGAAACCGGCTCCGATCGTCTTGAGTGGAGGCTGTTCCGGCAAGGATGCCCGGATAGGGCCGGCAATCGTCGCAGGAGACAGCTTCGTCCACCGACCTCTGCTCAGAAATCCCAGTCCCCGACCTTTCACATCCGGCAAGTCCTGCTATGATCAAAGTGGCGTTGCGGGGCCACCAGGGTCTGCGTCGCGGCAGACCGCCAAGTGACGGGTGGCAGCGGCCGCACCTTCCGCCCCGAGCATCGCGCACGGCTAAGTGGGGGTGCAGAAATGCTCCCGACTTTTGGGAGGGGTTGCCGGTGCTTGCACGAGGGGTGTCAAAATCCGGCCACTTGCCCGACGGGCCGGATTTTGGCGAAGCGCGCCCCGCTTGGGGCGCCGTCCCCGAGTGCACCACCGGCAACCCGCCAGTTACTCGGAAAGGGACAGGGACTAACGCACCCCCACCTAGAGTGGCTCGAACCTGGCGGTAAAGTGCCTTAGCACCGGGGCCTCATACACCAGCTTCATGCCGCGTATCCTGTCCTTGCGCTTCGCAACGGCGGCCAGAGCGCGGGCGACCACGTCCATGTGCCTGTCCGTGTATACGCGCCTCGGGATGGCGAGTCTCACGAGCTCAAGCTTGGGAAAGATCTGTTCGCCAGTCTTCTCGTCAGTACGACCGAAAGCAGCAGCCCCAAGTTCCACCGCGCGCACGCCCGCTTCCAGGTAGAGTTCGCAAATCACGGCCTGGGCCGGGAAGACGCTTTGCGGCAGGTGCGGCAGGAACCTCTTCACGTCCACGTACACCCCATGCCCGCCGGTCGGCTCGATGATGGGGATGCCCTCCTCGATAAGGCGGCTGCCCAGGTACGCCACCTGGCCGATGCGGTCCTCGAGGTACGTCTCGTCGATCACCTCGCGAAGGCCTCTCGCCATGGCCTCCAGGTCGCGACCTGCGAGCCCGCCATAGGTAAGAAAACCCTCGTAGACGATGCCCCACTGCCCGGCCTTGCGATAGAGGTCCTCGTCGTTCGTGGCGAAGAGGCCGCCTATGTTCACGAGGGCGTCCTTCTTTGCGCTCATGGTGCAGCCGTCCGCGTAGGAGAACATTTCCCGGGAAATCTCCGCGATAGTCTTGTGAGCGTATCCTTCCTCGCGCTCCTTGATGAAGTACGCATTCTCGGCGAACCGGGCGGCATCGAAGAACACCCTGATCCCGTGCTCTCTTGCTATCCTGCTCACCTCGCGGATGTTGGCCATCGAAACTGGCTGGCCGCCGTTGCTGTTGCACGTGACCGTGATGTTGATGAACGGTATGCGCTCCCTGCCGTAGCGGCGTATCTCGCCCAGGAGGCGCTCTGTATCTATGTTTCCCTTGAACGGGTGGCGCGTTGCGGTTTCGTAACCTTCCCTTATCACCAGGTTTACCGGCTCGCCGCCCTTCAGGCGGATGTGGCCCTCGGTGGTGTCGAAGTGCATGTTGCCGAGCACTCGGTCGCCCGGCTTCACAAGCGTAGTGGTAAGGATGTTCTCGGCGCCCCGGCCCTGGTGCGTTGGAAGCACGTACCTGAACCCGAACAGCTCGCGCACGGTTTCCTGGAGGTGGAAGAAGTTCCTGCTACCGGCGTACGCTTCGTCACCCATCATGAGGCCTGCCCACTGGTTGTCGCTCATGGCAGAGGTGCCGCTATCGGTGAGGAGGTCGATGTACACCTCCTGCGACGGGATGTTGAAGACATTGTACCCAGCCTCACGGAGCACCTCTTCCCGCCTTGCGCGAGATGGCAGCCTGATGGGTTCCACCACCTTGATGCGGTACGGCTCGGCGTACTCGGATCTCGCTCGCACATGAACTCCTCCTCTTCGCGGCCTTCTTTGGGTTGGCCTGGTGCCGGCGGCAGCCGCCCGGAACCCGCAGCAGCTACAGCCGTGGACCTATCGCCTCAGGATTCTTCTACTCACGTCCAGTGTTTCCTGCCAAAAGGCTCAGTTGTGGAGCGGCGCGGGGGTTCGCGTTCGCAAGTGGTTCGGTCCGACGCATGGCTATGGTATAATGTTGGCAGACGACCAGATGGGGCTTCGCCGGTGTTGCACCTCAGGTGGAGGGTGCCGGTGCTCCAAGCGGGGCGCCTCCTCCAAGCGAGGCGCCTCCATAGGATCCGGTTCGCGGGCGCGCGGCGAAGCCCCTGAAGAGGAATGCCAGCACAGACCCGCGAACATGCGGCTCGCGGGTGAGTGGCAAGATCTGTAGCCCCGTCGTGCAACCACCCGCAACCTCTCACAAAGTGGCAGTGATTCGCAAGCTTGTGCTGAGCGTGATAGATCCCCGAAAGGCAAGGATTCGCATGAAGAGCGATAAGGCTGATCTGACAGCTTATTATGCCAGCCGATACCCGCTAACCTTTGCGCGCACAACGGAGGCCGAGGAGGTTGTCGCGGCGCGATACAAAGAAGCGATGGACGTTGCGAGGCGCGCTGCGGCCCTCCTGAAAAGCTCTTTTGGAGCCCGCAAAGTAGTGGTCTTTGGGTCCCTGGCATCCCGTTCCCGGTTCAACCGTTGGTCGGACATCGACCTGGCGGCCTGGGGTATCCCCGAGAGACGGTTCTACGCCGCCGTGGGCGCCGTGACGGCACTTTCAAGCCGATTCAAAATCGATCTTGTAGACCCGGCGGACTGCAGACAGTCCTTGAGGGAAGCGATCGAGAGGGAAGGTGTGGAGCTATGAACAAGGGCTATCTCGTCCTCGCAAGCAGGATCCGGGAAGAACTGAGCGAGATCGAGAAGGCAGTCGATCGCGCCCTCCGCGCCTGGGATGCCGCCAAATTGAAAGGCGATGATGCTTACCTCGATAGCGTCGCTCTGAACCTCCATGGCTTCTATACTGGCCTGGAAAGGATCTTCGAACTCATTGCCACGGAAGTCGACCAGAGCAAGCCTCAAGGTGAGAACTGGCACCAGGAACTGCTGCGCCAGATGGCCACCGATGTCGCGCTGGTGCGGCCGCCCGTAATCTCGAGAGATCTCCGCGACACTCTCGATGGCTATAGAGGCTTCCGCCACGTTGTCTGCAATGTCTACACGTTCCGACTCTCTCCCGCGAGGATGGCGCCTCTCATTGAGGCGCTTCGCCAGGTTTTCGGGAATGTCAGAATGGAGATGGACGAGTTCCTCTCTTTCCTCGAGAGAAGGGGTAGCCAGGAATGAGCCGCGTGGCATGTGTGCAGTTTGCGGCAAGGCGCCGCGAGTCGCTTGACGACTTCGAAGCACGCGTGGGCGAGCTTGTGGCCCGTGCCGCAGGGCTTGGCGCGGACATGGTGGTCTTTCCCGCCTATACGGGCCTGGCCTATCTGGCTGCGGCCCACCCGGGAGCCGACCTCTTTCTGGGCCCGGGCTTCGGCGCGGCTGTGGCAAAGGTGTTTGCCTCGCCGCAAGACGGCAGCCCGCAGACCGACTTCCTGCGGGTCTTCTCCAGCCTCGCCGCGCAGCACCACATGTACATCGCGCCGGGCACCATCCCGGTACCGACCGCAGGTGGCGTGCGGAATGTGGCTCACCTCCTGTCCCCTGAAGGGGACGTCATCGGCACCCAGGCCCAAACCCACCTCTCGCGCGACGAGCGCGCCAGCGGGTTTGTGAGGTCCGACGATCTCAAGGTGTTTCGCACGTCCCTCGGCACGGTCGGGTTCGCCATCTGCGAGGACGCGTGGTACCCCGAGGTCATGCGCATCCTCGCCCTCCGGGGGGCGCAGATCGTGCTCGCGCCTATTGCTGTCCCTGCGCCTTACAGTGAGTGGCACCAGGTGCGCGGCATGTGGCAGAACGTCCAGCAGAACCAGGTTTTCGGCGTGGAGGCGTGTCTCGTCGGACTGGCCGGTGGCGTCGAGTTCGAGGGCAGGTCCACCATTTACGCGACATGCGAGATGACCGAGGGGGACACCGGCGTGCTCGCGCGCGTGGCCCGCACCACCGTCGAGGACGTCATCGTCGCGGACCTCTCGTTCCCGTCGATCAGGAGCACCATCGAACGCTTCCCGGTCTTTCGCCATCTGAACCCGGGCCTTTACAGCACGTGGTTTCCACTTCTCTACCGGGACTATGCGGCAGCCCACACCCCCACCGCCGGCGCCGGCGCCGGAGCCGGCCGGCCGTCCACCAGCGAGTCGGCGGGACGGGCGGCATCCCCTGCTGCGTCAGGCCGTAGCCCTGACCACAGCTGTGGCGACGCACAGAAACCGGTACAGAAGGCACCACAGCGGATAGCTAACCTGTTGCGTGGTCTCGCGTTCAAGGCGCTCCTCCGATGGGCGTCCCGCCCCGCCGTGGTCCGGAGGCACCTTGCCAGGAAGCGCATCATGCCAAGCAACGCGTGTGCCTCGCTCAGCTCTGGTCCCGGTGCCGGTCCTGCTCCCGGTCCCGGTTCCGGTGTCGGCCCCGGTGGCAGTCCCGGTCCTGTTTCCGGCGCCCGCACTTCCAGGGTGCGCGTAGCCGCGGTGCAGATGCGGCTGGATCTCATCAAAGACGCGAGGACTTATGCAGAGAAGATATACACCCTCACAAAGGCGGCGGTGGACCAGGGCGCCCAGCTGGTGGTGTTCCCGGAGGACTCGGGGACACCGCTCGTCGGCCTTGTCCCGGGGATAGAGAAACTGGCCGCCAAAGGGATAGACGCCGCTGTAGCCGACATGGCTGGCACCGACGTAAAAGTGGCGGAGGTGTTCCGCGTCATCTCGCCTGCTGTAAAGCGAATCTACGAGACAACCTTCTCAACGCTCGCCAGGGCGTTCCGCGTCTACATCATCACAGGCAGCGCATTTCTCGAGGACGACGACGGCAGGATGCGCGCCGTCGGCTACTTCTACGGTCCCGACGGGGAGGTCATCGCAAAGCAGCGCAAGCTGCACCTCGTGCCCATGGAAGCCGCGTGGGGCTTCGAGCCTGGCTCGGACCTCGAAGTCCCCGACACCCCGCTCGGGCGCGTCGCGTTCCCCATATGCATGGACGCCACCTACTTCGAGACCTTCCGCATCGCGCGCCTGCGGGGCGCGGACATCGTGGTCATCCCGTCCGCCAACAACGAGGAGTACCTCTTCTGGCGCACGATGCGGGGCATCTGGCCCAGGGTACAGGAGAGCCAGGTGCTCGGGGTCTCGGCCGCGGCCGTCGGCAACCTCCTGGGGATATCTTTCACCGGGCGAAGCGGACTCCTGGCCCCCCTGGAGATGACGCCCTCCGGCGACGGCTGGCTCGTGCGGGCGGCGTCGTTCGACCAGGAGGAGGTCGTAGTGGGGAACCTGGATCTCGACGCCCTGTACCGCTTCAGGGATGAAAACCCGCTGGATTTCAACGTCGAGCTGTATCAAAAGTACCTGCCCGGCCTTTACAACAGGTCCACGAGATAGCCCGGGCAGCAGGAAGGCTTGCTCTAGAACAACGACGGAAGGCCTTTCTGCACGTTCGGGGCGATGCCGAGATGGCGGAACGCATGCTCGGTGGCACGTCGGCCGCTCGCCGTGCGCACCACAAACCCGATCTTGAGCAGGAAAGGCTCCACCATGTCCACGAGGGTGTCCTGCTCCTCGTTGAGCGTGGCGGCAAGGGCCTCTATCCCGACGGGGCCGCCGCCGTAGAACTCGATGATGGCCCTGAGGTACTTCCTGTCGAGGTTGTCGAGGCCCACATCGTCGATGCCTTCCATGGCGAGGGATGCGGCTACTACATCCTTCGTGATGACACCGTCCGCCTTGACCTGGGCGTAATCGCGTACCCTCTTGAGCAGCCTGTTCGCCACCCTGGGCGTGCCGCGCGAGCGCCTGGCGATCTCGGCACCGGCCTCGTCCTCTACCGTGACTCTGAGGATAGACGCCGACCTCCTCACTATCTCGGCAAGCTCCTCCGGCGGGTAGAAGTCGAGGTGGTGGAATATGCCGAACCGCTCCCGGAGGGGCGCCGAGAGAAGCCCGGCCCGCGTGGTGGCCCCCACAAGCGTGAAATGCTTGAGCGGCACCTTGATGGTCTTCGCGAAAGCGCCCTTGTCCACCACGAAGTCGATCTGGAAGTCCTCCATGGCGGAGTAGATGAACTCCTCGACCACCTTCGGCAGTCTGTGGATCTCGTCGATGAAGAGCACGTCGCCGTCCTCGAGGTTCGTGAGGATGCCCATCAGGTCGCCGGGCCGCTCTATAGCAGGGCCTGACGTGGAGATTATGTTCGACCTCATCTCGTTCGCGATTATGTGCGCGAGCGTGGTCTTGCCAAGGCCGGGAGGGCCGTAAAGGAGGACGTGGTCGAGGGCCTCCTTGCGCTTTCTGGCGGCTTCCACGGCTATCGCGAGGTTCGCGACCACCTGTTTTTGCCCGGTGAACTCGGCAAGCACCGACGGGCGAAGGCTTCGCTGGTAGCTCTCCTCCTCCGTCTGTTCCTCTGCGCTTACAAGCCTCACTCGCGTCATCGTCTCGCCCCCATGCATCTGTGCGCCCACGTGGCAGTAGCCGGCTATTGGCAACCAAGCTCGAAGTTAGCTGGCTAGCCCGGCTCTGCCCTGCGCGGCCCGTCCACGCTCTAACCGCCGCCGCGCTCGGCAGCGCGCTGTGTGGATCTGTATATCTCCTGTATGATAGCCTCCGCGCTCCGAATGTCCGCGCGCTTGGCCATCGCCTGGCGGATCATCTCCTCGGCCTGCTGCCGCTTGTAGCCGAGTTGCAGCAGCACCTCAAGGGCTTCCGCGGCCACTTCGTCCACAGGCTCGGGTGCGACCGGGACCTCCGCCCTCGTCTCAGCTTCCCCTTCGATGCCCAGCGCGAACCGGGTCACCTTCCCTTTAAGCTCAGCAACGATCTTGGCGGCCTTCTGCTTGCCGATGCCGGGGAGAGAACTCAGGGTCAGGATGTCGGCGTTCTCGATAGCCCGCGCGATGCGAGGTGTCGGGATGGCAAGGGCCTTCAGCGCCGCCCGGGGGCCGATGCCCCCTACCGTGATGAAGTGCTCGAAGAACTCCTTGTCCATCTCACTCAGGAACCCCACAAGCACCGGGACGGTGCTGCCGACTCCCCCAGGCGCGCCCTGGATGTAGAATATCGTGTCGAGCTTGACCTCCTGCTCGCGCCGGGCCGCGAGCGCCCGGGCCGTGGAAGGGGACACCAGCACATCATAGAACAGCCCGCCGACCTGTATGGTTACGCGGTCCTCCCGGACGCGCACGAGTTTGCCGGTGATCGCAGAGATCAAGTGAACGCCTCCAACATTTCCGCCTATTCCACCCCCGGCACGGCGTGCGTCAGGAAGTTGTGGTGGCACAGGGCGAGAGCCAGCGCGTCGGCCACGTGGTCCGACTCAGGGACCTCATCAAGCCCCAGCCGCACCTGGACCATCCTCTGGATCTGCTCCTTGCTGGCGGTGCCCCTGCCGGTGAGCGCCTTCTTCACCCGCGCAGGCGGATATGACACGACCTCGAGCCCCCTGCTGCTTGCGGCGAGCAGGATGACGCCGCGCGCATGACCCATGAGCACGGCGGTCTTGGGGTGCCGGTAGCTCGTGTAAAGGTCCTCAACGATGACGGCGGCCGGAAGGTGCTCCGACAGGAGCGACAGCACGCCCTCAAAGATCTCCTTCAGCCGCACTTCGACGGGCGCAGACGCCGTCGTTCGGACCAGCCCGGCCTCAACCAGGCGGACGCGGCCGCCCGACACATCGACAATGCCGTAGCCCGTGTCAACAAGGCCCGGATCGATGCCGATGATCCTCAGGCTCGTCACGCTCGCTCCCTGCGCAGGAGGGCGGGCATCGCTTGGCATGGCAAGCGCCTCCTGTCCACCTGATTATACCATCCGCACCCGGCATGGGCAACTGGTGTTCGGGCAAATGCTTGCAGGACGCTGGCGGGCGCGGGAGTATCGGCGGCACCCATATAGGGCGCTCGGCGCGTGGTCGGGCCAAAACCTTCCTACCATCAGCTTACGGGCAGAATCGACCGCTCCCACGGGACCCCGTCACCCAACAGAACGCGGTCTCCTGCCGCCTCATGGGTTCCGCGCACGGCACGAGCTCCCCACGGCGCCCAGTTCGGCATGTCCTCTCACTCGCCCCGGTTGTATTCTATCACAGTTTAGTCACCTGAAGGGAGGAGGACCCTGAGAAAACACGTGGCGGAGTCAATCCGGGCTACGCTAGACCCTGGAAGCCCTCCCCATTATTACCCTGACAGAATGCTCGCTTCCTGAACTACGGAGATGCGCGGCGTCAATCGGAATGAATCCCACAAGCTCCTGTGGTGTGTGATATCCTGGCACGACCGCTCCGCGGTCGGCGGGTACGGGCTCGAGTTCCCGGCCGTCCAGCTCGAGGCAAACTACTCCGCGGCTCACTCGGTCAGGGTTCTCAACACGGATGAGGTAGGTATGGCCTCTGAAGACCCGCCTCACAGAGAACCCCGGCCACTCGGGGGGAATGCAGGGGTCTATCGTAAGTCCGTCGTACCCGGGCCGCACGCCGAGGATCCACTGGGAGGCCGCAACGAACATCCACGATGCCGTGCCTGTGAGCCAGGAGTTCTTGGCCTCTCCGAACCGCGGGCAGTCGGGGCCTGCTATCATCTGGGCGTAAACGTAGGGCTCTGCCCTGTGGACCTCCGATATCCGCTCGCGGGTGGTAGGAAGCAGTCGGGAGTAATAAGAATAGGCTCTGTCGCCCCTTCCCAGCATGCACTCAGCTATTATGGCCCATGTGTTTGGGTGACAGAATATGCCAGCGTTCTCCTTGACTCCCGGAGGGTAGCAGGTGCACGCCCCGATCGCCTCGGAGTAACGGGTGAACGCGGGTTGCTGTAGCACGATCCCATGCGGCGTGGCGAGGCGCGCCCACACCGAGTCCATGCAGGCTAGCCCCCTCTGCCTCGGCGCAACCCCGCTCATGACCGCCCAGGGCTGGGTCTCAAGGAAAATCCGTCCTTCCACGTTGCATGAGGAGCCGACAGGTGAGCCCCTGTCGTCGAAGGCCCTGATGTACCACTGACCATCCCAGGCATGGGCGTTTATGGCCGCCGCCATATCGCGTGCTGCCTTCGCGTAGGCCTCAGCTTCCTCGTCGTTGCCCCTGAGTTGCGCGATGCGGGCCATCTCCGAGGCCGCGCACACGAAGAGTTCGCCGATGAGCACCGATTCAGCTACCCGGCCGTCGTGCCGAGTCGCCCAGTTCAGGTTCAGACAGTCATTCCAGTCGGCCTCGCCGATAAGTGGCAGTCCGTGAGGCCCGAGGTTAGCCAGGGTGTATGACATGCACCGGCGGAGGTGCTCCTCTAAGGTCGCCGGGCGCGGGTCATCTGCGAACGAAGCCTTGATGGACAGGACCTCGAAGTCGCCTGTTTCCTTCAGGTACTGGGCTGTGGCGATAACGAGCCACATGGGGTCGTCGTTGAACCCACTGCCGATGTCGTTGTTGCCCTGCTTCGTGAGGGGCGAGTACTGGTGGTACGTGTTGCCCGCGGCAAACTGGATGGAGGCGAGCTCGCGAAGGCGGGTTTTCACAGCGGACGGAACCTGGTGGAGGGCACCGAGGACATCCTGGCTTCCATCCCGGAACCCGATTCCCCTGCTGATGCCGGACTCATAGTAGGACGCCGACCGCGCGAGATTGAACGTGGTTATACACTGGTACTGGTTCCACACGTTGACCACCGGCGCCATGCCGGTGTCAGGCGTGTTGGCCTGAAAGCCCGCGAGAAGCGAGGCCCAGTGACGGGAAAGCTCCTCGCGCGCAGCCTCAGCGACACCAGGATGAAGATACCGGGATATAGTCTGACGAGCAACCGCTTTGTTAACGAGGCCATCAGCGGTAAACTTTTCCTCCGGCTTGTTCCACGCAAGCCCGAGGATAAACACCAACCGCCTCTGCTCGCCGGGACGAAGGGACACGCGCACGCAATGAGACCCGATCGGGGCCCAGCCGTACGCGATGGAGCCTGCCGGCCGTCCCTCCACGACCGCCCGCGGAGCCGAGAGTGAGCCGTAGGGACCAAGGAAGGCCTCCCGGTCTGTGTCAAACCCTACTACCTCGCCGCTCGTCGCGAAGAACGCGAAGTGATCCCTTCTCTCCCGGTACTCGGTGATGTGGTATATGACTCCCCGATCGACCTCCACCTCACCGATATTGAGGTTCCTCTGGAAGTTCGTCTGGTCGTCCAGCGCATCCCACAGGCAGAATTCCACGAACGAAAAAAGGGTGATATCCTCCTGGTGTGCGTTGCGGTTCTCGAGAACGACCTGCCAGATTTCCAGAGGGTCATCCACTGGGACGAGGTAGGTGATATCAACGGCGACCCCTCGGCGCGACGAACTTATGGAGGTGTACCCAAGGCCATGCCGGCACTCATAAGAGTCGAGCGGCTTTCGCACGGGCTGCCAGGTGGGGGACCAGAAGTCCCCGTCCGCATGGCGAATGAACAGGTACCTCCCGCCCTCGTCGGTAGGAATGTTGTTATAGCGGTAACGCAGAACACGCCTAAGCCTTGCGTCCGAGTAGAAGCTGTAACCTCCTCCCGTGTTCGAGACGATTGCGATGTAGTCCCGTGTGCCGAGGTAGTTTATCCATGGGGACGGCGTGTCTGGGCGCTCTATAACGTACTCGCGCCTTTCGTCGTCAAAGTGCCCGTACTTCATCCCTGGTGGCCCCTCCTTATGCATTTGCCCGTTTATTCGTGGCGGGGACACCCTGGAGGGTATCCCCGCCACCATCTCTCCCAGCTTTCAATGTTCCGAGGTTATTTCTCCCGTTTCAGAGCCTCGTCAACCTTTTTCGCCGCAGCGTCCAGGTAGATCTTGACGTCCTCCGCCCTGTACTTGCCGACGATGTAGTCGCTGAGGATCTTTTTGAACTCCGAGACGATAGCATTCTCGATATCGCCCCAGACCGCCAGCGGCGGATAAGCCGTCGCGTAGCTCAAAGTGGTCTTGAAGGTTTTCCAGACTCCCGTCGAGTAGTAGGGATCCTCGAACGCGGCCAGCGTGGCGGGGAGCATGTGCGAGAGGTTCTGGGTGTAGTCAACCAGCTTTCCCTTCCGCAGAAGGAACTTGATCCACGCCTTGGCCGCATCCTTGTTCTTACTAGCTTTGAAGACCACGAGGTTGCTCCCGCCGGAGAACGATGCCCGGCCTTGCGAGCCCTTCGGGGGTTCCACCACCCCGTAGTTCAGGCTGGGGTTTTCCTGCTCAATGTTGGCTATGTTCCAGGGACCCATGAAGCACATGGCCACGTTGCCGTTTATGAAGGCCGCGTCAGCTTGGGGCTGGTTGTACTCGGCGCAGGCCTTGTCCGCGAGTCCGGTCTCGACAAGGCTCACATACCACCTCATGGCTTGTACGCCGGCCTCGCTGTTGAAGATAGCTTTCTTCGTCGCAACGTCGACGAGATCGCCCCCGTTCGCCCAAAGGACGATTGCCCAGTTATGGATGAGATCCCATGCGTTCGTGCCGGCCATGGCGAACGCCTTGCCTTGACCCAGCGCTTTCGTTATCGCTTTTCCGACCGTTATGACCTCGTCATAGGTTTGCGGCGGATTCACCTTCGCTGCAGCAAACATATCCTTGTTGTAGAAGAGGCATCTGGTCTCAGCAAACCAGGGCACCCCGTAATGCTGCCCCTTGTACATCGTGGACTCCAGGTTAGCTTTCATGAACGCGGACGGACCGCCGAACTCTGCGATGTCGATCTTCTCAAGCCCGCCTGTCGCAGCGAACTGGGGATTCCACGTCGTCCCTACCTGTGAGACGTCGGCTCCCTCGCCGGTGGCGATCGCAGCCGCGATACGCGACCACGCATCGCCCCATCCTACGATTTCCCAGTTGACTTTGACGCCGGTCTCGGCCTCGAACTCCTGCGCCGCCTTATCGAGCCACGCGGTGTGCGTCTCGTCAGGGGCGTTGGGCATCACCCAGAACGTTATCTGCCTGGGCGCAGCAGATGCCGTTACCACGCTGACCATGGCAACGAGAACGGCGCAGACAAGAACCCACCTTCTCAGTGTCATCTCAATTCGCCTCCCTTGAGGACGAGTCATCGTTACCGTGGGACCCGAATAGCTCGCTAACCCCTAAACCCCACTCAGCCTCACTCAAGCTCTGCCCAGCCCAGGTCTACCCAACTCTCCTCGCCAGGCGCGGGCTCCCTACGTGGTGCCCGGCCCTCGGCCTCACCTCCCTCCCGTCTTTGGCCCCTGATACCCCTGTCGCTCCTGCCGTCATCCCTTGACAGAACCAGACACGAGACCTTCCACAATGTGCCTTTGAATTAGCGTGAAGAGTACCAGGACAGGTATGGTCACTATGATGCAGGCGGCCATCATTCCCGCCCAGCGAGCCTCCTGGTTGGTTATGTATTCGAGGATACCGACGGCGACAGTCTTCGTCGCGCGTCCTGTCAGGAGTGAGGCAAAAAGGATCTCGTTCCAGCTCATGATGAACGCGTATATCCCGACGGCAGCTATCCCGGGTCGCGCGACCGGGATGATCACCCGAAAGAGGGCGCCCACAGGGGTGCATCCATCTATCTGAGCCTGCTCGTCTATCTCCCTGGGTATGGTCGCAAAGAAGCTTCGTAGCATAAGGATGCTGAAAGGGAGAGAAAACGAAGCATAAGTAAGGATGAGCCCTCCGTAGGTATTCTTGAGCTGTATCCCGGTCCACTTGTTGATATAAACGAAAAGGATGAAGTATGGGATGAGAAAAAGTATGCCGGGAAACATCTGGGTCACCAGCAAAGAGAGCACGTAGGGACCCTTGCCCTTGAATTCGAAGCGAGCAAGAGAGTAACCGGCAAGGATGCTGAGCGCAAGACAGAGCAGCATCGTCCCGATGGAGACGATGATGCTGTTCACAAAGTAGTCCAGGATCCTGACGGTGCGGTTGACGTTCCGATAGTTGTCGAGGGTAAATGTGCGAGGAATCCATCGTGGCGCAAGCTCGGGATCGGTTATGTCGGCGGACTGTATCTCCAAGCTCGTCTTGAATGACCCCGACAACATCCACGCATACGGAATGAGCACCACGACGAGCACTACAAGCACGGCGGCGTATAGCGCCACCCGTTCGATGATCCGGATCGCCCTCACCCGACGAGGCGATTTCGAGTTCTGATAAGCCGCCCTCCGGCGCACCATCGCTACATCAATCCTCCACCGATCTGCCTGGCTTCAGAGTCTTCAGATAGATGACGGCAACCACGGTCATCATCAGCACCAGGACCACGGACATAGACGCCCCCAGACCATACCTGAGGTTGTCGAAAGCCTGCCTGACGACGAACGTCGAGGGGACCTCAGCGTAGATCCCGGGGTCGTCCCCGAGCATCACCTTGAACTGGTTATACGCGTTGAAGTTCCAGAGGATGTTCAAGAGGATCAACGTCTTCGTGACGGGCAGGATGTGCGGCCAGGTGACGTACCGGAATCTCTGCCACCAGTTCGCGCCGTCGATTGAGGCACACTCCAGGAGTTCGCGAGGGACCGACTGCAGGCCCGCCAGAAGCAGCAGACATGCAAACGGCCAGCCCTTCCATATGCTTGCCACCATGACCGCGAACATCGTCTTTGTTCCGACGAGCCATACGAGTGGTTCCTTGATGAGGCCAAGAGACATCAGAAAGCTGTTCACGATGCCGACCCGCGCCTGAAATATGAACCGCCAGACACTATAGGCGACGGAGTCGGGCATGATGTAGGGAAGGAGCACCAGCCCGCGGACCAGGGTCCTGCCGTGGAACCGCTGGTTGAGAAGTAGGGCGACCCCGAGTCCGATCACATAGCCGAGAGTGATGGTGACTGCGCCGTAATAGACGACGTTGGCTATGGACCTCATGAACAGGACACCGTCGGGGTCGGCGAGATCGAGGGCCTCCAGGTAATTGCCGAGTCCGACGAACGGCGCCCCGCGCCAGTTAGCGATCGTATAGATGTCAAGGTCCCGGAAGCTTATGAACACGCCCCAGATGATGGGGATGACGTGGACCAGGAGCGTGCCGAGAAGAGCAGGGGCAATCAGCAGGTAAGGGAGCGGCCGTCTCCGCGTGAGAGCCCTCGATACCCTTTGCACTGCAGCACCTGCGAGTGAGCGAACCGGCGCTTCCATCTTCATACCCCCCTTGCCTGCCCCAACGCGGGCGCGGCGCGCGGTGTCCATCGATGTCATTCGGCCGGCTAAAAAGCCCTGACTCAGGCAGGAACCAGCATTGTTGGCTTGAGTATGATCCCCGGTATATCACGTCGCTCGGAGATCACGGATACAAGCATGTCGGCGGCAAGTCGCCCCTGCTCGTAGAGGGGCGCCTGTATGCCGCCCAGCGACGGCTCTATTGCCCTCGTAGAGGGCAGGCAGTCGCCGGCCAATAGCAGAAAACCGTTCTCGGTGCCAGATGCCGGGACGAGGCCTCTCTCACGGAGGGCGCGAAGAGCACCCAGCGCCATCGGGTCACTGCTGCAAATGATGGCGGAGACCTCGCTATCCTGCTCGAGGAGGCGGCATGCTGCCCAGTAGCCCCCGGCCACGGTGTAGTCCCCCTCGCGGACAAGACGCTCGTCATATGGAACGCCCGCCTGCTCCAGCGCAGCCTTATATCCTTCTGCAATGCTTCGCTTGTTGGGGAGAAGGAAGTTCCTCGGTTCCCTGATGAGCCCAATACGGGTGTGCCCGAGCGACAGGGCATACCGGGTCGCCGCCATACCACCGGCGACGGCGTCGATCTCCACGAAGTTGTGTGTTTGCTCGGGGTAGCAGTAACCGAGCGACACGAAGTGGAAGCCCTTCTCTGAGAGCTCCTTCACTATGCTCTCCGCCCCGGCCATACCGTACAGTATGGCTCCGTCGACGTTGCGTCGCTTGGTCAGCCGCACGACTTCTCTGAGGGCGTCGTCCCTATTCGTGGGCACTGACAGCACCATGTCGTAGCCGCGCTCGTTGAGGAGATCGAGGGCGCCCTTGATCTGCTCCATCATGCCCGGGTCGTGGAACACGAAATCCGAGCCGAAGGGGACGACGAACCCGATGGCACCCGTCCGCTTCTGCCTGAGGCTCCGCGCAGCGGAATTTGGATGGAAGTCCAGGGCCGCCATCGCAGCCAGGACCCGCGAGCGCGTTTCCTCTTTGACCAGGTGGCTTCTGTTGAGCACGCGCGAAACCGTCTTGACGGAGACGTTTGCCTTTTTGGCGACGTCATATATAGTTGCCATGTCGGACGCTCCTAGTACCGGTATACAATTCACGGAGAAGCGCGATGTCTATCGATGTCACTATACTGATTCAACGCATGCGGTGACATTCCTTCTTTCGCCGCAAACATTTTTCTGGCTTCCGATAATCGTTGTCTATTGATGTCAATCCGTCGTTTGAGCGGCGGTGTTGCTCTTTGCTCACCGCATTGGAAATCGCGCTCGTTGTCCGATCCTTTTACTGGCCGCACAGGCTGTAGTCGGGGGAAAACTTTCGCCGCGCTCCAGGAAATGTCGCTTCTCTGAAGAGCTCGTCTGGGAAACGCTGCCCTGGACGACGGGTGACGGCACCTGTCCAGGCCCGCGTACATAAAATAAAAAAGCCTTCCGGCAGCGACCTACTCTCCCGCACCGTTGCCAGTGCAGTACCATCGGCGCTGGAGGGCT
>JACIXY010000130.1 GCA_014360195.1 Bacillota bacterium
TCCAGGTAGCGGATGGGCACCTTGAGCACCTTGCGCCCGTCCGAAAGGATGATGTTTTCTTCGGCCACGATGTCCAGTAAGTTTTTCTTGATGGCTTCGCGCACCCTTTCCCGGTGCCGCTCCTGATCCGTCTGTCCCCTGCGGTACAGGGACCAATCCTGCCGGCCGACCGTGAATCCGTCTCCCACGCGCCCACCCCGCTATCTGCTCAGCAGGCTGCCCACGTACTTCAGCAATTCGTTGGCACAAACGGGACAGTAACCGAAATCGTCCATCAACCGGGCCATGACCTCGTTCAGGCGCCTCAGCTGCTCGGCGTCGGGCGTCTTGGTGGTGGTGGTGATCCGCACCACGTCCTTCAGGTCCGCAAAGAGCTTCCTCTCGATGGCCTCCCGCAACCTCTCGTGGGCACGGTAGTCGAAGCGCTTCCCTTTGCGGGCGTAGGCGGAGAGGCGGATCAGGATCTCCTCGCGGAAGCTCCTCTTCGCGTTTTCCGAGACCCCGATCTGCTCCTCGATGGCGCGCATCAGCCTTTCGTTGGGCTCAACCTCCTCGTCCGTGAGGGGGTCCCGCAACCTGACGCCGTGGCAGTAGGCCTCCACGTGGTCCAGGTAGTTTTCGAAGAGCACGCGGGCCGATTCCTCGAAGGAGTAGACGAAGGCCTTCTGAACTTCCCTCTTGGCCAGTTCGTCG
>JACIXY010000131.1 GCA_014360195.1 Bacillota bacterium
GGCAGGTGGATGTCGGTCAGCACGGGCACGCCGATATCCACCTTCACCCTCGCAAGCCACTGGAGGCCCTTCTCCAAACCCGGCCCGCGGAAGCTTTTTATGGAAGTGCGGTTCGCCTTGTCGAAGGAGGACTTGAAGATGTAGGGCAAGCCCAAATCGTCGCAGATCTCCTTCACCTGCGCGGCGACGCGCAGCGCTAAGTCGAGGCTTTCGAGCACGCAGGGGCCGGCCACGATGACGACGGGACCGTCGCCCATACGAAAGGGGCCGATGTCAACTCTCGCACTCACCGCGCCTCATCTCCCCGTCCGGCCAGGTAGTTTTCCAAGGCGGCTATGTCCTCGGGCGTATCGACCTCTATCGTGTCACGCCGCGTCTCGACGCAGCGTATCTCATAGCCCATCTCGAGTATGCGCAGCATCTCCAAGCTCTCGGCGTGCTCGAGGGGCGTCGGCGGGCATTTGGCGAGCTCGAGCAAGAAATCCCGCCTGTAGGCATAGGGACCGATGTGCTTGTAGTAAGGCGCCTTGGGATTCCGCTCGTAGGGCACGGGAGAGCGGCTGAAATAGAGGGCCCTCCCGTCTCTGCGGAAGACGACTTTCACGACGTTGGGGTTTTCCACCTCGCGCTTCTTTTCGATCTCCTTGACGAGCAGCGCAACCTGAACCGAACTGTCAGATTTCAGGACGTC
>JACIXY010000132.1 GCA_014360195.1 Bacillota bacterium
CTGATGAGCCTCCGGTGTGGTGTTGGAGTATTGAAAGCGGCCGGTGTCGGTGACCAGTCCAACGTAGAGAGCCGTGGCGACGTCCACATCTACGGGGAATCCGCCGGTCTGAAAAACCCGATAGAGAAGCACTGTTGTGGATGGGGCCGCGGCATCAACCAGGTTAAGGTGACCATAACCAGGATTGTCCTGATGATGATCGATGTTCACCAAGAACGCGTCGCGACCAAATTGGTGAGCGTTAGAACGCACCAGCGAAGCGGAGTCCAGGAGATACACGGTGGTGTCAGAAGCAACCTCCGGAACCTCGCCCCTTTGCACCTGGGTGAGTCCGGGTAAGAACCGATATTCAGGGGGAAACTCGTCTTCCCCCGGGATGAAAGTCTGGGCCGGGATACCAAGGCGATCGGCCATGAGCTTCAGTGCAACGACACAGCCCAGGGCATCCCCGTCAGGGTTCTCATGGGAGACTATGAGGAGGTTAGTTTCTTCTCGAAACCGAGCCGCAATATCCGCCGGGGTGGCAGCACGCCGGCTGACCGTCGTCACTGCTCGTCCTCCTCGGGGCGCGGGCGGACGAGGTCCTCAACGGCGTCCTCCCCAGCAGGAGGATGAGGAGACGATGTAGGGTCTGGCGAGGGGGCCGCCGCGTCCTCGCCTCCCTCTACACCAACTGACTCCACACCTACT
>JACIXY010000133.1 GCA_014360195.1 Bacillota bacterium
TTCGGATCGTCGGGTAAGGGCTTGCCGGAAGCGCTCGCACGCGCGGCGTGGCGTTCGGCGCGCTCCTGCTTCTCCTGCCGCTTGATCTCGTCCCATTGCAGCTTGACCGCGTCCGGGGTCGCGGCATCCGATACGGCGAAGACGTGCGGGTGCCGGCGGATCATCTTTTTCGTGATGGCCTCGACCACGTCGCCGAACGAAAACAGCCCGGCTTCTTCTGCGATGCGGGCGTGGAACACCACCTGCAGCAGCAGGTCGCCGAGCTCGTCGCACAGATCGTCCGGATCGTTGCGCTCGATCGCGTCGGCCACCTCATAGGCCTCCTCGATCGTATAGGGCTTGATGGTCTCGAAGGTCTGCACCACGTCCCAGGGGCAGCCGGTCTCGGGCTCGCGCAGCGCCGCCATGATGTCGAGCAGGCGGGAAATGTCCTTGGAGGGGTCCATGCGGGTCTCTGTGCTGGGCGCTCAGTTGAGCGGAATGTCGTTGTCGGTTTTGCCGGACTGGTATTCTTGCGAGAGCCGGTCGTAGACGGCGCGGATGCGCTTCGACTGGGCCCTCAGCGACTCGGCATCGTCGTCGACCGCGACGAGGTCGGCGATGGCGTAGGCGTTCCAGAAGGCGTTCGCCTTGCGATAGCCGACCGGCTCCAGGCCAAAGACCTCTTTGAGGATCTTCAGGTCG
>JACIXY010000134.1 GCA_014360195.1 Bacillota bacterium
GGAGGAACCTCAAGCGTGGCTCACCCTGGCCTTGGGTGCGGGGTTCGTCGCCAACGCCTGGATCAGCCTCAGCACCGGGGGAAGCTTGGCCGTGCCAGTGCTTGGGGTGGGCGTTCCGGTGACGTCGCTCGGCGTGCGATTGCGCTACGCCCTGGACCCGCGGGGCAAAGGGGAAGTCGGGGCGCGAGTCACGCTGTCCCTGCGTGGGGACCGGGCATGGGTGTCGTTGGACGTAGAGTGGACCGGGCGCGGCCCATAGCGGGTCGGTCTCGCTATACTGATTGTAGAGGAGGTGCGCGATGAGAACGATGGTCGTGGTGGCGTTGGCGTTCGTGTGGGGTCTCGTCGGGCTGGGAGCGGAGACGATCATCATCCCCGACCCTGGACTGGAGGGGGCGATCCGGGCGGCGCTCGGGAAGCCTGAGGGCGATCTCACGGTCGGTGACCTGGAAAGCCTGACCGTGCTCGAGGCCCCCGGGCGAGACATCGCGGACCTGACAGGACTCGAACACGCTGTGAACCTGAAGGAGCTCGTTCTCCTCGACAACCGGGTGTCCGACCTGTCCCCCCTTGCGGGCCTCTCCGCGCTGGAGGAACTCTCGATCGGGTGGAACCGCGTGCGCGACCTCTCCCAATTGTCCGGCCTCTCCCGGCTCAGGGCTCTGGAGGCCATGTTCAAC
>JACIXY010000135.1 GCA_014360195.1 Bacillota bacterium
GAATTCATCGAGGCCGCCGCTGGCAAAGATCCCCACCTGGCTGAGGCCCGCCTCGTCGAGCAGGCGACGCACTTCTCGCGAGAGGGCTACGAGGTCGCCCGAATCGAGCCGCACCGCCGAAATGCGGAACGCCTCGCCGAGCGTGCGGGCTAGGGCGATGATCTTGCGCACAGCAGCCAGGGTGTCATAGGTATCCACCAAGAGGATCGTGCCCGGGTAGCGCTGGGCGAAGGCTCGGAAGGCCTCCGCTTCGTCCTCGTGGGCTTGGATGTAACTGTGAGCCATGGTGCCCGTCACGGGCAGGCCATATTCTCGGCCGGCTAAAACGTTCGATGTAGCGGCTATACCAGCGATGTAGAAGGCACGCGCCGCTTTCAAGGCCGCATCCACGCCATGGATGCGGCGAGCGCCGAAATCCACGACGAGGCGTCCTTCCGCCGCACGCACCACGCGGTAAGCCTTGGAAGCGAGCAGCGTCTGGAGGTGCACCTGGTTCATCACGAACGTCTCGACGATTTGCCCTTGAGGCAGGGGGGCGACGATCTCCAGAATAGGCTCGTTAGCAAACACCGGCGTGCCCTCGGGTACGGCATACACGCTCCCCGTAAAGCGAAAATCGCTCAGCCAACCCAGGAATCGCTCCGAAAACCTGCCCAAAGAGG
>JACIXY010000136.1 GCA_014360195.1 Bacillota bacterium
GGCAAGAAGTGGCAGCGCAAAGGTGCCCCCTGTGAAATGCTACCTGTGCAAGGCCAGACGAGACTGCTCCGTGGGTAGAAACGGAACGGGAGATGTCTATTTGGCTCACGCATCTCGGTTACGGACCGCACCTTTGAGTCCGTTTTCGACCTCGGGAACCTTTGAAAGTTAGAGAAGTCTAATCCTGGATTAACCGACATCTCACCTCGCCGGGATAGATTCAAATCGGCTGGAGGGAACAGCGCTGGTGACGCTGCCCCGCCTGCCGGATCTGACCCGGAAGGAGGTGACGCTACGATGTCGCGCTCTGCAAAGATCCTCGCTGTGGTTTTCGCGATAAGCCTAGCAGTTGCAACCTCCATCTACGCCTACGCTCAGTCCATGAGCGGCACCGGCAGCACGGTCGCTGCTCCGCAGGAAACGACGCAGGTGAACGCCCAGGATACGTCTGGCAACGTCGCCCAGGTTCAAGCCGATGACGAGGCTGCCGAGTCCCAGGAGGCAGTCGAGTCTGAGGCTGAGACCGAAGGCGCTGAACCAGAGGAGTCCGAGGCTGCTGAGTCTGCAAATGACCCGGTGGAGGCGCCCGGCACCCCCGGCTATGAGGAAGGCAACTTCGACGGACAGCACGAGTTCAAGTAAGCCTGGGAGCCTG
>JACIXY010000137.1 GCA_014360195.1 Bacillota bacterium
AGGTCGTCTCCTCACTTAAGGTCAGGGTCGGCGTGCACTGCCACAACGACTCGGGCACCGCCGTGGCGAATTCCATTCTCGGCGTTCTTGCCGGGGCGAGGCACGTCCAGGGCACGATCAACGGGATCGGCGAGAGGTGCGGTAACGCTGACCTCTGCCAGATAATCCCTGCTCTCGAGATCAAGATGGGCTTCTCCACGTCGAGCTCCCCCGTTGGGAGGCTGAGGGGGCTCAAGTCCCTCTCCCTATACGTCTACGAGGTCCTCCACATGAGGCCGGACCCCCGCCAGCCGTACGTCGGCGAGAACGCGTTCGCGCACAAGGGCGGCGTCCACGTCGACGCGGTGATGAAGAATTGCGTGGCTTATGAGCACATAGACCCGTCGCTCGTCGGGAACGTCCGGCTCTTCTCGGTCTCCGAGCTCTCCGGCAAGGCTAACATCATGGCAAAGATCAGGGAGTTCGGCCTCCAGGCGGACAAGAACTCGCCCGCGGTCACAGCCCTGCTGAAGAAGATCAAGGAGCTCGAGTACCGCGGTTACCTGCTGGAGGGCGCCGACGCTTCGCTCTACCTGCTCATCGCGAAGGAGCTGGGGCACTACAGGAAGCTCTTCGAGGTCGTCCAGTGGAGGACGATCAGCGAGTCCCGC
>JACIXY010000138.1 GCA_014360195.1 Bacillota bacterium
GTGCAGGCGATTGCGCAGGCGCCCGGCTTCGGCCACCAGTTCATCGCGGTAGTCGGTAAGGAGACGGAGTGCTTCCATATTCTCTGAGGTGACCTGAGCCGGGGGGAGTCCCTCTTCCCGAGCCACCACACGCGCTATGGCCCGGGCGTCTCCCGGATCTGATTTGCCGGGGCGGCCGGTGCGACGGCGCTCTCGGTTGGTGCGAGCGGCAGGGACCTCGTATACCTGCTCCCCCTGCTCGCCCAGAGTCCTCGAGAAGGCCGCCCCCAGGTGCGCGGAGCCTTCAACGCCTACTCGATACAACCCGGGCAACGCCTCGAGCCAGGCAAGGCAGGCGACGTGACCGACCGGGTCATTCCCGAACGTCTTCTCATCGATCAGGCGGCCGAGCTCGTCCACCGCGCAGACGGCCAGAGACTCCTTCAGAGACTCCTTGTGTGTATCCACTCCCACGGCGAGCATACTGTTCCTCCCTGATTCGGAGCTATGATGAGGGCACGGCGGGCGGACGACCATGCGTGTGGTAAGAAGACGCGCTCCTATCAAGTCACGCCTGTCGGCCTGGTGGGCGCGGGGGACACTCACATTGAGAAGTCACGCTGTTTCTCGGCGGACATGGTGTGTAAGGGAGTCACCC
>JACIXY010000139.1 GCA_014360195.1 Bacillota bacterium
GGCCTCCGGAGACGGCCATCCGATAGAGATCATGGATTTGAGCTTCGCCCTTCAGCTATTGTCAGCCCTCTACATCTTTCAGCACGATTTGGAGCCGGGGGTACACAAAGTCCCCGATGAGATAGACTTAGAGGTGTCGAGGTTAAAGCTTGAGACCCTCGGCATAAAACTCGAGGCGATGACGCCGGAGCAGGAGTCGTATATGCGGGAGTGGAGGGAATGACATGCTGATTTCGAACGTGATCGCCCTCGACGGCTCGAGGCAGCGGGCGCACGCCTGCGACGTGGCGGTCGAGGGAGGGCGCATCGCCGCCGTTTTGCCGGCTGGCTCGTGTGACGGCGCCGCGACCGTCGACGGCAAGGGGAGGCTGGCTCTCATTCCCGGGTTCGTAAACGCCCACACGCACGCGGCCATGACGCTCCTTAGGGGGTTGGGAGAGGAAAAGGCCCTCCAGGAGTGGCTCGAAAAGGAGATATGGCCTGTCGAAAGGCGGTTGAAGAGGCGCGACATCTACTTTGGGGCGCTCCTCGCCATGGTCGAGATGGCCTCGTGCGGCGTCACGTGCTTCGGCGACATGTATTTCTTCATGGACGAGGTGGCGAAGGCGGCCATCGAAGTGGGCATGA
>JACIXY010000014.1 GCA_014360195.1 Bacillota bacterium
TGGTGGCCCCTTCCGAGTATGACCGTATGCAGGATTCCCGTACCTCCGTGACATGGTGCAGATACGGCGCCAGGAAATCGGGTAAAACCCCGTGGGTCTTCTTGCACCTGGGACACCGCCACCTGTAGATTGGAACGCGCCTGCGACCGCCACGCGTGCGAGGATGACGATGGTAGCAGCTCCATGGGCCCATCTTGCCATTGCAGTTGGGACAGCGCACCTCGATGTCCGGCCTGGTGTGTGAATAGGCGGCAATATAGCTATTGACTCCGTCAGCAATTGGCATTACGATGGGCATGGGGGTTGAGGTGCTTTCACCTCCACCTGACTGGGCGAGAAGGAGTTGCATGTCAGCATCTGGGCCTTCTCGCTCCCTTTTTGCTTTCTCCCCCTATTCCACGCCACTTGCAGCTATCCTGCTCCCACCCGGGCAAAACAAGACCCCCGGTTACCACCCCATCCCCAAGGGGGTCCCGGAGGTATGCCACCTTCAACCGGAAATACCACCCTCCTCCAACGTCAGATTACGCCGGTACCGACAATCAGGGGTGGCATTGAGCGTCTGACCGGAATCATGCAACTGATCAGGGATCAGGGGCTTGCACCGGGCAGCAGGATCATTGATTTCCGATATGACAAGAGCGATACGGAAATCAGCGACAAGCTTCTGCTGAAGCCCGGTTCAGAGGTCGTCATCCTTGAGATTGTCAAGGTTGCGGCGGGATGCCCCAGGATTTCCGCAAACGCGTCCGGGGCTGCCAGCATATGGTAGGCCGCTAGCGGAGCAGACAATGGTAATATTGCCCAGCCCGAATTGTGCACATAGGGCCCCTTTCCCCCAGACAAGTGGCTCCGGGAGAAGTGGATCTCATGAGTTATGCTTACCCGAGTCCCCCCAGCCGCCGTTTTTATGACTAGCCCGATCTGCACATTGGTGTCGGTAGAGCTGTGCGCAGTGCCGCCAGCCCCACGAGGATCTGTTCTTACTACTACACCGCCCATCCCGCGTCATCACCAATTGCTCCGAGCATTACACTCAACTGCGATGACCCCAACACGACAAGCAGGCCAAAACCAAAGAAGCAGTTGTGCGACTTCTTCCGCGCCACATGCTGTCAGAACACACCACCAGCTAATCTCCCAATGGCACACTCTGGTGCCCTGTATCGAAAGCGCAGCAGGTGCAGCTTTGAGCGACTCCTGAGAGTTGCGTAGCGCACATGACGAATCGTGAGAAGTTTTTATCTAACTACCCACAGTTATGGAGGATTTCTCGGACAAGTGTCTAATTAGTAGTGTAGGATGTCAGAATACGACCAGGACGATAGCTTGTCCTTCACAACACCCTGTCATCAGGCGCGATTTTGCATCCCAAGACCTCAAGGAGGCGCACTCGAATGCGTACTGAAACTGCCCCCGACCCGGTGGCCCGACCCGGTGCCGATTACGCAACACTGGCCACCATTAAGGACAGGATTGAGGCGAACCTCTCGCGTATGCCGCGGCGCCAGGCGTTCCTGGGCCGGTACATCCTCGACCATCTGCAGGAGGTGGCGTTTATGCCAGCGGCCGACCTTGCCGCACAGGCAGGTGTCAGCGAGCCGACGGTCATCCGGTTCGCAAGGGCCCTGGGGTACGCCGGCTACCAGGATCTTCGACGAGAGGCCCAGAGGTTCCTCAGGTTCTATCTCGGTCCGGGAGACAAGATACGCGGTTTCCTGACGCTCACGCCGGACCGCAGGGCGATTCTTGACAAGGTGTTTGACATCCAGGAAACGCTCCTGCGGGAGACTCGGAGCTTGTTGTCGCACGAGGCGTTCTGGTGCGCGGTGGAGGCCATCTGCAAAGCCCGGTGCGTCTTCCTGTTCGGTCAGGGGGCAGGCGTCATCCTCCCCGAAATGCTGAACTTCCGCCTGCAAAGGTGCGGATTCCATACGTATACGCTCACCAGCGGCGGTCGCGACATTTTCGAGAAGCTACACCTCATCACCGAAAAGGATGCAGTCGTTGCGTTCACTTTCTTTCAGACCGATGAAGACGCCGTTATCGTCCTTGACCACGCCAGGTCCGTGGGAGCCAAGACAATCCTCGTGGCGGAGTCGGTTGAGCCGGACCTGGCAAACGGGGTCGACGTGATACTCTTTGTGAAGCGGGGCAACGTAGGCACCTTCCGCTCGTATGCGATTCCGATGATTGTTGTGGAGGCATTGGCGCTCGGCGTGGTCGCGGCGGACGAAGACCGTTGCCTTGCGGCTCTGGACAGGCTGCATGAGATCAGGGCCAGCCATGCCCGGGTCCGGTAGGCTTCCATGCGAGCTCATCAGTTTCGGGGCGAGGTGACTAGCTTGAGAGCGGTGTCCCAAGGGTACCAAATGGACAGCGTCACGCGGGCTTACGCCTTATATCGTGTCAGGCGGTTCTTGCAGACACCGTATAAGGTAGCCGGGGCTGTGCTCATAATCTTGCTGGCGTACTTCATAATCGGGCCGCTTGTAACGATGATGCAGACCACGCTTACCTGGCAGAGCGAGGATCTCAGGTACGCCCCTGGTGTATCCCCTGGCACCCTCACTCTGTTTCATTGGTCAAGGGTCCTATTCGGAAGAACCTCGGCGTCCATGCTGTGGAAACCTCTGATGAACACGATGGCAATATCCGTCGGGGTTTCGGTGCTCGCTCTTGCGATAGGTGGGGTGCTCGCCTGGCTTGTAGTGAGGACTGACCTTCCGTTCAGGCACCTAGTGTCGGAGCTGGCCGTGATCCCGTACTCGCTTCCGTCCTGGGTCATCGCCCTCGCGTGGATCGTAGTCTTCAAGAATAGACAAATCGGGGGCGTTACGGGTCTGTTCGAGTACATCACAGGAGCAAGCCCGCCGAACTGGTTAAGCTACGGGATCATCCCAATCACGCTGTGCTTGGCCTTACATTACTACTCCTTTGCGTTTACGTTAATCTCGGGGGCTCTGAGTTCAGTGGATGCGGAGCTCGAAGAGGCCGCTGAGATGGTGGGAGCCACAAGAGCTCAGATCCTGAGGAAGATAACGTTTCCGATAGTCCTTCCTGCCATCTTGTCTGCGCTGATCCTGACGTTTTCGCGCGCTGTGGGCACCTTCGGAACCCCCGTGTTCCTGGGTCTGCCCGTCAGGTTCTACGTGCTTTCCACCATGCTCTACGCAAACATGGAGAACAGGTTCGTGTCAAACGCATACATCCTCGCTCTCCTCATGATCCTCATCTCAGCAGCGACGGTGTACGCAAACACCAGGATCATCAGGGCCAGGCGAAGCTTCGTGACCCTCGGCGGGCGCGGTTTCAGGCGCAGGCTGGTCAAGCTCGGTAGGCTCAAGGGGATAGTGACTCTTCTCGTCGCGGGTTTTCTCGCAGTGGGGGTGCTCCTGCCGCTCGTAGTCCTAGTGTGGCAGACCTTCATGCTGATCGAAGGCGATTTTAGCCCGTCCAACTTCACGCTTCACTACTGGATCGGGCTTCCGAATCCGCGGTTCGCCGAAGGGGAGGCCGGCATCCTCAGGAATCCCATGATACTCGGCGGGGCGTGGAACAGCATCAGACTCGCGCTCACAACGGCGCTCATCACGGGAGTCGCAGGGACCCTGGTCGGCTATGTCGTGGCCAAGGGGCGGCACACCCTGCTCGGAAGGGCCGTGGAGCAGCTTACTTTCCTGCCGTTCCTGATGCCCAGCATCGCTTTCGGCGCGATTTACCTCACGATGTTCTCGAGGCCCCACTGGATCATCCCGAGTCTTTACGGGACGTTCAGCATACTGGTGTTGACTTGTAGTATCAAGAGCCTGCCTTACTCAGCACGGTCCGGCATCAGCTCGATGCTGCAGATCGGAGGAGAGCTTGAGGAGGCCGCCGAAGTCGCGGGTGCCTCATGGTTCACGAGGTTCCGAAGGATACTCATTCCTCTCAGCAAGAGCGGCTTTCTGGCGGGGTTTCTGCTCACTTTCATCACGATTATGCGAGAAATGAGCCTGATAGTCCTTCTGGTGTCCCCTTCCACGCGTACGCTTACCACGATGACGTACAGGTATAACGAGCAGGGCCTAAACCAGATGGGGGACGCCATCACAGTGCTGCTCGTAACGTTGATCCTAATAAGCAACTTTGCGATCAAGAGGGTCTTGAGGTCAAGGGAAGAGACCTCGTGACGGGAGGAGCTGAAGATGCCGGGCATTGTCCTGAAAAACGTGAGCAAGAAGTTCGGGAAAGTCGCAGCGGTGAACAACGTCAGCCTCGAAATAGGCGACGGGGAGTTCGTCGCGCTCCTCGGCCCATCCGGGTGCGGTAAGACCACCATACTGAGGATGATCGCAGGCCTGGAGGAACCTGACGACGGGGAGATCACTATAGGGGACGAGGTCGTCTTTTCCCGGCGCAAGGGCGTCTTCGTGCCGCCGGGAAGGCGCAATGTCGGCATGATCTTCCAGAACTACGCCCTGTGGCCTCACCTCACCGTGTTCTCGAACATCGCGTTCGGGCTGGAGATCGCGGGGGTGCCGAAGGACGAGATCCGGCGCAAGGTGCAGGCGGCCCTGGAGATGATGCAGATCCAGGGGTTTGAGAATCGATACATAAACGAGATGAGCGGCGGGCAGCAGCAACGAGTGGCGATCGCGAGGATGCTGGTCACAGGCCCCGGAGTCTTCCTCATGGACGAGCCGCTGTCCAACCTCGATGCAAAGCTGCGTCTGGATATGAGGGCCGAGATAAAGCGCCTTCACGCGGACCTCGGCAGGACGTGCGTGTACGTCACACACGACCAGGTTGAGGCGCTCACCCTGGCGACGAAAATCGCGGTCCTCGATAAGGGCACGGTGCAACAGTTCGCGGAGCCCATGGAGCTGTACAGGGTTCCGGCCAACCTGTTCGTGGCGGAGTTCATGGGAAACCCCGCCCTCAACGTTCTGCACGGGTCAGTCCGTGAAGGCAGGCTCGTCGTTGAGGGCTTCGGCGAGCTTGAGGCACCCGCCGGGACGCTTCCCACGGCCGCTGCCGGCGTGATTGCCACCTTGAGGCCCGAGGACGTCCTGGTCTACCGTACCCACGAGCCGGGGTCGGTGGAGGCCAGGGTCCACTCGGTGTTGCCCACGGGCCCGGAGGTGATCGTACGTGCCCGATGCAACAGGGTGACTCTCACCATCAGACAATCGCCGGAATCGGACGTGAAACCGGATGAGGTCATTTACGTAAAGCCAAGGCAGGGAGCGGTCAACGTCTACGACAAGCGTTCCAACACTCTGATTTGCGCCTGCGTTTGATCATGCGTGTAACGCAAGACCGGGTGGAGGTGATGGCGCCATGTAGCGTAGCGTGCTGAGTGTCGGCTGCTTCTGTGAAGAGAACCCTGAACGAAAGGAGAGAGCGAAGATGTCGAGAAAGGTTCTGCTTTCGGTTCTGGTCGTTCTCACACTGGTGATGTTACAGGCAGGGCTCGCGTGGGGAGAAACACCACAAGAGAAGTGGCTGAAGGATGCGAAACTAGGCCCGTACGCCCCGGCTGCCGAGGATTGGCAGGCGATTTACGAGGCTGCCAAGAAGGAAGGCAGGGTCGTAATATACTCCATGTCATCAAGAGTGTTCAAGCTGAAGACGCTTTTTGAGAGCGCGTATCCCGGCATCGAGGTGATCCCGTACGACCTACCCACGAACACCCAGATAGAAAAGATCAAACGGGAGCAGGCCTCTAAAGTTTACAACGCCGACGTTTGCCTGCTGACGGGCGGTTCTCTCATAATACACGACCTGGTGAAGTCGCACCTCTTGTGGAACTTCGTTCCCCCGGAAGTGCGGGATGTGTTGCCGCCGCAGTACAGGGAACCAATAATGGGGCATCACATCTCGATGAAGGTGGTCATCTACAACTCCGAGAAGTACTCCGAGCCCCCAGTGAAGAGTCTTTGGGATCTTACAAAGCCTGAGTGGAAGGGCAAGGTTCTCTTCAAGGATCCATTCAGGGACACCGGGAACATGGAGTGGCTCATGACAGTCATCCAGCACTCCGAAGAGATGGCTGCCGAGTACAAGCGCGTGTTCGGGAAGGATATCACGCTCACGACGGAAAACGCAGGCCAGGAGTTCATCAAGATGCTCGTTAAGAACGGGCTGGTTCTCATGTCGTCCGACGGAGACATCGCAAAGGCGGTGGGCACCAAAGGGCAGAAGGATCCCCCGATCGGAATCTGCGACTACGGCAAGATGAGGGATGTTATCGACGGCAAGCTTGTCTTCAATGTCGCCTTTGATGTAAAGCCGGTTACCGGCGTCTTCCAACCGGCTTTCCTTGGAATCGTCAACCAGGCACCACACCCGAATGCTGCCAAGCTGCTTATAAAGTTCATGATGGGCGACAAGCAAGGCGGTCTCGGACTCGAACCGTGGCACGTGCCTGGTAACTATTCCGTGCGGACCGACGTGGTGACCCCGGCGGGGGCGAAACCACTTTCGGAAATGAACTGCTGGATGCCGGATTTCGAGTACATATACTACCATACGGCCGAGTTCTTCGACTTCTGGCTGTCTCTTCTGTAGGCGTTCGTTCCACGTTACAGCCGAGTGCCGGGCCACCGGAACCCGGCACTCGGGTCCTTGCTGGCCTGGGCGTCGGGTCAGACGAAACGAGAAAGGAATCAAAGCATGAAAGAAGGTCTTACCTTAGGCGCTTCGGTGTTTTTTGACCCTGAATTGTCGTACCGGGATTTCTGCGAATTCGTCGCAGCGCACGGGATAAGGTGGGTTGAGATCAAGCTCGAACCGGTGTTGTACTACCAAGGCGTTGCTGAGGAGGAAGCAGCAGAGTTCCTGCGCCGGTTCGCCGCCAGGGTTCCAGTCTCAGTTCACGCTCTCTATCAAGAGCTTAATGCCGGGTCGCTAAACCCGCACGTAAGGCAGGTCACTCTCGAGGAGTTGAAACGTTCAGTGGAGTTTGCAGCTGCGATAGGACCGGGCACGGTTCTGACCGTACACCCAGGGGATAGCGCTGAAGCTCCCGAGGAGCTCTTTCCGGCTGTAAGAGAGAATACTGTCGAGGTGTTCCGGCAGGTGCTCGACTTGGCTAGGCAAAGGGGTGTGCAGCTTAGCCTCGAAAACCGGGGTCAAGTCAAACGCAACACGTACAAGTACGGCAGGTCCTTCAGTGAGCTCACTCAGCTCAGGAGCTACCTGGGCGAAGACGTGAAGTACACGGTGGATGTGGGCCACCTGACCTTCGTGGGGCAGGAGCCAGAGAAGTTCGTGGAACAGCTGGGCGCGAAGAACGTAGCCCTGGCCCACATCCACAACAACCGGGGTATCGAAGACGAGCATGGCGCGACACCGGACGGACTTATCGACTACAAAGCCTTTCTAGAGGCATACTACTCCAACAACTGGGACTTTCCCCTCGTTATCGAAGTGAAGACCATGCTGGCGCTCCTACAAAGCCTGCAGCATCTATCATCACTGTGGCGACAGGTGTCCCGGTCTAGCCGGCGGATAAGAAGCTGCACAGCAAAGTAGCATCCGCCAATGTGTTCTTTCACTCGTAAACTTGTTCCGGTGCAGAGCTTGCGAGTTGTTAGCGATAATGGCGAATCACTCAAGATGAACGCGGCGTTTATGCGGAAGACCAGGGAATCGAGAGGGCAAGTAGACGAGATCATCTTCTTTACGACCCTGTCTGTTGCAGGAGCCCCACAACGCATTGCGGCTTACAATCAGAAATGCCGACAGCAGCGTCATCGATGAGTCCGGCGCGACCCCCTGGGGCGGCAATTGGGCCCCGGTGGTCGCGGATTATGGTCGAATCTCAAGGAAAGGAGTGAAGACGATGTCGATCATCCCACAGCGGCCGGCGTCCGCTAGAGTCCGACGTCGTTCACTCGCTCTACTGGCGATCCTGGGTGTCTGTATCCTGGCCGCCTTGTCGGCTCAGAGCGGCCTCGGGCAATCAATTCCAGAACGAGCGATCTCCTGCGTGCATCTGACCTTGAGCGACGACCCGACCGTCGTCAACGTCACCTGGCGCTCGAGTCAGGTCACGGAGGACGGCGTGGTCAAGGCCTGGCCGGCCCAACTCGGGGAGATGCCGGCCGACGAAGCACAGGTGGTCACTGCACAGGCGGTTCAGCATAGTTACAAATTCGCCCGTGAGACGGTGAACATCTACGATGCGACGCTCAAGGGATTGCAGCCGGACACAGTCTATAACTACATCGTGAACTGCGCGGGCGAGTCCAGTCCGGTATACCAGCTGCAAACGGCGATCACCGACGTCGAGGCCGGGTATACCTTCGTGGTCATGGGCGACTCCCGGGGGAATTACCGCCTGTTCGGCAAGTTCATGCGCATGGCCCGCGAGGCTGGAGCCCGTTTCGTCCTCTTTACCGGGGACATGACGGACGGGGCCACCCAGGCCGAGTGGAACATGTGGTTCGAGGCGGCCGCCGACACCCTGCCGTACCTGCCGCTCATGCCGGTCTTCGGCAATCACGAGCGGGGTGCCCCCCGGACGTATTTCGAGCAGTTCGTCCTGCCGGGCACGGAGAAGTCCTACTCCTTCGATTACGGCATGGCTCATTTCGCCATCGTCTACGATGTGACCAACGCTGAACTCGAGGAAGAAGTGACCTGGCTCGCCGAGGATCTGGCGGGCAGCAACGCCGTTTGGAAGTTCCTGGCGTTGCACCGGCCGTTCTATGCCTCCTCGCCTGAATGGGATGAGTCTCAATCGCCCAAGGACATCCTGTTGCCGGTGGTGGAAAACAACGGGGTTTCCATGGTCTTCAGCGGCCACGTCCATCTCTACGAACGCTCGGTGCCCATGCTGGGCGGAAAACCCGCGAAGGGAGGAATTGTGTACCAAGTGACCGGTGGGGCTGGCGCACCTTTGTACGCCTTGGGTACCTCGGAAACGACGGCGAAAGCTATAAGGGCGGAGCACATGATCATCTATAAGATCACGCCCCGGGTGTTGTCAGCCACCGTCGTTGACTCAAACGGCAGTATTCTTGACGAGTATACCGTGACGCCAAGAAAGTAAAAAAGAGAAAGGAGAGATTGCCGTGAAAACCGGTAAGAAGGTGGGATTGTTCGGGGGGGTGCTCCTGGTGGCGGTGATCCTGTCTGTCGCCCTGCCGGTCACCGCGGCTGACCCGGCCGTCACCGAGGGGCCGCCGCTCACCTACGCCCGGGCCAAGTGCGGAGTGACGGTGCTTGACGGCAAGATCTACGTCATCGGCGGAAAAGGGGACGACAACAATCCGACGCCGCCGATTGAGGTCTTTGATCCGGCCACCAACCAATGGCAGGTCCTCGGGCCCAAGTCCTGGCCGCAAAACTCCGGCTACAGCGGGCTCCAATTCGCAGTCGGGGGCAGGCTCTACAGCTTCGGCGGCAAGAGCATAGACGGCAAATCCCGAAACAAGAAGGGTTACGTCTTCGATCCCGCCACCGAATCATGGCAGGAGCTGCCAGGTGAGGCCAGCATGGGACATTACGACGGCCAGGGCGCGGTCGTTGGTACGAAAATCTACCTCTTCGGCGGCGAGGACGATGCCTTGACCAACGAGGCCTTCGATTACGCCAAAGCGGTCGACATCTACGACACCGCCACAGGCGAGTGGTCGGTCGGGACGCCCCAGCCAAACCCGCGCCAGGATTCCTACGCCGTGCCCTTCGGAAACAAGATCTACATCGTGGGCGGCCAGGGCGGGAACAAGGACGACGCCACCACGGACACCATGGAAGTCTACGATATCGAGACCGACACCTGGCAGACCGGATTCACCATTCCCTATCCCTGGGAGGTGCCCCGCGCCGTCGTGGTCAACGATAAGGTTTATATCCTGACAGGCAAGGGCGAGGGCTCCATGTTCATCATTGAGTTCGACCCGCAGGCGATGACCTTCAAGGAGATGTCGGCCACCCTCAAGACGCCGCGGTACGAGGGCGCGGTGGTAGCGCTCGGCGACAAGATTTACTGCATCACCGGCAAGAGCCTGGAGGGCGATTTGCTGACCTCCATGGAGATCTACGATCCAACCAAGGATACCTATTATCAATAACGGTAGATCATAAGACGACCATATCAAACCGCTTTCCCTCTTCTCTTGCCCCCTCCCCCGCGCTACGGGGGAGGGGGCGGAGGGGCCTCCTCTAACTATAAGTTGGTCCCCCGGAGGTGCATTATCGGGGCGTTCAGCCCCCGCTGACCGTTGATCCGTACCAGGAGGCCGTGGGAGTTGAACCCAGCCGTCCTCGTTCCATGAGATAAATGGTAATCGGACAAGCGATTTTGATAGTAATGGGGGGAGGCAGATGTCGACATACGATCTTCTGATCATCGGTCATGTTACCAGGGATATCCAGGAGTATCAAGGCAAAAGAACCAAGTTCACGGGCGGGGCGGCGTTTTTTTCGCCCATCGCCGCCAGCAGGTCCAAGGCCAAAGTCTGCGTGGTAACCAAGATGGCCGAGGAACATCAGGGCGTTCTCGACATACTGAGGAACGAGGGAATCGATGTGATATGCCTTCCCTCATCGCGGACCACCTCCATCGAGAACACCTTCATCTCCGACGACGTCGACAAACGCAGGGTCAGGCTGCTTTCGCAGGCGGATCCGTTCACGATCGATGACCTGCCCGACGTTAGTGCGAGGATCTACGACCTGGCGGGGTTATTCATCGGAGAGATCCCGCCCGAGATGATCGCGCATCTGGCCCCGAAAGGTCCGGTGGCCCTGGATATGCAAGCGATGTTGCGCTACAGCGAAGGAGAGAAGTTCGGCTTCAGAGATTGGCCGGAAAAGAGAGAATACCTGCCGATGGTGACCTATCTCAAAGCGGATTCGCAGGAATCCGAGGTCTGCACCGGGACGGCCGACCGGGAACGAGCCGCCAGGATCCTGTTCGACCTGGGGGCCAAAGAAGTGATGATCACCCATGCATCCGAGGTCATCGTCTACGACGGCCGGCGGATTTACCGGGCGCCGTTCAATCCCGCCAACCTGTCGGGACGGAACGGGAGAGGGGATACATGTTTCGCGTCCTATATGACCTGGCGGTTCGAGCACGACGTCGAAGAGTCCGTCCGCTACGCGGCGGCGCTCACTAGCATCAAGATGGAGAAGTTCGGCCCGTTTTCCGGCACCATCCAGGATGTGCTGACACGGATGCAGACCCTGTAATCCGAACGCTGGCGCGTGAACACGACCATGCCTTGGATTGCTCGGAAAGGCCCGACGGCAAGAAGGGCAGGCAACTGGTGAGGTGGGCGTGAGCCTATATCATCAGATCGGCTTCCGGAGTCAAAGGCGAGGGGTGATTCCTCCACAGCTTTTTGAGGCCCACATGTTCACCTCAAGAAAATGGGGTTCAATTCTCAAAAGGTATCGATTCCCGGCCGTGAACTTCGTCATCGTGGGGGATACTGAAAACTCAAACCATACACACCCCCGGCACCCTTCATGGAGTGAAATGAAGGAGATGCAGAAGAGCGGCGTCGTTCCCCTGGAGCCGCACACTTATGACTTGCATTACTATGCGCCGGTTGACCGGCTCGGCCACAAACGGCCGGCCCTCGTAGCGCGCATATACGATTTCAAGCTCGGAAAGCAGGAGAGCAGAGACGAGTATGAGACGCGCGTATGGTATGATTTATGGCTTTCAGAATATCTCCTCGAAGAGAATCTTCACACCAAGGTGACATCTCTATGCTTTCCGTACGGCGCGTATAATCCAACCGTGATCAAGCTTGCCCGCGAGGTTGGCTACCGGTACTTCTATACAATTAGAAGTGGGGTTAACGCGCACGGTGGCACGGGAACCCCGCTTGTGCGCAGGATCTCTGCAGGCGATCCCTATATGACCATCCCGGAGCTCAACAGTCGAATCTCGCGTGCGCTGTTGCCGGGTTCGTTTCTCTTCGGAGTCATGTCAAAAGGCCGGTCGTCAAGCCTGCCGGCGACGACAAGCCCCGGCAGCCGCAATGATGAGCCCTATAATCATGCCAGCTGGCACACCGGTCGCGTAGGGGGCTCCGACGCAGAGACGGGGAAACTCCACTAATACTGCAAGTGCTAGAACGATCTAAACTTCCTGTACTCAATCCCGTAAACCTGAGCCAGCGCAAGAATCGCTGTGGTGTCGCCGGACGGAAATGAGTCTGGCAACCCGCCGAACAGATACTTCATTCTAAGCCAGCAGTCAGGTGGCTAAGAGTCCGATGGGCTTCCACGACACCCTCGCCGGGAATGTCGCTGTTCACTTCGATTACCTTCAGGGCATCTCGCGGCAGTTCGCGCAAGATCCGCGCGAAGTCTAGTTCGCCCCGGCCTGGCTTCAGGTGATCAGAAAACCCGACGACATCGTGGAGGTGACAGCCGACAACCCACGGGGCAAACTCCGGAAGCCAGCTCGATTCGAGCCATCCGACCCTCTTGGGGATTTCCTCGTGGCCGACGTCATGCCAGTAGCCTATCGGCGCGTCCCGGAACTCGGAGAGGATGGCCCTCATCTCTTCCTGGTTGGGGATCTGGTGGTAGTAATCTCTGTTCTCTATGGCCAGCTTCATGCCCGTCCCATCGAGAACGGGCAGGATCTCACAGAGGCTTCTCATCGCAGCATCGAGATGGGGGCAGGCTTTCCTGCTGCGCTCGTCCAGGGCGTGTGCCAGCATGTCACGATAGCCCGGCGGGTCAGCTCCGAACCGGCTGCGCAGACTCACGAGTCGCCGTTGGACGGCGTGACCGTCTACGGCAATGAAACCGAGGTGCACAACGACCGCCCGTGCGCCTACGGCAACTCCAACCTCGATGCTCCGTTTCACGGCACCGACCGCCAGGTGTCTCAAGGTCTCATCCGTAGATGCGAGGTCGTCCTCGGAGAAGCAGCCCGGAGCCGCATTTCCGGGATAGACGCCGCACGGACTGTGTATGCTCGACACGACGATCTCGCCGCGCCGGACAAGCTCGAAGATACATTCGAGGTCTTCCCGGCAGACCCAAGAGAGTTCCACGACGGCAAGCCCGAGTCGGCGTATCTCCCTGAGCGCATCGTACGCGGTGGGCGCACGTCGGATGTTCCACGATGTTGACAGCGACAGCAATTTCCCGCCTCCTCGGTGCAACTACCGGGAGCCCGGAGGGTCCACACGAAAGAGTGGCATAGACCTGCGATGCTTTACTCAGAACGGCACGGCTTCCGCCACGGTCACCACCTGCGGCTTCGGTGAGTTCACCGTAACCTCGTGCCTTCCGGCCTCGTACAAAGTGGCCACAACCTCGACCTTGCACAGGCGTGTTGGGAACTTCGGCGGCCAGTCATTATCGGACAAGCGAAAGGGCTTCGATCTCGACGGAGACTTCGGCCCCTGGCTTCACCGTTCCACTATACGCCGCCAGTAGCGTGAGCGGAGGCGTGGCGGCTGAACGAGACGCGATTTGCACCTTGACCCTGCGAGAACTCCCCAAGTAAGTCACCTCTTCAACCTTGCCTTTAAGCGGCAGGGCCGAAGCATCCTCCGACACTCTGATCTTCTCTGGGCGAATGGCAGCTATCACTTCCTCGCCCACAGCAGCAAGCCCGCTCGCCATGAACGACGAGGGAAACGTGTACAAATCCAGGTCTCCGGCACGCAAGGTCCCGCGCTCCGTTATCACTCCATGAACGGTGCTGGTCAGGCCGACGAACTCCGCAACGAACCGCGTGAGCGGCGAATCGTAGATCTCTTCCGGCGTGCCTACCTGCTCCACCTGCCCCTTATTCATCACAGCGATGCGATCCGAGATCTCAAGCGCCTCCTCCTGATCGTGGGTCACGTACAAAGCGGTGATTCCGAGCTCGCGCTGAAGAGACCGTATCTCCTTGCGAGTCTCGATGCGCAGCTTGGCGTCGAGGTTTGAGAGGGGCTCATCGAGCAGGAGGACGCTGGGGCGAAGAACCAGGGCCCGGGCGATGGCAACCCGCTGCTGCTGGCCGCCGGATAGTTGCCCAGGCACCCTCTTGCTCATCCCTGAAAGGCCTACGAGTCCGAGAGCCCACTCGACCTGTTCCTCTATTTGCCTGCGGTCGAGCCGTCTCAGACGCAAGCCGTAGGCCACGTTGGAGAATACCGTCATGTGGGGCCACAGGGCATAGTTCTGGAACACGAAACCGATGTTTCTATCCCACGGGGGGATATCGTCCACCCGCTTGTCGCCCACCATGACCGTTCCCGCAGAAGGCTTCTCGAAACCTGCTATGATCCTGAGCAGCGTCGTCTTTCCGCAACCAGAGGGCCCGAGAAGCGTGAAGAATTCTCCCGGCCGTATTTGAAGGTTCACGTCATCGAGAGCGACCGTATCGTTGAAGACCTTTTTGATCCCGGTCAAAGTGACGTCCACAGGGGTCACTGCGTTTTGTGAGATTCCCTTCGACATGAGCTCGCCTCCCACTCCCAACTCAGGCCTGGTTGCCCGCGATCACGTGCTACGCCTCTGTTGAACCTCCGGCGCTTTGCCTAGCCAAGCAACGCCGCAATTCATCGTGCAGATCGGCGTTGCCTGCTACAAGCAAGGACAGGCGCCCCACCGGTCTCAGGATGCAGTCAATCGGGCCCCCGTCGAATTGCGTCGCGACTGCGCCTGCTTCCGTTGCCACGAGGAGGCTTGCGCCGAGATCGAGGATCGTGTTGTCCCCGCGGAAGTCTATGAAAGCATCCACGCAGCCCGCTGCAAGGTAGCACAACTCCAGCGCGCTGCTGCCAAGGCGCCTAACGTCTCTGACGAGCCGAAGCGCGGGCAGCACACGGTCCACCTGCCGAAGCGCTCCGCTGGCGTCGAGGGCGAGGATCGCCTCGTGAATGTCTGTGGCGCCGGACGAGATGATCCGCCTGCCGTTGAGCCTAGCCCCGCACCCCCTCGCCGCCGAGAATAGCTCGCCGGTGCCCAGGTTCATCACTGCTGCCGCTACGATATCATCCGACGACAACCGCCCGGCCTTATGTCGTGCGAAGGCAATTGACGTCCCGTACAGGCTCATTCCGCGGGCAGCGTTGCTGGAACCATCGATTGGATCGAGGAGCACCACGAGCTGAGGTTCGCCCTCCCCAACGATCGATTCCCCGGACTCCTCCGAGATGAACACGCACGGTATCTTCGCCTCCTCGATCACCCTGCGCGCCTCGGTCTCTGCTATGCGGTCTATCTCGAGCGTCGTATCGCCATATGGGTTCTTACCGACAACAACATCAAGGGGACGCGCCAGCCCCACGTGAGAACAATAAGCATACACCGCCCTTGCAGTCTCACACGCGAGGTCCTCGAGAAATGATGCCTCCATGCTATCCCCTCCAAACGCACGCTCCGTCAACCCCCACACCGCACAACCGGCTTCCCCGCTCCGCCCCGCTTCCATAGATTCACCTACCCGGCTGGCTCCCGTGGCTCCGCTAGCTCTCCGGGTTCCGATGGCTCTCCGAGCTCCCCGTCTCCCATCTCGCCTGGCCAGCCAGCTTGCCTAGGCGCCAACCTGCACGCCTTTCCCACGGCCGAATCTGTTCACAAGATACAACGGGATGTACACCGAGGCCATCAGCACGACAGTCATCGCCGAGGCAACCCCGAAGTCGCTCCCAGCCATTGTCGCGTTGACGAAAATCACAACGGTCATGGTTATCCACGGCGCGGAGTACAGGATCACCGTGGAGCTGATCTCCGTTATGTTCATGAGGAATGCCATCGTACCGCCTGTGACTATGCCAGGCAAGATCATGGGCGCTACCACATCTTTGAACGTCCTGAGCGGAGTCGCTCCCACGCTGAGAGCGGCCTCCTCGAGCGACGGGTGGACCTGGTAAAGGGCCGATTCGGCAGCTTTTGCAGCGAAAGGAAGTTTCCTGATGAAATACGCCAGACAAAGGATCATCCAGGTCCCTGTGAGCAGCAGAGGCTTCGTGTTGAACGCGATTATCAATCCGATGCCAAGGACAGTGCCGGGGATTATGTACGGAATCATCACGACGCTGTTCAAGGCCGGAGACAGGAACCTGTATTTCTTGCGCACTATGACGTAGGCCACCGCGGTCCCCACTAGCACGTCGAGGAGGGTGGCCAGGCCTGCCAGGAAAAAGCTCATTGGAATGGGAAGGAGCGACTGCGAGGCAAGGCGCTTGTAGTTGGCAAGGGTGAACGTGGACGTAACTATCCCGAAGCTCCACTTCAGGAACGATGTCACCAGTACCACGAGGTGTGGGGTAAACGAGATTACGAGGACCAAGAACGCCCACAGCGTGATGAGCGCCGTGCCAAGCCTGGAAGCCCGCGCTGGAGTCGCTCGCCGCGGAGACGTGATGGAAGCGTACGTCTTCCTAGCCACGAGGTACCTCTGCAGCAGGAGCACCGCCGTTGATACAGCGACCATCACAATGCTCGAAGTGGACGCCATTCGCAGGTCGCCGCCCACCTCACTGAGAAACTCGCCGTACACCAGGACCGGGAGCACCGGGAAGCCACCGCCGATGATCATTGGAGTCCCGAAGTCGGCGAACGCCGCCATGAGCGAAAGGTAGCAGCCTGTCAGGATTCCCGGCAAGGCAAGCGGCAGCGACACCGACAGCGCAGTCTGTCGCCTGTTCGCTCCCACACTCATGGAGGCCTCTTCCAGTGAAGGGTCTATCGACACGAGCGAGTCGTATACCAACAAGAAGATGAGTGGAAAGGTTATCCACGCCTCCACCCACACAATTCCCCTGGGGCCCACTATCGTGGTGAATGGTATACCCCAGGACCTCAGAAGCTCTGAGAGAATTCCAAACCTGCCCAGAAGTATAACCCAGGCGCAGGCTCCCAGGAACGGGGGTGAGATCGATGACATCGTGACCAGCGAGAGTATTCCGGCCTTGAAAGGCACTTCATACTTGGCCAGAACGTACGCGAGTGGCACCGCGATCAACGCCGCGAACGCCATCGCAAGGAGCGACGTCCATACGCTGTTCCAAAGTGCCTGTAGGAACTTCTGATCCGTAAAAAACCTGATGTAGTTCCCAATGCCAGCCCCTGTCGGAGACGATACGCTCTCCCTGGCTATCCAGAGTTGCGGATAAACCACCAGGAACGCGAGTCCCACAAGCAAGAGCACGCTTATAAGTACCCAGGGATCGGTGAGAAGCTTTGATCTCACAAACCTCACTCCCGACTAGAATTGGGAGAGGAACAATTGAGCGAGCAGCCGCCAGCTGGTCAGCTCGTCAACTATGGCTTTGCCCTCGCGATCGAAATACCTGGCTCACTTGGCCCGCGCAGCCGCAGCGAGCCGCTTCTCGAATTCCTGGAGGATCTGATCCTTCTGTTCCGAGATCCACTTGCCGTCCCTGACGATCAGCTTGTAATCGGAGAGAGGGACAAGGCCCTTGGGCGGCGCCACGTCCGTGCGCGCCGACCGTCGCATCAGAACGGTTGCGTACACTTGCTGGACTTCCTTGCTGAGAATGAAATCGATGAAGAGCTTGGCCACGTTCGGGTGCTTGGCACCGCGGATCAGGCCGCAAGCATCGACCTGGTTGCTCACGCCGTCCTTCGGGTAGATGAGCTTGAGAGGCGCTCCGCCCTCGATCCACTTGACACCAAGGTCTTCATTGATGAACGCCACGGGCACCTCGCCGTCGCGAACCATCTTGAACATCTCATCGGAGCTGTTCGTGATCTTGGCGTTGGCGAGGAACTTCTCAACATAGTCCCAGCCGTAGAGGGTGACCATGGACGTGAGGATGGTGTATCCGGTACCGGAGCGACCTGGGTGAGCGAACCCTATTCCGCCAGCGGCTTTCCACTTCGGGTCGAGCAAAGCCTGGAAGGTCATTGGATACTCTTCCGGCTTCACAAGCCTTGTGTTCACCGCTATCGTTTGAGGAAGAACCGAATTCGCGTGCCAGATGTTCTTCGGATCGGTCACCTGGAAGTACTTGTCCTCGGGGGAAGCGTAGGGCGCAAACAGGTCCTCATCAGCCTGGTATGTTTCCACCGGACCACCCCACATCACGTCTCCACCGGGGTTGGCCTTCTCCGCCTGTATCCTGCTGAGCATTACCCCGGTACCCGCCTGAATCACTGTGACCTTTACGTCGGGATGCTTCTGTTTGAACAGGTTTATGACGGGATCCACAAGCTCGGGTCCGTGGGCAGTGTACACTACTAATTGGTTCTCATACTGGCTGGCTCCTGCAGTCAACGAAAACGTCGACAAGAGCAGGCATACCGTTGTTGCCGTCGCAAGAATGCCCCGAATCGCTCGCGTCATCGTCCTTACCTCCCTCAGCTTGGTTTACCGTTTACGCCGTTTGCTGGCGGCTGCTACTGAAGAAGCTGGCACGCAGGTGCCAGGGCTTTCAGGTGTCGTTTCATGGCGACTTCCGTGTGAACTTGTAAGATATCTGACGTCTGTATTCCCATCACAACCATCTCAGACCATCCCAGGCCACACTCGTCTGGCACGTCAACGGTGGTCAACCGATCCTGACTTCCCACCGTCTAACTCCTGACCGTCCCGGATGTGAGGCCTGTAATCAGGTACTTCTGCAGGACCGGCGCGATCCAACGGGAGGTAGGGTTGCCACCAACCCGCCAGTCGTCATGAGCCCCCAGTCGACGCTCAAGCGGCCAACGAACTCTGCCAGGGCCATCGGCGGGGTCTTAACAAGTGGATACGAAGACCAATGCAAAGATAGACTCGTCCTGTCCCGAAGCGGGTTCCGCTACGACCACACCAGCCTTCTACCTGCGAATATGCGATAGGATATCTCCATGAGCATGGAGGTATTCGTCAAGGATCTCCTGGGCCACGGCAGCCGACGGGACCAACGGGTGCAGTGCCAAAGCTTTCCACGCAGCGTGGTAGGAGCCGGTCACCGCTGCCCTGATGGTGAGCTTTTCGCATTCCTTGACGATCTGCATGAGCCCGAGGTATTCGTCTGGGACCGGGCCGACCGCCAGTGGGCGCAGCCCATTGGCGTTGACTATGCACGGCACCTCGGCAACACAGCCCGAGTCAAGTCCTCTCACCGACCCGGCATTCCTCGTGTTCAGAATCATCACTTGGTTCAAGTTCAGCCTGATAGCCTTCATGACACCAAGCGCTATGCGGTCATACCCACCATCATCGCCATTGCCAAGTGCCGGGTCGTTGTCGGACTCTTTCTGCGTCGTGGCCCCGATCTCTCCTGCGTCTTCGGGCTCTCCGCTCTCTGGGGCGGCGCCGGTCTCTGTCCTCATGTACATCCTATGCCGCGTGTCTATGTATTCGGTATACTCCTTAAGGGCAAGCGCTGCATCGCCCTTGGCTCTGGCAGCCCTAAGTCGTCCAAGGAGCTCTCTCGTGGTCCTCAACAGGAACTGCCCACGCGTCTCCCTTGCACGCCGGATATGTTCCAGCGCTTCTTGGTTGTAATAGTAGTAGTAGAGATACTCGTTGGGGATGGCTCCCAACTCCTTCACGAATTCCGTGCCGAAAATCGATATCTCGTGGACTTCTCTCAACCGCTCCTGCACGGCAGGATCATCGAGCCTAGCCAATACACCTCCAAGCACATCCTGGCCATCGACATAGACGGCCCTCAGCCACCCGAGGTGGTTCAGGCCGAAGTAGTCAAAGTACGCACGGGATTCGTCTACCCCAAGGGCAACCGCGAGCCTATGGAACATGGACGAGGGTCCATCGCAGACGCCGACCACTCTCGTCATCCCGCTATGCGACAAAATGGCCTCTGTTATCATTCCGGACGGGTTCGTGAAATTGATGAGCCATGCCTTCGGAGCCAGTTTCGTTATGAGCTCAGCGTACTCGAGCATCACCGGAATCGTCCGGAGGCCCATGCAAATGCCGCCCGGGCCTGTTGTTTCCTGTCCAATTACGCCATGACGCAGAGCTACGGTTTCGTCTATTGCCCTGCCTTCAAGACCCCCAACGCGCAGAGCGCTTACAACGAAGTCGGCACCCTCTATCGCCTCCCGGGCGTCCGTGGTGAACCTCACACGAAAGGGATTGCCGCCATTCGAGACCATCTCTTCGATTACGAAGCCGACAAGTCCGAGCTTATCCGCGTCCGAATCCATCAGGTGAACCTCGTCTATCCCGAGATCCGAAGACAGCTTGAGGATCCCCTGAATGAATAGAGGTGTCCTTACCCCAGCTCCTCCGAGAATGGTTAGCTTCATCGATTACCCTCCACTCATGAAACTGAAACTGTGAGCAAGTCTGGTGCGACCTTGTATATATCACTCCACTGGGGCGCCGAGCACCCTCCGCCTATACCCCGCGTGGACAGGGCGCCACACACGTTCGCCAGCCTCAGGCACCTCTCCATGCTCCACCCCTGCAGATACCCATACAACAACCCCGCAGCAAAGACGTCACCTGCCCCCGTGGTATCTACGGGCTCGACCTCGATCGAGGGCACCTCGATCAAGCAGCCATCCTTGAGGGTCATGGAGCCCCTTGGCCCCAGCTTCACAACTGGCACACTCACGTAGCGGCCGAGGACCTTGAGCGCCTCCCGGGGGTCACTCGTATTGGTAAGCTGGCAGGCTTCGAGTTCATTCGGAATGAAGATGTCAACAAACGGGAGGAGATCGAAGACTCTTCGCGGCTCCTTCGTAGCATCCCATCCGACATCCAGGGTAATCCCGATTCCCATACTGCGAATGCGGGAGAATTCTTCCTGTGTCAGATCCGGTCCGCTCACTAGCGCATGCCGCGCCCCCCTGACGAACTCGAAATCGATGGGCATAGGCTCGGAAACGTATGACGGGTGCGGGTAGGTCACAAAACATCTGTCGTGGGAAAAGGATAAGGCCACGCTGACTGCGGTCGGCATCGAGTCCATCCGAAGGACATGGCTTACATCCACGCCTTCGGCTTCGAGCTTAGTGCAAAGCACATCGCCCAGGGGATCGCGCCCGACGCGGGAGATGAGACCGGTCTTCATGCCCAACCTTGCCAGCGCGATGCCGCCATTTCCGCCCAGTCCGCCTGGACCAAAGCCGAACCCATGCGAGTAGACTTCCTGGCCTAGAGAAGGCATCTCCGACAGCCCCGCGAAAATCAGGTCGCCGAATACGAAGGGAGTTATTATCAGGACATCCAGCATTCCAAGGCCTCCGAATCAGCGAAACTCGGGCATCAAACACGGATCCTGAACTTGTACCGGTCACTGCGGTGATAGTTCTTACAATGCAGGATCGGACTACCCGCCGGAGTATAGTAAGTTTCCTCTACCAACAGCACCGGCATATTCAGCTCCAAGTGGAGCAACCCGGCCATGTACGCACTGGGGAGAACCGACTCAATAGTGAGGTCTGAGTATCCAAACACGACTCCCCGCTGCTCACGAAGATACTCGAAAAGCGACTCGGGGAAGGTGGCAGCGGACATGTCAGAGCCGATGATTCTCTCCGGGACCCAATCTATGGCGTACTCAACAGGTTCGTTGTTGACTGTCCTCACACGCTTGATGAGTGCGAGCTGCGACCCCACTGGCACATTGAGGATCTGCGCGAACTCTGTGTCTGCAGGCTCCCAGTTGAAGCTAAGGTATGAGGTCCCAGGAGTAAGCCCCATAGATTTCACAGTTTCAGTGAACCCCCTGTTCCTGGCCTGACCAGGGCTTAAGGTAAACTGGGGCTTCCTGGCGAAGGTCCCCTTTCCGTGTGCTCTGCTGATCAACCCATCGCGCTCAAGCGCGCTCAGGGCTTCCCGCACAGTGGCTCGACTGACGCCGAAAAGTTGAGTGAGCTCCGCCTCGGACGGCAGCCTTGTTGCGTCATCAAATCTCCCCGAGGCGATGTTCTCCCGGATCGCATCAGCCACCCTAAGGTATAGGGGACGTGGGTCGTCCTTAAGCCTGGAAGTCGTCCCGTCAAAAGCCCGCTCCCTGTCAACAATACCCACTGCCTTCACCTCGCCTGGCGTACGCTGGAAGGATCTCGTCAGACGTCTGTCATGTTCCTCACCACAAATGTAGCAGTTCCTGTGGAACGTGTCAAGGTTGCTACGGGAAATCCCAGAAACGGTACAGCATCGTAGGATGCGCAAACCTCACACTCAGGGCCGTCATCTTCCTCAAGACATTATGGACCAAGACCCGTTCGATTGGGACATGAGCTATGGTATGTCGTCTGATAAGATTCTGGGTCTCGCCCCCCTCGACGCCCGCGTCCGCGCGCTCTCTCAATGTGACGTCCCCACCCAGCGCCCCCACCCCCTCCGCCCCGCCAGCTCACGAAGGCTTCCCTGGTGGCGGTCTATGACGACACTCCGAGAGGAGAAGTCTCTGAAGATGCCTAGCAGACTCTTGACGTTTTCCAAGTCTCACGATAGAAGGTGTTGGCTCTGACATGGCGAATATCTGAAGCATGGGAACGGTTCCAGACGCTGAACCGGCCGAGGACGGACTGGAAGATCCGCCTCCCGTGGCAGAGGTGCCTTCCCAAAGTAGCACACCGATACAGTCCTGTAATGCTGCAATGTAGGAGGTTGCCGACATGTCTGTGCGAGTCGGTCTGATTGGTGCTGGCCACATGGGGCGGACCCATGGCATGATCCTGGCTCAGGACAAGAGGGTCGAGATTCGGGGCGTCGTGGACGTGCAGAAAGAGCGCGCGGACGCGTTGGCTTCAGCGCTGAACGCGAGATCTTACCCCACGCTCGACGATCTGCTCTCCGAGGGCATCGACGCCCTGTATGTCGCCACGCCGAACACGCGACATTTGGAGCCCGTTGTCACGGCGCTTGGCGCCGGCGTCAACGTGTTCTCTGAGAAACCGATGGCCACGTCGCTCGCGGAGGCCACGCTCATCCTCGATGCCGTTAAGAAGGCGAATCGGGTGTACCAGGTTGGCTTGAACCGGCGGTTTGCCCCGGTTTATAAGTACGCCCGCGAGCTCATATCCTCCGGGAAGATAACACCTTACTCCGCCCACATCAAGATGAACCGCGGTGAGCTCAAGACCCCCCCTTGGGTGTCTGACACGTCCGTCACCGGAGGCTTCCTGTACGAATCCACGTTCCATCTCTTGGACATGTGCAGGTTCCTCATGGGCGAAGTAGACGTCGTCGAATGCGTAGGAAGGTCTAACGTCTACAACGAACTCGACAACTTCGCTATGGTGCTCAGATTCAAGCAGGGCGCCATAGCGTGCCTCACGTCGTGCGCCCATTCCACGTGGGCATTCCCATTCGAGCGCGTCGAGATCTTCGGTAACCACTGCCAGGTAGTGACCGAAGAGATGGAGCGCGTCGCGTACTCGTCCGGCCTCGGGCAGCCTATCGTGGTCCACGACTACTTCCAGCTGCCAGTCCAGGAGAAGTGGGGCTACGTGGAGGAAGATAGGCTGTTCATTGGGGCTGTGCTCGGCGAGAACGCGCCGCCCGTCAACGCGGAGGACGGGTACCGCACGGTGCAATTGGTGGAGGCATGTTACGAGAGCGCTAGGTCCTCGCGCCCGGTCTCTCTCGCGTGACGTGCACCTCAGATGATAGGGAGGTTCAATGATAGTATGAAGATCGGTTTCAACGGAGCTACGACGATGAAGTCGGCGGACCTCGTCAGAGACGTGGAGATCTCGCAGGCCGCCGGTTATGACGTTCTGGAGATATGGGGAGCCAAATTGAATGAGTACTTGACATCTCGCTCCGTCGCCGATTTGAAAGCCTTGTTCGAGTCGGCACGAATCAAGCCATACAGCATAAATTCCATCGAGTTCATCACCTTCAAGAAAGGCTCAGAGTGGGACAACATCGTGAGGTTGTGTCACGAGTATTGCAGGATCGCTTCGGCCATCGGCTGCCCGAACGTAGTGGTCGTGCCGAGCCCGAAACCGCAGGGTGTGTCGAGCGCTGACATAGCCCATGAGTCCGCGCGTGCCCTTGCCGAGCTCTCAAGGATAGCCGAGGGTTACGGGGTGCACCTTGCGTTCGAGTTCCTGGGGTTCGAGTGGTGCTCCGTCACCACGCTTCGTCAATGCAATGAGATCGTTGAACAGGTGAACCGTCCCAATATCGGCATGGTGCTCGATACCTTCCACTTTTTCGCGGGAGGTTCGCAGCTCGAATCCATAGACGCGGTCGATCCGAAGAAGCTATTCATCTTCCACATAAATGACGCCGAGCCTCTGCCGAAGAACGAACTCCAGGACGCGAACAGGCTTCTCCCCGGGGACGGCGTGATCCCTCTCCGGGAGATCGTGGCACGCTTGAAGCACATCGGGTACGATGCAGTCGCGTCAGTGGAGCTCTTCCGGCCCGAATACTGGCAGTGGGATCCTGAGGTTCTGGCTAGGACGGCATGGGAGAAGACGCGCAGCGTGATCGGAGCGTAGTGCCGACGCGGTTCGGGCGCAACGGTCCGACGGTAGCGGCCGCGGCCGACGATCGATTATGGCCGTGACAGCAGCCACGATCACGGCCGCGGGTGCTGCCGTCGCTATAGCCGCAGCTGCGGCCGTGATCACCGGCGCAGCTGCGGGCAGGTGCGATGGCTGTCGTCAAAGGCGGGCCTGAGCCCGAGCTGGCGAAGCAGTTCATCACCTGGGCCCTTTCGACTGAGTGTCAGGATCTCATGAGGGAATGGTTCAGGATCCCACTCAACCCGAAGGCGAAGGTAGCCGAGGGTGCGGTCACGCCGGACGAAGTGAATCTCATCGCGTACGACGACATCTGGGCGGGTGAGAACCAGAAGCGTCTCATCGAGAAGTGGCGGGCCCTCACAAACAAGTAGGAGCATCACGGATGGGCCCCGGGGCCGGGCGAGCCTGATCCTGCTCCGGCAAGGCTGAAGGCTCAGACCCGGCCCATGGGCCGCGCGGCACATCGGCTGTGCGAGCGTCCGGGCTGCTCCTCGTGAAGGTCGGTGAGTTGTTTGATAGACGCGCACGTCGAGCTTCGCAGAAGATTCTGCGGGACCAGAAGCTTGATCCTGCGCGAGCCCCTCGTGGCTGTGGCAGTCATCGCGATCGCATCGTCACTCGCGGTGTTCGTGGTGTACCCGCTCTTCATGGTGTTGCGGACGAGCCTGTCGCAAGATGGGCGCATCACAACAGCAGTGTTCCGGGACCTCCTCTCCAAGAGCTACAACCGCAGGCCGTTACTGAACAGCGTGAATCTCGGCATCGTCGTGGCCGTTATTGGAACCGTCATAGGGTTCATATTCGCGTACTCCAGAACAAGGCTGGAGATCCCGCTCCGGAGCTTCTTCAAAGTAGTGGCGACCTTCCCGATGATATCGCCGCCGCTCATCATGTCGCTGGCAACGATCCTCCTCCTGGGGAACAACGGCGTGATAACCAAGCAGGTCATGCGCGGGCTGGTTGATTCCAAGATATACGGGTTCAGAGGGCTTGTGCTCGTCGAGACGCTGGCCTGCTTTTCCACGGCGTACCTCGTGCTGTCCGGCGTGCGGCAGGCAATAGACCCGGCGATAGAGGACGCCGCGTCCGACCTGGCGCAGGGAACCCGCGTGGAGCTGGTGGTGCGTCCCGAGACCGTGGACATCGTCCCGTCGGGGACGGGCACCTTCGAAGCCACGATAACTCACGCGTCCTATCTGGGATCACAGGTGTCATACGAGATAAACATGGGCGGGCACATCATCAACGCAGAAGTCCCTAACCCCCAGGAGAAAGGCGTGGCTAGCCGTGGCAGCCGGGTTGGAGTGAACCTGAGAACCAAAAGCATTCACTTGCTGCCGGCAACCCCCTCGTGATCGCGCCTGAGCTGAGGTTCCTCGAGTGATGTCGATGTGGCACCGCAGCGCGGCGCAGGCCCGTGGGTGGTATCGCACCCATGGGCAGACCATCGCGAAGAGCAGGCGCAACAAGTCCTGGGCCAGGAGGCAGCGTAGTTTGAGATACAGGCTTCTTGTCACCGACATAGACGGAACATTGGTGGATTCCCGCCAAGAAGTGCCTGAGGCGAATGTAAAGGCAATAAGGCGGCTGGTAGCGGCCGGAGGGTTGTACACGTTCGCCACAGGCCGCAACGAGCAGTCAGTGCGGCCTTATGCGGAGGCTCTCGGGGTCAACGCTCCCGCAATTCTGTACAACGGCGCCAAAGTGGTGGACTTGTCCCGCAATAAGACCCTGTTCGAGCACTGCCTGTCGAGGGAGGCTGCGCGCTTCGTCCTGAGGCTCGTCTCGTCGTTCGATGTCCATCCCACGCTTCACCTAGGTGGTCATGTATATGTTCAACGTGCCGACCAGGTCGTTCGTGATCACATGTCAAAGAACGGGATACCATGGATAGAGGTCGGGGACCTCGCACGCTTCCTCGAGCGGGCGCCACACCGGGAGAAGCCCACCAAGATCCTCCTTATCGGAGCTGATTACGTGCTTGAAGGCTTGCGCCGAGTCATACAAGCTGGGCTTCCGACGCTATCCGTAATGAAGTCGGAGCCAACCTACCTTGAGGTGCTGCCGCCCGGGATCTCCAAAGGCGCGGCCCTTCTCGTTCTATGTGAGCATCTCGGGCTCGACCTCCAAGAGGTTGTAGCCATGGGCGACGGCCCGAACGACATGACCCTCATCGAAGCTGCAGGACTGGGTGTGGCAGTCGCAAACGCAGCCCCAGAACTTAAGGAGCGCGCCGACTTCATCTCGAGGTCGAACGAGGAATGCGGTGTCGCCGAAGTGATCGAGACATTCTTCTGAAAGCCTACCAGACTTCCCCGCCCGGAGATGGCGGGGAAGTCTGGCACCGTGTCTCACGCAGTGTTCGGCTTTCGCCGCGGCAAGGCTGCGCGGCTCAAGCCCTCAGGCAACTCAGGCGCGACGCACTGGGATGCCGTACGGGCCGTCTTGTAGGTAGGCGATCGTCGGGGCGGTGCCTCTTGCCTTGCACTCAGCTACAGCTTCAGCCACGGCGAGTTCGACCATCCGCGCCGTGTCGTCGAGAGAGCGCGAGTACCGCCTCTGAGGCGGCAAGAGCAGGTTGCCGTCCCTCCCAGGGAGGATGGCTGCGTCTTTGGGTGTGATGTGCGAGGCACAGTAGGTGAAGTTCTCCATCGGGATCTTCGCAAAGACCTTCGCCCACATCTGAACCTGCCATTGGTCGGGCACGAACTTCCAGCTAGGACTCATGATTAGGCGCACGTACGCGTCCGGACCGTGCAGCGCAAGGAGGTGCAGGACCGTCCTGTACGTCGGGCTTCCCACCGGATCCGTATCCACGTCATTGGCGCCCAAGATCAGTTTTCCACCGGGCTTCAACACAGGTATGGCAACCACCGCGGCTTTCGCAGCCTGATAATGGTTGATCCCCACGAACCCCGCATGAGTCACCACGATATCGTACTCGCGCTCAATCGGGATGCTCACGTATTCGGTGAGCTTCCTCACGGCTGCGAGGTGGGCTTCCTCCAGGTCCCCCGCGTACACGCCGGTGATCTCGAATCGGCTGTTCAAAGTCACGTTAACTATGAAGTCAGCCCCGGCCATCTTGGCTACCTCAAGAGACTCCTCGTGACACGGGTTCCCGTCAAGAACGAGATCCCGGGCATTCGGCGACGACAGGAACGCCGGCCCGTGGAAGATGTATGTGCTCTCCTCCCCGATGAGGCCGGGGCAGACAGACTTGCGGCCTCCTGACGCCCCGGCCATGAAGTGGCTCTCCACGAGCCCCGTGAGGATCTTCACGTCAGATTCCAGGTAAGCCTTGTTGACGAGCACGTGAGTTCCTCGTGACGTCGTGCCTAGGCTCGCGAGGCTCGCACGGTCGCGGCAATCATGGCACACGATCTTGACCGGCCGCGCGAGGACGGACGGCTCGATCATGTCTTCAAGTTCGTCCCGCGAAAGAACTCTGTGTGTGCCCGTGGCCGCTATTATCGTGATCCGATCGGGCTCGATCCCCGCTTCGATCAGAGTGTCCACGACAGGGGCGAGGATCCCCGACTCGCCCCGGTACGGCACCGGCCTGGTGTTGTCCGAGATGACTATGGCGGCGGTCGCTCGCGGCTTGCCCTCCGCTTTCTTTCGCACGACCTCCGCAAGGCTAGGCGAGCCTATCGGCCTCGCAAGAGCCTCCCGGATCGCCCGGGCCGGGTTCCCGAGCGGCCCGGGCTCTGACATGGAGAGGCACACCGTCTCAGCTGGAAGCTCGACGTCCACCGATTCCGTCCCGAATACCATTGGAAACCTCGGCATGGCAAGGCACCGCCTATCATTGACGATTCTTAGTTCATATTCTTGATCAGGCTAAAGTCCCCCGTTTTCGCAGCAAGAAGGATCGGCCTCATGTACTCCTCAACAAGCGATGCGGAGAGCGGCACGGGCATGTTCTTCAGCTTCATGTCGAGCTGAGGATCCTTCGCCGCAGTCATGGCGCGCTCGATGTGCTCATCGGTGAACCCCGGGATCTCCGAGAGCGTCGTCGGGAAGCCGACCCTCTTGCTGAGGTTGACCATCCCCTCTGCAATCGCCACCCCGAGTTCGCGGCCGCTCAACCGGTCGAGGTCGGCTGTGATGTACCCATAGCGCTTGTAGATGTCACCGACCACACGCAGCTGCCTCTCCACAGCTGGCGCGAAGAACACCGTGTAGTAGGGGTTCATCACCGCACACGCCCGCCCGTGGCTGGCGATGTCCACGAGCGAGAAGCTCGTGAGGTGGGCGCCGTTCGTTCCCCCGACCATGATCGCGTATCCGCCGAGGTCGGTGGCGAGCCCGAGCGCCTCACGGACCTCATCGCTCTTGGGGTCTTCGATGACTCTCTCCATGTTGGCCACAGCAAGCTCGATGCCGACCTCTGCGATCTCCCTCGCAAGGTCGTACATCTGCGGGCCCATTCCGAAGAACACCTCAAGGCAGTGCGCTATTCCGTCAAAGGCGCCATCTAGTGTCATTCCTTTCGGCATGCTCTTGGTAACCGCATAATCGAACACAGCGCGCGATGGCACTATGGCCTCGTCCACAATGAGCTTCTTCTGCCCGGCTACAGGATCGGTCACGTTGGAGTACTTCGTTAGATGCGCCCCCGAACTCGCCGCGCTCTGGACCGCCACCATCGGCAGAAGCTTCTTGCCCGTTTTGGCCAACACCGCACTAACCTGGCCCGTGCCGAAGTACGGGTCGATCTCCGGCTCATACTCGCCCAGGCTTGCGAGCACGTTCGCAGCCTTGACAGCATCGATGGTGCTGCCTCCTCCAACAGCTATGAGGCAGTCGGGCCTGAACTGGAGCACGTATGTAGTGATGCGGTACACGTCTTCCCTTGGCGCGTTGGGTGCCGCATCCGGGACGATTCGGTCGCCCGCGAGCCTCACACCCCTCTTGGAAAGCGATTCGAGCACCGCGTCAACCACGTGCCTGAACCAATCGCCGCGGTTTGCCACGACAAGAGCGCTGTTTCCGAACCCAGAAGCGAATTCTCCGACCTTGTCGAGAACTCCGAGGCCGAAGGCGTAGCCATCACCCTTGAAGCCCCTCAGAAGCTCCCTCGCTCGAGCCTTCAAGTTTTCCATCTGAGACATCCTTCAGAAACCCTCCATTCCGACTACTGCTGTCTTGCCGATCTTGCCACTCGCTGCGCGCCATATGAGACGATTTGGACGAGCTCATCGACGGAGATCTCGTCTTTAGCGAAATCCCCGACCTTCCTCCCGTGCTCCAGAACGACTATCCTGTCTGCCACAGGATACACATGATACAGGTTGTGCGTGATGAATATCACCGCGAGCCCGCGCTTGCGGACTTCGTCGATGTAAGTCAGCACCTTGTTGGTCTCGTGCACTGAGAGCGCAGACGTCGGTTCGTCCAGTATGAGTAGTTTGCCGCCGAAGTGCATTGTCCTGCCGATCGCTATCGCCTGACGCTCGCCGCCCGAGAGGACGGAAACTTCGTCGTTTGCAGACCTGACGGCGATGCCGATGTCTTTGAGGGCTTCCTCAGTGACGAGCCGCATCTTCCTCACGTCGAGCAAGTTGAGAATTCCGACTTTCCGCTGAGGCTCAGCGCCCAAGAAGAAGTTCCTCGCGATGCTCATGTTCTCGATGAGCGCGAGATCCTGATACACGGTCTCGATACCGAGCCTCCGAGCGTCCTTGGGCGACGCAAACTCCACCCTCTGGCCCTCGAACCGCAGTTCTCCTTCATCGGGGCGGTACACTCCCGTGAGGATCTTGATGAGCGTGGACTTGCCTGCGCCGTTGTCCCCTACGAGCCCGGTGACCTCGCCTCGCCTTATGACGATGTCGACCCCTTCGAGAGCGGTCACCTTCCCGAAACGTTTGCAGAGGCAGATCCCTTCCATGAGCGGGGCCGTGCCCTGCTCAGCGTGGTTCGGCGCAACCGAATCTCGCATCACCGGTGCCACGAGATCACCTCCCCCAACCTCACGTTGAGCGCGACGGCAGCCACGACGATGAAACCGACGAACGCCATATACCAGTACGCCGGCGCTCCCACCATTACGAGACCGATCCTGATGGACGCCATGGTAACCGCACCGAGCATGGCCCCCAGTATGCTGCCGACGCCCCCGTTCAGGGAATTGCCGCCGACGACTGCCGCTGCGATGGCTTCCAGCGGCAAGTCCTGGCCCCACACCGGCGACATCGAACCCATCCTGCCCAGCTGAAGACATCCAGCCAGGCCGGCCATCACACCTGCAAGGATGAAGTTGACCAGCTTGACCCTGGTGTCCGGGACGCCGAGCGCGCGTGCGGCCGCCCTCTTACCCCCGGTAGCGAACACCCAGTTCCCGTAGGCCGTTTTCTGCAGGGTCACCCAGAACACGGCGCCGATTATGAGCCACCAAACGGCGGAGATGTGGAACGTGTGGTACACCTTTGCTCCCCCGAGCCATCTCAGAAGCGGGACATCGGCAAACACGCTGATCGGCCAGCCCTGCGTCAGATACAGGGCCACCCCTCTCCAGAACATCATTGCGCCCAAGGTCGTTATGAACGATGGGATCCTTGCGCTCAAGGTCACCAGGCCGTTCAGTGCGCCGATCCCAGCCGCGCACGCGAGAACGACTACGAATGCGAGGTATGGATTCCACGAGAAGCGCGTGATGAACATAGCCAGGAGCATGCACGTGAGGGCAAAGTTGGATCCAACTGAGAGGTCCATCTCCCCAGCTATCATCAGAAAGCTGACTCCCACGGCCACGGTGCCAAGCTCTGCTGCGACGGTGACGATATCCCCGAGCGTTCCTGCGCTGAGAAACTCCTTCTTCATAGACATAAAGACGACATATACTACAACAAGTGCCACGGCCACTCCAACTTCGCGGTGGCCCAGCAGCGCCTTTATGCGCATGCCCACCCCTCCTTGGCAAAATGCGGGGAGGGGCACCTCCCCGCATTCCTTGCGAGGCACACCGTGCGGCTCATCTATAGCCCTGCTTCACAAGGGACGCGACCGCGTCCGCGGTTTCCGCGGTGACGAAGCCCCGTCCGGTGTCATAGTCGGCAGGGTTTAGCTTGTACTTCGCATACAGATAGAGCTCTACCACCGCCATGTAGCCCTGGAGGTATTGCTGCTGGTCAACGGTTCCCTCGCAGATCCCGTCCGAGATGGCCTGGATAACCGTCGGGTCAAGGTCGAATGATACCATGAGGACCTTGCCCTTCAGACCGTCGTCCCTGATCATCTTGATGGTCGGGATCGCCCCGAGTGGGCCCAGGGTAAAGATGGCAGCTGTGTCAGGGTTAGCTTTCAGGTAACTGCGGAGAATGCCGATTGCCTGCGTAGCGTCCTGAGTGATATCAAGTTTGTCTACTTTCCCGCCGATCTCCTTGGTGATCACCTCGGTGATGCCCTTTGCACGAGCCTCCAGGCCCACGTGGCCCGCCTGGTGAATCGCCACCACCACCCGGGCACCCTTCTTGAGCTTGGGCAACAGCTGGCGCGCCGCCATCTTGCCAGCCTCGTACTCGTCCATGCCGATGTAGGCCATGTAGGGGATGGTACCGCGAAGCTCCTCGGGTTCCTTGCAGTTAATGGCTATGACAGGGATGCCGCGCTTCCTGGCCTCTTTGATAGGCTCGGCCCAGGCCCTCGCATCGCTGATCGTTGTGGCGATCCCGTTCGCCTTTGCCTCCACAGCCGCACGGAACATGGCGACCTGCTCCGGGACGTTGTAACCCGCTGGACCCTCGAAGATCGCCCTGACTCCGAGCGCCTTTCCTGCATCCTGCACCCCACGTTGAACCACTGCCCAGAATGGATCGCCCGGGCCGGCATGGGCTATGACATAGAACGTCATCTCATCCGCCGCCAACGTCGCAGAGCCAAACCCGCCTAGCACAAGAGCGCAGCACAACACCAAGACCAACCCGACAAGCCTTTTCATCCGGAAACCCTCCTTTTTTGATTACGGGAATGTGACAAGCACTCGCGTCAGACTCCACGTTCTCGAGGTTTCCTTCGCTAAGCTCCTTCAGATCCGCACCGGCGCACCGACTGTCTCCCACCCCCTTTTTCCGATGGGAGACCGGACGGTGATCCCGAGTCACCAAAGGTCGCTTCCAGCTTGTCCGTCTGCAGCGCTCCAATACTTTGCGCAAGTTGCTAAGTTGACGGTGATGAATGCGTCTGCATATGTCAGATGGCTAGTGTGTCAAGCGCCCAGATCATCGTGGCCATCCGGCTACGCGGCTCGCCCGGCAACTCGCAGACACCTCCGGCCTTCACGCTTTCACACGAATACGCTCAAGCCTCGCGTACGGCTCAAGCGGTCCGCCGATGAGAGGCGACGCATACTCCACGAACGCTCGGGTGACATCGTTCCCCGCTTCGTTTATGAACTCATCGGGCACATACTTCTCCTCGTTGGCGACGGCTTCGAGGTCGCAAGTTCCCATCTCCGCCTCATAGCTCGGCCCCGGCTTCCTCATGATGGTCACCATTTTGTCGGTGATCCCTTGGACCGCGCACCTCACGGCATGCCGGCCGACCTCATAGGCTTCGGCAACATCCACCGGCGAGGCCAGCGCCGCGGACACCCTTTGAATCGTGCCGGGCTTGTCGCACCTCGCCTTGAGCTTCAGGTTCGTCGCCACAAGGTTGCAGAGGAATTCTCCGACCCCACCGAGCTGCTTGTGGCCGAATTTATCGGTATCGATGGATCGAGACGAAGCTGTGACGTATGTCCCCGTCTCGTCCTTCAGTCCCTCGCACACCGTCACCACGCAGTGCCCGAGCTTGTCGTAGACCGCCTTCACGTCCGCGAGGAACTTCTCAGCGCAAAACGGCCGCTCCGGCAGGTAGATGAGGTGCGGTGCGGCGTCCGCATGGTCCCTTGCGAGCGCGGTGGCGGCGGTGATCCACCCAGCGTTCCTGCCCATAACTTCAATGATCTTGACGTTGTCGACGACGCCGATGGCTTCCGTGTCAAGCCCCGCGTCCCTCACCGCCGTCGCGACCCAGCGCGCGACGCTGCCGTAGCCCGGGGAGTGGTCGGTCACTGCGAGGTCATTATCTATCGTCTTGGGGATCGCCACCACGGCGAGCTCGTACCCTGCTTCCTTCGCGGCCTTGCTCACCTTGTTGGATGTATCGGCGGAGTCGTTCCCGCCTATGTAGAAGAAGTACCGAATGTTGTACTTCTTGAAGATCTCCACGAGCTTCCGGCAATCCTCCGCCGATACCTTGTAGCGGCATGATCCGAGGGCCGCCGAAGGCGTGCTGCGAAGCCCGCGAATGACAGACGGGTCCTGTTTGCCGAGATCGATGAAGTCCTCCTTGAGCATCCCCAGGACGCCATGCACCCCGCCATAAACGCCCAGGACCTCGGAATGCTCGAGGGCTTCCTCGATTACCCCCGCAAGACTCGCGTTTATCACTGCGGTTGGCCCACCGGATTGTCCCACAACTGCGTTGCCTTTTAACGGCATGCCCATCATCCTCCTGTGTCTGGCTGCTGCGCACCACTCGCCTACAGTCAAGCCGCCCGCCGGCCTCGCCAACCCGCTTCGGTTGCGCCGGCCGGCTTCAGTCGCACCGGCGCCCCGTCATCCTTAGCCCAGATAGCGGGTAATCGCGTCCATGTCCTTGCCGCGAGTCTCCATGAGCACTCGTGTGGCAGCCTCAGCATCGAGGCCCCTATGGACTATCTCGTTCACAGCAACCGCCACGGCACGAGGATCGTCCTTGCCAGGGAACGTCACGTTCCTGCCCACAAGCGCGCCCCTTACGGTGGCCCCTGCACGCATTCCCGCAGCGAACTCCTGGAGTATGCCAGTTGGATCGCCGGTTGACTCTCCGCCCAACATGAGTATGGGGCAGGTGGTGGCCCTAGCCACTTTGTCATAGCCCTCGCAGTACGGGATTTTGAGCCATGTGTATGCACTGGACTTCCCAAGCCCGGAGGCTACGCCTACGACCTTGATGAGCGCCTCCGCCTCTTTCAGGGTCTTGAGTTTCCCGTCGGCCCTCTGCATCATAAGAGCTTCCAGGAACACCGGGATGCCCAGATCAACGAGCTCGTTGATGGCCTCCACGCAGTACATGATCGTCTTGCCCGAGTCGGGGTTATCCGGATCGAGCCTGAACATGATCTTCGCGCCATCGAGCCCCATCTCGGCGATGGAGTCCGCGGTATAGGCTGTCATCCTGTCATCCATTTCGAATGCCACACCTGCAAGCCCTCCCCGGTTCATACACCCGAGGATGACCTTCTCATCGAGGAACGAGGGCCCTCCAGCCTCTTGAACGAGATGATCCAGAACCAGCAACTCCTCGATGATATCGGGCGTTGCCATCACCCCATCGAAACCAGGGTCGGTCAGCACCCTCGCCACGCGGGAAAGCAGGCTGTACCGGTCGCCGATGGCCACGGGGTTATCGCCCACTTTCGTCACCATACGGGCGGGATGGTCCGTCGCCAGGATGGTCAGCTTGCCATCCCGTGTCAACGCGCGGCGCCTCTTGCGGCTCTGGGCTGCTTCCCTTATAAGCCCGGGCTTACTCACCCTGATGTCAACGATTTTGTCGCATATCCTTGCAGGAAGGAAGTCCTCCGCCTGAAATTCATATCCTTCAACGGTGTACCCAAACCGTCCCGGCATGCCTTGTACCCTCCTCTGCTCTGCCATTGACAGCAGCACCTGTAAGCGGCATCTCGCACCGACAGCGCAAGCGTGACAGCGACAGCGTCGGCGACGGCGTCGGCTCTCGGCGCGCTTCTCTATGCCAATCGCCCCGCTAACCCGATAAGGGGCGCCAGGTGCTTGTAAGTTCCAGTGTAAGCAGCACGAACGTCAGGCCTATGAATTATCTCGGCAGAAAGGTAGCCTTCGTACCCCATGTGGTCCAGCGCATCTACCACCGCCTGGAAGTCCAGGTGTCCGTAGCCTGGGGCCCACCTATTGCTGTCCGCCACGTGCACATGCCAAACTCGCGACGCCGCATCCCGAAGCGAACCCGTGATCGATGGCTCCTCGATATTCATATGGAACGTGTCGACCAGTAGCCCAACGTTATCGCCCGTTGCCTCAGCGATCACGAGCGCGTCGGCCACGGTGTTGATGATGTCCGTCTCATAGCGGTTTATGGGCTCGAGAAGGATCTTCACTCCACGCGTGGCGGCATATCCCGCGACCTCGCGAAGGCCTGCCGCGATGCACTCGGTGGCACGGTCCCGGCCCAGGCCGTCCTGGGCGCGACCGCGGATGAGCCCAACTATCACGTAAGCTCCGAGAGTCCTCGCCAGGTCCACGTGGGCCTTCAGGCGCGAAACGGCGCCCTCACGCCGCGCAGCGTCCGGATGGGACAAGCTGAGTCCCTCCGCGTATGCAGCCCCGGTCCCGAGCGCCGGAACCTCAAGGCCGCGGGCCGCCAGCACATTCTTCAGTGACGCCGCGTCCAGACTTGCGGGGTCTTTTATGGCGAGCTCAACGCCGTGGAATCCCACCTCTGCTGCAAGCGCCATCGCTTCTTCAAGCGATGTATCCGCAGCGAGCGACGTCGCTCTGGGCGTCGCGTTGACCACGATGCTCAACTTCATTCCAGCGTCCCCCCCGGTCACTCTCGCGTTGCCCCCGCGGCCTCTTCCCAGGAACCGGTCGTGAGGTTGTCTCACGCAGGCGGGTACACTAGGGAGTAAATGCTCCGCCCACCAGGCGCAAGAGGTCCTTTGAGAACCGCTTCGATGTCCTCGCGACGCCGCTGGCTCATGTCCTCGATCGGCGGCAGCTTGCCAGGCGGGAACGCCTTGAGGATGTCGTCATGCAGCTTCACCATGTAGTCCAGGAAAGCCTCGATGCCAGGCTTCGCCTTCTCTGGGTCCGCCAGCGTCGCCTTGCCCACACATCCCTCGGGCGTCGCAGCATACTCCGCCGGCCCGCACCCGATATGACCGTACCAGGCTATCGGCCTGTGAAGCAGGTTGCCCGCCTTGTCCACGTGACCCTCAGGCAGGTAGCCCCTGGGCTTCGTGTCCACCGCCTTTGACTGGTCCATCAACTCCGGGAACAAAGCAAGGCTCCACGATGTCTCCACTTCGTCGGCGTGAATGAAAGGAGTCTCGTACACTCCGCCCTGGTCTTTCAGCTTGAAATGGTCCTGCACAGCGTGGTACCAGTTGACGTTGATGATGATCGCCGGCACCTGATACGTCTTCCCGAACTGATGTATCGCCGTGGGAATCACATACTCCTGGCCGTGCCCGTTGAGAAGTATCATCTTGCGGAATCCCATGTTCCAGAACCCGGCCATCATGGACTTGAGGAGCCCGCAAAAGATCTCCTCAGGCACTATCACCGTGCCGGGCATCCCCATGTGGTGGAACGGATGAGAACCGTACCAGGTCGGCTGAGCGACGGTGCAGCCGGTCCGCAGCGCGACTGCCTCGGCCATCCTCGTCACGAGGAAGGTGTCTTCGCCGATGCACGCGTTGGGCCCGTGGTTCTCCGTGGATCCAACCGGGATGATGAGGATGTCATCTTTCTTAAGACGCTCCTCAATCTGGCTCATCGTCATGTTCTGCAGGTACACACCTGACGGTTCGTCCATGTGCCCCTTCTTCGGGGGTAGCTCCCATTTGCCCATGTGACATGCTCCTTCCTTCCCTAGTCGCGGGCAGCTGCCCAGTCTCGGTGTCCGCGCCGTCAACCGGCCCGAACAGTGTACTGCTCAAGCGCACCGCTCAAGCGCGGCGACTACTCGGGCGTCACGACCACCTTGACTGCCTTGCCGGACCTCATCGCTTCAAAGCCCTCGTGTATGTTCGCAACGCTCACGCGATGCGTTATCAAAGCGTCAGTCTTGATGGCCCCGCTCTCCAGTACCTTGATGGCGGGCGGGAATGTATACTTGGCTATGTAGGTGCCAAGCACGGCGACCTCGTGGCGAGTTATGTAGTACTGAGCCACCGGAGGCGCAACAGACTGGTTCATCCCGAATAAGAGCACCTTGCCTCCGCGTCTTACGAGACCCAGCGCCACCGGCAAGAGCGTGCCCACAGCATCCACCACGACATCCGCACCGATGCCTGTTTCAGCCATCACCTTCGCCTTGATGTCGACGCTACGCGGATCGATCACGAGGTCCGCCCCGCTCCGTCTGGCTGCCTCTGCCCTCACTTCGGCCATCTCGGAGACGATTATCCTGCCCGCGCCGGCTGCGCGGAACACCTGTATGAACAGGAGCCCGATCGGCCCCGCCCCCAGCACGACCACGGACTCGCCCGGATGCAGGCGCACCTTTTCTGTGCCGTTGACCACGCATGAAAGAGGCTCCGCAAACACTGCCACATCAGGAGGAACCGTGTTCGAGACCTTGTGGAGGGCCCGCGCTGGCGCTACGTTGTACCTTGCAAACCCGCCATCGAGGAAGATGCCGAGTGTAGTCATGTTCTCGCACATGTTCGGCATTCCCATACGGCAATACCGACACCTGCCGCAAGTAAGGTTGGGGTCGATCACGACCCTGTCGCCTTCCTGAAGCCCTTCCACAACCGGACCCGTCTTGAGAACGGTCCCAACGTATTCGTGGCCGAGGATAGAACCGGGTGTCGCCGGATGGCCCGGCGGGACCTCCAGGATGTGTACGTCGGTCCCGCAGATGCTGGCAGCCTCGACTTTGAGGAGGACCTCATCGTCCTTGCGGATCGTAGGAACTGGGACCTCCTTGACGGCAAGCCTGCCGTCGCCCTCGAAGACCGCCGCCAGCATGGTCTTGTCTTCCATCAGAACCCCTCCCAAGCCTAGATGAGCGCCGTTATCTTGCACTCGCTCCTGTCCGTCTGGAGCCTTATGATGTTCTCCGGCACTTCATCCAAGGTGATCCTCTTGGTAACGAGCGGTAGGACGTCCATGCCCGACGCGATCGAGCTTATTACCCTTGGGAACGTCCCATGGCCGGAGTGGCCTTGAGATCCTACGATGCGCGCCCGCCTCACCTGGAAGACCTCTCCCGTGACCGGGATCTTCGCATCCGCGCGGGCGACGATCGACACCGTGGCCTCTATCGTCTTGCCCTCCCAGATCGCCTGCTCGATACCTGGCCACACCACCGCCGGCAAGCCGGTGGCCTCAAGGTACAGGTTTGCGCCCATGCCCCGCGTGAGTTCCAGCACCGCTTCGGTGAAGTCCTGCTCGGCGGGGTTTATGACGTAGTCGGCACCCATCTTCTTGCCGAGCTCAGCGCGACGCTGCGAAGGCTCCGAGAGTATGACCTTCGCCGCACCCGCGCGCTTCATTATCGCCACGGCAGCAAGCCCAATGGGTCCTCCGCCGCATATGACCACGTTGTCGCCGGGGCGGATCCCGCCTGTCACGTCGATCACAGCTGTGTATGCCACGGACGTGGGTTCCACGAGAGCTCCAGCCACGAACACATCGTCGCCGGAGTACCTCTCCTTGAGTTCCTCGATGCTCCAAACGTACCTGGCGTCTACCGTGATGTACTCCGCAAACGCCCCATCGCAGCTGAAGCCGAGCTCCTGCAGGGCCTCGCACTGGTTTGGATATCCGTCCGCACATGGGCGGCATGACCCGCACCAGAGCATCTCCTCGGAGCACACTGCCTCTCCGGGCTCGAACGGCTTGCGAGTCCGCTTGTTTATGGCATTCTTGCCAGCTTCGACGACAACGCCGGAGAACTCGTGCCCGAGCGTGCATGGGAACGCGGTGAGGCCGGGATAGAAGATGTAGCCTTCTTCGTCGGCCTGAGCCATGTGCACGTCGCTTCCGCAGATCCCGCAGGCCCTCACCTTGATCAGGACCTCGGTCGGGCCTGGTTTGGGAACCTCCTTCTCAACCACCTGGAGTCTGGGGTTGCGCCATACCTTGCTCCCCAGGTATGTGAGCTTCCCGTCGATGTCCTTGGCCCCAAGCTTGAAACCCGGCCTGGGCTGCCAGTCGCAAGACAGAACAACGGCTTTCATTTCCCTCTACCTCCTGTCAACATCTAGTCGGCATCTGCTCGGACCCACTTAGAGCGCGGAGAATGTCGTCTTACCCTGTTCAACGCATGCCTCTTCCCCCAGTTGACTCTCCCGATTCCAACACGGTCGGCCTTTCCCGGTCCCGCGGAAGGACGCGTCCTTCTCGTGAGAGATTACGTCCTCATGAGAGCCTATGTCGTCCCTACCGGAGGCTCAGCCGCGCGTGATGGTCTATTCGGTTCAGCGAAGTCGCGCTGCCCAAGATACTCCCCGCACGTCCGGCGGATCACGAGACGCGGAGGAAGGACCACACGGCGCGACGGTTCATCCTGGGCCTTTCCGTCGATCCTCTCGAACAACATGCGTGCGGCTATCGCACCGATGTCGTACTTGGGCTGGGCCACGGTCGTGAGTTGCACGAGATGGAGACGGGCGAACGGGATGTCGTCGAATCCCACAACCGCGATGTCCTCTGGCACTCTCAAGCCACGCTCATATATGGCTTCGAGGGCGCCCATGGCCATGTAGTCGTTCGCCGCGAACACAGCGGTGATGCCCAGTGAGCGATCCAAGAGCGCGCTCATGGCACGGTACCCGCCTTCCTGCTTGAAATCTCCTTCGATCACGAGCTGCGGATCAGGCTCTATCCCGGCCCTGCGCAGTGCCTGGCAGTACCCTTCATACCTGTCCATGCTCGCTGAGACGTGGGAAGGACCGGCTAGATAAGCTATTCTCTGGTGACCAAGCCTGAGGAGGTGGTTCGTAGCCTGGAACCCACCAAGGATGTTGTCGACCACCACACTATCAGCCTCGACGTCCGGCAGCGTGCGCCCGGCAAAGACGAAAGGAATCCGCCTTGAGCGCAGATTCGTCATGTCGCTTTCGTCTGTCTTGACCGACGTAAAGATGATGCCATCGACCCGCTTCTCGACAAGCAGGTCTATGTAGGCAGCCTCCTTCTTCGGCCTGCCGTCCGTGTTGCACAGGATCACGTTACTGTCGAAGTCCGAGGCCAGATCCTCCACACCACGCGCCACCTCTGCATGGAACGGGTTGGTTATATCCGATATGATGAGACCGATCGTGCCGGTCTTTCGCGTGTTCAGCCCACGCGCGAGCGCGTTCGGCGTGTACCGTATCTCCTTTATCGCAGCAATCACAGCGTTCCTGGTCTCCTCGGCGACGTTCGGGTCGCCGTTCAAGACCCGCGATACAGTTGACTTCGAGACACCAGCAAGCCTGGCAACGTCTCGAATCGTCGGACCCAAGTTCATCCACCCCGATCCGTGGGCTTGATGCATGGATAAGCGCGACAACTCGGCGGCCTGCGGTCAGGACCGGGCTCTTGCAGGTCCCTCCCGCTCGACCACGCCGCACCATCTCTTGCCCCACCGTATTCGAATGCGTTCGGGACCGGTCCCAGGAAGGATTATTCGCCGCCCGTGCCTCAACTCCTCCTTAAATCCAAAACAAATCTCTACCTAAATGCTCCCGGCGAGTCAGGTGGATACAAAAAGCAAAGCGTACCGGGCATTTCGCTCGGTGTGAGCTAGATGGCGGGAATCTGCCAGCGGGATGGATCACGGCTGGTGTCGGGCTGTGCTGGGAGCGGTACCAGCGGGCCTGTACGCCGAGGTCGCGCGGCGCCGTACGCTTCGAGCACTTTTCGCCTCTCCACGTTCATGGTCTCGGGCATGCACACTATGACGCGGTAACCCATGACTGGACCTAACATCGCGAGCACTATGCCCTGGTTGCCGCTGGAGGCCCACGATGATGCACCCGGGCCTGAGCAAGCCGGCTTTCTCTGCCTCCTCGATGATGCGCAAAGCAGGCCTGGCCTTCATGCTTCCGCCACGGTTCACCGACACCAGCTTCACGACTACCTCTGCGCTCCCAGGCTCGGGGAGCCGTCCTAGCCTCACAAGAGGCGTTCCGCCTGTCGCCTGACGAGCATTGTCCAGCAAGGTCTCTGAAAAACCAGCCTTGGTCGCCTTCGATCGAAGCAGCCCCGACAAGGAAGCCCACCTATTCTGCGCCGACCGGGAAGCAGTCTTGACCTGGTTCTCAGGAAAGGACCTCCTCGCAACCCTGAGCCCCCACTTACGCAACTTTACGGCGCAGACGCCGGTCGGTTCTGAGCACACGTGAGGGACTGGATGATAGCCCACCCGCAAGAAGCACTGGCCGTTCTCCCGGAGTGGCAGACGCTTATGCGCTACCTCAAGCGATGACGGGACATGCTTCTGGCACAATCCCATAAAGTGGACTGTTGCCAGCGGAGCTCTCATGGCGACATGCCGCCATTTGGCCCCACTCAATACCCAAAAGTCTTGCGCCATGCTACTGCTCGCCACCGAGAGAGAGACTTGCAGTTTCCACCTCTTACTACTGCCGCTCGCCTAACGCGCGCTCGAGGACGTCGGCGAGGTAGTCGATCTCCTCGGCGGTGAGGTGGTCTGGGGTGGTTGCGGACTGAGATAGCGATGCTGGTGCGCCCCGCGAACTCCGTCACCGCGAAGTCCCCCCCCTTGAAGCCGAACTCGGCGCGGTAGAAGGGCTGGAGACGGATGGTGCCGAAATGCGGCGGCATTCCATCGACCCGCCTCTCGACCTTATTTCGACGGATCGTAGCAGCCCGTCGGGGGGTCACGATTGCCAGAGGCTGCCTATGTGGCGCAGTAGCATTATAGATAGCCAACCTCAAAGTTGAACGAGCATCATGCTGTCTCTCCGTGCGCTCGTAAACCGCGGGTTACTGCCGGGACAGGGACGGGGCGTCCATCTGTCTGTCTGTCCGTGCGCTCGTAAACCGCGACTCCCTTTGCCGCACACGGTCTAACTTCGAGCTTGGTTATCTACAGTACTACTTTGCCACGTAGGCAGCAGCACTCCACTTCCCGCGGTGGACCGGCCGACCAGTCTGCACTTGAACGGCCTCGCATAGGTGCCTGGGCGGCGGAATTGCCAGGAGTTGCATATGTGGCAGCGTAGCATTAGGAACGTGAGGTGAGGTTGGAGATCGCTACCGCGATCTCCGCACCTACTCGGGCATTGTTCTTCAGCAGGGCCAAATTCGTCTCAACCGAGCGGCCGCCGGTAATCTCTGCAAGCCGCGCCAGTAGAAATGGCGTCAATTGTTTGCCGCAAATCCCACGACCGTTCGCCTCAGCCAGCGCTTGGTCTATGGCACTGTCCACGATTGCGCGCGGTAGCTCGCTTTCCAACGGCACGGGCACAGCCACCAAGAGCCCGCCGGGCAGGCCGAGGTCCCGTCTAACAATGAACGCGCGCGCCACTTCCTCGGCTGTCTCGACCGTGTGATTCAGGGCCAGGTCCGAGTCGCGGTGATAGAAAGCAGGGAAGGTCCGGGTCTGGTACCCCACCACGCAGACCCCCGCAGTTTCAAGGCATTCAAGAGTTTTGGGCAGATCGAGGATAGCCTTCGCACCCGCGCTCACCGTCACCACCCTGGAGCGCGCGAGACTTTCAATGTCGTGCGACACATCGTGCAGCTCCGCAAAACCCCTGTGGACACCCCCGATGCCCCCGGTTGCGAACACGCAAATCCCGGCGCGCTCCGCTATTGCCAGGGTGCCCGACACGGTTGTGCCGGCTGACTGTTCTGACGCCACCACCATAGGTATGTCAAACGCCGCCGCCTTGCACGCTGTCTTATCGCCAGCCAAGCGGTCGATTTGCTCCTCGGTCATCCCGATGTGGATCACACCGTCGATGATGCCGATCGTCGCTGGCACACACCCGCGGAGGCGAACAATTCTCTCCACGTCAAGAGCGAGGTCCCTGCTCCGTGGATACGGAAGGCCATGGGTAAGCACCGTCGACTCGAAGGCGACCACCGGCTGCCCTCGGGCTATGCTCTCAGCGACTTCCTCTTTAACAACCCAGATGCTATTCACCTCGAGTCTTCCTCCCTACGCTAAACCAGCCGTCAGTTCCTCTTCAAACTCGTGCCACAGCACGGCGATGAGATTCGGCGGCACTACGCCTCGCTCCGTAATTATGCCCCGGATGTCTCTGGCAGGAGTGATGTCGAAAAACTGGTTCACTACCGCAACGCCGTTCATGCTCCTGAAGTCACCCGGCGACACGACTTCCTCCACCGGCCGCATTTCCAGATCTATCCGGCGGCCGTCGCGAGTTCTCGGATCGAGTTTGGCAATCTCGCTAGCGACGAAGAACGGCACCTCTGCGAGGGCACACAGCCGCGCAAGAAGCGCGGTGCCCATCTTGTTGGCCACCGAACCGTCGTAGGCAATAGTGTCTGCTCCCACAAGCACCCAGTCGGCCTTCCTGACGAATTCCCACATGGAGGCGTCGGTGATGAAGATCACGGGGACCCCCAGCTCGGTTAGGACGTTTACGGCGTACCTGGATTCGCGGAGCGGCCTTGATTCCGTGCAGATGACCCGGAATCTCTTTCCCGCATCCCTGGCAGCACGGAACACGCTCATTATGCTACCGCTGAAGCTGTGCATCATTATAGTATCGCCGTCACCGACTAGGTTGGCACCGAAGCTGCCGATCCGGTCCACCGCCTCCCTGGAATGACGTATGAATGCTTCTGCGCGCCGGATCACCTCCCGTGCGACTGCTTCTGCGTCGGCGCCGCTCATGGACCTCTTCACCGAGTCGACCATGAGCCTCCTGGCGTTGTAGATCGTTGCCATGGTCGGCTTCTCACGCATAAGCGCGTTTGCAACCTCTTCCAGCGCTTCTATCAACGCAGCACCTGATGAGTACGATCCTTTTCGCGCAACCAAGAGAAAGGCGCTCGCCGCTGCGCAACCGAAGGCACTCCCACCTCGCACCTTCATTGCTTTGACTTCTTCCATAACGTGTTCTACGGATTCATACTCGATGTCCACCGCACGATCCCCCCGACTCAATCGTCTCCTGCTTTCTTGTCGTAGTAATGTCATAGTGGGATGATCCGCACCCCGGATAAACGGGCCCGCCTTCGCCTTTCTCACGGGTCTCACGGCTTCCTGTGCTGTGTCCGCGGAACAGCTGCCGCGCCGATCTCAAAGACAGGCTCCACCAGCGTCCTCCGCAATTCAGGCACATGCTCAGGTCTGAGGGTAGCTAGGACGGCCGTGCTTGCCCCTGCAGACGTATCCATATCGATGGGCGGCGGGGGAGACGCCTCCTCCAGCTCAAGGCCGGCGTATCTTGCCAGCTCTGTAGCCTCGTACCGCACCCCCTTCGAACCTACCGGCAGGATCTCGCGTATGTATGGTAGCCTGCTCAGGGTCATCACCGTACTCACGTGGGCTATGTCGGTATCATCCTCCTTGTATGGAGTAGTCACCCCCGACTTGGGAATCCCCACGCACACGATTGCGTCACCCGCTGTCGTAGTGCGGAGCCGAAGGGACCGTCTGGTGGCAAGGCCGATCACCGTCACTCCGATGCCGCTTTGCACGGTTCGGGCGTTGTCTTCGGTGCTCCCGGTCAGCTCGATATCCTGTGCCAGGCCCGCTCGCTCCAGCTCCCCGCGAATCGCTGCAATGATCTTCTTACCCGATGGTTCCATCTCGACGCATAGCGCGTCCACCACCAGAATGGGAGTCGCGCCGGACGCGATAACCTCCATCAAAGGCACTTTTACCGCGCTCCTGCCCATTTCCGCATAGGGCTGTTTCAGAGAGTCCATGGGTTTCTCTCCGATTGAGGCGTTAGAATCGCAGGCCACAACCATGACCAGATCGCCCAGCAGGTCTACGAGGACAAGGTCCCTCACTCTTGATACTACTGGCCTTGGGCTCTCACCGCCCTCAGCCACCCGTCTCAGGTTCAGGTAATCGTCTACCAGGCGACTCACGGCCTCTCCAGGCGTCGGTCCAAGACCTAACAACATCAGACCCTCGTTCACATCGTCACCCCGCAGCAACTCGCCTTCGCGTGCCGATGAACAGAAACAGCATCGTGAGCACGTACGGGCTCATGAGCACCAGTTGATTCGGCAGGCCAAAACCCTGCATCTTAACAGCAAGAGCTTCAGCGTACCCGAAGACAAGGCTTGCTGCAATCACCAGCCCGGGAACCCCATTACCGAAGAGGACCGCGGCAAGAGCGATATAGCCCTTCCCGGCGGACATATTCTCGCTGAACATAGACAGGCCGCCCAGCGGCAAAAACGTGCCTGCAGCCCCGCATAGCAACCCACACAGTAAAATCGCAAGGTAGCGGTACCTCCGGGGACTCAAACCCGCCGTCTCCACCGCCGCGGGATTCTGGCCGAGAGCCCGGATCCTCAGGCCCATCTTAGAGTGGTAGCTGACGAAGTGGACTGCAACTGCCGTCGCTGCGGCCAGGTACACGAGCACGTTCTGGCCGCTCACGACCTGGCCCAGGTAGGGAACAGATTTTACCACAGGGATTTCCACCGAAGGGAAGCTAACGATCCTCGGGTCCAGCAGGAATCCTCGCACCCCGAACATCAGCTCCAGCAGAATGCTGGTGGCTCCCCAGGCTCCCAGGTTCATCGCAATTCCAACAACGATCACGTCTGCGCCGAAATCCACAGTCAGCACGGCGAAGACAAGCGCAGCAACGAGCGATGCGACGATGCCCAGCATAAGGCCTGCCCACGGGCTGGAGAAATAGCAGCTGCCGACAACGGAGAAAAACGCTGAAGTTAACATCAGGCTCTCGAGCGCGATGTTGAACACGTTGGCCTGGTGAGTGAACATCCCGCCAAGGGCCGCGAAGAGGATGGGCACCGAGAGTTTGATGCCCGATGCAAGTGTTGCCGGATCAAACAAGACTTCCATGCGTGGTCGTCGCCCCCTTTTGGACAGGCTTGCCTCTCAAAGCCCGACGTCTCCGCAACATCTGGCGAATAACCCCGGCATCAACAGTCAGGAAGAGAACGAACAGTGCCTGGACAACCTGAATGACAATGCGACTTACAGAGGTCATTCGCTCCATAGAATACGCACCGTTTCTGAGGATTCCCCAGAACAGCCCGACCGGAATGATCCCGAGGGGATCGTTCTTCGCGAGTAGCGCTATGAGAACTCCGTCAAAGCCGAGGTTGATCGAGAACTGTGCTGCGAACTTGTGGTGAACACCCAGGATCTCGACCGCCCCCGCCAACCCGCCGACTAGGCCGCTCGCGATAAACGCCAGCATACCCAGACGCCTTACGCTGACACCACCGTACGCAGCGAACGCAGGATTCCGACCGACGATGTCCAGCTCGTAACCCCAGACGGTGCGCTGGAAGAAGAAATACACGAGTATTGCCAGGAGAACGCCGATGAACAGCCCAACGTTGGCCTGGTACGGGGGAAAGAGCAGCGGCAGCCGGGCGGACTCTGCGATCTCCGGGGTGACTATCTGAAGCGGGACCACCGACCCCGAGGACGACATTATGAACACGCGCACCACGTACTCGGTCAAGAGATATGCTACGTAGTTCAACATGAGGGTGTTCACGACCTCATTGATCCCATAACGCATCCAAAGGACGGCAGGGAGAAGCGAGTACGCTGCCCCCGCGAGCGCACCCGCGCCGAGGGCGGCGATCATGTGGGCCCTACCAGGTAGCGCGACCGAGTATCCAACCAGCGCTGCTACGAACGCACCCATATACAGCTGGCCTTCAACTCCCAGGTTGAACACCCCAGCCCGGAACCCTATGGTAGTGGCCAGTCCCGCCAATATGGCCGGAGTAGCCCACCGTAGCGTTTGTGCGATAGCCGCGCGGCCGCCCAGGGCTCCCTCAAGCAGCACCTTGTATGCAAATACCGGGTCTTCTCCTTTGAAGGAGATCAAGACGCCGCCGATTGTCATACCTAGCAATAACGCAACTACGTACTTGGCAGCCTCCGTGAGCACGGCATTCCTCATTTTCGCGGTGCGCGGATTACCGACGCTTCTATCTCCCATCGTGAGTCCCCCTCGTCGCGCGCCCGGCCATTAGCAGGCCCAACTCTTCCTCTGTCGTTTCCGCTGGCATGCGCTCACCGACGATCTGGCCTTTATGCATCACAAGGATCCGATTGCTCAGCGCCATCACTTCCTGCAAGTCCTGGGATACCAGTAGCACGGCGCCACCCCCCTCGGCGACTTGCAGAACCTGCCGTCTCACGAACTCTGTTGCCCCAATGTCTATACCCCTTGTAGGATCCTCCGCGATGAGCAGCCGAGGCCCGAGAGCCAGCTCCCTGGCAACAATGGCCTTCTGGAGGTTGCCGCCCGAGAGCGTCCCCGCAGGCACGTACAACGAAGCCGTCTTGATACCAAACCGCGCGACGAGATCTGATGCAAACCTTCTCACAACGTCCAACCGCAGAAGCCCGAATCTGGAGAACTTCCTGTAGTGCTCATAGCCCATCAGGAGGTTTTTCCACAGAGCCGACTGGCGGCACGTTCCCACCCAAGCCCGGTCCTGAGGAATGTACCGCATTCCCGCCTGCCTGCGGTGCTTCACCGAAGCCTTCGTCACATCCCTTCGGCTGATGTGAATCGACCCTGAACACGTGGGTACGAGCCCCACGATAGCCTTTACCAGCTCGCTCTGTCCGTTTCCGGCAACACCGGCTATGCCCAGCACCTCTCCTGCATGCACGGTGAACGATACCTGCTTTACCACCTCGAGGCCCCTGGCATCCTTCACTGTCATCTCCTTGACCTCCAAGACGGGGTCTCCCTGTGGCTTCCCGGGCGGAGTGAAGTTCATGAGGACGTCGCGTCCCACCATTAGTCTCGCAAGGGTGCGCTCCGTCGCGTCCGACGCGGGCAGTTCACCCACGACTCTGCCGTCACGCATCACCGATATGCGGTCCGCTACCTCGAGCACCTCTCCGAGCTTGTGTGAGATAAAGATCACCGTCTTACCGCGGCTAACCAACTCGCGGATGGCCGCAAACAGCACCCTACTTTCCTGCGGCGTTAACACCGACGTCGGCTCGTCCAGAATCAGGACGTCAGCACCTCGATACAGCGCCTTGACTATTTCCACCCTCTGCTGCATTGAAACCGGAAGCCTCTCCACCGTCTCGTCCAGGGGAACGTCCAGCTTATACGCGTTCATGAGGTCTTTGAGCACCCGGCGCGCCACGCTCCGGCTGATCATTCCGGCCCGCGAGGGCTCGAAGCCAAGTATTATGTTGTCGAGGACGGTCAGGTTGCGGACCAGCATGAACTCCTGGTGTACCATGCCGATCCCCCTGCGCATCGCCTGACGAGGGTTTTCGAACCGCACTTGCTCTCCATCAACGAGGATCCGCCCGTCGTCAGGCTGGTACAGACCCGAAAGAATATTCATCAGGGTGCTCTTGCCGGCACCGTTCTCGCCGACGACAGCGTGTACCGTGCCGGCAGAAATAATCATGTTGACATGATCGTCTGCCAGCACTCCTGGAAACCGCTTTGTTATGTTTTCGAGCCGGATTTCCTTCTGCAAGCTCCGCAAGCCTCCCGATACACGGGGGCGGAAGGCGGCTCCGCCCCCATGTGGGTGAAGACTCGTTATACTATCCTCATCACAGACCAATTTGTGGTCTTGCGTCAACCATCATTTCACGGTGCTAGGCACTTTGATGTCACCATTTCTTATCCGCTTCTCCAAGTCGAGCACCTGCGACTGGAGCTGAGGTGGAAGCTTTTTGAAGTCTCTCTCATCATAAAGGGCGGCCCCGGTCTTCGCGCCGAATACGAACATACCTGGCTCGAACGCACCGTCCAGGGCCTTCTTCGCCATAGTGTAGGTGGCATTTCCGGCGTCTTTCAGAGCAGACCACAAAACGTGGCCTGGGGCCACATCCCCCTGCCACATGTCAACGCCGATGCCCCACTTCCCGGCCTCCGCTGCAGCCTTGAGGACGCCGAGCCCCGTCTTGTTCGCAGCGTGCATCACGACGTCTGCGCCGCTCGTAAACAGCATGCGGCCCATTTCGAGGCCCTTCGCCGGGTCTATGAAGGTTCCTGCGTAAACGGCTGTTATCTTGATACCCGGGTCGACATGGGCGACGCCGGCCTTGAACCCTGCCAGGAACTTCTCGATCACCGGGATGTCCGCTCCACCTACGAAGCCAACGTGCTTGGTCTTCGTGGTTTTAGCAGCCACGAAACCGGCGATAAAGGATGCTTCCTGTGGCTCCATCACCACGGTCTGGACATTCGGCAGTTTGGCAGTGGTGTAACAATCCAGGATTATGAACTTCGTGTTCGGGAACTCCGGCGCCACCTCTATCGCCGCAGCAGCTAGGTCTTCCCAAAGAACCATCACCGGGTTATATCCAAGCCTCGCCATAGCACGGACCTGTTCTACATACTCCGACTTATCCAGGCTCTCGATCAGCTTGGTCTCGACGTCGCGCTCTTTCTTCAACCGCTCGAGGCCGGAGTACACAAGTGTCGCGAAAGGATCCCCTAGAGGCTGGTTCATGATCAGCGCTATCTTCTGCTTGGGCGCCGCGGACACCCCAACTCCAACTGATGTTAGCATGAGCACGAACACAACGACCAGGGCCAGTGCAAACAGGTTCTTGTGTGTCATACGCATTCCAACTAACACCTCCTGGTATGTGTGGGTGGCGCATGTGGGCTGTGCGTCAAGACACGAGGGCAGTCATCGTATCCCGTGTCCCAGCGATCACCTCCTTTTGTTCTCACCTGTGGGCCCAGCCAAGGTGACCTTGATACGACACTCACCCGGCACTGCATTCGCCCGGCACTTCCGCGCAGTTTCTACCCCGCATGAATTCGAGGACTTGTTGAAGGGTGGGAAGGTTTCCCCTGGGGCCGACGGCCGTGACTGCAAGCGCACCCGCGGCATTGGCGAACCGCAGGGCGGTTCCGGCGTCCCATCCCCATAGCACCGCGCAGAAGAAGGCCGCGTTGAAGCAGTCACCAGCTCCGGTGGTGTCAACGACAGGTACCTTGAAGCCCGGCGACATGATCTCTTGGTCACAGGCCAGCACGAGCGCTCCTCGGGGGCCTTTGGTGTTGACGACGAACGACGGTCCTAAACGCGCAACCCTGGCCAGCACTTCCCCTGGCGACACGCCTGTACAAGACGCCAGCCACGAACAGGCCTCGTCGTTGAGGAACACCACGTCACACGAGGCCATGATTTGCCACGGATTCTCGAGGTACTCGAGGGCCGCCTGCTCCAGGTCAACAGCCACAAGAGTGCCGCCGGCCTTTGCTGCAGCTAGTGCTTGGGACAGCGCTTCCCTACCGACGTGCGGGGAAAGATAGAGCGCGTCCGACTGGCGTATGAGAGTCAGGTCTTCCTCCTCAATGGCGGTGATCCCTTGGGGCCGACGTAAGCCAGCATCACGGCACTCTGGCGTGTCTCCGTCCGGAGAGCAGGCATCTGAAACCAGGTATATGACCCGTTCGCCCGAGGGCGTGAGCACGACCACCGTCCAGGCGGTCGCACTGCCTGGCACGGTCCGCACATGGCTTGTGTCGACGCCGAAGCGCCTCAGATCGTCGGTCGCAAGCGCGCCGTGGTCGTCATCGCCTGCCCGTCCCACAAGGTAGGTCCTCGCCCCGAGCCTTGACGCCGCGCACATCGCGTTCGGGACCGTCCCTCCGGCCATGCGTCCCATGAAGGTTGCTTGGACTTTTTCGCCCAGTCCCGGAAGCCTGTTGACCCTCAGGTAAACGTCCACGACGACGTCGCTCAGCCCCACGATTGACGGCGATGGGCGCTGACTCGTCCTTATCATCGGTCGCTTGTCGCTTTGAAACGACGCGCTCGGCATGGCGGGCACCGTCCCGTTTCACTTAAGCCTGCGCAGGATGGAGCCTGATTGCCAATGAGTAGATCTCATCTGCGAGCCCTGCAATGTCAAGGTGGTTAACCTCCTCTACCTGCCTGTAAAGGTCCGCAGGAACGCGCGATATTCCCCCGAGCGCCCCGGCCAGGGCCCCGGCCATGGTGGCGACGGTGTCGGTGTCATCGCCGATGCTGGCTCCCGCCGCCACCGCCATGGCAGGGTCTCCGCCAGCCGCAACGAATAGCCCGACGGCCGCAGGGACGGCCTCCGCGGTGTGCAAGCCGCTGCCCACGTAGGCATGGATGCTGCGACACGCGTCTTCGATGTCACTCGACTCCAGCGCGAGTCGGACCGCAAGACGGATACGGGCCTCCACGGATGGCCCGGGAGCGACCCGCCCGACAGCGCGCCCGCGCTTCTCTCCCTCCCTCGCACCGTAGAGACACGCCCGAACCACCGAGAACACATCCGCACCGGGGGCTAGGGCGGCAGAAATGCCCGACGCGATCGCAGAGGCACCAGACATCGCGATCTGCGTCGCGTGGGTGGGCATGCAGACCGTGCAGGCATCTCTTACAGCGCTGTCCGGGTCACCAGGATGGATCAGCCCTGCAGGGGCTACCTTCATTGCGCATCCGTTTGACGTGCCTATTGTAGACAGTGTGCCACTCCGTCCAACGCTTAGAGGATCCTCCCCTGCGCGTAGCCTTTCAATAGCCTGACGCGTAGTCGGTCCGGCGAACCGGGAGAAAACCTCTGGGTCGGCGGCCCAGCGCAGCAGCGCGTCGGCCACCTGTTGAGGTGTGATGGGATCGGTACCTGCCTCGATGAACGCCCGCGCAAGCTCCAACATCTGACCCGTATCGTCGGTGATCTGCCCCGCAAGGCGCCCATGAGAAAACGGACGATCCTCGGAAGGGGCGTAGAAGCGATCCACCAGGCGGCCTCCGAACCTGTCCTTGATCTCATCGAGAGTCATCTGCTCGGTTGGGGCACCCATCGCGTCGCCTATCGCCGCAGCTACCAGCGATCCGAGTATCTTGTCCCGAACGCTCACACTCACGTCCTATTGCCCCCTCTTGAGCTTCACCGAGTGCCTGTACTTATCGCCACGTATCTCAACTATCGAGAACTCCACAACTCGACCATCCACGTCAAACGTCTGTCTCTCAGTGATTATCAGGGGCGCACCCTTGGGAACGCGCAAAAGGGAACTGTGCAGCTCCGACGCCACGCTGGCCTCCAGCACTTCTTCTGCTTCGTCCAACTGTATGCCCGCCCGTTCCATCTCTGAGTAGAGCGACCGTGTGGAAAAGTCTGTGTCAGAATAGTTAATCAGATCTGCAACCCACATCGGAAGGTAAACCGTATGTATCTGGACGGGCTCTTCATCGATCAGCCGAAGCCTCACGAGCTTGAACACGTCGTCCTTGGGTGTGAGCCGTAGCTTATCAATAATGCGGGGCTGGGGGCGAATGATCTCCGAACTTAGCACGATCGAGCGTGGTACGTGTCCTTTGGCGATGATATCCTCCGTAAAGCCCCGCAAAGCTGGAAGCTTTTCCTCGTACTTCGGGTGAGAAACGAAAGTTCCCCTGCCCTGTTGTTTCTGCACAACGCCTTCGGCCTGCAAATCAGCGATCGCTTGCCGCACCGTGGTCCGGCTTACCCCGAATTGGCGCTCGAGCTCAACCTCTGACGGAAGGACGTCGCCGGGTTTCCAGACCCCGCGATAAATGTTATCGGCTATCCATACTTTGATCTGCTGGTAAAGGGGAACGCCTGACTCCCGTGTCAGCACCACGCCTTCCCTTCTTTCCATGGGGATGTCGCGTAGACTGTTCGGAACGTTCGTTGTCCGCGCGCTCATAATTGGACCAGTTCCCCTTCAGTCGATTGTCACCGACCGCTTTAGGTTGATCGCGTTGCTACCGCGATGCCGCACAAGCCGGAAACGTGACGCGCTTTTCCGCCACGAGACATCCGTGAGGAAGCGGTAAAGCACTCATTATGTCGTCATGATGAGTACCGAGCACATCTAGGCCACTGCACTCACACATTATTCCTGCTACTTGCTAGAAAGGCACGCCAGCCTTAGCCCTGATGGTTCAGATAAACGGGTTGACCGGCCCTGCCAGGCATACTGTCGTCATGACGTTTTATTACTTCGACGCGGGATCCAGTTTTCCTTCTTCTCGTGGAGTAAACTTTGCACTGTTTTACTTCACGGTCTGGATGGTAGTATCTGGGTCTTGTGGCTTCCGGTCGGAGCGACGCGCTGAAGTGCGTCGAGCGGTTCGCTCAGGCGGTTCACTCAGAGCGATCTGGCCTGCGTTCGGGCCGGAGCGGGGTCGTCCGGCATTCAGGCTACACGTGATAGGCATCCTTGAGCCCGTTCAACCCGCCGCTCGGGACCCGGCGAGTGGCTGTGGACTCCCTCTCGCCCGCGCCGGCCGCGAAGACCATGCCTGCCCCTACTGCACTTCCCGCAGCGCGCGCTCGAGGACGTCGGCGATGTAGTCGGTCTCCTCGTCGGTGAGGTCGTCTGGGGTGTAGGTGTCGAAGTTGGGGTAGAACAAGGGCCGTCCTGCAGGTGGGACGGCCCCAACGTGCCCCCCGGCTGAGACGCCGCGTACTCCTCTTGAAATCATTGCCGCCTATTTCAGTAGTAGATTCGGCAACAGTAGGGCGGTTTCCGGAATGAGCAGGATCACGGCCAGCGCGAGCGTCATCACGAGGCACACCCAGATTATATCGGGAAACGTTTCCTCGATACTGATGCCAATTATCCTCGTGGACGTAAACAAACCTACAGCGAGCGGGGGCGTCGCACCCCCGATAGCCAGGTTGAGCATCATCGCGACCCCAAAGTGAACGGGATCAATTCCTATATGGGTTACGATCGGCAACAGAATTGGCGTCATAATGATAATTACCGCGATGGTCTCCATGAAGGTGCCTAAGAACAGTAACAGCACGTTGATGGCGAACAAGAGCACGATCTTATTACTGGAGATCGACAGCAAAGCTGATGCCATGGCTTCGGGTATGTGCTCCGAGGCCATAATCCAAGCAAACGGCGCAGCAGCGGATACGATGAGGATGATTGTCGCGCTTGATAGGGATGCCTTTGCAAGAAGCTGAGGCACCTCAGACCACTTTAGTTCCTTGTACACGAAAACTGCCAGCACAAACGCGTATACAGCAGCAACAACAGCCGCCTCCGTCGGCGTGAAAACACCGCCAAGGACTCCCCCCATGATTATGACCGGCATAGCAAGGGGGCCGATGGCACCCCGAAATGCCTCCACAAGTTCCTTAAAGGATGCCCTCCTATCGGTCCCACGGTACCCCCGCTTAGCAGACACCATAATCGAAAACGCAATGAGGAATAGCCCGGCGAGGATTCCAGGGATGAGCCCTCCGAGGAATAACGCTGCTATTGACACGCCTCCGGCCACGCCGTAGACGACCATTGAGAGGCTCGGAGGGATGACGATGCCGAGACCTCCTGAACCACCTAAGAGGGAAGCGGTAAACCCCTTCCCGTAGCCCCTCTTGACCATTTCCGGCTCCATGATCGAACCCACCGCGGCAACGGTTGCGACGCCAGAGCCTGACACGGCACCAAAGAAGCAGCTCGCAGCTACTGCGACAGCAGCGAGTCCGCCTGTGATGTGGCCGATCAAGGCGTTCGCTAACCTCATCAATCGCGGCGTGCTACCTTTTTCCATTAACACCCCAGCGATCATGAAAAGGGGCAACGCGAGAAGTGGAAATGAGTCAATCCCCATAACCATCCTCTGGGAAATGACGGATACCGGAGGAAACCCTTTCACAACCAAGTATGCAAGGCTACTCAGCCCTATCGAGAACGCCACCGGAACCCCCATCGCCAGAAAAAACGCAAGACTCCCAAAGAGCACCCATATCATTGCTTGTTCAACTCCTGTTGCTGGCCTACACTCCGGACATACTCGAGCACGCCCGAGGCTGGACGCATGGTGTGAGCGATCTGCACGAGCAAGTAACCAATCATAATCGCGGCGTTCACCGGTAGGGCTAAGTACACAAGCCCCAACGGAACCCCCAGCGCGGGCGAGCGATTGGTCAGCGCGAGTCTTACTATGCTTAAGCCCTTCACACCCACTATGCCAAGAAACGCAATACACAAAAGATTCACGAGAACTGATACTGCTTTCTGAAGAGGCCTGGGCAGAAGGCCAACGAAGAACCCTATTCTGGTATGAGCTTGGAGCGCAACTGCCACCGTAGCGCCGGTAAACGACATCCAAATGAACAGGTAACGCGCCAACTCTTCAGCCCAGAACATCGGCGCTTTGAAAGCGTATCTCAAAACGACCTGCGCGAACGTTATCACTATCACAACGGCGAACATCGCCGCCGAGATCGCCTCCAGTAACGTTATGAATCGCTTGCGCCGTAATTCCATTGCATCTCCCCCCGCGTCCAAACTTGAGGACCCCGGGTCCGCCGCTGCGACATTGCTCGCGGCGGACCCGGGCATGGGTTCTCATTGAGACGCGTACTTACGAATCACATCCATGATATCCTTGCCGAACTTAGCTTCATACTTATCCCAAACCGGCTTTACAGCTTCCCTAAATGCCTTCTTGTCAACCTCATTGACAATCATACCCTTCTTCTTCAACTGCGAAACGAACTCCTCGTCCTGGGCTTTTATCAGTTGCCGGGCTACAGTCCTATACTTGAGCGCATTGTCCTGAAGGACGCGCCGTTCGCGTTCTGACAGTCGTTGCCATCTCGCTGGGTTAATTATGAGAACGGCAGTGTTCCAGATATGACCTGACAGCGATAAGTATTTCTGAACCTCGTAAAAGCGCGACGTGTAAATTATAGAAAGAGGGTTCTCCTGACCATCAACAGTGCCTTGCTGGAGTGCGGTAAAGAGTTCGGGGAAAGGCATTGGGACTGCAGACGCCCCTAACTGCCTGAATGTGTCGAGCCTGATCGCTGATTCCGCCACACGAAACTTGATGCCTTTCATATCCTCGGGCTTTACGATCGGCCGGACGTTATTCGTGAAGTTCCTAAACCCGTTCTCCCAATATGCTAGGATCTTTACACCGTGCTTTTCAACCCGCTCAGCGAGCTTCTTACCAAGCTCACCATCAAATGCAGCATATGCCTGTTCTCGGTTCTCCCACAGGAAGGGCAGTTCCTCTACCGCACACACCGGCTCCATACCCTGGAAATTGGAGATCCCGTAAAGCAATGCCATGTCAAGAGCACCCATTCTGACCTGTTCAATCTCATCTAGCTCGCTCCCGAGAGCTCCGCCGCTGATTATAGATATCTGGACGTGACCGTTTGTCTCTTGCTTCACTGCTTCAGAAAGCTGAAGAAGGGCCTGATGACAAGGATGACTGTCGGCTAGCACATGCGCCACGTTGAGCCTGATAACGTTGTCCGCTGCTTCACCGAGTGCCGCACCGAGCATTGTGAGCATCGCCAAGACGATCACTAGGAAGGTTTTGTGGAGCTTAGTAGCCTGCATGATAGCATCTCCTTTCCTTGGTTCGGTCGTTTTACTGAGCTGTTACAGCCGTCAAATGCACTGGTTCTTACTTCGCGCCATGGGCATAGTGGCGCTGTGTCGCTATGAATCTCACCCCCTAACACGTAGACCATGCTTTGCGTAAGCACTAGCCTTTGAGCGAGACGACCGCACTGGAGACCTTGGAAAGCGCGTGCGAAAGAAGCATCTTATCTGTCCCCACCATAATCACTTTGACACCAAGATCGAGCCAGCGCCTTGTCGCTGCGGCAATGCTGTCTGGTTCGAGATCGAAAACCACTGCGGCCATGGCAATTCCCTTCTTTTGTGCCAACCTAACCATCTGCTCAAGCTTTTCGGTCACCAAAGGGTGATTTACCTGTCCGCCTACACCGAGCGCCACGGATAGGTCGAAAGGCCCCATCAGAATTACGTCTATTCCTTCGACGGTAAGGATGTCCTCAAAGTTTGCAACGCCTTCCTTACCCTCAACAAGCAGGAAGACCACGGTACTTTCATCAGCGCGTCTGGCATACTCCGTCCAGTCCCAAGCCATATGACCAGCCGCCCGAATGCAGGGGCATGCCCCACGATTGCCAAGTGGGGCATACTTAGCAGCGTGCACGGCTTGGACCGCGTCCTCCTTCGTTGAAACACCGGGCACTATAACACCTCGGGCGCCCATATCTAGAGCTTTCATTATGAGAGTTGGGTTCTTATGCGATACCCTGATCAAAGGCACGATTCCTGAAGCGTCGGCAGCGCGCACCAAGTTCTCTGCTGTCTCCAGACCGAAAAAGCCGTGTTCAGTGTCAATTACAACAAAGTCGAGTCCCGACTTACCTATAATCTCCACGCTCTCAGGACTTGCCATCTGAGCCCACGTACCGATGACCACCTTGCCCTGCTTAATCAGTTCCCTAAATCCCGTGCTTTCCATCCAGTTCTCCTCCTCCATAAAGTGCACCACGCTAGAACGAAGGCGGTGTAACAGCGCAGATTATAACCGTCGGCTTGTCCCATGCGTTGGCTATCCGATGGGGTTTGCTTGCATGGAAGTATATGGTATCACCCTCCTCAAGAATGTGGCTCACCCCATCAAGTTCGAACTTCAACCGGCCGGACGAGACGTAAATGCATTCCTCTCCGTCGTGACTATAAAAGAGGTTTTCAGGTTCATTAGGTCCAGGATCCAACTCGATCAGTACCAATTCAATCTTGCGATTCAAGTCCGGGGACAGCAGCTGGTAGCGGATGTTCGACCCGGCGCGCGCAAGATACTTCCGCTCGTTTTTCCGCACGATCATGTCATTGGATTGACCCCCTTCAAAGAAGTAGACCATTGACACGTCAAGAGCCATAGCGATTTTTCGAAGGGTCGTTATCGACGGCGATGTCTTGCCGCGCTCGATTTGGCTCAAGAGGCTAACGGAAAGGCCGGTCTTCTCAGCGACATCTTTAATACGTAGCTTCTTGCTCTTTCGTAGTCTCCTGATCTTATCGTGTATCATCTGAGTCTCAGCCCATTGCACTCCCACTGTAATACCCCCTATTTCTTCATAAATAGCGTAATTCCTCCTAGCAGGCATCCGTTTTTCATTTGCTGTTGCGCTGAAGACGGTAGAGGCATGTCCTTCGAGGTCGTCCCGATCATCGTGGAATTTCACGTAGCGCACCCCCGCTTGGTTTTTCATGCGTTTGCTGCCTCGCTCGTGGAGGCGTTGAGAACCTCGTTCCACGCCACTTGCAGCTATCCTGCTTCCACCCGGGTAAAACAAGACCCCCGGCTACCACCCTCCCCCCGAGGGCCCCCGGAGGCATGCCACCTTCAACAGGGAATCCCACCTGGATCAACGTCCTTTACTTTATCATCACCCAAATCCGCAGGCGCGACGAGAGCATCGAAACCCCGTCTTCAAACAGTTTTCTGACGCAAGTGTAATCATGTTCTCCCTGCAAGGAACCTTCCCTCTCCGTAGAAGTCAGTGAAAGTTGAGAGAAACGTTGCAGAGAGTTTAAGTTTGTATACAGAGGTTTGATCTGAAGCTGCTATTATGATTACTACCATCGGACGCAAATCCATGGGGCTAAGTGAAGGTGCAGCAGAACGCGTGTGCCCCCGTGCCGGCATTGCCAAAGCGCGGTGGTGCGGTGGGAACTGCGCCAGGTGTGAGTTCGTGTAAGAGGTGTGAGGTTTGATGGACGGAGGGCATGAAGAGAGATATAATCCTCTTGAACAAACGTAAAGAAATGCAGCAACTGTAAGCTGTTTCAGCTTAAGTGAGGCATCTGAAAAGTTGGATGCTAAAGTGCGCTTTGAAGAAACTTGCCCGGACAATGGGAATCATCCTTCGAAAGTGGATGTATCAAACTTCTTGCCGTTGCGGCAGTATTTCCAGCGGCAAGATGCGTCCCCGGGGGTGTTCTTGCGCCTTGCCGTGCGGTTATGTACGACCCTCTCTCAGTGGCACCGGGAAGGTATCATCCTCGGCAATCTGAACCCGGATATCCTGTTAATCAGCCTTCAGGACGATAGGGTGTATTTTGCGGATTCTGGCGGCCCAGCGGGACGAGATACCGACCCCCAGAGCCTATTCTACCTCGCACCGGAACAGACCGGGCGCTTGAACCGGCCGGTGGACCTGCGGGTAGACCTGTTTTCGCTAGGCGTGATCTTTTATGAGATGCTGACATGCCGGCTGCCCGTAGAGGGTAAGAGCAGGCTGGAATGGTTCCATAACCTGATGGCCGGGGATATTAGACCTCCCCATGAGGTAGACAGGGAAATCCCGGCGGTCGTTTCTGATATCGTGATGAAGTGCCTGGCCAGGGACCCGGACAAGAGGTATCAATCCGTTGAAGGTGTAAGAAGAGATCTGTGTCGATGCCTTGATGAATGGGAACAGCATGGTAGTGTCCCTCCTTTCAAGATCGGTCAATACGACGTTCCCGCCGCATTTCATCTCTCGGACGGATTCTACGGCAGAGAACGGGAACTTAAGCTCCTGCAGGCGGCCTTTGAAAGGGTAGGGCGCGGTCCGGCCGAAGTCGTTTTGGTTGCAGGACAGGCGGGGATCGGCAAGACAAGGCTGATCCAGCAGTTTGGCACGCAGGTTCAAAGAGCGCAGGGATTCTTCATAAGCGGGAAGTTCCAGTCTCTCAAGAGCGAGGCACCCTATGGTCCCATAATTGATGCGTTTGAGCAGTTGTTTCAATGGCTCATGAGCCGAAGCCAGGAAGAAGTAACCGCCTGGAAAGAGTTAATCCTCGCTAAGTTGGGAGCGAACGTTCCCCTGGTCGCCGCAGTAATGCCGTACATGGAGCGGCTTACCGGCAAGCGGCCGGGAGTGGAGACCGCTTCAAGCGTGGAAGCCAGAGAGCGCCTCTTCTATGCCTTTTCTCAGTTGCTTCAGTTGTTCGCCAGAGAAGACGCCCCTTTGGTGCTCTTCCTTGACGACTTGCACTGGGCCGACCCTGAGTCTTTAAAGATCCTGGAATCAATTCTCCTCGAACACGAGGTCCGCCACTTCTTGCTGATAGGCACCTACCGGGATGAGGAAGTGCCCTCAGGACACATTCTGAGGGAGACTATCAAGTCGATGGAGCGCAAGGCGAACCGGTTCAGGACAATCAGTCTGTCCCCCCTCGACGTCCGAGAGGTAGAGGAGTTCACTGCGGCGAGCCTCCGCTGCAGCGTGGAAGAGGCAAGGCCGCTCGCCGGGTTCCTGTATCAAAAGACCGGGGGTAACCCGCTTTTCGTGAGAGAATTGCTCCAAGCTATGCACAAGAAGGAACTCATTCTACCCAGACCCGGCGGCGGCTGGCAGTGGGACCCACATCAAATGGAACAAGCTGAAATTGCCGGTGATATAGTCAGCTTTCTGGTGGACAAAATCACAGTGCTCCCCGACGAGAGCAAGAGCCTGCTGCGGTTTGCCGCCTGTATCGGGAACACGTTTGACATACAGCTGCTAGCAGCGGTCTCTGGCCAACCCGCCGACGTTATCGAAGAGCGCTTGAACGGTTGCATTGGGGAGAGGCTAATCCAGAAGGTCGATGGGAGACTCTATAGTTTTGTCCACGACCGGGTGCATCAGGCCGCATACCTGTTGACCCACGACGAAGACAAAAAGGCTATCCACTATCGCCTGGGCTGTCTGATGCTGGAGGGAATGAGGGAGTCCCCTGAGGAAGGGAAAGGGTCCGACCCGGCGGCTTTCTTTACAGCAGTCAACCACTTGAACCTGGGAACAGAATTGCTAATCAAGAATAACGAGAGAATCCGCGGCGCAGAGTTAAATCTCCTCGCTGGGAAAAGGGCCAAGCAGGCGTCGGCTTTCGCCGCTGCCCTAGAGTACCTGAAGACAGGGTTGGGTCTACTGGAGGAAAAGTGCTGGGAGACTGACTATCTATTGATTTTCCAACTGCACCTTGAGCACCTGGAATGCCAGTACCTGTGCGGCTGTTATGATGAAGCAGAGAAACTCTACCGGGAGCTGTTAGGAAAAGCCCAGAACAAGCTGGATAGAACGCAACTGCGTCAAGTCGCGATTTTGTTCGCTACCAAGAACGACTTTGATAAAAGGGCTATTGAAGTGGGGTTAGAGGGACTGCGGGAATTAGGGCATGATCTTCCGGCCAACCCATCCACGCTTTACATCGTCCGAGAGTTGATCAAGGTCAAAAGGCTGATAAGAAAGACAGGAATCGACCGGATATTGGAGCTGCCGGCGGCGCGCGGTGAGGAACTCCAGGCGGCTTCCAACCTGCTCGTCGCCATCTCACCATGCGCCTACAACAATAGTGAAGACCTATTGTTCGCCATTGCCCTGAAGATCTGCGAACTTTCCTTGCGCTTTGGCCATTTTGCGAACTCCGGCTCAGGTTATCTGATGCTGGCCATGGTGAGCGTTATCCGACTGAAAGACTTTCAAACCGGGGTTCCACTGGGGAAGACAGCCCTGCGCCTGGCGGAACGATACGGAACTCCAGCCGAGAAGTACACCGTCGACTTTTTGTACGGGGCCTTCTTCCTCCCCTGGCTGGAACACACGCGGCACGGCGAATCTTACCTGGAAAAGGCAAAGGAATCCAGTCTCATTTCCCGCGATTTTACCTATGCCGGGTACGCCATGACTTTTTCGCTTGTTTCAAAGCACTTTAGGGGCGTGCCGCTGCACGAGCTGGCGGAGCAAATACGGGAGAGTCTCCGCTTCGCGTCCAAAGTGAAAGACCCGTATTTTTCCTGCTTTCTGACCATATACCGCCAAATGGTCCTTGCGCTGCAGGGTCTAACCCGGGGACCTGGCAGTTTCAGTGATGATACTTTCGATGAAGAGGGATTTATCCGAGGGGATACAGGCTACCAGATCAGGGAAAAAGAGCTTTTCGACTATTACCTTTGCAAGAACCAGGTCTACTACCTCAGTGGCGATTATGAGCGGGCACTGCCTTTGTTAAAGGAAGCCGAACGGCTCACGAAACTCTACTTTGGCGAAGTCTATCTTGCTGACCACGCCTTCTATTATTGCCTGGTAGTCACGGCAATGTACCACTCCTTCTCGATCAGGGAAAGGAGGGCGTTCTGGTCGTTACTGTTGAAAAAACACCGCCAGATGAGGCAGTGGGCCCGGCACTGCCCGGACAATTTCGAGCACAAGCAGCTGCTGGTCGCGGCGGAGATGGCCCGCATACGACGGCAAAACGAAAAGGCGGCCTTGCTTTATGATCAGGCTATCCGGTCGGCGAGAACCTATGGCTTTATCCAAAACGCTGCCATTGCCAGCGAGTGCGCAGCCAGATTCTACTTCTCCAGGGGCCTGACCGACCTGGCCCAGAAATACATACGAGATGCCTATGAGGGTTATCGCACCTGGGGAGCGCGGATGAAGACAGACCAGCTTCGATCCCAATACCCCTGGCTGGCAGGAGGGGAAGACAGTTCGGCAGCGGCATCCGGGTCGGGGGGAGCGCGGTCGGCTTTGACACGCCGCGATTTGTCACAAATGGTGGACATGGAAGCCATTTTCCAGGCTGCCCAGCTTCTGTCCGGGGAAATCATTCTGGAAGATTTGCTGAAAAGAATGATGGAAACGGTCATGCAAGACGCCGGCGCCACCCGGGGGGCCCTTCTTCTGCCGAAAGGCGAGCGCTTGTACATAGAAGCTCAGGTGGAAACCGGCCTTCAACAAGAAGACACCGAAGTCCTTCAGTCCATACCACTGGAAGAATGCGACCTTCTGCCGCGATCGGTGATCAATTACGTCGCCAGGACCGGCGAAACTGTGGTTCTCGACGACGCAACCAAGGCAGGGATATTCGCGGGTGACTCTTATATAGCCAGCAGGTTCACGCTTTCGATTCTTTGCCTTCCCATTGTTAGGAAGGGGAAGACGGTTGGCGTCCTCTACCTGGAAAACAGCATGTCCACAGGCGCCTTTACCCCCGAGCGGGTGGAAGTTCTGAGGCTGCTGTCCTCCCAGATGGCCATATCCATCGAAAACGCTCGTTTGTATGCGGACCTGGAGCAATCCCGCGACCGGTTGTCAAGTTGGAACCAGATACTGGAACAAACTGTGGCCGAAAGAACCAGGGAACTCCAACAAATCAATGAGCAGCTCATAAGGGCAAAAGATGCCGCTGATGCAGCAAATCGCGCCAAAAGCGACTTCTTGGCGATAATGAGCCATGAGATACGCACCCCTATGCATGGTGTCATCGGCATGACCGAACTCCTGCTTCAGACACCCCTCGATAAAGAACAACAGGAATATGCGTCCGCCATTAGGGAGTCTTCCGAGCTATTGTTGACAGTTATTAACGATATCCTCGACTTTAGCAAGATTGAAGAAGGCAAATTCAAATTAGAATCCGTGAACTTCCACCTACCGGCAGTGGGCAAAAACGTCCTGGCCGCCGTGGCGCCCAAAGCACGCAGCAAGGGGATTGTTCTACGGTGTCATCTCGCACCCGCAATCCCCTCCTTGCTCCGTGGCGACCCGATGCGCCTGAGCCAGGTGCTCTTGAACCTAATGAGCAATGCCGTCAAGTTTACTGAACAGGGCGAGGTAACGCTCCGGGCTTTCCTGGAAAGTGAGGAGCCGGACCGTGTGATCGTTCGTTTTGAGGTGCAGGACACCGGCATAGGCATACCTTCGGAGGCTCAGCAGTTTCTCTTCCAACCCTTCTATCAAGTCGATCCTGCGACGCCCCGTAGGTACGGCGGCACCGGCCTTGGCCTCGCCATCTGCAAACGCCTTGTGGAGCTGATGTGCGGGCGAATCGGCTTTGAAAGCGCGGCAGGGAAAGGGTCCACTTTTTGGTTCACTGTTCCCTTCCAGCGAGGTACCGCGGAAACGGAACCTGTTGGAGGGGATATTGCTTCCGACCTGACTTCAGCACGACTGCAAGGAAAAGACAAATCCGGCGCCATCCTGGTGGTGGAGGATAATGCCATCAATCAGAGATTGATCGTCTCCCAATTGAAGAAACTGGGTCTGTCCGCTGAAATCGCCCGCAACGGCAAAGAGGCGGTGGAGGCTTATTCTCGCGCTCGTTATGTCCTGGTTCTCATGGACTGTCAAATGCCCGTGATGGACGGGTACGAGGCGGCTATGCACATCCGCAGACTGGAGGCCGTTGCGGGGAGGAGAACCCCCATAATTGCCATGACAGCCGGTATCATGTCAGGTGAAGAGGAAAAGTGTCTCGCCGCTGGAATGGATGATTTCTTAAGCAAGCCCATTAGGATGGGAGATCTACAAGAGGCCTTGGCGCGCTGGTTACCTGACGCAGGCATGGCAATCGAACGAGGCACGCCGGAGACCAGAGCGGGGGGAAATCGTGTGATTGATTCCTTCATATCAATGTTTGTTGATGCCACCAGGCGTAACGACTTCAGGGAGATGATAGGAGGAGATGAGGATTTCCTTATTGAACTGATAGAGACCTTCTTGAGGGATATGCCCGCGAAACTGGCCATACTGCGGGAGGCTCTCAGGCGGAAGGACGCCGCGACTTTGCGCCTGCAGGCTCACGGAATGAGGTCAAGCGGCTACTTGTTGGGGGTCACCGATTTTGCCGGTTTGTGCCAACGCTTGGAAAGCGCCGCCTTAGCCGCGGAGATGGATGCGGCAGAAGAGCTGACTGCGGCAATCGAGGCGAATTACGAGCGGCTTGAAGAAAAGATGTCGGCCTTTCTCAAGGACGCTCGACAACGGCTCTATTGACTTCTGACGACTTCTGACTTATCGGTGGTAAAACTTGTATCCTATCCCCCTTACGGTGACGATGTAACGAGGTTTGGAAGGGTCCGGCTCGATTTTCTTACGAAGCCTGTTAACGTGAACCATCACCGTCCGGTAGTCGACATCGTACTTGAACTGCCATACCGAATCCAACAACTGATGATAAGAAAACACCCGGTTGGGGCTTTGCGCCAGCAGGGCGAGAAGCTCGAACTCTTTGTTGGTTAGGGCGACTGGCGAGCCGTCTACTGAAACCGTGCGGCTCGAGAGATCTATTTCCAGGCCTGGATAGGTAATCACTTCTCTACGCCCTGGGGGTTGACAGGCCGTGTTCCGCAGGAGGCTCCGGCGTAGGTTCGCCTTTACCCGGGCAATCAGTTCTTTTGGGTTGAAGGGTTTGACTATGTAATCGTCCCCACCGACGCCCAGGCCGAGCACGATGTCTGAAGAGTCTCTCTTGGATGATAGCAGGATAATCGGGACGTTGCTTTCCTTGCGTATTTCACGGCAGATCTCGACGCCGTCGAGGTCAGGTAGAAGTATATCCAGGATGATCAGGTCCGGATTATGGGAACGGATCAACTCAAAAACGCTGCTACCATCCTTCGCGGTAATCACCTGGAAACCCTCCCGCACCAGGTGATGCTCAACTACCTTCCTTACCACCGCTTCATCGTCGACCACTAGGATTTTCTCCCCGGCCATTAACGGTCCCTACCCTGGTGTCTTTTTGTGATGATATTCGCCCTGTGGGGAGCATTTCCTCTTTGTCGGCTCCTCTTTGCTCGACAGGACGCACCAACAAGCGGTTGACGAAACCTTGCGAAGTTATGAGGAGTTAAGTGGGTTGTTAAGGGGAGTTTAAGCTTGTTTATAAGGGCTTGATTTGAAATCGCTATGATTGATATGCGCCAATGGGGTTAGCGAGGGGGGAGTAGGTGCAGCCTACTGCCGCTGCCGGAAGGAGGCGCTAAGTGAGGGTGTAGGAATGCTCCCGACTCTTGGAAGGGGTTGCCGGTGACTCAAAGAGAGAGTGCAATACCGGCAACCCGACAACTACTGGAAGAAGGGCGAGAACTTGCGCACCCTCACTTAGTCTCCTTCGGGCAGTAGCCTGCGGCTGGTACCATCAGATCGCGTACTTCTCGCACTTCTTCTCGGGAAAGGGGTGATACGCATTCGCCGGCTTGCATAGTTAGCTTTTGAAGGTTCCTGAGTTCCCGGGATACGACACAAGAACGCCATGCGTCTGAGACAAGGAGGGTTACGTGAATGAAAGCGCTTGGAATTGCCATTTGTCTTGCTGTTTGCATTACGGTAGCGACATCCTTGCCGGTGCTTGCCAGCACTCCGGAGCAAGAACTCGCGGGAATACTGGAACGAGCCATCAAGGTAATGGATGCGATGATCAAGGGTGGCTATACTATAGAGCATATCGAGCTTGATTCAGCTAAACTGGGCGAGGTATATTCCGTCCCGTATAATCTATACGCCGGGAATGTATACAAGATTATCGGTATCGGTGGAACCGGCATTGCCGACCTGGACATGCACATCTCCGACAGCAACAACAATCTTCTTGCGGCTGACACTCTCAATGATGATGTACCCGAGGTGGATGTTTCTCCTAAAGCGGACGGCTCATTCCGCATCGATATCAGCTTCGAATCTCTAGAGCCAGGCGCTAGCGCAAGCGAGTACTACTACTTCTGCTACATTGTCGGCTTCAAGCAGTGAGATAAGCCAAGTAGGCCAAGTGGGGTAGGCCAAGGACGACCCTCAGCGGCAGGAGAGCATCGTGACTGAAAGTCGGTGGCCGGCCGGCGAACTCCGTACGGGCGCTGATTTTCGGTCACGATGCCGGCCTCCCCGACTGTCGGCGCCAGTGCAATCTGCCGTTGCTGTGGGTATGGGTGCCGTTCCGTTCGGTGTCTTCACCGCAACCGCCTTGATCCCACGGCCGTCACAGAAGCGGTAGGGTTTCCCGACGCCTGTGTCGAATTGTCTTAAGAGACGCCTCTGAAATGACGTGCCTGCGGAGTGCGTTTGCTTTGATATGCCCGCGAACCGGGTTTGCTGAGGCGGGTTCGCGCCAGTCCGGCGGCCACAGCCGCCGCCGGCAAGGTGGTCATTTGTCGGCGGCCCCGTAGTATACTGTCTCGAAGGAGTCGACACGGGTCCCATCCTGGCCGACATACCGTTTCCGAAGGAGCCACACAAAGGAAGAAATGCGGATTCCGGAATCGGCCACGGCGTTGGCCTCGACTCGAAATGAAGGAGCCCGGGGACGTGCGATCGGGATTCGTCTTTGATATTCGACGATACTCCGTCCATGACGGACCGGGAATCCGCACCACGGTGTTCTTCAAGGGATGCCCGGCGCGGTGCGCCTGGTGCCACAACCCAGAGAGCCAGGAGCCCGGCCCGGAGGTGATGTTCTGGCAGCGCAGGTGCGCCGGCTGCGGGGCGTGCGCGGCGGCGTGTCCGGCGGGGGCGATAAGAATGGTAAACGGCTACCCCGTGACGTCGCGTGAGACGTGCTCAGCGTGCGGCTCGTGCGTCCAGGCATGCCGCTTCGACGCCAGGACCATGGTCGGGCGGGCGGTGACCGTGGACGATGTGATGCGGGAGCTCGAGCGCGATCGGATCTTCTACGATGAGTCGGGCGGAGGAGCGACTTTCAGTGGCGGCAAGCCTCTCGCGCAGCCGGAGTTCCTCGAGAGCCTGCTTACGGCCTGCCGCGCGGTGGACATTCACACCGCGGTGGACACGAGCGGTATTGCCCGCTTCGAGCTCGTGGGGAGACTTGCGCCGCTCGTCGACGTCTGGCTGTACGACATCAAGGCGGTCGACCCGGCGCTGCACCTGCGGGCCGTGGGCTGCCCCAACGATGAGGTCCTCAGGAACCTGCGCTTTCTGGCCGCGGAGGGGGCCAGGGTCATCCTGCGCATCCCCGTGATCCCCGGGATGAACGACGACGATGAGAGCCTCGCCCGACTTGCGGACTTCATCTCGTCGCTCGACGGCAGGCGCCCGGAGCGCCTCGACTTGCTCCCATATCACAAGATCGGGGCGGACAAATACCCGCGTCTAGGCAGGACATATGGTCTTGAGACAATGGGCGAGCCGGACCCCCAACACATCGACCATATCGCCGGCTTCTTCAGGACACTCGGGCTCGAGGTCAAGATAGGAGGGTGACTCTCATGAACGAGCGAGTGCGTAAGCTGCGACAGCAGAGTCTCGAGGCTGTCCCGTATATCTCGACGGAGAGGGCAGAGCTCATAACCGAGTTTTACGCAAAGGATCGGACCCACTCTGTGCCGATCCGGCGTGCGCTCGCGTTCAAGTACCTGATGGAACGGAAGGCCGTTTGTATCAACGAAGGTGAGCTGATAGTGGGAGAAAGGGGCCCGGCGCCCAAGGCCACCCCCACATACCCTGAGCTTTGCTGCCACTCGCTCGAGGACCTTGAGATTCTGCACGCCCGTGAGAAGATACCTTTCACGTCATCTCCTGAAGCCAGGCGGGTGTACGAGGAGAAGATCATCCCGTTCTGGAAAGGCAGGTCCATGCGGGACCTCGTCTTCGCCGAGATGACCGAAGAATGGAAAGCCGCTTACGAGGCCGGCGTCTTCACCGAGTTCATGGAGCAGCGCGCCCCTGGTCACACCGTGGCGGACGACAAGATATACAGGAAAGGGTTCAAGAGGATACGGGAAGAGATCGCGGAGAGCCTTGCCTCGCTCGACTGGCTCAATGACCCGGAGGCCCAATCAAAGGCCGAGGAGCTGCGAGCGATGGATATAGCCGCCGAGGCGATATGTACATACGCCAGGCGCCACGCCGCGGCCGTGCGCGAACTCGCTTCGAAGGAGCGGGACCCGAAGCGACGAGCGGAGCTCGATCGTATTGCTGCGATCTGCGACTGGGTCCCTGAGAACCCACCCCGCGATTTCTGGGAGGCGCTGCAAGCGTACTGGTTCGTTCATCTCGGAGTCATCACCGAGCTCAATACGTGGGATTCTTTCAACCCCGGGAGGCTCGACCAGCACCTCTATCCGTTCTACAAGAAGGGCCTCGAGGACGGAACTCTTACTGAAGAGCAGGCACGCGAACTGCTGCAATGTTTCTGGATCAAGTTCAATAACCAACCCGCGCCTCCGAAGGTTGGGGTGACGGCGGCCGAAAGCGGCACGTACACGGACTTTGCGAACATCAACAACGGCGGTCTCAAGCCCGACGGCTCGGATGCGGTCAACGAGCTGACATATCTCGTACTGGATGTCATCGACGAGATGAGGCTGTTGCAGCCCAGCTCCAACATCCAGTTAAGCACGAAGAATCCCGATAGGTTCCTGAAGCGGGCGCTCAGGATAGTGAGGAAGGGATGGGGCCAGCCGTCCATTTTCAACGCCGACATGGTCGTCCAGGAGATGCTCCGGCAGGGCAAATCCGTAGAGGACGCGCGGTGCGGCGGCACGAGCGGGTGCGTGGAAACAGGCGCCTTCGGAAAGGAAAGCTACATCCTGACGGGTTATCTGAACCTGCCCAAGATCCTGGAGCTTGCGCTCTTCAACGGGGTTGACGTGCGCACCGGGAAACAGATCGGGCCGCGCACGGGGGACGCATCGAACTTCACGTCCTTCGACGAAGTCTGGCGTGCGTTCCGCGAGCAGCTTCACTACTTCATTGACGTGAAGATCCGGGGTAACAACGTGATAGAGAGGCTCTACGCCAAATACATGCCCGCGCCGTTCCTGTCCACCATCATAGATGACTGCATCGCCCGGGGAAAGGACTACAACGACGGCGGGGCCCGTTACAATAGCACGTACATCCAGGGCGTAGGGATCGGGACCGTAACCGATAGCCTGTCGGCCATCAAGTATCACGTGTTTGACAATAGCCACATGACCATGGACGAGTTGCTGCACGCCCTGCGCTGCAACTTCGAGGGTCTTGAGAACGTTCGCATGATGCTCTGGAACGAGACTCCCCGGTACGGGAACGATGATGATTACGCGGACGACCTCATGCGTATGGTCTTCCTGGCGTTTTTCGAGGAAGTGGACGGGCGACCGAACACCAAGGGCGGGCGCTACAGGATCAACATGCTGCCAACTACCTGCCATGTCTATTTTGGGTCCGTTACCGGTGCTACCCCGGATGGGCGGACCGCGTGGCAGCCGGTATCCGAAGGCATTTCCCCCGTCCAGGGCGCCGACAGGCGAGGGCCCACCGCGGTCATAAAGTCCGCGGCGAAGATGGACCACGTGCTCGCCGGTGGGACGCTCCTGAACATGAAGTTCACTCCGAAGCTCCTGGAGGGGGATGACGGCATCGACAACCTTGCCCACCTGGTGCGAACGTATTTCCGGCTGGGCGGCCACCACATCCAGTTCAACGTCGTGCGGGCCGAGACCTTGCGCGATGCTCAGGTGCACCCTGAGCGCCACCGGGATCTCATAGTGAGAGTAGCGGGTTACAGCGACTACTTCTGCGACCTATCACGCGCCCTGCAGGACGAGATAATCGCCCGGACTGAGCACGGGTCGTTCTGACGGGGTGCGCTCTGGAAGAGCACACGGTCCGTTCGCCAGGTTGTCGTAGCCCGGTGCCTTGCCTGTCTCACTCGTGTCTCACCGGAGGCCGCCACCTACTACCAATCGCCAAGAGCCGCGGTGAAAAAGGCAAGACACACCTTCGTACCACCACAGGACAGGAGCGCCCGGACAATCACCGTCTTCCTCGCGGCGCGCGCCGCCCGTGCCCGGAAGCGGGGCCCTCGCCTACGTCTCCCTCGGCCCTACCTCCTTCGTTCCCATCCCCGTTCGCATTGGAATCTTCCCCGCACGCCGCCGGAGAGCGCGACCCGAGAAGCTCCGCGAGGTCTTCGCGCAACTCAACCGGAATTACCGCGACCTTGTAACGGCGTCCCTCGACCACGGCTCGTCCCACGAAGACCAGGGCCTTGCGCCGAAGCCTTCC
>JACIXY010000140.1 GCA_014360195.1 Bacillota bacterium
TCTCGTCTTTTGACGTTCATCTTCGTCAGGGTCGTGCGTTTTCCTGCGTTGACAGAAGACTGTTTGCCTCGAAACTATCGAGGACGGAAACCCGTCGTGAACGGCCTCGCAGAGAACGCTCGCGATGAGTTTGGCTCGAGGCTATAGACGACGGGAACAGCGCCTCCGCTATCGCGGCGTGCTTGCACCCCGTTGTCTGCCTCGAAGCATACAGGACGGAAACAGCTTCTGCGCCGCCCGCGTGGGACGGCAGATGAGAACCCTCATCATTTGTCCCTCCGCGTGGACTTCTCCAGGTGGAGGAGGCGTGCCTTCTTCATCTCCCGGCTCAGATCCTCGGGGACCAGCCCGGGATACCTAGTCGTAGTCTGCGCGTGGCCATACCCGGTAACCTTGTTCATGACAAAGGCGCTAACTCCTACCGGCAGGGCCCCGACAGCGGAGCTGTGCCGGAGCACATGGCGAGTAACGTGCACACGTGGCATTGCATTCGTGAGGGGCCTGAGGGCCCTTCTAGCCCCCCCCTAACGAGGGACAGGGTTTACCCGATGCTTACACCGGTAGAATGACTAAGGCCGCTCGCTTCTTACAGGAGCTTTAGGACATCGCCGCGAGA
>JACIXY010000141.1 GCA_014360195.1 Bacillota bacterium
CACCTCGACAGCCATCTCGGCCTCCAGCAACCGCTGGTAGTCCGCCGCGAAGAGCAGGGTCTTCATCACGGGAGATAGCACTTGCCGATGGAGAAGCTCCCTCACCCGGTCCCCGATGGGGCTGGAGAGCCCTCTCCACAGCACCACGACACAGCCGTTGCTGACAAGCCATGCGACCAGGGGTGACCGTACTGCCGTGTACCTGCGCGCGGATGCCACCCCGGTCAGACGCGGGCGGAGGGGTGTTCAATCATTGGCCATGAACCGCGTCGGACGGCACGAGGTCCGCCCCAAGTGTCCGGAGAAGACGACCGCGCACATCTGGATTATGCGACGCACGGGAAGGACCTTAGCGGCCCGCCCTCACCGCCAAATTGACTCCGTCGCAGCCCCATACTTCGGGAAATGAACGCTCCTTACCCATCCTAGGCCCCCGCGCATGGGTAGCTCCCGCGGACCTGCCGTCCAAGGCGCCACCACGCAACAGCTCAAGGTCCTCTTGGGGAAACGATAACGTCGACCACGGCGGAGATCCCGGGCTGGCGCTGTTCGACTCAATCAGCATCGGGTGGGAACTAGTTTGAGCACCTTATCGATTATGTCT
>JACIXY010000142.1 GCA_014360195.1 Bacillota bacterium
CCTGCGCCATCTGGTAGCCCCATTGCGTGTGGCGCTTGATGACGCTGAACTCTTCGTCGGTGAGGCGCGTCGCCTTGTTGAGGATATCGCGCGGTACCTTTACCTTGCCCAGATCGTGGAGAATGGTTCCCATGCCCAGATGAAAGAGATCCGCGCGGCTGAGCCCGAGAGTCAGCCCCGTGAGCAGGCTCAGGACACAGACGTTTACCGAATGGCAGAAGGTATAGTCGTCCCAAGTGCGGATGTCGGTGAGGTTCACCACGAGATCCTTTTTTGCCAGCAGCTCGTCGATGATCTCGTCGATGGTTCTCGCGATCTTTTCTACGCGGACGAGCGCGCGCTGCAGCCTCTCCGCGCCGTTCTCCGCCGTCAGAAGCTCCCTCACCTGCTGTACGGCCTTAAGCCTGGTTTCGTCCCTGATGACGTCCTCGACGGGAAGGTCGAGGGCCAAACCGTCTTCGATATAGAGGCCGGGGACGCCGAGTTCGACCAGCCGCCGAATGATGCCAGCGGTCAGGACGACACCCCGGTTAATGAGCAGGGTGCCGGACGAGCTGTAAAGCGGACGGGCCACGCGCATGCCCGGCCTCAACC
>JACIXY010000143.1 GCA_014360195.1 Bacillota bacterium
GGACACGGCGTGGAGGATGGCAAGGTGCGCATCTTCGATGTGTTGCATGTCCTGAGAGGGGACGACGATCGCCAGGTCCACCAGATCCTTTAGCCTTCCGCCTTGGTAGCCTGTGATCCCCACGGTGACAAGCCCCAGCTCCCGCGCTACCTCCATGGCCAGGAGCACGTTCTCCGAGTTCCCGGAAGCGGAGATCCCGATGGCCACGTCCCCTGGCTGAGCAAGTGACCTCAAGGGCTCGGCAAACACGGTCTCATATCCACAATCGTTTGCGTAAGCGGAGAAGGTGGCCAGTTCATGCAGGGTGACCACCCGGAAGCGAGGCCTTCCGGAACTCACCGTGCCCTTCCCCAAATCACAGGCGAAGTGCCCGGCGGTTGTGGCCGAGCCTCCGTTCCCGAATACATAAACGCAGCTACCACGCTCCCGGGCCTCCGCAAGAAGATGCACGAGCTCTGCGATCTCCCTCCTGGGGAGCCGCGAAAGGACTTCCTTAAGGCCAGAGAAATAGCTTTCCAGCATAACCCCTCCTTGACAGGGCAAGCTTACCGCACCTGGGGCTGCCCCACACCGATTGGCCTCCTCAGGC
>JACIXY010000144.1 GCA_014360195.1 Bacillota bacterium
CGACCTGACGGTGTTTGACTTCAAGACCGGCGCGTACCTGATGATCACGGGTGGCTGGTTCCGCGAGTTGGGCGGCATCGGCTCCGGCAAGTACTTCTGGGTACAGCGCCGCAACTCGAACTCCAAGGTGTCGATCCAGGTTGGATCACGCTTCGACTACGGGATCATCCCCGAGGGCCAGACGCACATTATGGGCCGCGTCTCGCCGGTACCGTTCGTTGACGGAACGGGTGTGGATGGGGCGTTCATCGGGTCTCCGGCGCTCAGCGACATCTTCCCCGACGAAGACACCAACCCGCTTGCCTGGTGGATCGAAGGCGCCTGGGAGTATGTGGACGAGGACGTCTCCACCACCAATGGCACGGACCTGGTGGGCACAGGTAGCTTCCCGCAGAGGCGTCTGACCGCTCGGGTGGACTTCGAGGAAGTGGAAGCTGGCAAAGCAGTTCTTCCGGCTTCTACGACTGACGTGGGAATCTGGGGCCGGTTCGAGAACAACGACACCCTGGTCCTCATCGCCCGCGACCGCACCGACGAGCGGAACATCGACCAGGACCAGGTGAAGATCGTGGACACCGTGGCCGAGC
>JACIXY010000145.1 GCA_014360195.1 Bacillota bacterium
TTCCGTGTCTATGCGCGACTGACCTTGTGGCAGAGCGACGAGACGCTGCAACTGCCGATCAGCGCACTGTTCCGCGATGGCCGGCAGTGGAGCGTCTTTGTCGTTCGCGACGGTCGGGCGCAGCAGGTCGCCGTCGAGATCGGGCAGATGAACGACGAGACGGCCCAACTGCTGGGTGGGCTTGCCGAAGGAGAGCGGGTCATCCTGCATCCGAGCGACATGATCAGCGCAGGCACGCTGGTCGAGGAGCGCAAGGAATAGGTCAGCGGCCACTCCCGGCATCAAGTTCGGTCAGCAATACATCAACCGTGAACCAGGCGGGATCAGACGGCCCCGCCGGTTTCGCCAATCACGCGGGTCAAGCTTCCGGTCGCCGGGAAGAGCGGGATGAGGCAGGCCTGGAGTGCGTGGTAGATGTCGCCCTTGCCGGGGAAGAGCGTGGTCGAGGGGACAAGATCCTCGGTCAGTTCCTCGTGCCAGCCGCCAAAGGCATGATCCAGGCTGTGATTGGCGATGAAACCCCAGATCCTGCGGTAGCTCTCCTCATGGAAGTCGCTCGGCAGATGCTGG
>JACIXY010000146.1 GCA_014360195.1 Bacillota bacterium
TGCTGTCATCCCGGACAACGTGTCTGGAGGACGGCTCATAGGCAAGCACTTCGTCGATTGCGGCTACGACGAATGCTACTTCATGGGCGGAGACCTTTCCATCCTCACGTTCGCCGACAGGCTTGCCGGTTTCCGGAAAGCCCTCGACGATCACGGCCCCGGTCTCCCGGACGACAACATCATCCTGACGAGCGGCATCGATCAGGCGGCAGGCTCGCAGGCAACGGTGCAGCTTCTACCGCGCCTCCACAGAAAAGGCAAGCGCATAGGGGTATTTGCTGCAACGGACTGGATGGCTGCCGGGGTCATCCGTGTGCTCAAGGCACACGGCCTCGCCGTGCCGGAGGACATCGGAGTGGCGGGCTACACTGACCTGGAGCTTGCGGCCCATCTTTACCCTAGCCTCACCACGGTGCACGTGGACAGGCTGCAGCTTGGATTCCTCGCAGCTCGCACTCTCGTGGACCTCCTGAACCACAACATGACCGGACCCGTGCAGATCTATCTGCAGCCATCCCTGGTGGTACGCGAGTCCACGCGTTGCGGGCAGACAAAGCCAGGAAGCGGA
>JACIXY010000147.1 GCA_014360195.1 Bacillota bacterium
TTGAGCCGGATGGTGAACGTTCCATTGTAGGGCTTGCGGACCATGGCTGAGAGGTGCACCGGCACCTCCGTAGGAGGGCCGCCCGACTCCGGGTGGCTATCAATCGACTCGTAGTAGTCGAATCCCTGCAGGTCAAGGCCAAGGACCACAGCCACGGGGACGTTCCCGAGGCCGTGATTCACCGTTGTGTGCACCGCTTCGCGCGACGGCGCAGTGATCGTTACCGACCCGCAGGATGCCCGCGGTGCGGCCTCGCCCCAGGCTCCGCCTGGCGCATCGTCGAGGAGGAAGCGATGATTCTGCCGTACCGCCATGAGCATGGCCAGTCCGAGACAGATCGCGAAGCAGCCGACGGCCAGGAGGCCGCATGTGAGCGCTCGGAGGGATCGCGTCCGAAAGGCCATCTGACTGCCCCTCTCATCCGCCCGTATCAGGCAGGTCCCTATGGCTTGCTCACAATCTAACTATGCGCTGCGAGCGCGGCGTATGATCTGCGGCGTCTGGCTGTACCGGTCGTGGTGATGACTCAGCACGTATTCACAATTTCGCACCAGTTTGAGGCAGG
>JACIXY010000148.1 GCA_014360195.1 Bacillota bacterium
GAGAATTCTTATCCCGTCCCCGACGACAAACGGCTGCTCCGGCTGGAAGTCGGTCCCGAAGAAATTGCCGAGGTTGTCAGTGCCTGGACCGGCATTCCCGTGTCCCGCATGATGGAGACCGAACGGGCCAAGCTGCTGGTGCTCGAGGAACGGCTTCACCAGCGGGTCGTGGGCCAGGACGAAGCGGTGGAAGCAGTGGCCAACGCTGTGCGACGCAGCCGGTCAGGGCTGCAGGATCCGAAACGCCCCATCGGCTCGTTCATCTTCCTGGGCCCGACCGGTGTCGGGAAGACGGAGCTGTGCAAGGCGCTCGCCGAAGTCCTCTTCGACGACGAAAACGCCCTGGTACGGCTCGATATGAGCGAATTCATGGAGCGGCACACCGTGAGCCGGTTGATCGGCGCCCCGCCGGGCTATGTAGGCTATGAAGAGGGCGGTGTGCTCACCGAGGCCATCCGGCGGCGTCCCTATGCCGTGGTCCTGCTCGACGAGATTGAAAAGGCTCATCGCGATGTGTTCAATATCCTCCTCCAGGTGCTCGACGATGGGCGACTCACTGACAA
>JACIXY010000149.1 GCA_014360195.1 Bacillota bacterium
AGACGAACTTGCCCACGCCATACCTGCCCCCGGTTTCCCGTTTACTTCTTCTCGAGTATCAGTTCCCCATCCCTTGCGGTGACCCTTATCGTGTCGCCTTTGGCAAAACGGCCTTCGAGCAACCCCTCCGAAAGGGGGTCCTCCAGCATCTGCTGGATGGCACGGCGCAATGGTCGGGCACCGTAAACCTCATCGAAGCCCCGTTCCGCCAGGACTTTCTTTGCCTCCGGCGCCACCTCCACCTTCAGCCCGTGTTCCTCAAGACGCCGGTTAAACGTGGCGAGCATCAAGTCGACAATGCGCATCAGGTCCTCGCGGCTGAGCTGGTGGAAGACGATGATCTCGTCCAGGCGGTTTAAGAACTCCGGACGGAAGGTGCGTTTGAGCTCGTCCATGATGCGCTCTTTCATCGCCTGATAGCTATCTTCCGGGCTTTCCTGACGGAAGCCCATGCGGCCCTCCCGCCGGAGCAGGCTCACACCGACATTCGAGGTCATGATGATCACCGTGTTCCGGAAGTCGACCGTGCGCCCCTTGCCGTCGGTGAGGCGGCCGTCTTCT
>JACIXY010000015.1 GCA_014360195.1 Bacillota bacterium
ACGAGGGGTGTCAAAATCCGGCCACTGGCTAGACGGGCCGGATTTTGTCAAGGCGCCCCGCTTGGGGCGCCGTCCCCGAGTGCAACACCGGCAACCCGGCAACTACTGGAAGAGGGGCGAAAACTAACGCACCCTCACTTAGTTGCGGGGCGTGGACGCGTTGCCACCTCCGCGAACCCGTGTAGCGCGGCCTTTCGAGCCCCGGGTTTTGGCAAAGTCAAGCCAGGTCCGGCGCAGCCTGGAGCAGCGCCGAACCAGCCCAACTCAACGTAATTCTCCGCAGCACGGCCTGGCATGGTTGTGGAGGTCTTCTTTGGTTGTTTTATCCAGACCAGGTGCGTTATGACTTGACAAGGCGCACATGGTAACGTTGTGATTCTACTAGTAAGCTACAACGTTATAGCACATGCAATGTGGTTGCCTGGTTCCAGCTGAGCTTAGCTCAAGTACGCTGCTATTAAGTATATGCGCGTCGGGAAGAGGCGAACGCCGGAAGCAGTACGCACATCTCAAGAGACGTCAAGAGAGGGAGGGTGAACCTTCGTGAGACGGCACCGGATCCTGGTAGCCGCAACCATACTGGCGTTTGTTGTGGGTGTGTTGGGGTACTTCCCCGGCCAGGCGTTGGGCGCGGAGGAAACACTCTACGTGGCCCTCATCTGGCACAACCACCAGCCCTTCTACAAGAACCCCGCGACCGGCAAGTACATGTTGCCCTGGGTGAGGATGCACGCGGTCAAGGACTACTACGATATGGCTTCCATCCTCAAGGATTACCCCAACGTTCATTGCACGTTCAACCTGGTTCCATCTCTCATCTTCCAGCTCGACGAATGCGCTGCAGGCGCGAAGGATACTTGGCAGATCGTCACCGAAAAACCCGCGTCGGAGCTTACCCGCGACGACAAGGAGTTTCTCCTGAGGAGGTTCTTCGACGCCAACTGGGACAGGATCATCAAGAAGCACCCGCGTTACTGGCAGCTACTGCAAAAGCGCGGCGAGACGGTGAGCGACGCGAGCATCGCGCGCGCCATCGAGGCTTTTACGGAGCAAGACTACAGGGATCTCCAGGTCTGGTTCAACCTCGCGTGGCTTGATCCGGACTTCAAGGAGAACGACCCCCTGATGAAGGCGCTTGTTGAGAAAGGCCACGGGTTCACGGAGGAAGACAGGCACCGCGTGCTCGCAAAACACGTTCAGATCATGAAGGAAGTCATTCCGCTGTACCGCTCCATGCAGGACTCCGGCCAAATAGAGGTCACTACTACACCGTTTTACCACCCCATCATGCCTCTCCTGTACAATGTGGATGTTGCCCACGTAGCCAGCCCGAAGCTGGACCTACCTGCCCAGGCGTTCGCACATCCCGAGGATGTTGAAGCGCAACTCGGGATGGCCGTGAGGTTCTACGAGGACCATTTCGGGCGCAAGCCGCGCGGGCTCTGGCCTTCTGAGCAGGCCGTCGGGCAGGATATAGTGGGACTCGTCCACGATGCGGGTTTCCAGTGGATGGTGTCGAGCGAGGGGGTGCTTGCCCGGTCCCTCGGCGTGAGCCTCCGCGACGGCTCGGGGAACGTCACCAGGCCTGACCTCCTCTATAAGCCTTACATAGTCGAGGAGGATGGGAAGGCCGTTACCATCCTTTTCCGGGACATTGTGCTCTCGGACAAGATAGGATTTAGTTACTCCGGGATGAACGGCACCGCCGCCGCGCTTGACCTCATGAACTACCTGCGCAAGGTCAGGCGGGACCTTGCAGGGGTGCCCGGGCCGCACGTGGTGACGATAGCGCTCGACGGCGAGAACTGCTGGGAGTACTACGAGAACGACGGGAAGGAGTTCCTCCACTCCCTCTACAAGATGCTGAACACCGACCCTAACTTCAAGGCCGTGACGGTCGAGGAATATCTGAAGGCTCACCCGGCGAAGGACAGGATCTCGAGACTGCACACGGGGTCGTGGATTTCCGACAATCTGGAAACCTGGATAGGCGAGGCCGAGGAGAACAGGGCGTGGGACTACCTGGCGAGAGCCCGCGATGTCCTCGCAAAGTATACGTCGGAGAATGCCACCAACGAGGCGGCTCAGCTCGGCATCGCCCTTGCGTGGGATGAACTCTACGCGGCCGAGGGCAGCGACTGGTTCTGGTGGTACGGTGACGACCAGGACTCCGGCAATGACGCTGGGTTCGACGAACTCTTCAGGACCCACCTCCGGAACGTATACTCGTACATCGGGCAGCCCGTTCCGGCCTACCTCCATATGCCGATAATCCCGAGGGAGGCGGCCGAGCCTGATGTCAAGATGAAGGGGTTCGCGAAGGTCAGCCCTGACGGCAAGATCGACCCGGGCGAGTGGGCGCCGGCAGCCATGTACTTCAAGACCGCAGCCGCCCCGATGCCGTCCGGCGAAGCCGAGATGGTCCTCAGAGCGCTCTGGGTGGGGGTGGACGCGGATAACCTCTACCTGCGTTTCGACGTGAAAGGCGGGCTCGACGACTTCTTCGGGAAGGACGTCTTACTCGCGGCTTACCTCTCGAACCCGAGGCGTGCGGAGGCGAACAGCGTCCCGAGGTCGAGCGGCCAGGGGCGCGCTGCGACGGTGCTTGGGTTCGCGCCCGGCACCGAGGTGCTCGTCGACTTCAAGAAGCTTAGCGGCCCGGGTCCCGCGAAAGCGCGCCTCGCGTTCGCCGGTGGCGACGAGACGTGGGTTGACGTGAAGGAGCTTCCGGGCGCGGGCGCCGACCGTACCGTTGAGATCAAGGTCGCGTTCGCCGACATCGGGTTGAAGCCCGGGGATTCCGCGAGCCTGGCGGTGGTGGCGTCCAGGAAGGGCAGGAACGTGGATATCCTGCCGGTTGAGGGGCCTGCCGAGGTGAAAGTGCCCGGGGTCATCGTCGGCAAGACTCTGTTCAGGTGGGACGACCCGACCGGCGACGACCACGGCCCGGGCACGTACACCTATCCTCTGAACGCCGTCTTCAAGCCGGGCGTGTTCGACATGCTGTCCTTTGAGGTCCTCGAGGTCCAGGACGACATCGTGTTCCAGGTGAGGATAGCCGGGGACGTCACGAACCCGTGGAACTCGCCCGTGGGGGTGTCGCTCCAGACCATCGACATATACATCGACACCGACCACAAGGCAGGGTCCGGCAAGACCGACGCGCTTGGGGGAAGGCACGTAAGCTTCGCCCCGGAGTCGGCATGGGAGTATGCGATCTGGGTTGAAGGCTGGAACCAGAAGATATTCACAGCCGACGGCAAAGAGGTGCAGGCTGCCATTAGAGTGAGCCAGGATCCGGTCAAGAAGATTATCTCGATCCGCATCCCCAGGGCGGCCCTGGGTGACCCGCAGCCGGGCTGGGGCTATCAGGTGTTTCTCCTGAGCCAGGAGGGCTACCCCTCACCGGGGAACCTGCGGGTGCGCGAGGTGCTGTCCACGGCGCAGGAATGGCGGCTGGGCGGAGGCCATGACTCCGAGATAGACCCGAACGTCATAGACCTGCTGGCTCCCGCGGGCAGGACCCAGGAGGAGATCCTTGGGGCTTACGACGTAAGCACGGGTAAGCTCGCGGAAGTGCCGATGGTATACGGTGGCAGGTGACTCATCGCACACCGACGCAGTGGCGCCTGTTCGACCTCGCCCTTGCGCAGCACAAGCTCGTTGAGATATCATCGGTGGTGGCGGTGGATACACCATCTGTGACAATTTGATGTGGGGCAGAGGATTTGATGATGGAAGCAATTCGCAAGGACGGTCTCAACGTAAGAGCCGCAGAGGCAAGGAGACTTTGCCGGGCGGAAGCGGACTTGCTTGAGAAGACAGGCGAGGCAGCAGGGTTGACGCTTGAGGGGGTGTGGCACGGGCAGGAGACACCTTATGTGGAGCGCTCGGACGAGAACACCGTCGCCATCAGGCTTCGGGCGAAGTCGGGCGATGTGGCGAGCGTCGTGCTCGAATTCTGCACGGGTCCCAGAGGGAGGGCCTGCGCGGCCACTACCATGGAGCCATATGCGATCGAAGGGGGTTTCACTCAGTATCGGGCCGAGGTTGCAACCTCAGGCGGCGTGCTTTCTTACAGGTTTCTCCTGAAGCTGAACGACGGGGCGGCGGGGGCGGCCGCAGGTCCTGGCACGGTCCGCACGGTATGGCATACACCGTCAGGGGATTTCCTACGGGAGCCGGACCCGGATGACTGGTACACGCTGGATGTCTCGCAGCTTTGTGTCTTCAAGACGCCCGAGTGGGTCCACGACGCTGTGTTCTATCAGATCTTCCCGGACAGGTTTGCGAACGGAGACCCCACCAATGATCCCATTGGCACCCGCCCATGGGGCGAGGCCCCGACCCGCGACAGCTTCTTCGGAGGCGATTTCCAGGGGATCATCGACAAGATCCCTTACCTCAAAGACCTCGGGATCACGGCTGTATGGTTCAACCCGATCTTCCAGTCCGTGTCCAACCACAAGTACGACACCGCCGACTATCTGCGGGTAGACGATTCCTTCGGAGACCTTGCCAAGTTCCGTGAGCTTGTGGACGCGCTCCACGCGGCGGGCATCAGGGTGATCCTCGACGGCGTGTTCAACCACACGGGCGACGAGTTTTGGGCCTTCCAGGACATCATAGAGAAAGGCCCCGCGTCACGTTATGTCAACTGGTACTACATCCACGACTTCCCGGTCCGCCGCCATCCAAAGCCCAACTATGAGGCCTGGTGGGGGTTTGCGGACCTTCCCAAGCTGAACATGGACAACCCCGAGGTGCGCCGCTACATCCTCGATGTGGTCGCCTTCTGGATGAAGGAGGTCGGCATCGACGGGTGGCGGCTGGACGTCCCGAACGAGGTGGACCACTCATTCTGGAAGGTCTTCCGCGACCACGTCAAGAGCATCAATCCGGACGCGTACATCGTGGGTGAGATCTGGCGCGACGGCTCACCGTGGCTCAAGGGAGACGAGTTCGACGCGGTCATGAACTACGTCTTCCGCGACGCGGTGCTCGACTTCTTCGCAAGGCGGAAGGCGTCCACGTCTGAGCTTGTGGCGAGCCTGGAGAAGCTCAAGGCCAGTTACCCGGCCCAGGCCAGCGCCGCGCTCCTCAACCTCCTCGGCAGCCACGATACGGAGCGCGTGCTCACGGCGTTCGAGGGAGACAAGCGCCGCATGATCCCTGCGGTCGTGTTCCAGATGACCTGCCCCGGGGCGCCCATCGTTTACTACGGGGACGAGGTCGGGATGATGGGCGAGAAAGACCCGGGGTGCCGCGGCACCATGGTCTGGGACGAGCGCCTGCAAGACCGCGAGTTGCTGGGGCTTTATCGCCGGCTTATCCAGCTGCGGCGCGGCAGCGCGGCGCTCCGGCGCGGCGATATGCGGTGGCTCCTTGTGGACGATCCTACCAGGACCTTCGCTTTCTCGCGGGCCTGGGGGAACGATGTCGTGGTAGTCGCGGTGTGCGCCGGCGAAAGACAGGTCACGCTGGAGTTGAACCTGGACCTGGACCTGGGCGAGCACCTACACCTGCACCAGGCCCAGGCTCCCTGGACGACGGCCTGCAATGTCCGGACGTTCTCGGATGCGCTCACGGGGCGAACGTATCCGGTTGTGGATGGCCGCGTGAGACTGGAGCACCTCGGTCCGCAGCAGGCGGCTGTCCTGGTCGCAGGAGAGGCGGGCGCGCCGGTCAGTTGACCGCCCGCCGCGCTGTAGCGCGGTCGTGGACCAGGGGTATCTGAGTCGGGTGCCGCGGCGTTCGCAAACTCGGAAACTCGGAGTTTGAGCGGGCGTCAGACACAATTGACTGGCGCAGGTTGGTCGCAAAACGGCGTGGGCGGAGGACGACGGTGGGCGAAGGGGCGCGGGCGCAGGGACGGAAGCAGGGGAGCACAAAGGCTCAAGAGCGCAAATCGATGACAGGGCACAAACCGTAACAGGTGGTAAGGATACAGTGGCTTGGCGCTATCAAAGCGCAAATTGATGCTTGACAGAGCAGCTGGACCGTGCTATATTGTGCATAAATACACACATCCTGGCGGAAATGGCCTGCGCAGGCGCTGGAAGCACAGGATGGTGCAGGCGACAGCGGAAAAGCTCGATGAAAGCGATGACGGGGAAGAGTAGGCCGGATGCGCCGTCCGAGAGAGCCAGGGACGGTGGAATCCTGGTATGGTGCGCCGGTTGAACCACACCCTTGAGCGCAGACCGAAACCGGTGCAGCGGCGGCGGAAGCGGGCAGGGCGCCCGCTACCCCGAGCGGGAGCGCGGGAGTAGGCTCTGACGGGTCTCGCCCGTTAATGCGAGGAGGTATAAGCCCGGGGCTTGCGGCGTCGTGGTGTCGTCGTGTGAGGACCATGTGGGGACCGTGACGCGGCAGATGCGACGCGAGGTCGGGCCGTAGTCGGGCCGTACCGGAGAATGAGCGGGTTACAGTCTACGGTCGTAACCAATAAGGGTGGGACCACGGGAGATCACCTCTCGTCCCTTGCGGGACGGGAGGTGTTTTTTGTGCTGAAGCCTGAGGAGATGAGCAGGGGAATCCCGTAAGGAAAGCAATGTAGAAGCCGGACAAGAACGAGGGGGTAACCACGATGAACGCAAAGAAGTTCGGACAAATCGTACTGCTCGCACTGATGACCGCCACACTTGCTGCTGGAGGAGTTGCGGCTGCCGCAGGTGATGACTCGCTCGCCAGGGTCAAAGCTGCGGGTGTGCTCAGGATCGGGGTGGACGACGCGTTTCCGCCCATGGAATACCGCGATGACAAGGGCAAGCTGATCGGCTTCGACGTGGACCTCGCCGACGAGATCGGCCGCCGCCTCGGGGTTGCCATCGAATGGGTCCCGACCGCGTGGGACGGGGTGATCCTGGCGCTGCAGTCGGGGAAGTTCGACATCATCCTGTCCTCCATGACCATCACCGAGGAGCGTGCGAAGAAGGTGGACTTCAGCCCCCCGTACATCTGGGGCGCACAGATCATAGTTGTCAGGGAGAACGATAAATCCATAAACAGCGCTGCGGACCTTGCCGGCAAGGTGGTGGGCAGCCAGCTTGGAAGCACCGGCGAGATCGCCGCGAGGAAGATCGGTGGCATCAAGGAGCTCAAGCTATACGGGCAGTTCACCGAGGCGCTTACGGATCTCGCCATCGGCCGGGTCCAGGCCGTCGTGGTGGACGAGTTCGTGGGCCGCTACTACATAACGAAGCGGCCAGGCGTGTACCGCGTGCTCCCGGAGCGACTGTCCGAGGAAGAAGTGGGCATCGCCTTCCGCAAGGAGGACAAGGCCCTGCGCGAGGCCGTGTGTGCGGCTCTTGAAGCCATCAAGGCGGACGGGACGTACGCGGCTATCTCGAAGAAGTGGTTCGGGGTCGACGTCTCGAAGCGCTGATCGACTCTGCAAAGCCCAGACCTTCGCGGCGGTCGCCGGCGGGTCGCCTCCATGCGGCGGCCCGCCGCCGGCCGTGCCGCGACGGTGCCCTCCGTCCCCTCCGGCTGCAATAGACTAAGTGAAGGTGCGACAGGTAGGCACGGCCCGCAGTTGCCCGGGGCTGCGTATCCGGCAACTGACAGCAACGGAGGGACCAGGCGAGAACATCTGTGAGGAGCGAGCGTATCATGGATCTCTTGCTCATGGTAAGGCTTGTCCCAATCCTCGTGAGAGGCGCCGCGATGACGATGGAGCTCACCTGTCTTGCGGTGGTGCTCGGGACGGCGCTGGGTCTTCCGATCGCCCTCGCCCGGCTGTCGCGACATCCTCTCCTGCGGGGGCCGGCATCGCTGTATACGTGGTGGATGAGGGGGACGCCGCTCCTCATGCAGCTCTTCCTCATCTACTATGGGCTGCCGCAGGTGGGCGTCACGCTCAACCCGTTCCCCGCGGCGGCGCTCGGGATGACGTTGAACGCAGCCGCATACATCGCCGAGATCCTGCGCGGGGGCATACTATCCATAGACCGGGGCCAGATGGAGGCTGCGCGATCCCTCGGGATGAGCTACATCCAGGCGATGAGGTGGGTCATCCTGCCCCAGGCCGTTCCGAGGATCATCCCACCCATGGGCAACGAGGTCATCGCGCGGCTCAAGGACTCGTCGCTCGTATCCACGATCGCCATGGTGGATCTCATGCGAGCGGCTCAGCAGATGATCGCCACCACCTTCCGGCCGCTCGAGATATTCTTCGCTGCAGGGCTCTTCTATCTCGCCATGACAACGGCGTTCACCATACTCTTCGGGTCATGGGAAAGGCGACTTGCCGAAAGGGGCAAGGGCAGGGCCCCGGCGATGGCGCGACTTCGCAGGGCGCTCGCCGGTCTTGCAAGCGTGCGGGGGATATGGTAACATAACAGTAGCGCATGATGCGCCGCATATAAGAGTATCGCGCGCCTGTAGCTCAGGGGATAGAGCAACTGCCTTCTAAGCAGTGGGCCGCAGGTTCGATTCCTGCCAGGCGCGCCATTGTTTTTGGCGTGAGGGCGCAGCGCAACGGGCGATAGGCGACCCCGGGCTACCCTGGGGTCGCTGTTTTCCACTAAGTGGGAGTTCAGAAATGCTCCCGACTTTTGGGAGGGGTTGTCGATGACCTAAAAGAGATAGTGCAACACCGGCAACCCCCAGATGTTGACAAGGTGGGAGGAACTAACGAACCTTGACTCAGGCAGCCCGCGGCATGGCGGGGGCTATTTCATGTTCTTGATGAGGCCGAAGTCGCCGGTCTTTGCGGCGAGGAGGATGCGCCTCATGTACTCCTTGACGAGGGATGCGTTAAGCGGCACGGGCATGTTCTTGAGTTTTATGTCGAGCTGCGGGTCCTTGGCCGCCTTCATCGCCCGTTCGATGTGCTCGTCGGTAAACCCGGGCATCTCTGCGAGCGTGGTGGGGAAGCCCACCTTGCGGCTCAGGCGCACCATGCCCTCGGCGACCGCGACCCCGAGCTCTCTCCCGGATAGGATGTGATACAATCTCATTGCAGTTCGAGAGGCTGGGAGGTTGCCAACCGTGCGCAGGGGTTTTTCGGCGGCAGAGTCGTCACTCATTCTCGTGGGGATCGTAGTGCTGCTCGCCATATGTATTGCCGTACTTCATATGCCTGCATACTGGCCTTTGTTTGCTGCGTTGTTTGGGTGCGCGTGTCTTGCACTGCACCGGGGGTTCTCTCCCGGTGCAATGGCCCAAATGGCCCGGGACGGTATCGGGAAGGCGATCGTGCCCATCGAGATGCTGGCGCTCATCGGCGTGCTGATGGGCTTGTGGCGACTCAACGGAACCGCCGCGACAGTAGCTACTTACGGCAGCGCTCTCATGAGCCCGCGCCATTTCCCGCTGAGCGCCTTCATTCTGTGCGCAGCGGTCTCCATGGCCGTGGGGACTGCCAACGGCGCGGCGACCATAATCGGCCTTCCGCTCATGATGGCGGGGCAGGCGTACCACCTGCCCGAGGGACTGCTTGCGGGGGCCGTAATCTCCGGGATTTACCTCGGCGACCGGTCGTCGCTAGTCTCCAGCGTTCTGCACATGGTGGCTCGCCTCACCGGAAGCAACCCGCGGGCGGTGTTCCGGCGGCTTGCCGTAACGCTTGTCCCCGCCGTGACGGTGTCGGCGCTGCTGTACTGGCTCGCCGCGCCCGGCCTCGCAGGCGGAGGCAAGGTGGGCGCGCCCGGTCTCGCGGGCGGCGGCAAGGTGAGTGGGCCCGCCTCCGTGTCGATATCGGCCTCTGCATTTGCGTCTGCAACCGCACATACGCCTGCACCTGGCCTTGCGCGTGAGGACGAGCTAGGCCTCCCGCCTGCGCCTGCGCCTGTGCGTGCATCCGCACTGGCACGTGTGCCAGCGCCTACCCCTACCCCTACCGCTACTCCTACTCCTACTCCTACTCCTACCCCCACCTCTACCTCTACCCGTACCTCTGTCTCTACGTCTGTCTGGGCATCCGGGTCCCGACTCTTCCTGGATGCCCTGAAACGGGGTGGCATCGTCTCTCCCGCTCTTTTACTGGCGCCAGCCTTCATGATGATCATGGCGGCATTCAGGGTGCCCATCCTTACGAATCTCACCTTGAACGTCCTGGTGGCTGCGGTAGTTGCTGTGGTTACCCAGCACGCGTCACCGGCCATCGTCGTCCGCACGGCCCTCCTCGGGCACCACGCGTCCGACGCCTTGGCGGTAGCGCCGGTGACAGCCGGGGGCGGGCTCGCGTCGATGGTCGGCGTCCTGCTCGTGCTGATATCGTCAACTGCCCTATCGGGCATCCTGGCGGGGACCGGGATCTTCGATGCTGCGCTCGGCAAATGGCTTTCTAGCCTCGTAAGCCCGCGCAGGGTCCTCCTTGCCACCATGGGTTTCAGCATCGCCACGGGGATGGTTGCCGCAAACCAGGCGCTCTCGGTGGTGCTTCCCTGCACGCTGCTCGAGTGCGTCTACCGTGAGAAGCGGCTATCAGGGCTTGCCCTCGCCCACGTGGTTTCTGACTCCGGCGTCATAGTCGCGCCGCTCGTGCCGTGGAGCGTTGCGGCGCTTGGGCCCGCTGCGATCCTCGGCGTGTCGCCCGCTGCCTACATTCCGTATGCATTCCTCTGCTGGGCGCTTCCCGCGGTGTCAGTTGCCTGGATCTTGGTAGACGAGGCGAGCTACGCTCCGTCTCTCGCCGGGAAAGACGAGCAGGCGGACGGCGAAAACGCCTAAGTGGGGGTGCGGAAATGCTCCCGACTCTTGGGAGGGGTTGCCGGTGCTTGCACGAGGGGTGTCAAAATCCGGCCACTTGCCCGACGGGCCGGATTTTGTCAAGGCGCTCCGCTTGGGGCGCCGTCCCCGAGTGCAACACCGGCAGCCCGCCAACTACTGGGAAAGGGACAGGGACTAACGCACCCGCACTTAGGTTGTCGTCACTTGCCATCCTCTTGTCAGTCTCCTGGCTAGTGTGGTATCGTTGAGCACGGACGGTGAGAGATGTGATCTTGCACGCTACCTGGATTCCATCCGGTGCCAGCGACGCCTTCGGGGAAGAAGAGGAGGGACGCTGCGGCACCGGGAGTGCGCCTCGTTTCGATGGGCGCTTTTTCATATGGGGTGAATCGCCCGAGCGCGTGCACGCAAAGCCCAGGATCACGAGACCTGGCGAACGGCGTCGTAGGTATGCGCGCCACTCCTTCCTGGCGACGCGCGACGAACTCGAGCTCGCCCTTGCGACCCTGTTGGAAGCTGCAGCGGGCATGAACGATCTACCGAGCACAAGAGCCGCTACGATGCTCGCGCTCCTGCCGTCGCGGGACGGCAGGCCTGAGCCGTCGCCGCTGCTGCTGCGCGAGGTTTTCGTGCTGCCTGGTGAGGAGGGCTTCAGCCGACCACAGAACGGCGGCTTTGAGGCGCAGGGCGTTATCGCGTCCGGCCTGCCCCCAGCAGAACATGCGGCCGGGAATGGGCAGGCGACTGGCACTGGGAGCAAGCAGGGCGGGGCCGAAGAGGCAGCAGCAGGCGCAGACAGCGCCGCAGATGACGCCCAGACTCAGGCTGGTGTCGAACCCGACGGCCGAAGGTCGGTGGGGCTTTACCGAGTAACAGGCGTTTCCCTGTCTGCGGCTGATGCCCTGAGCATCCTTGCGGTCGTACCGGAGGACGGCGACTTTCGTCCAGGCACCAGCGCGACCCGCATCGCTTTGGGTCCTGACTTCCGCTTTTGGGTGAAGGCAGCCAAGCTCGCCCTTGAGCTTCTCGCAAGGCAAAGGCTGGTGCCGTGCGTCGTGCCGGTCTCCGAAAGGGGAGATCAAGGGAAGGACCCAGCCGGCAGAGCTGAAACCGGGGGCCAGGCCGCATCCAGGGGCAGGTCGAAGGCGGGAGGAGGAGCCGTGGTCCGCCGGACCGGGACCCGCGCCGGTGCCGCTGTCAGGGTTGTTGACTCCTGCGCCGACACCGCAAGAGCGAAAGCGAGGGCAGGATGGCGCCCAGCGCTGGACCTTCCCGCCGACGCGATCCGCGTGCGGGAGCTTGCGCAGTCGATGCCCGGGATCTGTCGGGCGTTCGTGGCCCCGGAACGCTTAGTTCAGGCGCAGCAAACTGCCACGTCGGATTGTCAGCCTCAGGCCGCGGATGAAGGGATGGCTGAGGCCGCGGCCGCTGCGCGCGTCCTCTCATCCGGCTACGCACTCCTGCAGGGTTTCCTCGACTCGACCATCGACGAAGCCGCTCGTCGCTGGCTTTTCAGGGAACGCCGCCGTCGCATGGGGGACTTCCTCGACAGCGGGGACTTGTGGCTCGCCGAAGTTGCCATGAAGGGCGGCGTCTACAGTCACCCGGCAATGGCTTGGCTGTACGCCCTCGGCGAGAGGCGGCCTTTCATTGAGAGACCGGCGGGCGAACTCGGGAAGCTGCGCGATACGATAGAGCAGTGGCTCAATGAAATCGGTGCGGGTGGGGCACCCAGCGCGTTTCGGACATGTTTCCGGCTTCTTCCGCCTGGAGAGGAGTCCGCGACGGCGACGAACCCCGGGGCGCTGTCGTCTGCGTCGCCGCCTGCAGCGTCGTCAATAGAGACGACTGAGGCTAACGGAGAGACGACTGAGGCTGACGGCGATGTGTGGATCGTTGAATACCTGCTCCAGGCCATCGACGACCCGAGCCTCGTGGTTCCGGCTGCGAGGGTTTGGCGCGAGAAGGGGCGGGTGCTCGAGTTCCTGGGCCGCCGGTTCGAAAACCCCCAGGAGAGGCTCCTCGCCAACCTCGGGCGTGCTTCGCGGCTGTTTCCGGCGGTAGAGGACAGCCTCAAGACGGCCCGACCCGAAGCTTGCTATCTTACTACGGCCGAGGCATATTCGTTTCTGCGCGAGGTGGCCCCGCTGCTCGAGGAGAGCGGCTTCGGCGTCCTTGTGCCGCCGTGGTGGGGCGAAAATCGCGGCAAGGCCGCGCGGCTCGGCATCCACCTCAAGGTGCGGGCCCCGGCGTCGGCATCGGCGTCGCCCGGGGCCGGTGCGCCCGGCAACTCCTATTTCGGCATGGATAGCCTGGTGGAATACGACTGGCAAATAGCCCTCGGCGACCAGGTCATGGATAAGGACGAATTCCGACGCCTTGTGGCCCTGAAGGTTCCTCTCGTGCGCGTGAGGGGCGAGTGGGTCGAGATCCGTCCCGAAGACGTCGAGGCCGCTATCAAGTTCTGGGACAGGCGCAGGAAGGCCGGGGTGCTGACCGTTGGCGAGGCACTCGCCACAGCCCTCCAGGCGGGGTCTGGGGAGGAATCGGGTCTGCCCGTAGTCCGTGTGGACGCGGAGGGCTGGATAGGCGACCTCATCGGGCGCCTGTCCGCGGGCGAGAAGATTCAGGAACTGCCTCAGCCCCGTGGGTTTGCGGGAAGCTTGCGCCCCTACCAGGTGAGGGGCTACTCGTGGCTGTCCTTCCTGAAAGAGTGGGGGATCGGGGCATGCCTCGCCGATGACATGGGGCTTGGCAAGACCATCCAGGTGATAGCGCTCGTCCTCCGGGCGAAGGAGGAAGGCACCCTCAGCGGCCCGGTGCTGCTCGTCTGCCCAACGTCGGTGGTGGGCAACTGGTGCCGGGAGATCGGGCGGTTCGGCCCGTCCCTAAAGGTTATGGTCCATCACGGCGCGGACAGGCTCTCGGGCCATGCATTTGCGGCCGAGGGGAGCACCTGTGACGTGGTCATCACCACGTACTCTCTCGTACACCGCGACGAAGAGCATCTCGCCCGCATCGAATGGCACGGCATAGTCCTGGACGAGGCCCAGAACATCAAGAACCCCGGCACGAGGCAGAGCCGGAGCGTGCGTAGGTTGAAGGCGGGGTTCAGGGTGGCCCTCACCGGGACCCCCATCGAGAACCGCCTGTCTGAGCTGTGGTCCATCATGGACTTTCTCAACCCTGGCTACCTCGGTCCGGCGGCGGAGTTCCGGAGGAAGTTCGCGATCCCCATCGAGCGCTATCGGGACCGGGACCGGGCCGAGCGGCTACGCCGCCTCGTCGGACCGTTCATCCTGCGCAGGCTAAAGACGGACCCGCGCGTTATCCAGGACCTTCCCCAGAAGGAGGAGGTAAAGGTCTACTGCACGCTCACCAGGGAGCAGGCCACGCTTTACGAGGCCGTCGTGAGTGACATGCTCCAGACCATCGAGGGGGCGTCAGGCATCGAGCGGCGCGGCGCGATCCTCGCCGCCCTGCTTAAGCTCAAGCAGGTGTGCAACCATCCCGCTCAGTTCCTGCGGGACAGGAGCGCCCTGGACGGGCGCTCGGGAAAGCTTGCGAGGCTCGTGGAGATGCTCGACGAGGTGGTGGCCGGAGGAAACCGGGCGCTTGTGTTCTCGCAATTCGCCGAGATGGGCGCCATGCTCCGGGACTACCTTCGCGGCGCGCTCGGGCGCGAGGTGGCGTTCCTCCACGGTGGGGTCCCGCAGAAGGCCAGGGACGAGATGGTGCAGCGGTTCCAGAACGACCCTGACGGCCCGCCGGTGTTCGTCCTGTCCCTGAAGGCGGGAGGCCTCGGCCTCAATCTCACGCGCGCGAACTACGTGTTCCATTTCCACAGGTGGTGGAACCCGGCGGTGGAGAATCAGGCCACCGACAGGGCGTTCCGCATTGGGCAGACCCAGAAGGTGCAGGTGTACAAGTTTATCTGCGCCGGCACGCTTGAGGAGCGCATCGACGAGATGATCGAGGACAAGAAGCACCTGGCCGACAACGTGATCGGAACAGGCGAGGACTGGATAACCGAGATGTCCACGGACGAGCTACGGGACCTGTTCCTGCTGCGCAGGGAGGCCGTGGCGGACGACGACTGATCGGGAGGAACGCTGCTCGCTGGACGCAAGTTCCAAACGCGACGGAGCACGGGGGACGGAGGACGAATACTAAGGACGAAGGACGATGGACGGAGTACGACGGACGAGGGACGGAGGACAGAAGATTGATGGCGCGAAGCGGCCAGTTCGGGAAAAGCTGGTGGGCGAAACGGTGGATCTCAGTGCTGGAGTCGTTCGGCTGGTCGAACCGCCTGCAGAGGGGGAGGTCCTACGCTCGTTACGGGAACGTGCTGGACGTGGTGGTGGCGCCCGGCGAGGTCAGGGCGAAGGTCCAGGGGTCGAGGCCTCGGCCCTACAGGGTGATCATCAGGGTGAAACCGCTCGACGACGCAGAGTGGGACAAGGTAACGTCAGCCATGGCGAAACAGGCGGTTTTCGCGGCACGCCTCCTGGCAGGCGAGATGCCGGAAAACATTGAGGAGGTTTTCAACCGGAGCCGCGTGCCGCTCTTCCCATCATCCGGGCGGGATATCGTAACGACCTGCTCGTGTCCGGACTGGGCGAACCCGTGCAAGCACGTGGCGGCCGTGTATTACGTGCTCGGGCAGGAGTTCGACCGCGACCCGTTCCTGCTCTTCCTGCTGCGCGGACGGAGTCGCGATGAGCTGATGGCCGCCTTGAGAGACAAGCGTGTGCCGGTCGAGTGTCCCGGAGCGGAAAGGCTTTCGCGAGGACGCGCTGCCGCGGCGGCGGGGCGCGGCCGTGCCCCCAGCCAGGGGGCTGAAGAGGGTGGCGGTGCCCATATCGGCACTCAGGACGGCACCGGGGACAGCGCCTACGACGATGACGATGGCCAGGCTGTTCTGGAGGCGCTTTTCGCTTCCGCCGAGGCTTTCTGGGCTGGCGATGCGCGCAAGGTCAAGGCTTTGCCAGTCTCGGTGAAACCTCCGGCGGTGCCAGGGGCCATCCCGAAACGCCTCGGCGTGCCCGGGCCCTGGCGTACCAGCCGCGACTTCGACGAAAGGAGCTTCGCGCTGGTGCTGGCGGACTACTACAAGACGGTGAGCCGGGAAGCTCTGGGCCTCGCTTACGAGGGCGGCGGGAACGGCACCGGCACCGGGAACGGGAACGACGGCGAGAATGGCAGTGCGAGCGCCGGCGGTGATACAGATGAACCGTCTTGCGGTGTATAGGTGTATAATGGTCGTGGGTTGCTTCACTTCCCCGCCGGTCCTCGGTCGATTGCCTTGAAAGACGCCATATCGATATCGGATGGGAGTTGATAGGATGCCACGGCCGCCCAAGTGCAGGCGAGTGGAGTTCCTGCCTCAGGTAACCGTATTCAAACCCGCAGGCGTCCCGCTGCGCGGGCTGCGCGAAGAGGTGCTGACCGTCGAGGAACTGGAGGCGATCCGCCTGAAGGACCTCGAGGGACTCGAACAGGAGGAGTGCGCCGAGAGGATGCAGGTCTCGCGGCCCACGTTCCAGAGGGTGCTTGTGTCCGCAAGAGAGAAGATCGCAAGAGCCCTCGTTGAAGGGGCGGCCATCCGCGTGGAGGGCGGCAACTACCGCCTTGCCCGGCGCAAGTTCCAGTGCCGGGCATGCGGGCACGAGTTTGAGGCGCCCTTTGGCACAGGGCAGCGAGGGGCAGAAATGACTTGCCCCGAGTGTGGAGCCGCCGAGGTGCGCCGAACCGACCAGGACGTCCACGGATTCGGCAACATGCCCTGGGGCCGTCATGGGCGGGGGTGGGACCGCGAATAGCCGACCTGGGCAGGAATACCGAGGCGCGGCGCAGAATGAACTCCCTGTGTGTGCTACAGAGACAGGAGGGCGCAATATGGGCCAGGCCGACCAGGTTCCCGAGCTTTCGGAGATACGCAGGCGCGCAAAGGAGAGGATGGGTGGGGTCTGCCGGGTGTGCCGGGTGTGCGACGGAAGGGCGTGCGCCGGTGAGGTCCCGGGCATGGGCGGGATCGGCACGGGCGCCGGGTTCATCCGGAACGCCGAGGCCCTCGCCGAGATCAAGCTCAATATGCGGGTCCTGCACGATGTCGCTGAGCCGGAGCTCGGGGTTACGCTATTCGGGCTCCCTCTGGAGTTGCCGGTCCTCGGGGCGCCTGTGGCCGGCGTGAAGATCAACTTTCGCGAGCTTGTGAGCGAGGCCGACCTTGCAGCCGCAATGGTGGGCGGGTGCTTTGATGCGGGTACCCTTGCAATGACGGGCGACGGCGGCCATCCCGAGGTATTCGAGTCTGGGATCGCGGCCATTCGCGAGGCGGGCGGGCGGGGGATTCCCATAATCAAACCAGGCCCGAACGCTAACATCATTCGCAAGTTCCGGGCGGCTGAGGCCGCGGGAGCGCCCGCGGTCGGTATAGACGTGGACGCGGCCGGCCTTGTGAACATGCGGCTTCTTGGCGCCCCTGTGGGTCCCAAGTCCCCTCGGGACATCCGTGAGCTGGCGGAGTCCACCTCGCTACCGCTGATTTTGAAAGGGATCATGACGCCTGACGAAGCTGAGATCGCGGCGGAGTGCGGCGCTGCGGCGATCGTCGTGTCGAACCACGGCGGGCGCGCCCTTGACCATACGCCCGGAGTGGCTGAGGTGCTTCCCGGAATCGCGCGGGCTGTCAAGGGCAGGATCATCGTCTTCGCAGACGGCGCTGTACGCACAGGCGTGGACGTCCTCAAGTACCTTGCCCTCGGCGCCGACGCTGTCCTGGTCGGGCGTCCGCTGGCCATCGGAGCGTTCGGAGCCGGACGCGCCGGCGTGGCCCGCGTAGTCGAGGCTATCCGCGACGACCTGCGGGTAGCCATGATCATGACCGGCTGCCCGTCGATCCGCACCATCGGACCGCAGGTGCTTGCGTCGTGACAGGGAGGCCACCCGGTCCTGGGCTGCGGAACCGGTCCCGCTTCTTCTGAAGAGAGAGGCGCGATGCCTGTCAGGGTATCTCCACAATGTCCCCTTCAGATGGGCCGAGTGTAAGCCGGAGCGTGCCGTCATTTGAAGGCAGGGGCGCGTTCCGGCGCCAGGACCAGGCGGGCCGCCCGCCGGCTTGCGGGATGGCGATGCGAACCGTCTGCTGTCGCGGATCGTGGTTTACGACTACGAGCGCCCTCCTGTCGGGCGATGCGAACTCCCTGACCTCCACGGCGGGGTTGGGCTCGACGTGCGCGCTCCTGATGCCAGCCAGGCTCGCCACGTACGAGTAGACCTCATGGTAAGGGTGCTGCGCCTGCTCGAATGCATACGGGGTCGTAGCGAGGTAGAGTTCGAACGGCAGCGTTACGAGCAGTGAATGGCCTCGTCCATACTGATTTACGATGAAGCCAGAGTTCAAGCTGTCCCCGTACGCCGAAAGGCTCAGGTGTTTCCTTGCGAGGAGCGCCGGCGTTGGTTTCGGCAGTGGGCCTGCCGGCGTGCGCTCGCATCCAGGGACACCCACAGACCAGACGTCGCCCTGTGGGGTGCTCGCGCAGGTGACGCTGGCGCCGAAGAGGTCCTCCATCCCGTCTACGGCGAGGCCGTCGTATGAGCAATATAACGTCCCGCCGGCCTCCGCGAACGCCCTCAGCGCAGCGAAGTCTGTCACGTTCAGCGTCCCACGGCGCGTGGCGCACGGCACGAAGATCGCCCGGAAGCCCCGGGCTGCGCCCTCTAGCTCGTCTACGGTGATGAAGTCCACGTCGATTCCCGCGCGTTTCGCGAGGATAAACGATGCGAACAGAACCGCTGCGTTTCTCTCAGGCCCGTTCTCAGGGTCTGGATTGTCGTAGTAGCGCCTCGGGATGAGTATCGCCGCCCTGGCCGGAGCGGGGGATAGCTCGGACATGCGCGCGGCCTTCACCGTCCGAGCAAACGATGCGAGTACCTCGCCCTTCTTCTTCACCCTGCCGTCCACGGCCGTTATGCCGAAACCCGCCTCGTAAGGCGTGGAGTCGTAAGGCAGGCGGTCCTGCCTTTTGAAGTCGCCGAAGCACCATGCGAGCGCGCCCGTTACCTCGTTCGCGAGGGCGCTGTAGAGGGCGGCCGAGAAGAACCTGGCCTCGACGTCTTCGGAGGCCATCTGTGTCGTGGACCCGAACTCCTCCAGCAGGACTTTCTTTCTCCCGAGTCCCTCTGTGAGCTTGCAGGCGAACGGCACGAAATAGCTGCTCCGAAGGCTATCCAGAGGCTCGGGACAAAGGTCCGTGTATGAAGGATACGGGTGCATGCAGAGGAAGTCGCATACCTCCGCAACATCACGTACCCGGAACGGTCCGGGGGTGAAAAGAGACCACGCGTGAATGCCAAGCGTCACCGGGTGGACAGGGTCGTGGGCCTTGATCTCCCGGTATAGGACGTGCGTCCACAGCCAGGCGGCATCTACGGACGCAGGCTTCACAAAGACGTCGGGCTCGTTGGCGAGGTCCCAAAAGAGGATGGCGTCTTCGCCCCGGTAGCGTCGGGCGAACTCTCTCACGAGCCTGACCTGGGCCCGCAGCATGCCGGGGTCGCTGTACGGGTCGCGGTCGCGCCGCCAGGGCACGTCCCAGTTTTCGCCGCTCATGTGGCCCGTAAAGAACGTGGGTATGAGCCCGATCCTGTGGCGTCGGGCGATCTGCACCAGTTCATCGAACTTGCCCATGGCTTCCTCCGACATCGTCTCCGGCCCAGGCTGGAAGTCCTCCCAGAGCAGGAAGACCCTGCACGCGTTGAGCGACAGCGCCCCCATCTGCCGAAACTCAGCGTCGACCGACTCCGGGTTCCACTCCTTCCACATGTGCACGCCGCTTTCCCTCGGCCAGTAGTTCACCCCGCAAACGAACTCGTCCATCCTCATACCTCCGCATCTCTCACATGCTGGTGCATCTGCATATGTGCCGGTGTCGGCGCGCTCAGGGCGTCACGGCACTCGGCGACCATCTTCGACCCATCAGCAACCCATCCGAGAATCGGGAGCGTTCTAGCTATCCTTTCAGACCGGTCAGCGATATTCCTTCGATGAAGTAGCGTTGTGCCAGGAAAAACGTCACGAGCATCGGCAGGGCGAGCACCGTTGACATGGCCATGAGCCAGTGCCACTGGGGCGCCTCGTTCACCCCGCCCATGAAAAGGTACATTCCGAGCGTGAGCGTGTATTTGCCCATGCTGTTTAAATAGATGAGTGGCCCAAGAAAGTTGTTCCAGTACCCCCGGAAGGCGAACACCGCCACGGCGAGGATGGCGGGCTTGATCTGGGGCAGCATCACGTGGGCGAAGGTCTGGAGCACGTTCGCGCCATCGATCCTCGCAGCCTCCTCGAGGTCCCGGGGTACTCCCAGGAAGAACTGGCGCAGCAGGAACACATAGAACGGCCCCCACGCCGTCCAGGCGGGCAGCACCAGCGGGTCGAACGTGTCGAGAAGGCCCAGGTTCCGCCAGATCATGTACGTCGGGATCAGCGTGACGTGATACGGCAGCATCATGGTGGAAAGCAGTATTAGAAAAAGCACATTCCTCCCGGGGAACGAATACCGCGCAAACCCGTACGCCACTAGGGTGCAGCTTGTAAGCTCGGCAAACATCCCGAGGACCGTCACGAACACGGTGTTTGCCAGGTACCGCCCGAACGGCACCGCCCTCCAGGCATCGAGGTAGTTGCGCCACTGCGGGGGGATGGGCAGCCATACCGGCGGGTAGGCGAACACGTCTTTGAGTTCTTTGAGAGAACTCGAGACCATCCAGAAGAACGGCACCAGAAGCACGAGCGCGCCCGCGATCACCACGATGTAAGAGATCGTCCTGACCACGGCCCTCCTGACGCGTCGCCTGTGCCTCGCCCGCGCCGCAAGTTCGAGGGTGGCTTCGGCCTGCGCACTCATTTTCGCACCTCCGCTTCGTAATAGACCCATGCTGTTGACGAACGAAAGACAAGGAGGGTGAGGGCGAGAATGATGACGAAGAGCACCCAGGCGATGGCCGAGGCCTCGCCCATCTTGAGCTGAAGGAACCCGCGTTCGTACACGAGCTGGTTCATGAACCGCCCCGCCGCAGACGTTGGCCGTGCGAACATGGCAACAGTGAAGATCTGCAGCGCGCCGATGATCCCCATGATTACCTGCAGCAGGACCACCGGCGAAATCTGCGGGAAAGTCACGCTCCAGAACTTCGCGAGCGGGCCTGCTCCGTCGATCTCTGCAGCCTCATAGAGCACCCTCGGCACGTTTTTGATGGCGGCGAGGAAGACCACCATGTTTATGCCGAATATGCCCCAGATGCTCATGATGACGAACGCCGGGAGCACGAACTTCGGATCGCCGAACCAGTCCGGGTTTCGCAGCCCTACCATGCGGAAGAGGGGACGCAACACCACGTTGAGGAGGCCTGCTTCGCTGTTGAAGATCCACCGCCAGAGCAGGGCGACCGAGACCTCCGGAAGGACCGCGGGCAGGTAGTAGATGGTCCGGAAGGCGCCTATGCCCCTGATATCCATGGAAAGAAGCAGCGCCACGAGCAGAGAGCCTGCCACTCCCAGCGGAACGCTGAGGAACGCGTACGCGAGCGTGAGCTTGACTGAAGGCCAGAAATCAAGTATGTCAGAAAAAAGCCATCTGTAGTTCTCGAGACCCACCCACTTCGGCGGGGTGAAAAGGTCGTACGACGTGAAGCTCAGGCCCAGCGACGCAAGGATGGGACCTGCGGTAAACACGAGGAACCCGGCGAGCCATGGGGTTATGAGCGCGTAGCCCGCGGCGGTCTCCTCGCGGACGCGGCCGAGCCTGAGTAGACCATACACCCCAAGACACAACAAGGACATCATGGCGAGAGTCAGCAGATAGCGTGCCAGCGTGCCGACGTAAATGCTGCCTTCCATTTCGCACCTCCTCCCTCCAGGCTATCCCGCCGCACTGCCGTGCGGCTGTGCGGTAAGTGAGGGTGCGTTAGTTTCGGGAGCGCTTTCGCACCCTCACTTACCGGGTCCGCGGACCCAAGAGCCGTGGCTCCCCAGGGCCTTCGGGCCCTGGGACCGTGGACGATGGGGCGGTGGGGCAGCGCGGCCGGTGCCGGGGCTGAGGCGCTGGCCCCAGACTCAGGCTTCTGCCCCGCTGCCGCGCCTCGCCTTCCTGCGGGGTGCAGCCTCGCGTCGGGCGGCGGCCTTTCTGCCTTCTCCTGGCTGGGCGTGCTTTCACCGGACGACCTGACCTGTCGCGCCTTGCCGTCCCGAACTGGGTCCCGCCCGAGCTACACCCCACCTGGCCTTCCCTACTTGCCCAGCGTCTTCTCGAGCAGCGGCCGGACGCGCTTCGCAAGCTGCTCCGCGGTGCCCCTGCCGTTTATGAGCGGGTCCGCGAACTGGTTCCAGAAGATGCTGTCCCACTCGGCGTAGTTAGGGAAGATTCGGAAGCCGCGGGTGTCCTCCATGGCAGCCACGATGGCGTCGATGGAGTGCTTCTTCTCCGGCTTCAGCTTGAGCAGCATCTCCTTTGTGGCGAGCGACCTGCGCGGCGGGACAACCTTCCAGTGGTGTATCGCGTCGGATAGATCCAGGAACGCCTCGAACGCCGCGTCAGGGTGCTTCGTCTTCGCGTTGATGGCCATCCCGCCTATCCACACGAAGCTCGCGCGCTTGCCCGAAGGCCCCTTGGGGATCATGAACGCTTGCGACCGGAACGAGGGCTTGTAGTCGAGGTCATCGGCGGCACCGCCCATGAACATGGCTACCTGCTGGTTACGGTACATGGTGTCGAAGCCGCGGTCCCTGATGACCGAGAGAGGCGGCGCCACATGGTACTTGTTCATGAGATCGACGTAGAACTGCGCCCCTTTGATGGCTTCGGGCGAGTCGACCGGGCAGGACTTGAAGTCCGGGCTTATCACGTCCCCGCCGGCCTGCCAGATGAACATCTGCAGCGGCGGCCAGCCGTTCAGCGTGAAGCCCCACTGCTGGACGTTGTCGGGGTCGAAGCCCTTGTCATCGGGGTGCTTGCCGTTCTTGTCCACCGTCAGCGCCTTTGCAGCCGCGAGGAACTTATCCCAGTCCCAGGTCTCGTCGGGGTAGGCAAGCTTGGCCTTGTCGAAGAGGTCCAGGTTCACGAAGAGCATAACGGGCTGGTTGATCCACGGAAGCCCGTAGATCTTGCCCTCGTAGGTCATGCGTTCGAGGGACGAGGGGAAGTAATCGTCCAGCTTGGCCGCTGGATGCTTGGAAGCCTTCAACCGCCCGGTGATGTCCATCAGCGTGCCCTTCTGGGCGAAGCTCGGCACGAATTCCTGGCCGATCCAGAAGAGGTCCGCACCTGTCTCGGCGGCAAGGGTCGTCGTGAGCTTGGTCATGTACTCCGCGGGGCTTGACTCCTGCACGATCTCGTAGCTGGCGGATTTGGCGTTGAGCTGATCCAGGATGGCCTGAAGCTCCTTCGCCTCTTCTACGCCAGCCCACGTCGCAAGCCGTATCTTGACCTTGGACGCTGCAAGCCCTTCCTGCGCCCCGCCGGCAACCACGAGCGACACCAGCAAGAGCAGTCCGAACACCAGAACCAACGCACGTCCGCGACCTGACATTTCATGCTCCCTCCTCAGGTGTTTTGAGATATCCTTTCCCCATAGCACGAAGTCGCCTGTCGCAAGTCTCCTTGTTGGACGCGATAGGACCACCACATGGCGACACGTCACGTTTTCTTCGTGCTATCACCTCCTTAAGAGCCAGCGCCCCGGAGCGATGTCGTGCCGCGGCCCGGGAGCGTTGGGGGCGGGCCGGGACTTTCTGGTTGTGCCGCTCCCATCGGGTCCGTCCCCCTGGGCCTGCCGGCTCCTCGAGTTGCCCGTACCTGGAACTGCCAGGCCGCCAGGCTTACCGGGTGCATGCACGCGTCGCATGCGCCCCCGGACGCACAACCAGCTTGCAACACGCGCCCGGGGCGAGCGCCACCTCGATGCGACCGTGATCCGCGACCGTCTTCCCGGCCGGCTCCCAGTCGGCCACCGGCCTCCACTGCGCGACGGGTTCCCGCGCCGCCGCGCGCGGCGAGAGCGGGAGCCGGAACACCTCCACCGGGCAGGGCTGCCCGCCGACAGGGAGCGTGAGGTCCACCGTGCCCTCGAACGTCGCGGTAGTCGGATTATAGACGAGGACCGACCTCGGCGCCCTGGCGTCGGCAAACGGGTGATCCCAGTCGAGAAGGTCCAGAAAGATCACGGTTATCAACGGGTCCGACGCCCTGGCAAACGCCTCGAACATGAGGTATAGCCACAGGACCTCGCCGGCCCCGTATATCTCCTTGCCCACATAGCCGGTGGAGTCAGGCAGCTCTAGCGTGCCGATGTTCTCGTAAGGGATGTGAGGACAGCTTGCTCCTGTCCGCTCCGACTCCGGCAGGAACGGATCGAAGTAGTAGAAGTTGTTGCGCCGCTGAAGATCGAGGACCCTGAGAAGGGCGGGATTGAAGCCGCCTTCTTTGAGCAGCGGCAGCCACGGCAGCACCGACTCCACGTTCTCCTTGAACGCGGGATATAGGATGGACGCGCACGCCTGGAAGAGGCCACGCGTGCGGTACGCGCCGCGGCCCCGCGCGAGGTCGTCATACCAGTAAAGCATCCGTAGTTGAGCGCGGATGAGGTCTCGCGAGATGCGTCTAAAGGACGGGTCCTCAAGGAGCGACGAGAGTTCCAAGGCTGCCAGCGCCCCGAAGGCGAACTGCTGAGGCTCATGATAAAGCAGGTCGAGAGGCAGCCGAGTCATTGTGAGGAGGGCGTCCCTCGCCTCGCCTAGAAACTCCTCGCGTCCGCTCAGGCGGAACCCGAGTATCGCGCCGTAAGCGTATAGCCCCGCCACGGAGTAGTTCGTTCCCGAATCCACGGGCATGCCGGTCGCGGCGTCATAGAAGAGGGGGAAGATGTGGCGGACGTTATGGGCGTAGCGTCTGGCGCCGTCGAATGCTGTCAGGAACATGTCCACGAGCTTTGATGTATCCGGCGAGGGAGGCGTGAGATGACGCGATGCCTGCGATGCCTGCGGTGCATGCGGCGCGTACGGCGCGTACGGCGCATGCGATGCGTGCCGCGGGCGTGGTGATGGCGGCATCTGCTGCGGCGCCTGTTGCGCGGCCTCCTCGTGCGGGTTCCGCGTCGCCGACGACATCTCCAGCAAATGGACGATCCACGGCCACTTGATGAGGCCGTTTTCGAAGAAGTACCATGTGTCCACCTTCTCCTGGCCGCTCCCGTGCGGATGGTTGTTGCTGATGAAGCCGATATCTTCCCTGAAGAAGTGCGGAAGGGTGGCGACCAGGCGGTCGAGATACTCAGACAGACCCACTGCGGCGCCGTCCTTACCAGCCCTGTTAGCGCGGACGCAATGGAGGAGCGGCCAGAGCACGTCGGCCTGGGTCATGAGCTCGAACGACTTCGGCTCCGCCCACTGCCGCGAGCTTGAGCGCACGTACGCGGGGTGACCCCACACGCCCTCGACCCCGGTCTGGCACGCCGGATCGTGCATGAGCTCGTTCAGGGTGGCCGATGCCATGTCCGCCCAGGAGCCAGCCGGACCCCGGCTGCGCTCTCGTGCCTGCTCCTGTCTGCGCTGCTGGGCCGGCGCCTGTTCGCGTGCGGCGGCCGCGCCAACGCCTTCTCCCTGCGATCCGTCCCAATCCGAGTTCTCCCTATCCAAAGCCAAGAGGAGAGAGGTACTGTCGATGAGTGTGGCGAGGGCGTCCCACTGCGATGGGATGTCGTGGCGGTACCGCTGATAGACGGAGTACCGGAAGACGTGGTCGCCGGCGGGGAAAGTTCGGCCGTGGTAGTGGTCGGCGACAAGACCCACGCCGAACCGCTCCTTGTGCGTCCCGCCTAGCTTGCTGGAGCACAGGTAATCCTCGAACCTTGCGAGGTTCTCCCTGGACATCCATGTCATCGGGGTCATGTCGAAGTACAGGACGACCTCGGCACGGCAAATGGGGTCGTAGCAATATACGGCCGGGAAGTCATTGCCTCGAACGCCGGTGCAGTTTCTCGTGGGGTTCGAGATGACCACCCTGCGCCACTCGTGGTTCTGGCGCTCGTTCATCGTTGCGTACTCTGACATCCAGAGGACGATCTCCGGCTCGATGGGGGGAGAGTGCCGGAGAATCAGAGGCCTTTCGAGGTGGACGACCGCGGACACATGGATCCACGGGTCGTCCGGGCTTACGGAGACTTCGGCGTCGAAGGGATACTGCACCTCCTCGACATCCTCTGAGTCCTGCGCCAGCACGGGACTGCATCGAGGGTAGCTCTGCGCAGAGGTGCCTTTCGCCACGTACGCCGTGCCGGTCCCCGAGAACACGACAGCCTGGCGGGCGCCGGCGCGCGCGGGGTACGCGGGCACGATACGGTACGAGGACGGCGCGAGGTCGAAGCTGGCTCCGCCCACGAGGACGTTGGGGAGGCCGGCGGCCACACGCCACCCTGAGCCGTCGTGCACCCTGGTCGTGAAGCGCAGCTTTCCGTCGTCTCCGCGTTCGAAGACCATCTGCTGACCGGACGCTGTGATGATCGGCCCAAACGGCGTGTCCTGGATAGCCGTGTCGTGCTCCGATAACTCATTGAAATGGCGGTCTTCCATGTGGTCATGCCTCCGTTTCGTTTGCTGACCCTGGTGCTGTGCCCGGTGCTGTCCGTGTTCCTGTTCTTGCCTCTGCTTCTGCCTCTGGTTCCGCGCCCACCTGTGTCTGCACTTCTGCCTCTGCCGCCGCACCATCCGGGGTTGGAGGTGCGGCCACGGTGCCGCGTACCACGAGCGTCGCCCGGATGACGATCTTGACCGGCGCCGGATCGACTCCGTTGATGATGTCCACGAGCCTGCGGGCGGCGATGGAGCCAAGCTGCTGCTTCGGGATGTGCATCGTCGTGAGCGGGGGATGGGTGTGGCTGGCCACCTGTATGTCGTCGAATCCGATGACAGACACTTCGTCCGGTACCCTGATGCTGCGCTCGTGGAGCGCCTTGAGCACCCCGAGCGCCGTCATGTCGTTGTCCGCGAATATGGCGGTGGGCGGCTGAGGAAGATCCATTAACCTGAGCGTGCCCTCGTAGCCGATCTGCGGGCCGTGCTTGTCAACGGACTCCGAGAACACCACCCACTTGCGATGGGACGGCATCCGGAGCTCATCGAGGGTCTTCGCGTAGCCGGCATAGCGCTGGGCGAGGGAGATGTGTGACTGCGGCCCGCCCACGAAGCCGACCCGGCGGTGGCCAGACTGGTAGAGGTGCTCTATCGCGCACCGGGTCGCGGCTTCGTTGTCCGAGACCACGCAGTCCACGGGTTCGTCCGGGAGCTCGTTGTCCACGAGGACCACCGGGATCCCCTTCTCACGAGCGGTCCTCGCCACCTGCGGGTGAACGTCGCACCCAACGAGGAGGATCCCCGCGAAGCCGCTCTCGCCTGCCTGGTCTGCGAAAAGATCGCTGTTGTCCCCAGCGCCGTCTATGCTCCGGAGGAAGACCCGGTAGCCCAGTTTCTGCAGGCTTTCCTCGATGCCCGCCACTACCGCTCCGTAGAACGGGTCGGTCACAAGCGACGACAGCCGCCTGTTGAACACGATGCCGATGCTTGCGCGCCCGCTTCCGCTTCCGCTTCCACTTCCGCTCCCGCTCCCGCTTGTGCCTCCGATGCCATTACGGCTACAGATACTGCTACCGCCGCCACCGTCGCTGCCGCGCGACGTTGCGGGCTCCGGGGGAGCGTCCATGGCCCCTGTACGGGCACGGTAGCCCAGCGACCGGGCGACGTTCAGGACCCGGGACCGGGTCCTCTCACTGATCCTCCCTTTGCGGTTAAGCGCCCGCGATACGGTGGAGGGTGAGACCCCTGCTTGCCTTGCTATTTCGCGGATGGTCGTGTCCACTAAGCGATCGTCTCCCTCTCAGCAATCCTCTTCCTACGATCACCGTGTTCCTGCCGCCGAACGTCTATCGCCATTGCGTTGTCACCGTGTTGCGCAAAACCGCGCACTGGTTGCTCTTCTACTAATGCATTACTACGCAATTAGGCGGATTCCTTCTGTAGGGCGAAATTCCTTTCGCACTCGTCTCGTGCCCACGATATGCCAGTTTAATGGGCATATCGAAACGCGCAGGCGACGCAGCCGTACCCAGGTGAGCTTGCGCACCAAAGTTGCGCAGCGTTGCGCAACCCGTGCACGGAAGCCCGCGAACGAGTCCCTAGCGGAGTTATAACGCCCCCAAGTGAGGACGAGGGGTGTCAAAACCGGCGACTTCCCCGACGGGCCGGATTTTGGCAAAGCGCGCCCCGCCTGGGGCGCCGTCCCCGAGTGCAACACCCGTAACCCGGCGCCTGCTTGAAAACGGACAAGAACTAACGCACCCTCACTTAGGATGGGAAGGTGATGACGAGCGGCTTTCGCTGTTCATCCGCACTACAAGTGAGAGATCCCACTGCACTGGCGTGACAGCGCCATGCCGTGTCTTTCCTCCCATGCCCGGGTAGCTTTGATCGGCGCTACTTTGGAGATAAAATGCTGTTGAAAGGAATGCGGGGGCGGAGGGCGGGCTCCTCGTGAGACGAGGTGAGCGAAGTGATAGTCAGCGCAAGCCGCAGGACAGACATACCGAAGTTCTTCGCAGAGTGGTTCATGGACCGCGTTCGCGCAGGATCTTGCAGTTGTCCCAACCCCTTCAACCCGAAGCAGGTCTTCCAGGTTTCCCTGCGGCCCGAGCACGTCGACGTGATCGTCTTCTGGAGCAAGGACCCGGAACCTCTCCTGCCTCACCTTGGGGAGCTTGACCGCAGGGGGTTCAGGTACTACTTCCAGTTCACCCTGAACGGATACCCGCCGTTTCTTGAGCCGGGTGTGCCGCCGCTGGAGAGGACCCTCGCCACGTTCAGGCGCCTGTCGGAGGCGGTCTCTCCTGAAAGGGTGATCTGGCGCTACGACCCGATAGTGCTCACCAGCGCGACTGACGCCTCGTATCACGAGCGCCGGTTCCGGGAGATCGCAACGGCCCTCGCGGGCAGGACCAGGCGCGTCGTCATAAGCCTCGTCGACGACTACCGGGGCTCGCGCGCCCGCCTCGCCCGGCTGGCCAGCCAGGGCATACAGGTAGCGCGGCGATGCAGCGCCGATGACCCGCCCACGGCAGGCCTCCTTGCGACTATGGCACGCGTCGCAGCCGACTCGGGCATGGAGATCGTGACCTGCGCTGAGGAGAAGAGCCTCGAAAGCCTCGGGATCAAGCCCGGCAAGTGCATTGATGACGATTACATCGCCCGCGTTTTCGGCATCCGCGTCCCGGCCAAGAAGGACCCCGGCCAGCGCGCGGCGTGCGGCTGCGTCGTGAGCAGGGATATCGGCGTGTACGGTACGTGCCGGCACGGTTGTCTCTACTGCTACGCGTTGTAGTAAGTGACGCGGCGAGCACGGGGTTCAGGAAACCGCCCGTGAGGCTGAGAACGTGGTGTATGTGACGCCGGAGGTGATCGCCAGGGTAGCGCCGTGAGCCGTACCACAGACGGCGTGACGAGAGGGCGATCGTCTTTTCCCTCATTGGAGATCACGAGCCCCACGGAATACTCGCATTTACCACTCCGAGAATACCCCCTCCATTACCGTCCTTCGTGGTGCTGATGCCGCCAGTATGGGGGTGACACGTCCGACTCCCGGCCAAATCACTCATGAACACTGCAATACATGAGCCTGCGGTAACCGGCCGCAACCCTCTTGACAATAGCGTCCCAACCGTCCTATGATAAGAACGACATACACATATATGCCTGAGACATATATAGGGAGTGATCATTCATGTGCAGCGACGACCGAGGTCAGTGCTACCCCCACGGGCCTGGGCAGCACAGGTGCGACTGCGCAGGTTCGCGGGTCGAGCGCTTCATCGAGCCGTGCCTGCTCTTGCTCCTGCTCGAGAAGCCTGCGCACGGGTACGACCTGATGGAGCGGCTGAGGGAATTCGGGTTCGATGGCGAAGACCAGGACCCCGGCATGGTATACCGCAACCTTCGGCGCCTCGAAAACCAGGGCATGGTCGAATCCGAGTGGGACACATCCGGGCCTGGCCCCGCAAAGCGCCTCTACCAGGTGACATCAGAAGGTCGCGACCTCTTGACGGCGTGGGGCGCGGTCATCAGGCGGAACAAGGCGACCCTCGAGAAATTCCTCGAACGTTACGAAGCTCTGGCAGGACGATCCGATACTCCCTCCGGATGACTCCCGCTTCCTCATCGTGTATGGTAAACGTGGTACACGGGATGTGGGGATGCGCGTCTTTGGCAAAGGGCTGGCTTTGGAGCCGGCTTCCAGAAGAGCGCCCCAGGACTCCTGCCGGGCAATGCTGCGGGAGGCGGGGGAGGACGAATTTCCAGCTTGGGGCCAGAGAACGTGGCCAATCTGAAGGGCTTATCCTTAAGGACGAAACCCGGAAGACGGGCAAGGAAAGGAGGGGAGGACGTGATGTGTTGTGAAGGGCACGCTTACCATCATGGTGCAAGGGAGCATGCGGGCGGAGGATGCTGCTGCCATGCGGAGCCACGATACTTCCATAGGCGCTTCTTTTCGCGCGAGGAGACCCTTGGGATGCTCAAGGACTACCTCGAGGACCTGAAGGCCGAGGTGCGCGAGGTCGAGAGGCGGATAGAGTGCCTCGAGAAGGACGCTCATAAAGAGGAGTAAGGTGGCATCTCTTCACGGGAGGCGGCCCGCACATGCATTGGTTTGCGTATGCATTGAGTCGTTGGCGGGCCGCCCGTCACGTTTTGGCCTAGTACTGCTTTGCCAGATACGAAATACCACCCGGCCTCGTGGGCCTGGCGGGTTTATCTGCGTCTGGCAGGGGGGCGCCGGGGAGGGATGGGGCGACTCGTGGTCTTGGTGACCCTTGACAGCGTGGCTCCCGGAAGACCGTTCCCGGAAGATAGGGGAGGTGCATTGGTACGTTCACGTCGATTACATACACAGTCGCTATTGTATTCTTCCTCATCTCATTCGCGAAGGACCGCGACAGAACCCGCACGGCCTTACGTAAGTCCCTCGCTGCGTTTCTCGGTATCCTGCCCGACTTTGCTGCGGTGCTGGCCATTGTTGGCCTCGTTCTGACGTTCCTGTCCCCGACGACAGTGGCCGGACTCATAGGGGCGGGGACCCGGTTTGTCGGGATGATCATCACCTCGCTCATAGGCGCCGTCACCCTGATCCCGGGTTTTGTCGCTTTCCCGCTCGCTAAGTCCCTCCTTGAACGCGGCGCCGGGATCGCCCAGATAGCAGTGTTTGTGTCCACGCTCATGATGGTCGGCTTTGTGACCGCACCTCTTGAGATCCGCTACTTCGGCAGGAAGGTCACGCTCCTCAGGAACGGTCTCGCATACCTGTATTCCTTCATAGTCGCCTTCATCATAGGGGTGGTGGTTAAGTGAGCCGCTCACTGCACGATGATCCGCCACGCGAGAGTAGCCCGGCCAGTGCCACGGTAACCGGCGATATCAACCCGAGGCCGGGGGTGGAACCGGCCGTGGACGCCGTGGACGCCGTGAATTGCGCCACGGGGGGCGGCCGCCCCGTAGCCGCGCACAGAACAGCGGCGCACAGAACGATTGGCACGATGGGCCGGAGCCGGCTGGCGGCGGTCGCGAGGGTGGCCCTCCGCTACAGGGTGTTTCTCCTCATCATAGCCGCCGACGCAGTGATCTGGGCGGTTCGTCCCAGCGCCGGAACGGCAGTGTTCGAGCGCACGCTGTCCAATTTCGCTGAAATGGCGGCTGTCCTACCGCCGATCTTTCTCTTGATCGGCCTGCTGGATGTCTGGGTCCCGAGGGAGACTCTCATGCGGTTTCTCGGCGATAGATCCGGGCTCCTTGGGGTCGCCATCAGCATCGTCCTTGGAGCTGCGGCCGCAGGCCCTCTCTACGCTGCCTTCCCGGTGGCGGCCATCATGATGAGAAAAGGTGCTAAGTTCTCCAATGTGATCGTGTTCCTCGGCTCGTGGTCCACCCTGAAGATCCCCATGGCCCTCTTCGAGGCGTCGGCGCTCGGCGCTCGCTTCGCCATCACGCGCTGGATCGCGAGCGTGCTCGGGGTTGCTGCAATGGCCGTCATCATCGACCGCGCCGTCACTAAGGACGAGAAACGTGCGATCTACACTCGGCATGAGGTCTGACCATCGCGCAGCGTCTGTCCGCCTGCGCCGTCACCTGTGACCACGGCGATTGGGTTCGCAAGAGCCGCAGGGGGGTTCGCACGGGCCGTGGATCTCGCAGATCGTCCAGCAACTGTCTGATTTTCGTTGACTGCCCACTTCGGGGAGCGTATAGTAGTGATGAAAGGGGGGAGACAAGCGTGGACGGCGACCCAGGTAGTACCGGACTATGCGGCCTCCGGTGCCCGAGTCGGCGGACCGCGGCCGTTTTCGGCGTATAACCCTGGCCTTTGGCCTGCGAGAGCAGCGGGACGATCCCTCATGCTGGTGCGGATGTTCGCGCGTCCCGCGCATGTTCGCGCATTCGAGTGCTCTTGACGTAGGAACGCCGGAAACCTGTGCCGGGTCTTACGGCCCTGTCCGCGACAGGTCCGCGACAGGGTTCTGGAGAAGCTGTGACCCGGCGCGAAGAATCCGGTCGTTTTCTTTGTGTACGCCTTCAGGAGCTCTACGAACGCGACGACGAATGCAACGATGAGATGCGCGGCAGGCTGTGGATGGGGTGGGTGGGTGGCGGATGAGCGGGCGCATCTTCGCTGAGCCTTAGCTCACAGCTGGGCCTCAAGCCACAAGCCGTACCATGCTCAGCAGGGAGGGGTTCTGGTGATAGCTGCCTACAAGACGGTCGGCGACGACCTTGTAAAGACCGATGCCATCGGCGAGAAGGGCACCTGGGTGAGTCTGTTGAACCCGACGGAGGAGGAGATCCTTCGAACCCACAGAGAGGTGAACGTCCTGCTCGATTTCCTCAGGGCCCCGCTCGATGAGGAGGAGAGGCCGCGCATAGAGTCGGAGGAAGGACAGGTCCTGGTGCTGATAAACGTCCCCATAGTGCATGGCAACGGCGACCCTATCCTGTACGATACCATCCCGGTGGGCATCATCATCACCGAGGACAATATCGTAACCGTGTGCCTCCAGGAGAACCCCATCCTTGCGGAGTTCGCCAGCGCAAAGCCCAGGACGCTCTATACCTTTAAGAAGACCCGGTTCCTTCTGCAGATCCTCTTCAAGACCGCGGGTCTTTACCTGAAATACCTGCGGCAGATCGACAAGCAGACCAGCGAGATCGAGGCACGGCTTCATCGCTCCATGAAGAACGAGGAGCTGATAAAACTCCTCAACCTGGAGAAGAGCCTCGTGTACTTCACTACATCCCTCAAGTCGAACGAGATCGTCATGGAGAAACTCCTCAGGCTATACCTCGTGAGGGTGGATTCGGCGGCCCATGCGGCGACCCGGGTGCTCAAGGCCTACCCCGAGGACGAGGACCTGCTCGAGGACGTCATAACCGAGAACAAGCAGGCCATTGAGATGGGAGACATATATACCAGCATTCTGACAGGCATGATGGACGCGTTTGCCTCGATGATTTCGAACAACCTCAACATCGTGATGAAGTTCCTGACCTCCGTGACGATAGTGCTCTCTATCCCGACCATCGTGGCAAGCTTTTACGGGATGAACGTGTCGCTCCCGTTCCAGGAGTCCCCTCACGCGTTTCTCGGGACGATCGCTGTCTCCGTCGTGGCGAGCCTCACGGCGGTGTTTCTGCTTGCCAGGAGGAGGATGTTCTAAGTAAGAGTGCGGAAATGCTCCCGACTCTTGGAAGGGGTTGCCGGTGACTCAAAGAGAGTGTGCAACACCGGCAACCCGCCAGATGTTGGCAAACTGGGAGGAACCAACGAACCCTTACTTAGGAGCCCCTTGTGCGTATCGCGGGGCTGTGTCAGCACTCTTCTGCGACTGTTCCAAGACTGCACCAGGACTGTCCCAAAACCGTCCCTGGCTTTCCCACGACAGGCCTGTGCAAAGTGACAGACTTATGATATCATGTAGCCAATAGAACAGTGCTGGAACTACACCCATAGTGTGGAAGCAACCTGTGTCCGTGCGCGTATGGCCTGGGGCACGAGGCAGTTTTCGGCGCGTGGTCCCTGACAGGCCGGTCCCGGGCAATGGGCGCGTGGGTAATCGGCGGGCCATGGGCGGGGGTAGTTTCAGTTGCCCGACGCGCAAACCTCGCGGGTGGCTCCCGCGTGCGCGGGCGGAGTTCCGGAGCGGGCGGGTTTCAAGCCCTGGCGGGCGGACGGGGGACAGGGAAGCGTGCTCGGCAGGGCGGACATAAGGAGGAACACGTCCTCGGGAGAGCAGGGGGTGGAGACGAGAAGTGGGCGCGGCCCGAGGTTCGCTATGTGAATCAGGGGTCTACTCTTCTAACGTTTGCGCGACCGTGTGGGGTAAGGTCGAGGGACTGCTTCGCAGCGGGCGCCGGGCGATGCTTGTGCTGGTGTTGCTGCTGGCGGCCGCATGTTTCGTCCCGCGTGAGGTAGCGCTGATCTCGGGGGCGCTCGCGGTGCTGGCGGGGTGCATCCATGGCGGCGTGCGGAGCGGCCTCGCGTTCGCGGCGACCATGGCGGCACAGGCAGGCATATTCGGGCTTGTGCGGTACGACAGGCTGCCGGGCACCTTTCTAGGGGACGCTGTGTTGTTTGCAGCGGTTGCTATCGTGTTCGGGAGCCTGGTCGACACCACCCGCAGCCGTGCAGGCCTGAGTGTTGAGGAGCACGGGGGGCAGCAGGCGTACGATGCCCTCGTGAACCTCATGCAGGAGGGAATGGTCCTGGTAGACCTCAAGGAGAACATCCTCTTCGCCAATAAGGCCTTCGCTGAAATGCTAGGGTACGCCCCCGACGAGCTCGTCGGGAAGAACCTCGGCGAGCTCACGTCGCCGGAGCAATACCGGGTCTACAGGGAGAAGACGAAGCAGCGCAAGAAAGGGCGCTCCGACAGATACGAGTCGAAGATGTTCAGAAGGGACGGCGAGGTCGTGGACGTCCTGGTCTCGGCGACGCCGTTTGTAGCGTCGGACGGGACCGTGAGGGGCACCATCGGGGTTTTCTGGGACATCACCGACCGTAAGAAAGAGGAAGAGAAACTCAAGTACCTGAGCATGCACGACGGGCTCACGGGCGTGTACAACCGGGCCCACTTCGAGCACGAGATGAGACGGCTTGATGCCGAGTGTTACCTTCCGGTTTCAATGATAATCTGCGATGTGGACAACCTCAAGAAAGTGAACGACGTCCATGGGCATGCTGCTGGCGACGCTGTCCTCAAGCGCGCCGCCGAGATCCTAAAAGGGGCCGTGCGTGCCTCCGATATCGTGGCGAGGATCGGCGGCGACGAGTTTGCCGTGCTTCTCCCCAACACGAGCGCCAACGCGGCGAAAGCAATCCGCGAGCGTATCCGGCAACATGCCGCGGCAAGTGACCTTTTGACGGGCCTTTCCCTTGGTGCGGCGACCAGAGAGACCATGGACATGAGCATGGCCGAGCTATTCAAGTGTGCCGACGACGCCATGTACGGCGCGAAGCCGAAGCCAACGCGTGTTTGCGCAACATGACCGGGCCGCGCCAGACATCTCGGGCCGGGTCTGCGCCGCCACCCGGCCCTACCAGGCTAGTGTGCCTATGCAGCGTGCCCGCGCCTGAGGACCCGGCCGGGCGCAAGGCCCGTGTGCTCGCCGCACTCGATAACGGGCCGTCCGGCTACGAGCACCCAGTCTATCCCAACGGGATAGCGGTGAGGGTCATCGTAGGTGGCGGTGTCGGCCACTCTGTCCGGGTCGAAAACGACGAGGTCCGCGACCATCCCCGGGCGGATGACGCCCCGGTCGAAGATGCCGATGCGCTGAGAGGGAAGCGACGTCATCTTCCGGACAGCCTCCTCCAGCCGCAGGACGCGACGCTCTCTCACATATCGCGCCAGCACCCTCGGGAACGTCCCGTAGCTCCTTGGATGAGGCTTGCCCCTGCCGAGCGGACCGTAGGGCGCTCGCACCGAAGCGTCGCTCCCGATGGAGGACTCGGGCCAGGCGAGCACGTATTCAACGTCTTCCTCACACATGCCGAACCGCACCGTCTGCACGGCCGCCGACTCCTCAATGATAAGGTCCAGTGCAGCGGTGAACGGATCTTTCCCGGTCATCGCCGCGACCTCCACCAGATTTTTCCCCTCGAAGCGCTTGTTGTGCTCCTTCGTGACAGACGAAATCACCGTCTTGTCCCAGCCGCGCTTTAGGCCTTCTTCTTCCTCCACGAGCGGGCGGATGCTCTCGCGCACCGCCCCGTCTTTGAGCCTTTCGATGGCCACCTCTAGCCCGCCGTCGAATATCCACTGGGGCAATATGACCGAGAGGCCCGTGGATGACGCCGTGTAAGGGTACACGTCGCAGGCGATGTCCACGCCGCGTGCCCTCGCCCTGCGCATCAGGTCGATGGTCGTGCGGACCTTGCCCCAGTTCTGGACGCCTCCAGACTTGTGGTGGGATACCTGGACCGGTACCCGGGCCCTCTCGCCGATGGCGATGGCCTCTTCCACCGCCTCAATTACCCTGTCTTCCTCGTAGCGTATGTGGCTTGCGTAGATGCCTCCCGCATCGGCGGCGACGCGCGCAAGCTCGACGATCTCATCGGTGGAAGCGTAGCACGACGGCGGGTAGATGAGGCCGGTGGATAGGCCCCACGCGCCCTCAGCCAAGGCCTGTGCCACCAGGGACTTCATGCGCTGCATCTCCTCGCGCGACGGGGCACGCTCGACGCACCCCATGGCCGCGCGCCTTACCGTGCCGTGGCCGACGAGGGACACGATGTTCACCGCTGTGGTGGACTTCTCGATGAACCTCAGGTATTCACCGAACGACCTCCACTCTACGTCGATCGCGGCATCCTCGAGGTCACGCTTTATGTCGGCGAGCGCCTCGCCCTCCAGCGGCGCGAGGGAGTACCCGCAGTTGCCGACGACCTCAGAGGTCACTCCCTGGCGGACTTTGCTCTCGGCGTGCGGATTCACGAGGATCGTATCGTCGGAGTGGGAGTGGATGTCGATGAACCCCGGGGCCACGACGCGTCCCTCGGCGTCGATTACGCGGGCACCTGGCGCCACGTCGAGATGCCTTCCGACACGGGCTATCCTGTCGCCCGCAATCTCGACATCCCCAACGAACCACGGGGCGCCGGTCCCATCAACGATCCTCGCGTCCCGGATGACGAGCCTCTCTTCCCGCATGACCCCCTACCTCCTCTCAAGCAACTCCAGGACAACGTCAACCATCAGCGCGACCCCGATGGCCATAGCGTCCTCGTCGAAGTCGAACTTCGGGTGGTGCGCCGGGTAGCGTGCGCCCTTGTCGGGGTTGCCGGCACCCAGCATGAACATGGCGCCGGGCACCTCCTGAAGGAAATACGCGAAATCTTCCCCTCCCATGGAAGGCTCGATGTCCTCGATGACGTGCCGCTTGCCCAACATCTTCCTGGCGCTGTCGGCCACGATCGCCGCCACCCTCTCGTCGTTTGCAAGGGGCGGGTAGCCCGGGGAATACGTGAACTCGAACGTAGCGCCGGCGCTTCGGGTGACCCCGTCGAGCGTCCGCCTGATAATGTCAGGGATGGTCTTTCGTAGCGCCGGGTTCAAAGTCCGGACCGTGCCGCTCATCGTGACCTGGTCCGCGATGACGTTATGACGGTAGCCGCCTGAAATGGTCCCGATGGTGAGGACCAGGGGATCAACGGGGTTCACCTGCCGGCTCACGATGGTCTGGAGCGCCGTTATTGTCTGGGCCGCCACGACAACGGCGTCCACCGACCTGTGGGGCGCGGCGCCGTGGCCTCCCTCGCCCCTGATCGTTATGCTTATGCTGTCTGCGGCCGCCATGACAGGGCCGCCCCTGACCGCGATGACACCAGTGGGGAGATCGGGCCAGAGGTGCGCTGCCACAGCGACGCTCACATCAGGGTCCGACAGCACGCCATCCTTTATCATCGGCACCGCGCCGCCCGGCCCTTCCTCGGCAGGCTGGAATATCAGCTTCACGCTCCCGGAAAACTCCCCCGCAAGCGACGAGAGGAGCTTGGCCGCCCCGAGCAGCATCGCCACGTGGCCGTCGTGACCGCAGGCGTGCATCACACCCGGCACGCGCGACCTGTAGTCCACGTCCTTGCGGTCCTCGATGGGCAGGGCGTCCATGTCCGCGCGAAGCGCAACGCAGGGACCAGTAGCGCAGATGCGGCCAGGGCCGGACCCGGCGAGGCCGGTGCTGGTGCCGAGCCCCCGGATTACGCCGACCACACCCGTCCCGCCGATCCCTTCCTGGACGCTCACCCCAAGCTCGCACAGCTTCGAGGCGACCATCCCGGCGGTGCGTTTTTCCTCGCCGCCAAGTTCGGGGTTCATATGAAGGTCGCGGCGCACGGCGATCATCTGGGGGAGCAGTTCGTGCGCCATGGCGAGAAGCGCGCGTCTCCTGGACCTCGCTCTGCCATCTGTCATGACTGGCCACTACCTCCGCTTACTGTAAAGTCTCGCCCGCAAGCGTGATGGCTGCCCTCATCGCCCTGAATACCGTGAGATAGTCGTCTGCAACGAACCTGATCGCCCTCGGGCCGATCCTCTCCACGCCGGGGATGAGTTCTGCAATGTCAGCCATACCAGTATTATTTACGTGCAGCTCGAGGCATACCGGCGGGTGCACCTCGAAGCAGCTGATGGACCCCAGGCCTGTGAGAGCCTTCTTCGCTGCCTCTTTGATGAGCGCTTGCGCCTTCTCAGGGTGCAGAGACCTTGCGGCGTAACGGCCTATCGCCTCCTTCACGGCCACCGTCACGATGCCGGGGACGAGTTCCCTGGCCTGACGGGCAACGGCAGTGTCGCCGCTCACCATGACGAGGGGGACGCCGAAGTAGCCGGCCACCGCGGCGTTGATGCCCGTTTCGCCCAGTTCCATGCCGTTTATGACGGCCCGCGACACGACGCGGCCCGCGTAGGTGTGGTCGAGCACGGCGTTCCGGGTGCCGCACGCGGCGTGATACCCGATGAACATCGCGGCGTCGAATGTCTCATCGATGCCCTCCATCATGCTGAGGGGCTTGGGCGTCCCCGATATGAGGTAGGCGTCTCTGTGGAGTTTTTCGGGGATTATGTTGCGCATAGTGCCGTGGGAGTCGTTAACTACTATCTCGGTGGCTCCTGCCTCGATAGCGCCCGCGACGGCGGCGTTTACCTCCTCGGTCATCAGAAGCCGCGCCCGCTCGTGCTCCTTGCCGTCTCTCATGGTGTGCTCCGCGTGTGTGACACCGGCCACGCCCTCCAGGTCAGCGGAAATATACACTTTCATGGGTCTGCACCTCCTGCTCTGCTGTGCTCTGCTTTGCGCCATGGTACTCCTTGCCGGTGTCGCGCTCTCTCTTGAGTCACCGGCAAAGGGTGAGAGGCGGGTCAATCGTCCTGACCGTCGCAAATGGAATGCGCCTGCCTATCTGCTAGAGTAGTGTTAGCATTGCGACTTTAGCTCGAAGTCGGGAACGATGTCCCCCACGACCTCCCCGCGATGGTTCAGCACGTGAGGACGATGGTACGCGGCGAGCGCCCCGATATGCCCGGCATCCAGGACGCCCAGGCGCGCCAGCACCTCGAGCACCACAGGACCTGCGGCCCTTGCGTTCCCGTCCTCGATCTTGACGGCGACGCCGAGGCCCCTTCCGAGGATGCCGACGCAGTACACGCCTTCGGCCCCGCTTTTCGCCACCAGTCGGTCCCCGGCCACCTCCATGAGGTCGGTGGTGAGCCTGCCGCGCCCCGCTACCATGTAGGGGTGAGCCCGCATGGCACGGCACACGCGCCGCGCCGCCGCAGCGCAAGCGGCGTCAGGGAGAAGCTCGGGAGTCGTGAGCGTCGCGAACGCCCTTGCCATGGCTGCGAGGGAAAGCCCGAAAACCGGCACCCCACAGCCGTCCACTCCGATGGCGATGTCCTCCTCGGGCACGCCCGTGAAGAGCGAGACCTCGCGCAGCATGAGGCGCTGGACGGGGTGGTCCGGACGGAAGTAGCCTTCCACGGAGTAACCCATATGGACAGCTATAGCGAGCATGGCGGCGTGCTTGCCCGAGCAGTTGCAGTGGAGTTGCCACGGCGCCACGCCGCAGGCCACGAGTCTCTTCGCCGAGTCCCTGTTGAGCGGCGGGTGCACCCCGCAGGCGAGGGCGCGGTCGGTAAGGCCGATCTTGCGCAGGATGCCTGCTACCGCCCTGATATGCACGTCCTCGCCGCTATGGGACGCGCACATGACGGCGATCTCGCGGTCCTCGAACCCGAACCGCTGCGCGGCCCCCGTCTCGATGACGGGCACCGCCTGAATAGGTTTGGCGCTGGATCGCCAGTAGGTCACCTTGCCCGGATCTCCGACCCAAAATAAAACGCGGCCCGCGTTGTCGGCAACCGCCACGTCAGCCCTGTGGACGCTTTCGACAATGGGCCCGCGCGTCACTTTGACGGCCGGCTCTGACAACGAAACCACCTTCCTCAAAGTCGGGAGCAATTCTGTGCTCCCAGTTAGCGCCTTGCGGCCGCTTCAGCCACGAACGCTGCGAATATCTCGAGCATCGCCGGGTACTGGTCGGTCATACACTCCGGATGCCATTGCACGCCCACCACGAAAAGATCGTGGGCGGACTCTATCCCCTCGACCACTCCGTCGGTGGAACGCGCCGAGACGAAGAACCCTGGCGCAACCTCCCGCACGGCCTGGTGGTGGAAGGAGTTAACGAGCACATCACCTGCGCCCACCATTCCGGCCAGCTTGGAGTGGCGCTCTACGACGACCTTATGGCTTGCGTGGTATCGCGGCGCGTCTTGCCTGTGTTTGATTGCCCCATTGACCTGGGAAGGGATGTCCTGGTAGAGGGTGCCGCCCATCGCGACGTTCAGGACCTGAATGCCCCGGCAGATCGCGAGGATCGGCGTGCCTGCCTGAATGGCCGCCCGCACGAGGGCAAGCTCGAACTCGTCGCGCTCAGGGTCGATGTGACCAAGGCGCGGGTGGGGATCCTCGCCGAAGTGCCTGGGATCGAGGTCCGCCCCGCCCGAGAGGAGTATACCGTCAAGGGCGCTGGCGAGACGGATTGCAGATTCGCCATCGCCTGCGGGCAGGATCACGGCCTCGCCGCCAGCCCTGGTGAGGGCGTAAACGTAATCATGCGGCAACGTGTACCTCTTCGATTCGCTTGCCTCATTCGAGCTGGAACTCGAACAGGTGACGCCAACAAGCGGCCGCAAGCCCGATCCCCCTCCCATGATACGCGCACGGGCGCAAAGCGGCGCGTCGCCTCAGCTTATATTCGCCTGCGCGGGGGAAAATCCTCCGGGTAAGCTCAGGAAAAGTGCCCAGCAAGGGTGCAGAAATGCCACGACTCTTGGGAGGGGTTGCCGGTGACTCAAAGAGAGAGTGCAACACCGTCAACCCGCAACTACTGGAAGAGGGACAAGAACTAACGCACCCTCGCTCTGCGGGCAGGTACTGGCAGCCGTCATATTTCTACCAGGCCCAGGCTGATTTCGAGGGCCCTGTCAACCCGGTTCATCGTGACAGGGTCCAGATGGGAAACCTTCTCGATGAGCCTGCGGCGGTCTATGGTCCGCAGTTGCTCAAGAAGGATCACGGAGTTCATCGGCAGCTTGCTCTTGCTTGAGGGCACTTCGACATGGGTGGGAAGCCGCGCCTTGTCGATGCGCGACGTGATGGCCGCCACGATCGTGGTGGGGCTGTAGCGGTTCCCGATGTCGTTCTGGAGGACGAGCACCGGCCTCGTGCCGCCTTGCTCTGAGCCGATCACGGGGTTGAGGTCCGCATAGAAGATGTCGCCGCGTTTAAGCTCCTTCGGTTCCATTGCCCCGTGCCAGGACCTCCTCGTAGAGGGCAAGGGCTTCATTCTCCGCAGCGACAGCTTCGCAGGCGAGTTCGAGGTTCAGGCAGGCCATCTTGCGGTAGCCCTCCTTCAGCCTCTCGCGGAGTTCCAGCCTGCGCTTCTCCTCGATGTAGCGCCGCATGGCCTCCCTGATGAACTCGCTCCGGTTTCGATTCTCCTGCTTCGCGACCCCGTCGACTTCCTGCAAGAGGCTGTCCGGCAGGGTGATCATGATTCTCCTGACCTGCTGGGCCACGGCAACCCCTCCGCTCTCTCGGGCGCTACAGTATATACTACAGTCTACACCGAGATTATATACACGTGCAGGAAAAGCTGTCAACGACGTCTATAGCCGCCTCTTTCCGCATGGTCCGCATGGTCGTTGTGGATTCTTCGCTCGTGCGTGTGGTATAATCTGCTTGAATTTGTCCTGCGGGCGGGAGGTTCAACTGTTGCTAGTGTACCGGGCTTTTAGCCCGCGTGACACGAGAAGGCTCGGCGAAGCTTTGGGGAAGCTTCTGGGCCCGGGAGACGTGGTTTGCCTCGAAGGCGAGCTTGGTGCGGGCAAGACTGTGTTCGTGCAGGGCGTGGCCGCCGGCATGGGCGTTCGGGGGCGGGTTGTAAGCCCAACGTTCACCATCATTCACGAGCACCCCGGGAAAGTCCCCCTGTACCACATCGACGCTTACAGGCTGGAAGGGGTTCCAGACGCCGAGACCGTGGGGATCGAGGAGTGCCTTTACGGGGGCGGTGCCGTGGCTATCGAGTGGCCTGAGAGGATCCGTGAGCTCTTGCCTGAGGAAAGGCTCGATGTGGAGATAAGGATGCTTGTCGATGACGGCACCGATGGTGGCGGAGGCGGGCGCGGCACGAGCGGCAACGGTAACCGTGGCGGCGAAGGCCACCATGACGACGAAGGCTGCCGTGACGGGGACGGCGACGACGACGGCGACGGCGACGGAAGCTGCGCCAGGGAGATCGTGGTTTTCCCGCGCGGGGAGAGGTTCCGCCGCATGGTCGAGGAGTTGAAGGCGCTTGCGGGTCCTGGGTATTGACACTTCCACGTTTACCGGAGGCGTGGCGCTCGTATCCGGCGACGAAGTGGTTGCCGAATACAGCGCCATTGTAACGAGGGCGAACTCAGAAAGCGTCGCAGCTGTCTGTGAGAGGCTCCTTGCCGATGCCGGATGGGCGGTCTCGGACCTCGACGGCGTCGCAGTGGCGATAGGTCCGGGGTCTTTCACGGGCGTTCGGATTGGGGTAACCATGGCAAAGGTGCTGGGCTACGCGCTGGATCTACCTATCGGCGCGGTGGTGACTCTCGACGCCATCGCGGCCAACCTTCCTTTTTCGGAGGCGCTCGTCTGCCCGCTCATCTCGGCCAGGCGCGACCTCGTCTACACGGCCACCTATCGTGTTCGCGGCCTGTATCCCGAGAGGGTAAGCGACTACGAGGTGAAGGGCATCCGTGAGGTTGTCACGCGCCTGCGCGCTGCCGTTGCTGACAACACCGCCGTTGCTGACGCCGCCGGGCCGGGCGGGAACGGGGCAAAAGTCCTCTTTGTGGGGGATGGTGCGAGGGCCCACAAGCAGGTTATACTTGAGAATGCTGGGGATAGGCTTGCAATAGGCCCGGAGTGGTGTATCGGGCCTCGTCCTGCCGTGGTTGCGGCCATGGGAAAGCTCGCGATCAGGTCCGGCCAGGCCAGGAACGCGTATGAAGTCGAGCCGTTCTATCTGGGGAGGTCTAGCGCCGAGATGGTGCAAGGCGGGGCCATGTCATGCGGGGGGCGTGCGCAAGGTGGACTTTGAGATCAGCCCCATGCGGCAAAGCGATCTTGATGGCGTCATGAAGATCGAGAAAGCCTCCTTCCCGACCCCGTGGTCGCGGAACGCATTCCTTTCAGAGATCTACGAGAACAGCAGGGCGTGTTACCTTGTGGCCCGGCAGAACAGCAAGGTGATAGGCTACGTCGGGATCTGGATCATCCTCGACGAGGGCCACATCACCAACCTTGCGGTGCATCCTGACTTTCGGCGCCGTGGCGTAGGCGAAAAGCTCATGAGGGCTATCATGGATTACGCGAGGTCGAAGGGCGCGAAGAGGATCACGCTCGAGGTGAGGGTGTCAAACCTGGGGGCGCAGAAGCTCTACGAAAAGCTGGGATTCGTGAGTGTCGGCATACGACCGGGTTACTACCACGACAACGGCGAGGATGCCATGATAATGTGGAAGAACGAGCAACCTCCGCGCGACCGACCTGTGAGGGACCACCATGGGCGACGCTAACGCCGGCGCATTTTGCGTCCTTGGGCTCGAGACAAGCTGTGACGAAACGTCCTGCGCCGTGCTGGAGGGCGACGGGTCGTGCGAGCCTTCGGCCTTGCGCCTGCGCTCGAGCGTGGTTGCGTCCCAGGTAAGCCTTCACAGGCGGTTTGGCGGTGTCGTGCCGGAGGTCGCCTCGCGGCGGCACGTGGAGACGATCATCCCCGTCATCGACCAGGCGCTGCGCGACGCCGGCCTTGGCCTTTCAGATGTGACGGCGGTCGCGGCGACGCGTGGGCCGGGCCTTGTGGGCGCCATCCTGGTGGGGCTCTCCGCGGCAAAGGCCGTGGCGCTGGCGCGGCAGGTGCCGTTCATCGGGGTGAACCACATCGAGGCGCACATGTACGCGAATTTCATCGAGCACCCAGACCTTCGCCCTCCCTTTGTGTGCCTCGTGGTGTCCGGAGGACATACAGACCTCGTGTACCTTCAGGACCACGGCAGCTACGAAGTGATGGGCCGCACGCGCGACGACGCGGCGGGCGAGGCGTTCGATAAGGTAGCGAGGGTCCTTGGGCTGGGGTACCCCGGCGGGCCTGCGATCGACGCCGCGGCAAGGAGCGGTGACCCTAATGCGGTTCGCTTTCCCAGGGCCTTCCTGGAGGAAGGGTCGTACGACTTCAGCTTCAGCGGGCTCAAGACCGCCGTGGTCAACCACGTGAGAAAGGTTAACACGAGCCTGGCGGACATCGCCGCCAGTTTCCAGGAAGCTGTGGTGGACGTCCTTGTGGAGAAGACCATAGGGGCGGCGCACGCCAGGGGTGTCGGGACCGTGGCCCTTGCAGGCGGCGTGGCCGCCAACTCGAGGCTCAGAGAGAGGATGTCAGCTCGGGCATCCGAGGCCGGGCTGCGGCTAGTGTCCCCGTCGCCTGTCCTATGCACCGACAACGCTGCAATGGTGGCGTGCGCGGGTTACTTCCGGCTCGCCAGGGGAGAGAGAAGCTCCCTGGAGCTTCCCGCCGTTCCCGACCTCGGGCTTGAGTCATGAAAACAGGGTGATGAGGATGATACGGGGCGGGATAACGCAGCAGATGATGAGGCAGTGCCGCGCCGGGCCTGCCAGCTTGTGGATAAACTTGTGGATAATGTGGATAAAAGGGAAGGGTTGGCAAAGAAGGATAGACGACCCAATAATGTATATGCAGGAGTCGCTGGAAATATGACGGCGCCCGGAGAAAACTCTTCAGTGCGCTAGCAACCTCGTGGCCTGTAGGCGTGTGGCGCGGTGCGAGAGGCAGAGCGAGAGGGAGAGGGGGTTGAAACGTGGAACGCATGGGGGGCGGCGATATCGGCCCCGGGCTGGGGGGAAGGCCCGCCGGACCTCTAGGCCCAAGCCCGTTTGAGCCAGGAGAGAGGCCGCGCTACATTACGTTCTGGCGCGTGCTCTTCGTTGTCCTTGTGGCTATCGCTGCGCTCGTCGTCACGCTATACGTGCTCGTATCCTCGTGGCTTGCTCCCGAGGCGACTTTCGGCGTGCGGGACCGGCCGGTGAACGTCCTCATTCTCGGAACGGACAGAACCTACGATGACCACGGCAAGCCCATAGAAGGCCCGGTGCGGGCCGACGTCATAATGCTCGCATCGGTGAACCCCAGGGTGAACCGGGTTTACCTGGTGTCGATCCCGAGGGACACGAAGGCGCGGATTCCGGGGCATGGTACGAACAAGATAAACGCCTCGCATACTTATGGAGGCCAGGACCTCACGCGCAGAACCGTGGAGGAGCTCTTGGGCATGCCGGTCGACCGGTACGTGGAGGTTGATTTTCAGGGGTTTGTGCGCATCATCGACGCCCTTGGAGGGGTAGAGATCGATGTGGACAAGGACATGCACTATGTGGACAGGGCCGGCGGCTTCAAGGTTGACCTGAAAAAGGGCAGGCAGGTCCTGGACGGAGCGAAGGCGCTCGGGTACGTGAGGTACCGCGCGGACGCTCTCGGGGACATCAGCCGGGTGAGGCGCCAGCAGACCCTGCTGAAGGCTGTCGCCCGTCAGGCCACAAGCCTGTGGAACCTTCGCAAGGCGCGCGAGATCCTGGCGATCCTGGTGGAGCACGTGAGAACCGACATGTCCCGGCGCGACATGGCGTCCATCGGCTGGTTTCTTGTCAGGACCAGGGCTGAGCTTGTGTCCGAGACGCTGCCCGGGGAGTTCTCCCCGTTGTACTGGGTTCCTGATCGGGAACGTATCGACGAGCTTGTGAAGACAATGCAGGAAGGCTTCAACGAGTGAAACGAATAAGAAGCCGTGGGTAGAGTGAGGGGGAGGTATCTAGGGATGGTGCGCATCGACGTGGCCCTTGTGCCACAGGAGATTGAGGCAAGAAACCTCAACGGGATCACAGCAATAGTCATCGACGTTCTGAGAGCAAGCACAACCATTGCATGCGCCATCTCAAACGGCTGCGACGAGGTCATTCCCACGATCTCCGTGGAGGAGGCCGTGGAGATCTCGCGCGCGTACGCGAGGGGTGACTATCTCCTCTGCGGGGAGCGAAGAGGGGAGAAGGTCGAGGGCTTCGACCTCGGCAACTCGCCACTGGAGTACACGGAGGACCGCGTGGCAGGAAAGAAGATAATCATGACGACCACCAACGGCACGGGCGCCATCAGAGCGGTGAAAGCCGCAGACGACGTCATCGTCGGGTCCTGCTGGAATCTTTCCGCGGCCTGCGAGCGGGCCGTGTCGCTCGGTAAGGACATCCTCATCGTGTGCGCCGGCGAGGGTAGGAGGTTCGCCCTGGAGGATGCGGTGTGCGCGGGCATGATGTGTGAGCGGATCGCTTCTATGGTTGAGGCGGACGAGTCCGACGGTTGCATTGCCGCCCGCCGTCTGTATACCGTCTTCCGTGACAACATCGAGGCTGCGCTCGCAGGCTCGGAGCATGCACGGTATCTTGCGCGCATCGGTTTCGGCGACGACGTCGCCGCGGCCGCGCAGGTGGACAGGGTTAGCGTGGTGCCGGTGCTGCACGGCGGCCACATCGTGCGGAGGGCCGAGTAGCGAGGTGAGTGGCTTGCGCAGGGTGATGCTGTCATGCGCGCTGGTGCTGGGTGCCGCAGCCGCGTGGGCGTGCGGCGCCTTCGCTTCAGGCACCGGAGGTGCTACCGGCGGCGCGGCGGGTAGCAGCCCGGCGGCTGTCGGTGCCGGGATCGCGGGGCCTCACATCGTGATGCGGGTGCGTCTCTCGGCTCGGTCTCCGGTGAGGTTCATACTGGAGCAGGACGCGACGGTGATGGCGGTCCTGGACGAAGTGGTCGCGCGCGAGACCACGCTCGGAAGGTCGTTTACCGCTGTTCTGGGAGCCTCGGGAGCGGGTGACGACGCCTACCAGGTTGAGATCGCAAGGCTTGAGCGCCTCGAGGACGCACTTGGCCTCAGGTCCACGCTGGCAGCACATCTCTCGTATGACGACAGGATGCGATACCTGCCGTACATAGTGCCCGATGGCGATGAATGGCTCCTTCGGGTCGGAAGGGCCGGGGACCCGGATGCGGTCTACAGGTTGAGGACGGCACTCGCCTGGGTGGGGATGGAGCGAGGCTTCCTGCCCACCCCCATTATCGTGAGGCCACAGGCCACTGAGAGGACGCACCTTGCGGCCGCGGGCGGGTCCTGCGAAGTGCGCGCCGGGGATCTTCCCGGCGAGGTCATACTGGCGACTCCTTCCGGTGAGACTATGTCCTTCTTGGGCGGGGGCATGCGCATCGTGCCGCGCGACCCTCTTGATATCGCGTTTACGCTGGGCGGCGTGCGCTACAGGGGCGAGCTCGAGATAACGAGGAGAGACTCCTGGGACGGCAAGGTCGAGCTTGTGGCCATCAATCGCATCGACATCGAATCCTACGTGGAGGGCGTGCTTGCCGGCGAAGTGTACCCTAACTGGGAGATGGAGGCGCTCAAGGCGCAGGCCGTCGCGGCAAGGACCTACGCGCTGTACCGGAAGGCCAATAGCTACGACCGCGGGTACGATGTTGACGATACCGTGGCATACCAGAAATACTCCGGCGGGCACGCCATAGAGTCGTTCCGGCAGGCAGTGGCGGAGACACGCGGCGAGGTCATTACATACCAGGGCAGGCTCATCAAGGCACATTACTTTGCGTCGGGGGGTGGAGCAACCGAGGGCGACGAAGAGATCTGGCCCGGCGGGGGCGACGAGCCCTACCTCGAGGCAGTGGCCGACTTTGACCAGGCCTCCCCGCACTACGTCTGGCAGAACCCCCTGGCGCTATGGGCGGCGGACTTCCTCGCAAAGCTCGGGCTCCGGGCGGCGTTCCCCGCATGGATCGAGCCTGCGCTGGTGTCCGGCGAGAAAGTCCTCAGCTATCGTTTCAGGACGCCCGCGGACAGCCTGACCCTGACGCGGGAACAGGTCAGACGTAAACTGGGCCTCAAGAGCCCCCGCTTCACTATAAGGCTCGTAGGTTCGGAGGAGACCGGAGTCGTCGTGCCTGATGTGCCCGGTGTGCCCGATGTGCCTGGTGGCTCAGGCGTGACCGGCGCGCCTGACGCGCGGAACGGAGCGAGCGGAGCGGTTGGAGCGGATGGGGCGCGTGGGGCGGGTGCCCCAGCGAAGCCCGTGTTCCCCGTGGTCGGCGCGTGCGTGCCGGTGAGGGACGGTGCCGTTGCGAGCGGCTACAGGGTCAGGCTCGACAGGGATGTGCTCGTGACGGGCAGGGCGGTCGAGGTCGGGTGCGCCGGGGAACTATCCCTTGCGACCCTCGTCATCATCGACGGCGTGGGGTACGGCCACGGAGTGGGCCTCAGCCAGTGGGGCGCGCAGGGGATGGCGCTCATGCGGGATGAGTCGGGAAAGCCCGTGTACACCTACGTGGACATCCTGAAACACTACTACTCGGGGGTGGAGGTGGTGGGCAATTACAACCTACCCGTTACTCCCGCGAGTCCCGGTTCCGACCTCGTCCCCGCTGTAGATGTCTCGCTCGGGGTAACGCAGCCCGACCAGGCTGGCGAACTCGAGCCCTACCAGCCTCCTCGTTGTGATTAGCCTCGGGGCGAATCGCTTCCTACAAGAGACAAGCCAGTAAAGGGAAACGATGCCGAGCCAGACCAGCCCCGAGATGAAGCCGATGCGCTGCCCGGGCACGAACGGCAGCGTCAGGATGACGCCTGTGATGAGGGCCACGGTCATCCAGGAGGTGTATGGATAGCCCGGCATCTTGAACTTGAGCGCCGACGGATCTCGCGCCAGGATCCGGCGGCGCATGTATATTTGGGACAGGCTTATGATAAGCCAGGAGAACAGGAACCCGAAGCCTCCGATCCCCGTGATGTAGAGAAACGCCGTCTTCGGCACCAGGTAGTACAGGATCACACCGACATAGAGGAAGAAGGTGCTGCCGACGACGGCGAGATACGGAACGCGGGACTTTTTCCCGAGCCGTGTGAAGAAATTCGGGGCCGCCCCGGCTTCGGCCAGCGAGTACAGCATGCGCGAGCTTGTGTAAAGGCCCGAGTTCATGCTGGATAGCGCGGCCGTAATGACCACGAAGTTCATGATGTCAGCGGCCGCCGGGATCTTGAGGAGCTGGTACACTCGCACGAAGGGGCTTGCCCCGAGGCCCACCTCGAACCACGGTATGGTGCCCACGAGCACGGTCATGGATCCGATATAAAGGATGATGGTCCTGAGGGCGACGCCGTTCACCGCCCGGGGCACGCTGGTCGCCGGGTCCTGGGTCTCGGCTGCGGCTATTCCAATGACCTCGGTCCCGCCGTAGGCCACCATCACCATGACCATGGCGAGGAGCACACCGGTGACGCCCTTCGGTGCAAATCCCCCATGCCCGACGTAGTTCCTGATGCCTATAGGAGTGAAAGGACCGAGCCCGAGTATTGCGGCTCCGCCTATCAGGATGAAAGCCACTATGGCTACGACCTTGATCATGGCGAACCAGAACTCGAACTCGCCGAAGGACCTGACGCTGGCGAGGTTCACGAGTGTCATGGCCACGGCGAACACGAGGCCGAAGACGAGCGCAAGCTCGGGCGAGACCCAGAGGCGCATGTATGTGGAGGCCGCAACGATTTCGGCGGCCATGATGACCACCCAGGCGATCCAGTAGGTCCAGCCGACCACGTAACCAGCGTAGGGGTGCAGGGATTCCGCTGCGTACGTCCGAAACGAGCCCTCGACAGGCTCGGCCACCGACATCTCTGCGAGAGCGAGCATCACCATCATCATAATGACGCCGCCGAGCGCGAAGGACAGGATGACGGCTGGGCCAGCCAGTTTCACCGTGGCTGCGCTGCCGAGGAACATTCCCACCCCGATGACTCCGCCGATGGATATCATCGAGAGGTGGCGCGAGGCAAGGCCGCGGCGAAGTTTGCTTCGGCCGGGAGAGGCCAAGGAATTCACCCCGCACGCTAGGATTTCCGCGCCGCGCGTCGAATATTCGATTGTGGCCGAGTGCGGCGCGCCGCGGGTGCGCTGGCCGGGCCCGAGTCGGAGAGGAGGTGGGTGACCCGTGGGCAGGACGGCGTGCAAGTTTGCTGTCGTTCTCCTGTTGTCTTCAGCCGTGCTCGCCGGCTGCTTTCCAAGAGCGCGCGAGGAGGCGCGAGACCCGGCGGATCTCTTGAGGGCTGCCGTGGACAACACGCTCGCCCTGAAGAGCGTGCGAGTGGTTGAAGAGACGGCGTTTCCCTCCTCGGAGAAGCTGCTCTCTGCCCGGGAGGCCAGGGCTCTCGGCACAGGAATATGGACGCGCGTTGTGGAATTCGTCGCGCCCGACCGGGTTCACTACTCCTCGTCGTCCGAGGACGGGGGGATAGAGGCGTACCGCGTGGGCTCGTCCATGGCATACCGGCTCATCGACCTCGAGGCGCCTGGCGATGAGCTCGGCGAGGCAGGCAGCGGGGGATGGGTCCGGGTGGAGCGCGCCGCGGATGTGAGGGACGAGGCCGTGCGCTCGGAGCTTGAATGGCTCTCTGGAGTAACAGGGGTGGAGAGCATCCTCGACGGTGGGCTGCGCGAGGTGGAGAATGTCACCAAGACCGGGGAGGAAGACGTCGAGCGGGTGCGCTGCGCCATCCTCCGCTTCGAGAGCCCGTCGTGGCTCAAGCGCTTCCAAGCGAACCTGGCGGAGGCGGGCGTCGAGGGGAAGCCCGTGAAGTACGAGATAAAGGCGTGGGTGACCCTGAGGGGCGACGCGCTCATCTACAAGATCGAGGACATGTGGGTGTACCGGGAGCCGGGGTCGGGCGTCTACGAGTACACGATAAGCACGAGGGTGCTCGAACCGGCGCCGGGCCTTCGCATAGAGCTTCCCTGAGGACGATTGGGCGCGGGCCTCTGAGTGAGAGTGCGGGAATGCTCCCGACTCTCGGAAGGGGTTGCCGGTGGGTGGGGATGCGCGGAAGGAGGTGGTTTTCCGGGTACCACCTGACGCGACATGTGCTATACTTGAGTCAAGCTGGGAACTTACACTCCGAGTCACTGCGCCTGCACCTTCCATGGATGGCGCGTGACCGGCAGCCGCGAAGGGTCCACCCTTGCGGCTCGAGGGTCTGCCGGGAAACCGGCACGCCTCCCATCATTGGAAAGGAGATGTAAAGATCATGTCGGATTTCAAGAGCCTTCTGTTCTCTCACGCAAGACGTCAGCTCCTCGTGTTCATGCTGCTCACAGGTATCCTCGCTACGGTCCCTGGCGCCACCGCTATTGCTGCGCCCGCGAGCCGTGAGGTCATCCTGGCCACCACCACGAGCACCCAGGACAGCGGCCTCCTCGATGTGCTCATCCCGATGTTCGAAAGCCAGACCGGGTACATAGTAAAGACCATCGCCGTCGGCACCGGGCAGGCCCTCGCGCTTGGGGCGCGGGGCGAGGCTGATGTGCTCCTGTGCCACGCACCTGCGGCCGAGATGGAGCTCGTCAAGAGCGGAGCTGCCACGAACCGCAAGCTCGTCATGCACAACGACTTCATCATCGTGGGGCCGGCCGACGATCCCGCTGGCATATGCGGCCTCAAGTCGGCAGCGGAGGCCTTCAAGAAGATCGCCGCCGCGCAGGCGGTGTTCGTGTCGCGCGGCGACGACTCCGGCACCCACAAGAAGGAGAAGGAGATCTGGGCGAAGGCCGGCGTGAAGCCCGAAGGGCGCTGGTACCAGGAGGCCGGGGCCGGCATGGGGCAGACGCTCAATATCACTTCTGAGAAGCAGGGCTACACGCTCACCGACCGGGCCACATACCTTGCGCTCAAGAAGCGCCTGGGCCTCAAGATCTTCGTGCAGGGCGACGGGGCGCTCCTCAACATCTACCATGTCATGCAGGTGAACCCCCGAAGATTCGACAAGGTGAACGGGCCGGGGGGCCTCGCTTTCGTGGACTTCATGGTGGCTGAGAGCACCCAGAAGGTCATAGCCTCGTTCGGCGTGAAGGAGTACGGCGAGCCCCTCTTCTTCGCCGACGCTGGCAAGAGCGAAGAGGATCTCGGGCGGTGAGGCGCGGTTGGACCTTGTAGTCGAGGGCATCGTCAAGGCGTTCTGGCTTCTTGTCAGGGCCGACCGCGAGGTGGTGCGGATCACCCTGCTCACCCTGCGGGTGTCGGGGCTCGCGACCCTCATAGCCGTGGTGGTGGGCGTGCCTCTCGGCACCGTGCTTGCGCTTTCCACGTTTCGGGGGCGCCAGGTTGCGGTGAGCCTTGTGAACACCGGCATGGGCCTTCCGCCCGTGGTGGTGGGGCTGTGGGTGAGCATCCTTCTCTGGCGATACGGCCCGCTCGGCTTCCTGCGTCTCATGTACACTCCGACCGCCATGGTGATAGCCCAGTCGGTGATAGCGCTGCCGATTGTAACCGGGTTCACGATGGCTGGGATAGGCCAGCTCGACCCAGGGGTGCGGCTGCAGATGCTCTCGCTCGGCGCGTCATGGTGGCAGCTACTATGGATACTCCTGCGTGAGGCGAGGCTTTCGGTACTCGCTGCGGTGATAGCTGGATTCGGCGGGGTGATATCGGAGATCGGCGCGTCCATGATGGTCGGCGGAAACGTGATGGGCCAGACGCGCATCCTCACCACCGCGACCGCCATGGAGGTGTCGCGCGGCCACTTCGATATGGCTATAGCGCTCAGCGTGATCCTGCTCGCGCTCGCCTACGGGATCACGTTCGGCCTTACCCATCTGCAGCAGAAGGGCAGGCATGCCTGATCTGCGGGTGTCCCGCCGGTTCCATACGCGTGGTGCGGAGGGCCCGAATAGAGGAGGAGAACCTCGAAGACCGGTTTGGACTTGCCCAGGGCCGGATTTGGGATTGAAGTAGATCGCCATAAGTAATCGCCGGTTCCAGAGAGCGCACGCGCCGTGCAGGGTTGCCGGTGTTGCACTCTCTCTTTGAGTCACCGGCAACCCAAGACCTCGGAAGACGAGAGGAAACTAATGACCTCATGCTGAAGAGAGGAATGTGCACTTGAGAGAGGCAGTTCTCGAGCTCAAGAATGTTAGGGTGCACCGGGGGTCCAGGCTGGTGCTGGACGTCCCGCACCTTGTTGTAAGGCGCGGCGAAACCCTGGCGGTGGTCGGCCCAAACGGGGCGGGGAAGAGCACGCTCCTTCAAGTGATGGCGTGCCTCCTCCGACCTGGCGCGGGCGAGATCTCCGTCTGCGGCGAGAGAGTGGAGCGGGGGACAAACCTGGTGAGGCTGCGGCGCCGCATGGCCATGGTGCTTCAGCGTCCATACCTTCTGGACGGCACCGTCTTCGATAACGTGGCCGTGGGCCTTCGAATGCGGGGCGTCCCGCGTGACGAGGTCCGCGCCAGAGTGGAGCAGGCGCTTGCCACCTTCGGCATCGAGCACCTCGCCGGGCGGCGCGCCCGAACGCTCTCGGGCGGGGAAAGCCAGAGGGTGAGCCTCGCAAGGGCTTTCGTCCTCGAGCCTGAGGTTTTGTTCCTGGACGAGCCCACAAGCTCACTGGACGTGCCCACCAGGATGGGGCTCCTCGCCGAGCTTGGCGAGGTGGTACGGAGGACGCGCGTGACCACGGTGTTCGTGACCCACGATGTCATCGAGATCCCGTTCCTCGCCGACAGGACCGTCGTTATGGCGGGCGGGCGGATCGTGGCCGACGGGCCGGTGAGGGAGGTGCTCGGCGCGGACATGCGGCGAGCCCTCGCCGATCTTGCCGCGTCGGCTCGCTGGATCTTGTCTCAGGATGGTGATGGCATTGCCGCTTTTCCTGTCGCTTGTGCCTCCCGCTGAAGCCTGGCGGAGGCTCGAGGAACACCTCGATCGAGGGCCACACGAGGTCGAGACGGTCGGCCTCTTCGAGGCCTGCGGTCGTGTGCTTGCGGAGGACGTGACGTCCCCCGGCGATCTGCCGGGCTTTCCCAGGTCAACGGTGGACGGCTTCGCAGTCCGCGCCCGAGATACGTTCGGCGCGACCGACTCCCTTCCCGCGCTTCTTGCCATTGCCGGCGAGGTGCGAATGGGGGAAACGGCCCGCTTCGCCCTCGAGCCCGGGAAGTGCGCTCGTATTGCAACAGGAGCGATGCTGCCCCAGGGCGCGGACGCCGTGGTCATGGTGGAGACCACTGAGGAGATGGGCAGCGGGCTCATTGCTGTGGCGAAGCCTGTGGCCCCGGGCGAGAACGTCGTCGGCCCGGCGGAGGATGTGGCGAAGGGCGACGTGCTCCTGCAAAGGGGCCGGAGGCTCCGTCCTCAAGACATCGGGGCGCTCGCGGCCGCAGGCGTTTCCCGCGTAAGGGTGGCGGCAGGTCCTAAGGTCGCGATAATGTCCACCGGGGACGAACTCGTGGAGGTCTCCGACGCGCTTCTCCCCGGAAAGGTTCGCGACACGAATTCGTACTCCCTGTACGCGGCGGTGCTGGCCGCGGGCGCGAGGCCTGTGGCGGCCGGGATCGTGAGGGACGATTACCGCGAGGTCGCCTCGGCCATGCGCGAGCAGCTTGCCCGCGCGGACATGCTCGTCGTGTCGGGTGGCAGCTCCATCGGCACGCGGGACTTGGCGCGCGATGCCATAGACTCCCTTGGACCTCCCGGGGTGCTGGTGCACGGCGTTGCGGTGCGGCCGGGCAAGCCGACTATCCTCGCAGTAGCTGGCGGAAAGCCTGTGTTTGGCCTGCCGGGCCACCCCGTGTCGTGTCTTACCATCTTCAGGCTATTCGTAGAGCCTGCCATAGCAAGGTGGATGGGCACCGCTCCTGAGAGGCGGGAGGTGGAAGCGCGTCTTGGGGCAAACGTGGCATCGGTGGCCGGCCGGGAGGATTACATCGGGGTGAAGATCTCCGTGCGGGACGGGGTGAGGTGGGCAGACCCGGTCTTCACAAAATCCGCCCTCATATCGGGCCTTGTGGCCTCCGATGGCGTGGTGAGGGTCCCCGCGGAGGTCGAGGGCATCGAGAAAGGGGCGCCTGTCACGGTCACTCTGTTCTGAAGCGGACTGGAGGGTGGACACGACGAAGCGCAACGTATACTTGGAAGAGACGCCTCTCGATGAGGCGCGGCGGAGGTTCTTTTCAGCTCTTGACGCGAGGGGGATCGCGGGCCTGCGAGAGGGCGAGGTGATTCCTGTGGACATCCCGGCGCTCGGGCGCATCACCGCCTTGCCCGTGTTCGCGCGCATTTCATCGCCGCATTACCACTCGTGTGCCATGGACGGCGTTGCCACGCGCGCCCAGGTTACCTTTGGCGCAAGCGAGAGAAACCCCATCACGCTGCGCCTCGGGGAGGAGGCTGTGTGGGTTGATACGGGCGATCCTCTGCCCCCCGGGTTCGACGCTGTCATCATGGTCGAAGACCTCGTGGAGGTCCGCGACGATTCCGTCACGGTCATAGCTCCCGCAAAGCCCTGGCAGCACGTGCGCACCGTGGGTGAGGACATCGTCGCCACCGAGCTTGTTGTGCCCGAGAATCACATCATCCGCCCGGCGGACCTCGGGGCCATGCTCGCGGCGGGCGTGACGGAAGTGAGCGTCCGCAAGAAGCCCAGGGTGGCCGTCATTCCTACAGGGGACGAGCTTGTCCCGCCGGGGACCAGGCTCTCGCCTGGCGACATCGTGGAGTTCAACTCGAGGATCATCGGCGGTCTCGTCCACGAGTGGGGCGGCGAGCCCGTTTTCTGTGACATCGTTAGGGACGATTACGACGCCATCGCGCGGGCCGTGCGCGCTGCAGCTGCCGGGGCCGACATCGTCATCGTGAACGCCGGGTCCTCAGCGGGAAGCGAGGACCACACAAGCCACGTGGCAAGATCCCTTGGCGAGCTCTTGGTACATGGGGTCGCCATCAAGCCCGGCAAGCCCACCATTCTTGGCATCGTCTGCGGGCGGCCGTTTCTGGGGATTCCGGGGTACCCGGTGTCCGCATCGCTTGCGTGCGAGCTTTTCTTGAGGCCGCTTGTGGCGAGGATGCTGGGGCGCCCGGTGCGCGAGCCGGCGAGGATATCCGCCGTGGCCACCCGGCGCATCGTCTCGACGCCGGGCGTGGACGAGTTCGTCAGGGTCAAGGTGGGCGAGGTGGGTGGAAAGCGCGTCGTTACGCCCCTTGCGCGGGGGGCGGGGGCGATAATGTCCCTGGTGAGGGCGGACGGGATAGTCCGCATCCCGCGTTCGGCTCAGGGCGTGGAGGAGTCGTCCACCGTCGAGGTTGAGCTTCTGCGGGACCCCGATGAGATAGCGAACACCATAGTCGTGATAGGAAGCCACGACCTCGCTCTCGACGTCCTCGCGAGCCGTCTTGCACGCGCACACCCCGGTATGAACCTCTCTTCCGCCCACGTTGGAAGCATGGGCGGGATCATGGCGATCCGCAGGGGCGAGGCGCACCTTGCAGGCGTCCATCTCATCGACGAGGAGACCGGGGAGTACAACGTTCCTTACGTCAAACGCTTCCTCGGGTCGGAGGGCTTCGCCCTCGTGAACCTCGTCCACCGCGAGCAAGGGTTCATTGTTGCGAAGGGAAACCCGAAGGGGATCGCCGGGTTCGGCGACCTTGCAAGGCCTGGAGTAGTGTTCGTGAACAGGCAGAGGGGCGCCGGGACCAGGATACTTCTGGACCTCCAGCTTGCAAAGCTGGGCGTAGACCCAGGCAGGATCGCAGGGTACGAGCGCGAAGAGTATACGCATATGGGCGTCGCGGCTTGCGTGGCGAACGGAGCGGCCGATGCGGGCCTCGGCATACGCAGCGCTGCGGTGGCGCTCGACCTCGATTTCGTCCCGGTGGCGAAGGAACGGTACGATCTCCTCACCACGAAGGCATTCCTCGAGTCTCCGATGATGGAGAGACTTCTTGCCGTGATAAGGTCCGAGGACTTCAAGGAGGCCGTCGTGGCGCTCGGCGGGTACGACGTGTCTGACACGGGAAAGGTCGTGTGGCAGGGATGACGAGGCTTTGCGACAGCTTCGGGCGAAGAATCACTTATCTTCGCGTGTCCGTGACGGATAAGTGCAACCTCCGGTGCGTGTACTGCATGCCCGAGGAGGGCGTGAGGACCCGGTCGCACGACGAGATATTGAGACTCGAAGAGATCGCTCGCGTGGTCCGGGTCGCGACGGATCTCGGCATCGAGAGGGTCAGGATCACAGGCGGAGAGCCGCTCGTAAGAAAGGGCCTTGTGGATCTCGTGAGGATGATCGCTTCGATCCCGGGGGTGCGCGACCTGTCAATGACTACCAATGCCACGCTCCTTGCCCGGTGCGCTCGCAACCTCGCCGGGGCTGGGCTCAGGCGGGTGAACATCAGCCTTGATACGCTGAAGCCCGACGTTTACTCGAGGATCACGCGGCGTGGCGACATTCGGGCGGCGCTCGAGGGAATTGCGGCCGCCGAGGCGGCGGGGCTTCGCCCGATCAGGCTGAACGCTGTGGTGGTCCGCGGCGTGAACGACGGGGAGATCGAGGATCTGGCAAGGCTCACGCTGGAGCACGCCTGGGACGTGAGATTCATAGAGTTCATGCCGTTCTGGGGGAACGGCGGGGGCTTCGGGCCTTCGCACGTGGTCCCAATCGAGGAGATCAGGGAAAGGGTGAGGGCGCTTGGCGCGCGCCCAGTGGCTTGCCTGACGCCTGGACCGGCAGGGGCGGGGAGCCGGTCGGGCATGGAAGCGGCCGGAGCGGCAGAGGGGGCGGCAGGCTCAGGCTCGGAGATGGCCATGGGCGCGGACACAGGTGCGGCCCTGGAGACAGAAGCCGAGACAGAAGCCGGCGCACGCCAGTGCCCGGGCGGCGCTGGCCCTGCGACTTACCTGCAGCTTCCTGGCGCCATGGGACGGGTGGGTTTCATATCCAGGGAGGGCGACGGTTTCTGCGTGAGGTGCAACAGGCTGCGCCTCACCGCTGACGGGAAGCTCCTGCCGTGCCTTCTCTCGGGACTTGCGGTGGACCTGCGGGACCCGCTTCGTGGCGGGGCCGACGACGGCACCATCGCGGGGCTCATCCGGGAGGCGGTGAGCCTGAAACCGGAGAGCGGCGTTGGGTGCGCGGGAAGCGGTGGTGCGTCTCGCACGGCGCCGCCGCTATCAGATATCGGCGGGTAAGACGAAATCCAAAGTCGGTGGTGACGAGATGAAGGAGGAAATGTCCGGCGGGATCCTGACCCATCTCGACGAATCGGGCAAGGCCCGGATGGTCGACGTGACCTGCAAGCCCGACACTCCTCGAGAAGCACAGGCGAGGTGCAGGGTCCAGATGGCTCCCCAGACTCTCGCCATGGCGGAGAGGGGCGAGGGGCCGAAGGGCGATGTCTTCGGCGTGGCCAGGGTGGCCGCGGTGATGGCCGCGAAGAGCACGTCTTCGCTCATCCCGATGTGCCATCCCATTCCGATAACCGGGGTTGATGTGGCCTTCCGGACCGATATTGCCAGCGGGGTCATTGACATCCAGGTCACGGTGCGCACGTTCGGGAAGACGGGGGCTGAGATGGAAGCTCTTACCGGGGCGTGCGTGGCCGCGCTCACCATCTATGATATGTGCAAGGCAGTGGACCGGTCCATGGTGATAGGCGACGTGAGGCTCGTGCGAAAATCCGGTGGTAAGAGCGGCGAGTTCGTGCGGGAGGGAGAGGAGCTTTGGGAGGAGTAGTCGTTGCGGTATGCGTGAGCGAGACGAAAGGTGTGAGTAAGCGCGACGTCGGACGGGCCAGGCTTGTGGAGGGGCACGGCCTGGAGGGCGATGCCCACGCTGGGCCGTGGCACCGGCAGGTGAGCCTGCTCGCCGAGGAGAGCATCGAGAAGATGCGGACGAAAGGCATCGACGTCGGGCCCGGGGCGTTTGCGGAGAACATCACCACGCGCGGTATCGACCTTTACCACCTGCCGGTGGGCACTCGTCTCGAGGCGGGTCCCGAGGTGGTGCTGGAGATCACTCAGATAGGCAAGGAGTGCCACACGGGGTGCGCCATCTTCCGGCAGGTGGGAGAGTGCGTGATGCCGCGAGAGGGGATTTTCGCGAGAGTGGTGCGCGGGGGAGAGATCGAGCGGGGAGATGAGATACGGGTGAAAACGCCGATCGAGTTCGCCGTCCTGACGGTGAGCGATAAGGGGTCGCGGGGCGAGAGGCACGACGAGAGCGGCGATGTTATCGAGCGGATGGTGTCGACCGTCGGCAGGGTCGTGGAGAGGCGCATCGTCCCCGACGAATATGACATGATCGTGGAGGAACTGCGCCGTATGGCGGATAAGCTCGGGGTTGACGTGATCCTGACCACGGGTGGCACGGGGTTCAGCCCGCGTGATGTCACGCCTGAGGCCACGAGGTCCGTCATCGACAGGCTCGTCCCTGGCATTCCCGAAGCGATGCGCGCTGCGGGCCTCGCCAAAACGCCCCACGCCATGCTGAGCAGGGCTGCGGCGGGGATCCGCCGCAAAACGCTAATCGTGAACCTGCCCGGCAGCCCGAAGGGCGTTGAGGAGAGCCTGGCAGTGGTGCTTCCGGCCATCCCTCATGCGGTGGAGACCTTGCGGGGGATCGCCGGCGAGTGCGCGCGCGGCAAAAGCGACTGAGGGTCCGCCGCACCGCCCTGTCGCTCTATACTCTACGCTGCCTGCCCTGCATGGCGCCGCGCTGCCGTGCTGCCATGCTGATGCCCGACGTGCTGCAGGCGCTTGTCCCCGGGAGGCGGAGGTTGTATAATGTACACGTTGTTCCAGCCGACGGACCAAGAGAGAGTGGAGGGATCAATGAACCCTCACTTAGCCGGGGCGAGAGACAGCACACTGCGGGAGGCGGATGAAGTGGTAAACGACCTTGAGCAGGTCCTCCTGAGCGAGGAAGTCATTGCAAAGAGAGTCAAAGAGCTCGGCGAGCAGATCTCTCGAGACTACCGCGGGTGCGACCTTGTGGTAGTGGGCATACTAAAAGGCGCCCTCGTATTCATGGCGGACCTCATACGGCATCTCTCAATCCCTGTGATAATGGATTTTGCAGTGGTCTCGAGCTATGGCGCGGCGACGAAGACCTCGGGCGTCGTGCGGATCCTCAAGGACCTCGATCAGCCCATCGAGGGCAAGCACGTGCTCATCGTCGAGGACATCATCGACACCGGCCTCACCATGCACTATCTCATCAACAACTTCAAGGCGAGGAAGCCTCTTTCAGTGAAGGTGTGCACTCTTCTCGACAAACCGAGCCGCAGGGAAGTAGACATCGTGCCCGATTATTGCGGGTTTGCCATCCCCGACCACTTCGTGGTGGGGTACGGCTTGGACTACGCCGAGTACTACCGCAACCTGCCCCAGGTTGGCGTGCTGAAACCGGAAGTATACAAGAAATGATCGCGATCCTGGACTTCGGCTCACAGTACAGCATGCTCATCGCCCGCAAGGTGCGGGAGCTTTCGGTCTACTGCGAGATCCTTCCGCATGACACGCCCGCATCCCGGCTGGCGGCGCTGGGGCCCGAGGGCATCATCCTTTCGGGTGGGCCGTCAAGCGTATACGAGGAGAACGCCCCCGGCTGCGACGGGCGGATCTTCGAGATGGGCGTCCCGGTGCTCGGGATCTGCTACGGGATGCAGCTCATGGCGCACGTCCTCGGAGGGGACGTGGCCCGTTCCGGCCTGCGGGAGTACGGCAAAACCACGGTCTTCGTGGACGACCCGTCCGACCTCTTTGCTGGCATTGGGTCCAGCTTCACCTCGTGGATGAGCCACCAGGACCGTGTGAACACGCCGCCTGGTGGGTTCGACGTCATTGCCCACACCGCCAGCACCCCCATCGCGGCCATGCGCGACCGCGGGCGAAAGCTTTACGCGCTCCAGTTCCACCCCGAGGTGGTCCATACCGAGCGCGGCAAGGAGATCCTGGCGAACTTCCTCTTCAGGGTATGCGGATGCGAGAGGTCGTGGACTCCCGGTAGGTTCATCGAGGACCAGGTGGACCGCATCCGGGAGGAGGTGGGCGACGGGCGCGCCATCGCTGCGCTGTCAGGCGGGGTCGACTCGTCGGTAGCTGCGCTGCTGGTTCACCGGGCAATCGGGGACAGGCTTACCTGCGTTTTCGTTGACACGGGCCTGCTCCGGAAGGGCGAGCCCGAGCAGGTGAAGGCCACGTTTGGAGAGCACTTTAACATGAACCTGCGCGCCGTTGACGCGCGGGAGAGGTTTATGGCGGCGCTGCGAGGGGTGGTGGATCCCGAGGAAAAACGCAAGAGGATCGGCCGGGAGTTCATCAGCGTGTTCGAGGAGGAGGCCCGGCGGTGTGGGGAGGTTGACTTCCTCGTCCAGGGCACGCTGTATCCTGACGTCATCGAGAGTGCAGGATCCCATCTCGGCCCCGCTGCCAAGATCAAGTCCCACCACAACGTCGGCGGGCTTCCGGAGACCATGCGGCTTCGGCTCATCGAGCCCCTGCGCTATCTCTTCAAGGATGAGGTCCGGGTCATTGGGCGAGACCTCGGGCTTCCCGCCTCAATAATCGAGCGCCACCCGTTCCCAGGGCCTGGCCTCGCTGTGCGGGTGGTGGGCGAGGTAACGCCCGAGAGCCTGGAGATCGTGCGCGAGGCTGACGCCATCGTCGAGGAAGAAACGAAGGCCGCTGGGCTCTACACCAGGGTCTGGCAGGCATTCGCGGTGCTCCTGGACGTGCGAAGCGTGGGCGTGATGGGGGACATGCGCACCTACGAGCGGCCTGTGGTAATTCGTGCCGTGACGAGCGAGGACGGTATGACGTGCGACTGGGCGAGGCTGCCGAGCGAGGTGCTCGAGAGAATCTCCACGCGCATCGTCAACGAGGTCAAAGGCGTGAACCGTGTGGTCTACGACATAAGCACGAAGCCGCCGGCCACGATCGAGTGGGAGTAGCGTTCCGGTGCACCCAGTTCACGGGGCCCGGGCTCCATTGCCCGCTCAACGCGGCGAAAGGCGCATCTACCGGCCGCACAAGCGCAATGTCAGCGGAGGTGCGCAGGTTGCGCCGGTGTCGCGCGCGCTGGGGCTGAGTCCTTTTGAACGCTGGGGCCGAAAGGCCCCATCCATCCCGACGCATCATGTTCCTACAGGTCGGATGACAAGGCCCCTGCGGAGCCTCAACAGCTACCGCAAGGGCCTTGTAGTCTACATAGCATCCTTTGGGCGCCGAGTCGATCATCACAGATCGCCGCTGCTCTGCCGCACTCTGATGTGCTCCAGGTTGCGAGCCTTGCGCTTCCCTAACGAATGTCGAAGGACCCCGTCTCAGGATGCAGGAGCCTCGTCGGCTGCAGGCAAAGAGGCAAGCGCCTTTTCCTCGGGCGTGCTTCTGGCTTCCAACCGTCCTCGCATCAGGTCATAAGTGGCAGGATGAACCTGATGACGAAGAGCACCGCAAGCACCCACATGGTTACACTTATCTCCTTCGCCCTGCCAGCCAATAGCTTGATGATGACGTACCCGAGAACGCCGAACACCAGGCCTTCCGCTATGCTGTACGCGAACGGCATCATGGCGATTGCGAGGAACGCGGGGATCGCCTCGGTGAAGTCGGTGAAATCGATCTTCATGACCGGCTCCATCATGAAGATGCCCACGATGATGAGGGCCGGAGCCGTGGCGGCGGCCGGGATCAGCTTCACGAGCGGTGCGAAGAACAGCGACAGCAGGAACAGCACCGCCACCGTGACCGCCGTGAGGCCCGTGCGGCCGCCCTCGGCGACTCCTGATGCGCTCTCGATGTAGGTGGTTATCGTGCTGGTCCCGAAGACTGCTCCGCCGATGGTGCCCACCGCGTCTGCAAGGAGCGCCTGGTCAGCTCTGGGCAACTCCCCTTTTTCGTTCAGGAAGCCGGCCTTCGTCGAGACACCGATGAGAGTGCCCGCCGTATCGAAGAGGTCAACGAAGGTGAAGGTGAAGATCACGGTTATGAGACCCACATCGAGCAGGCCCCCGAAGTCCATCTGGAGGAAGGTCGGGGCGAGGCTCGGCGGGGCACCGACAATGTCCGCAAGGCCCCTCGGCGCGGGGTTCAACTTGAATATCATCCCTACGACCGTGGTGATGAGGATGCCGAGGAGGAGCGACCCCTTGACGCGCCGCGAGATCAAGAAACCCATCACCGCAAGGCCGAAGAGGGACAGAAGAACGTTGGGAGAGGTTATGTCCCCGAGGCTCACGAGCGTGGCAGGGTTCTTTACGATTATCCCGGCCTCCTGCATCCCTATGAACGCGATGAAGAGGCCGATGCCCACGCTCACGGCGAGCTTGAGGGTCATCGGTACGCCGTTGATGATAGCCCTTCGGACCGGGAGGAGCGTCAGTATCAGGAAGATCACACCGTCAACGAACACTGCAGCAAGGGCCGTTTGCCAGCTTATGCCCATCCCGAGGACCACTGTGAATGCAAAAAAGGCGTTCAAGCCCATTCCCGGTGCCATCGCAAACGGGTAGTTCGCATAGAACGCCATAATGAGTGTGCCCAGGGTGGCGCCGAGGATGGTCGCGACCATCACGGCCCCAACATCCATGCCCGTGTTCCCGAGAATGGAGGGGTTGACGATAATGATGTAGGCCATTGTCATGAATGTCGTGATGCCTGCTATGATCTCGGTTCTTACGTTGGTTCGGTTCTCTCTCAGGTGGAACACGCTCTCGAGGAACCCGCCATCTGCACTCTGCGACTTCACCTCTGCCATACCCGAACCTCCTTAGGTGCATAACATGCGAGTCACATGGGTGTACCTGCTGTGTGCCTGACCGTGCTCCATTAAACCAGAGAGCTGTTCGCTTGTTTGCTCCGGGCCTTCCCTCCCTTCTTCAGAAAGCCCTGGCCAGAACCTCGAGCACTTCCGCGTCATGGTTCTAGTATTTCGACGTATCTCCCGAAGGACCTCCTTGGCGCTCGGCTAATCTCTGCGCTGCAGGTCATGCAGGCCATGCCTGGCTTACGGCTTGACGCCGATGGATGTCGCGAGCGCGGATACGACGTGATCGAGATCGTCCTTTGTGAGCGCGGGGTGGACGGGGAGCGAGAGGACCCGCCGGTAGGCCTGCTCTGTTACGGGGCAGAACGCGGCCTGTGTGCCGAACCGGTCTCGGAGCGCGGGTTGAGCATAGATCGGCTCCGGGTAGTGTACGCCCGTCTCAACGCCAACAGCTTTCATCGCAGCGGCGATCTCATCGCGCGTGCGTCCGGTCCTTTCTTCGTCTATGCTTACGGTGTACTGGTGGAAAACGCAAGTCACGTGGGGTGCAACATAAGGCGGCGTAACGCCTGGAAGCGACGACAGCGCTGCGGTAAGGTACGCGGCGTTTTCGCGCCGGGCCCGCGAGAACTCGTCTATGAGCCCTACCTGCGCCAGCCCGATCGCAGCGGCCACCTCGGTCATGCGGTAGTTGAACCCGATCATCGTGTGATGGTATTTCCTCTCCTGACCGATGTTACGCAGGCGGCGGATCTTCGCCGCTATGTCATCGCTTGCTGTCGTGACGAAGCCTCCTTCCATGGTGTGGAGGTTCTTCGTGGCGTAAGTGCTGAAGCACGTCACGTCGCCGATGGTCCCGATCTTTTTGCCCCGATACTCTGCCCCGATGGCCTGCGCGGCGTCCTCCACGATGAAGAGGCCGTGGCGCACGGCGATGGCGCGGATGGCGTCCATCTCCGCCGGCTGCCCGTACAGGTGCACCGGCTCGATGCCCACCGTGCGCGGGGTTATCCTCTCCTCGATGGATGCCGGGTCTATGTTGAACGTCCTGGGGTCAATGTCGGCGAACACCGGCGTTGCGCCGCAATACAAGATGGCGTAGGCTGAGGAGGCAAAGCTGAATGGTGTCGTGATGACCTCGTCTCCGGGGCCGACCCCAAGGGCCAGAAACGCCAGGTGCAGCGCGGCCGTGCCGCTGCCTACGGCGATCACGTGCTTTGCGCACAGATAGTCGGCAAGACGCGCCTCGAACTCCTCCACCACCCGTCCCTGGATGAGCATCCCTGACCGCAGCGCCGCGAGGACGGCCTCCTCTATATCGGAGCTGTGGTAGGGTTTCGCTATGGGGACCCGCCGGAACTTGAGACTTGTTGCACTGTGCGATTCAGGCTCCATTGTATCTCTCCTCATATGACGGCATTTACCGGGATGTCACGCGTTCTGCAAGGTCGCTCTCATACACACGCCACACCGTATTCTGCACGACGCGCCGATTTCCTTCCTAACAGGCTGGCTGCGCGGGCGGTAGCGCCCTGGAAAATCCGACCTCGTTGTGAAGGGATACGGTAGTGCTATGTAGAATACCCGATAACATGTGAATGCCGGCCTGACGGCGCCACTCGACGACGAGGGAACCGGAAGGTTAGACGGCCAGAGGAGGGACCGGTCTTGTGGGATGTGCCGGAACTCAAAGATGCCCTTGATCTTGCGGTAGCTAAGGGGGCGAGCTATGCCGACATCAGGGTAGTCCGGAGGCGGCAGGAGTCGATCTCCGTCAAGAACGGGACGGTCGAAGACGTGTCCATGAGCGAGGACCAGGGCTTTGGTGTGAGGGTCCTCGTGGACGGCGCCTGGGGTTTTGCGTCCAGCTCGAAGCTGGATCTCGATGAAGCCCTGCGCGTTGCGGGCGACGCGGTCAGAATAGCTCGCGCGAGTGCTACCGTGAAACAGCGTGACGTTGCGCTGGCGCCGGTGAAGCCGGTCACTGACTCACACGCGACGCCGTGCAAGGTGGACCCGTTCGAGGTGCCTGTGGATGAGAAGATCCAGCTTCTGCTCGATGCCGACAGGCTGACGCGCGAAGACAAAAGGGTCAGGGTATCCACCGCGTCGATGAGCTTCTACGAGGAGGAAAAGACTTTTATCTCGACGGAAGGGGCGAGGATCCACCAGAAGAGGGTCGAAAGCGGCGCCGGGATTTCAGCATTGGCCGTCGGCCAGGGCGAGGTGCAAAGGCGGTCATACCCGGCGGCGTTCGGGGGTGATTTCGCCTGCGCCGGGTATGAGTTCGTGGAGGCGCTCGACCTTCCGGGCCACGCGGAGCAGGTGGGCCGGGAGGCGGGGGACCTTCTCGAAGCCCCGCAGTGCCCGTCCATGAACACTACCGTCATCCTGGGGACCAACCAGATGGCCCTCCAAATCCACGAGTCCTGCGGGCACCCGTCGGAGCTGGACAGGGTGCTCGGGACCGAGGCAAGCTACGCGGGCACGAGCTTCCTGACCCCCGAGAAGCGAGGCAAGTTCAGGTACGGGTCCGAGCTTGTGAATATCACCGCAGACGCGACGATCCCGGGGGGCCTGGGCAGTTTCGGGTACGATGACGAGGGGGTGCCGGCCCAGCGGACGCTGCTCGTGGACGGTGGGATATTCGCGAACTACCTCACGTCGAGGGAGACCGCTGCGAGGTTCGGCGAGAGAAGCGGCGGCACCATGCGCGCCGACGGCCCGCACCGGATGCCCATAATCAGGATGACCAATATCAACCTTGAACCCGGTGACTGGACGCTTGAAGAGATGATCCGGGACACGAAGGAGGGCATCTTCCTCGACACCAACAAGAGCTGGAGCATCGACGACAAGCGCCTGAACTTCCAGTTTGGCACGGAGGTAGGCTACCTCATCAAGGACGGCGCCATCGCCGGGATGGTGAAGAACCCGACTTACACCGGGATCACGCCGGAGTTCTGGGGGAGTTGCGACGCCGTCGCGGGCAGGGGTGAATGGCACCTTTGGGGCCTTCCGAATTGCGGCAAGGGTGAGCCGCCGCAGGCAGCGCACGTGGGTCACGGCTCCGCGCCCGCGAGATTCCGCAACGTGAGGGTAGGTGTTGGGAAATGGTAGGAGCGAAGGGGAGGGCTTTGCGAAGCAGGGACCACGCCCGCGTGGCCGATATCGTGCTGAATAAGTCCAGGGCCGACCAGGTGGAGGTGGCCATTGAGACAGCCGACACCTACCTCACGCGCTTCGCTAACTCAGAGATCCACCAGAACACCGGCGAGCACACGACAGAGGTGGTGGTGAGGTCTGTCTTCGGCCAGAGAGTAGGCGTGGCCTCCACGACGAGCTTCGACCGAGAGTCGGTCGAGGCGACGGTGAGGCGGGCTGAGGACATCGCGAAGCTGCAGCCCGAGAACCCTGGGTTTCCGGGGCTGCCGGGTCCGGCTGAGTACGGGGCAGTCGATGGCTATTCCGAGGAGACGGCGACGTGCTCGCCCGGGAGGCGGGCCGCGGGGGTCGGCGAAATCTGCAGACTCGCGGTGAAGGAGGGCCTTGTGGCCTCGGGCTCGTTCTCTACGGCGGCACACGAGACGATGGTTGTAAACTCGCGCGGACTTCTCGCGGAGGTGCGGTTCACCCGTGCGAACCTCCTCACGGTGGTCATGTCTGGGACAGGCTCGGGGTACGCGGAGCAGTTCTCGGTGTGCGTCGACGACATAGACCCGCGCCAGGTGGCCGAGGAGGCGGTAAAGGGGTGCCTCGCGGATGCCGATCCCGGAGACATCGAACCTGGGGAATACGAGGCCATCTTCGAAGAGTACGCGGTGGCCGACATGATCCAAATGCTATCCTACATGGGGTTCGGGGCGCTCGCGTTTCAGGAAGGCCGCAGCTTCATGTCGGGCAACATCGGGCAGAAGATAACGGGAACGAACATTACCATTTGGGATGACGGCCTCGACCCTGCCGGGGTGCCGCTGCCTTTCGATGCCGAGGGCGTGCCCAAGCAGAAGGTGGTGCTCATCGAAGGGGGCGTGGCGCGGGGTGTGGTGTACGACTCATACACGGCGGCGCGAGAGGGGAAGCAATCCACAGGCCATGCCGTGTCACCTCTGCCTTCGACGGGACCCTTCGCCGTCAACCTCTTCATGGCGGGAGGAGACTCCAGCATCGAGGAGATGATTGCCTCCACGAAGCGCGGCATCTACGTGAAGCGGCTGCACTACACGAATCCTGTGCATCCGGTGAAGTCGCTTCTCACAGGCATGACCAGGGACGGCACGTTCCTCGTGGAGAACGGCAGGATCGTGCGGCCCGTCAAGAACCTTCGGTTCACCGAGAGCATACTCGGCGCCCTGTCATCGGCGGAGCTCATCTCAAGGGAGACGAAGCTCCTGCCGCTGTACTCGCTGGGTGGCATCAGGGCCCCGGCGGTGAAGGTGAGCAAGTTCACGTTTACGGGCGTCACCGAATACTAAGTAGTCGTCCATGGCGGCCAGCTGCCGCCGCCATCGAACGGATGAAAATGGTAGCCGCCGGTTATTTTCAAGGTAGATCGCCATAAGTAATCGCCGGTTCCAGAGAGCGCACGCGCCGTGCAGGGTTGCCGGTGTTGCACTCGGGGACGGCGCCCCAAGCGGGGCGCCTTGACAAAATCCGGCCCGTCTGGCCAGTGGCCGGATTTTGACACCCCTCGTGCAATCACCGGCAACCTCTCCCAAAAGTCGGGAGCATTTCTGCACCCTCAC
>JACIXY010000150.1 GCA_014360195.1 Bacillota bacterium
GATTTTGGGGTCAGTCCCTCTCCCTTTCCGGAGACTGATCAAGGGGTCAGTCCCTTTCCCTTTGCGTATGCAAGTCAAGGGGCCGGTTTTTCCCCTCTCCTGAGACTCCGATTCCTTGCCTTATCCCGTTCGCGCCAAGGTTTTTCTAGCCCGGCAGGGATGCAGGCCCTCGCTTTTCCCGAATATCCAGGGTTCCTCCTGCCGCAACGCGAGTGGGGAGAGACGATCTCCCCTGTGAATTGCTCGGGCATTGACTTCTTTGGAGTTACTGTTCCTCTTCCTATGTCCTTCGCTTCCGGGATATGTCTTCTTAGGGCAAGGGTTCTTCTCAGGGCAAGGGTTGAGAAATCAGGATTGGAGCTCAATCACGGAGAGCGGGTGAGATTGCTTCGTCGGCGCATGCGCGCCTCCTCGCAATGACGTTTAAGGGGGTTTTCGGGCCTCCTCGCAATGACGTTTAAGGGGGTTGTGCGCCTCCTCGCAATGACGTTTAAGGGGACATGCGCGGCTCCTTGCAATGACGTTTAAAGGGGTTGTGCGCCTCCTCGCAATGACGTT
>JACIXY010000151.1 GCA_014360195.1 Bacillota bacterium
GGGAAGTATAGATGGGCTCCGGTCAGGTCACAAGGCAAAGCTCTGCCCGCCAAGGCGCTCGGTGCGGTTCGCACGTCGCGCTGGATCCCTTGCCCCATGTGGATCCGTGCGCTACCCTCCAATCGGAAGACGGCCCGGCCACAGGGGGTGACGACGGAGGATGACCGGTCCAGGCGCAAAAACCGTCGGCTGTGCCTCCTGTCCGGCCCGCCCCCAGTGTGTCCTCTCGGCTGTGGAACCCGAAGCCCTCCGAAGGTCCGCGTCACGTGTCCAGCGGGTTCGGTTCGAGAGGAGGACGATGATCGTCCACGAGGGGTCTCTCCCTATAGGCTGGGTCATCCTCTGTCAAGGACTGGCCAAGCTCGCCGTGAGCACGGAGGACGGCAAGAGGTTGCTGCTGCGGTTCTGCGGCCCGGGCGAGCTTCTCGCGGGGCCACCGCCGGTCGGTGAGGGGCGCTTCCCGTGGGGTCGGCGAGCGGCCGGGAGGGGTTGCTCGCCCTGACCCCGCCTGCTAGTGTGGGCTCAACGGGCCCGCCGGCAGTGTCGAGCGAC
>JACIXY010000152.1 GCA_014360195.1 Bacillota bacterium
GCCGCCTGCCTCTACTTCACCACCGTGCTCTCCCCCGGCAGCGACGACGCCCACAAGGACCACCTGCATCTCGACGTGATCGAGCGCAAGAGCGGCTACCGCTTCTGCCGGTAATGGAGACTGACCGACGACGAAATGAGGTGGCGCCTTGTCCGCGCCACCCCGTCATTGCTGCTGAAAATCAAATCGTTAGAACTTCTGCGTGATGGAAACCTTGAAGGTCCGGCCGGGCTCGGAATAGTAATCCTTCGGCTGCGAGGCGCTGGACGTCAGGTCGATGTCGCGCCATTTGACAGCGTCGTAATACTCCTGGTCGAACATATTGTAGACGCCGGCGGTGAGCCTGAGCCCCTTCATCTGTTCCGGCTCCCACCAGCCCGTGAGATTGACGAGGCCGTAGCCGTCCGGCTGGAACGACGCAGACGAATCCTCGTCCACTGCCGCAACCCCGATGAAGCTCAGATCCGTTCCCCAGGTCTCGGTTGAATAACCAACCCCGACAATGCCCTTGAACGGCGGCACGCTGTCGATGAGTTCGCCGGTCTCCTCGT
>JACIXY010000153.1 GCA_014360195.1 Bacillota bacterium
GTCCCCTGGGGACCAACTTCGTCCGACACCTGGTCCCCACGTAACCACCTTGCGAGATGTCCAAGAACGGCTGGTCCCCAGGGGACCAGGATTTGCGTGCGGATGGTCCCCACGGGATCAACCTCGCGGGCAACCTGGTCCCTTAGGGACCACCCCTTGTGGCGGTCAGGGCGCCCTGGTCACGAGAGGACCGGGACGTGGTGCCAAGCTGGGCCCCGGAGGACCATCTTCACGCGGGAGCTGGTCCCTGGTGCTCCACCTTGCCCGGTTTTGGCGAAGGAGGGCGGCAGGGGTGGTTCCCAGAAGAACAGATTCCAAGCCGGCCTGATCCCCACAGGACCAGGTCTACCCGCAACCTGGTCCTCGGGGGATCAGCCGCATGTCGGCTGCTGGCTGGCTGGCTGGCTGACTGGCTGACTAGCTGACTGACTGACTGACTGACTGGCTGGCTGGCACATGCCCGCTTATAAACACGCAATATCAAACTTGAAGGCAAGTCATGGACGACGTCATCAATGACGACATCATCAATGACGACATCATCAATG
>JACIXY010000154.1 GCA_014360195.1 Bacillota bacterium
CCGCCTCCCTGGTAGGTTCGAAGGCGCCGAGGCCGCGGCGAAAAGCATCATACGAAAGGAGTCCTCACAGGTGAATGCCAAGGAACTTGTCAGAGAGATCGAATCGCGTCTACGTGAGCTCGCGGCCCTCACGGAGTCCGCGAAAACCTCCGAGCCGGTGCTTGAGTACCTGCGGTTCATGGGGATGTTCCACCGTTATAGCTTCCACAACACGCTGTCCATCTGGCTACACTGCCCGCACGCGACGCATGTGGCCGGCTACGCGACGTGGAAGAAGCTCGGGAGATTCGTAAAGAAAGGCGAGCGGGGCATACCGATCCTCGCACCGTGTGTGGTAAGGAAAGCTGTCACCGACGATGAGCATGCCGAGCCGGAGGAGCAGGTCGTGTCCTTTAAGGTCGTGTACGTCTTCGACATCAGCCAGACCGACGGCAAGCCCCTTCCCGAGGCCCCTATCACCACCGCCGGCGATGGCAAGGGGCTTCTGCCCGTTGTGGAGAGCCTGGCTCGCGAGACGGGGATCGAGATCTCCTATAAGCCGC
>JACIXY010000155.1 GCA_014360195.1 Bacillota bacterium
AAAGCCTCCTCATCCCCATCGCTGCCGCGAACCTCGATCGCGATCGCGCCCTGCAACCACGTCTCCACCCACGCCTTCATCGGTTCCGTGGGAACGCGTATCCACGCCGGACCGGTCCCGCTCTCGAATCCACCGTCGCTGTTGATGAAGAGGCAGATCGTCTCGGACTGTACGATCCTCCCTACGAACTCCTTGCTGCCCCGCCGGTCCAGCTCTTCCCCGGTGAACCACACGAAGCGGACGGTGCGCTCGGGAGGGTTGCTCCTGAACCAGCGCAGAGCCTCGAGGATCACCGCGCACCCGGCAGCGTTGTCGGATGACCCCACCGTCCCGGGGAACGAGTCGAGGTGAGCCCCGAGAACCACAACCTCGTGGGGAAGGGCAGTACCTGGGATCTCTGCCACTACGTTGCGAAAGAGTCGTGTACCGCGTTTCGCCCTCCACGACAGGGTAGCTCGACAGCCCGCCGCCTGACGCAACGCCCTGGCGTGTTCCGGGGGCACATAGGCTGACGGTACGAACGGGTCAGCGATCATGG
>JACIXY010000156.1 GCA_014360195.1 Bacillota bacterium
TCTTGCGCTGGGAGCCAGAGACCGCCTTTATAAGAGTCAGGCTATACCAGTATAAGCGGGTCTTTGCCGCGCCGGTTGTTCAGGCAAGCAGGAAGCGGTCGAGAAAGGTAAAGCCGAACATGAGGACACTCAAGTAACCGTTGACGTTGAGGAAAGCATAGTTCAGACGCGAAAGGTTGCGCGGGGAGACCAGGCGGTGTTCGTATAAGAGCAAGAGGGCGGCGGCCAACACGCCGAGATAGAAGAGGTAGGCGGCGCCGGCCAACCACCCGGCGGCCGAAAGCAGTACGGGCACGACAAGATGGGTGGTCCGGGCCGTCCACAGCGCGGCCGCTATACCAAAACGGCTCGGGACCGAGCACAGACCGTAGCGGCGGTCAAACTCGTAGTCCTGACAGGCGTAGATCAGGTCAAAACCCGCCACCCAGACGGCCACGGCCCCGAAAAGCAAAAGGCCGGGAGGCTCGACCGCGGCCCGCACGGCGACCCAAGCCCCCAGCGGCGCCAAGCCGTCGGCCGCGCCCAGAATCCAGTGG
>JACIXY010000157.1 GCA_014360195.1 Bacillota bacterium
ATGTGGGCCATCGGGATGGCCTTTGGCATCATCCTGTTAGATTTGACCCCTGGCTACAAGGCGGACTTGATGAGTTACCTTTTTGGGAGCATTTTGGCCGTGCCCACGGGGGACCTCATCCTGATGGCCGTGCTCGATGGCATCATCCTCCTCGTCGTAACCCTCCTCTACAAAGAACTGTTAGCCATCTCGTTCGATGAGACCTTTGCCACCGTGCAAAACGTGCCGGTGGATGCACTTTACCTCCTCCTGGTGTGCCTCATCGGCCTCACGGTGGTCATGATGATGCGCGTGGTGGGCCTGATTATGGTCATCGCCCTTTTGACGATCCCAGCGGCCATCAGTGCGCAATGGGTGCACTCCCTTCGAAGAGCCATGGTGTTGGCTGCGGGGCTGGCCGCCCTCTTTAGCGTCATCGGCCTGGGCGTTTCCTATGCGCTGAACCTGACCTCCGGCGCGAGCATCATCATGGTGGCGGGGGTGGGCTATCTTGTAAGCCTGGCCGGGATGCGTTGGCGCACAAAAAGAGTGGCT
>JACIXY010000158.1 GCA_014360195.1 Bacillota bacterium
ATTCGATGCAAACCGAAGAACCTTACCTGGGTTTGACATGCAGGTGGTACGAGCCCGAAAGGGCAAGGACCGCACCTTCGGGTGCGGAGCCTGCACAGGTGCTGCATGGCTGTCGTCAGCTCGTGTCGTGAGATGTTGGGTTAAGTCCCGCAACGAGCGCGACCCCTGCTTCCAGTTGCCATCAGGTCGAGCTGGGCACTCTGGAGGGACTGCCGGCGACAAGTCGGAGGAAGGCGGGGATGACGTCAAGTCATCATGGCCCTTATGTCCAGGGCGACACACGCGCTACAATGGCCGGCACAGAGGGAGGCAAGCCCGCGAGGGTGAGCAGATCCTGTTAAAGCCGGTCTCAGTTCGGATCGCAGTCTGCAACCCGACTGCGTGAAGCCGGAATCGCTAGTAATCGCGGATCAGCCATGCCGCGGTGAATACGTTCCCGGGCCTTGTACACACCGCCCGTCACACCACCCGAGTTGGGTGTTCCCGAAGCCGCTCTTCCCAACCCGCGCATGCGGGAGGGAGGCGTCGAAGGAATG
>JACIXY010000159.1 GCA_014360195.1 Bacillota bacterium
ACGACACCGCATAGACTTCGCGCACCCGCGTCACGCCCTCCTGCGACACCGTGACCCGCATCGGTCCGCGTGTCACCGCGCCCACGTCCACCATCTGCGGCTTTTCCCTGAGCGCATAGGCAAAACCGGCAACCATCGCGCCGACTGCGACGACACCGATGACACGCTTGAACCATTTTCCCTGCATCGGGCTACTCCCTGGATTTCAGTACGGCGATGAGATCGAGTTCATTGATCCTGCGGCGCACGATCAGCGCCGAGGCAAGCGATGCCCCCAGGACCACGAGACTCGCCACGGCATACGTCGAAGCGTTGACAAAAAACGGTATGCGAAAGAGGTGGCTCTCTATCCCATCGACCACAAGGCTGGCGAAGGAATATCCGAGCAGCCAGCCGAGCGGCTGCGCCGCGAGGATGACGGTGGCAAGCTCCGTCATCAACACGCTGGAGACTTCCGACGGAGTGAAGCCCAACACCCTCAGGCTGGCGAGTTCCCGAGCGCGTTCCGAAAGCTGGA
>JACIXY010000016.1 GCA_014360195.1 Bacillota bacterium
CGGCGAGCTGGTCCGGCGTAGGGCGCTTCACCTTCGGGCCAGCTTCTTCCAGGCGTCGATATGCTTTTCGATCACCTGGTCGGCGAGGGCATTCCACTCCTCGTCGTCAGCAGCCACCCACTTGAGACGCTTGATGGGCGACGCGGCGATGACCTCCTGCTCGGCAAGCGGCAGGGCTTCGATCTCATCAAGTATGCGCCTCGCGTTCTCCACGGCCATCGCCCCAGGCATATTATACCACACTTCTTTTGGCGGTTAGGAGGCTGTGTCGCGGCGAACGCAAGGGGCGGCACCCGCCTTCGAGGGGCATGCTGCCTTGCACGGCCTAGACGAAGGTTTGCCAGTACCGGATGAGGTCTTTCCGGATTCGCGACCGGCTCTGTGTACTCCGGTTCCCCCAGGGCCGCGGGGATGACGTCTGTGCAAGGAGCGAAGGCATCCTCGATAAGGCTCGCGTCAATGTTCGCAGTGTTACGCTCGATGTCCACTTGAAAGTAGTCCGTTCGTCGAGCATGGACGCGAGGACAGGGCCGAGCTATCTGCAAGATGCGACAGAGACTTTGCGCATGCGCGACTTTCGCGCGTAAGCGCCGCGCGCGCTATGAAGTCCACCGCCATTTCGAAAGGGTGAGCAATAAAGCATACAGTAGAAAGGCCAATCACAGGCATAGTGCTACCTCCGCTCACGCCGTCATGATTCCCTGAATAGGCCTGGCACCTTTCTCAAGCTCAGGCTCTCGTAAACCAAGACAACAACGACGGTAACGACCGCAAGTTTGAAACAGGTTTCGTTTCTCTGATGGCAACACGTTATCCTGCCGGCGAAGATGCTTGTGGTGCGGAAACGTGGAGACCCCTCTGTGATGATAAACTCCATGCCGCAGTTTTCTTCGCTGGCCTGTCAGGAGCTTGTAGCCTTCTATGGCGGTGAAGCAATCTCTTGCGACCCGATCCCAAAACGCCCACTCCACAAGGTCCTCGCGGGTTCGTATGTCAGCATTGTCAGGAAAGTCCCTTTCGAAATCCGGGTAAGCCTTGCCATACTCATCTTCGAACTTTCGGAGCATCGCCCGGGCTTCCCGCAGCCTCTTTTCAAGAACAGCCACCCTCAGTTTGGCTGAGGACGCTATCGCCTTCGAAAACGTGCCCTTCTCGCTCTCAGGCAACCGGTCGTCGTCGGTGACGATCATCCCGCCCTCGCCCGTGGTGGTCTGCTTGTTGGGATAGAACGCGAACACCGCCCCGTGCGAGAAGGCGCCGTTCCGGGCCTTGGTGCCCTTATAACCGAACCCCCGGGAGATCTGGAGGAGCCCTTGCACACCACAGGGCGGCGGGGGTTCATGATCTTCCGGCGCCGGGCGTGGCTCTCGAGCCTAAGGGGCCAGCTGCGGGGCTATCGCGAGGCATCTTTCGCCATTCTGCTAGTATTCCGTTTCACAATAGTGGGATTATGAGGCGCGCGACAAGCGTGACCTGGCACAAGAGCTGGTTACGTGCAGGGTTTGCGCCAGCAAAGACCTACACAGACTTGCGAAACGGGGTACAAGCTGAAAGCGTCCACCGGTAGGATGGCGTTCACTCCAGGAGTGACGGAACACTCGGCACCCTGAAGAAGCCTTGTTTCTTCGTATCCGAACGTTCTCTGCGCCCGTAGGGTTAAGGCACAAGGCAGCATAGCGAGCTCTTGTCCAGCGGATCGACGCCGCTGACAGCAGCCGTCCCACCGGGGGACAGCAGGCAGGCGCAAGCGCGGACAAAGTGCGATACACGCCCCTTTTTCGTTAGCGTCGCTTGGCAGAAAGCAGGATTTCCATTCAGGATGTGGAAAGTATGTCCCTGGATGTGCAGACAGATTGTGTCAGACGGCGTGGGAGCCGACCGAGCCGAAAGGCGGCCTGTAGTGGGCTTCACTATCAGTAACGCCGTTCGGGCCAATTCAGGAGTTCACTCAACCAAATCAGCATGACCCGGCCCGCACGTGAACGGACTCATGCGGGCTTATCACCACTCTTGCAGGTGACAGATGATCAGTCGGCGGCAGCGTGACAGTCAGCCCATGGGCGCGGTACGGCCACATTTGTAGCAGGCTTCTGGTGTGAGAACACACCCCGCGTTCGTGTCCGATCATGCCGCATTGTCCCCAGCATGGGGGGCTTCTCTCAAGAAAGCTCTAAAGCTACTCAAGTTCTTCCCTGGATAGGAAAGGAGAGCTGTGAGCTTTGGACGGATTCTATGAAAGGATGGAGGATCACTCTGAGGCGAAAGCAACCATAGTCTCCAAGTACTTCTGGGCTTGGGCAAAAATCATGCTTCCCAGGTCGTCAAGTAAGCGCATTGCTTACATAGACCTATTTGCGGGCAAAGGCAGGTACGATGACGGCAGAAAGTCAACACCCCTGCTCGTACTGGAGAAGGCAATAGCAGACCCGGTACTGCGTGATGGCCTGGTTACCATCTTTAACGACGTTAACCCCGAGTATACAAAGATACTGGAAGAGGAAATCAAGGCTCTGCCGGGAATTGAACAACTACGATACAGGCCCGCTGTGTCATCGATAGAGGTCGGCAGCGAGGTAGCGGAACTCTTCGAAGGTCTGAATCTGGTGCCCTCGCTCGTTTTCGTAGATCCGTGGGGCTACAAGGGGTTATCTCTCCGTCTACTGAACGCCTTTACCAAGAATTGGGGTTGCGAGTGCATCTTCTTCTTCAACTATAACCGCATTAATCCAGGTTTGAACAACGAAGTCGTCCGCGACCACATGATCGCACTCTTCGGAGAAAGCAGGCTTGTTAAGCTCCAGTCCAGAGTCGCGAACCTGCCGCCTCAGCAGCGAGAATTAGTGATTGTTAACGAACTCGCTGAAGGAATAAGGGGGTCAGGGAGGGAACGAATAGAGTACGTCTTGCCGTTCAGACTTACTACTCAAGCAGGAAGACGGTACTACCTTGTCTTTGTCTCAAGGAGCCCTCTCGGCTATAAGATCATGAAGGATATCATGTACAAGGCGAGCACGTCGCATGAGGACGGGGTGGCGAGTTTCGAGTATACCCCCGTGAAGGACTCCCAGTTAAAGCTCCTGTTCGACTATGCCCGACCGCTGGATACGCTGGGAGATGAACTCCTATCGGTATTTGCTGGTCAAACGCTCACGGTAGCAGAGGTATACGAACAACACAACATTGGTACACCGTTTGTTCTTGCGAACTATCAGGAAGCCTTGAAGAGGCTAGAGGCTGCCGGTAGGATTAAGGTAGACCCCCCAAGGGACACCCGAAGACCAGGTACCCTTCCTAAGACAGTCCGAATAACGTTCCCGTAAGTTCCGCACCTTAGAGCCGGAGTTGGAATGCGTATGGGAGCGATGACGTATGTCCGCGTATTCAAGTATAGAGTGGACTGAGGCAACATGGAATCCCGTCACAGGGTGCTCGAAGGTGAGTAAAGGCTGCAAGAACTGCTATGCCGAGCGATTTGCCTTACGCCTTCAGGCTGCAGGACACCCTCATTATGTTAACGGATTCAAGCTCACGACCCACCACGATGCCCTCAGGGTCCCGCTGATGTGGAGAAAACCTCGCCTTGTCTTTGTATGCTCTATGAGCGATCTCTTCCACGAGGAAGTCCCGTTGAGCTTCATAAGACAGGTTTTTGATGTAATGAGGATGGCGAAGCATCATACGTTCCAGGTATTAACAAAAAGATCGTCCAGACTTGCGGAACTGGCCGGCGAGCTCCCGTGGCCAGACAACGTGTGGGCCGGCGTCACCATCGAATCAGGTGAGTACCTTTCCCGGGCCAACGACCTTCGAACGGTGCCGGCAAAAGTGAAGTTCTTGAGCCTCGAGCCACTGCTAGGACCTATTCCCCACCTGCCTCTTCAGGGTATCCAGTGGGTTATCGTAGGCGGGGAATCTGGTCCTTCGGCCAGACCCATGAGTGCTGGGTGGGTCCGTGACATTAGAGACCAGTGTTCAAATGCGAATGTAGCGTTCTTCTTCAAACAATGGGGCGGTCTTAGGAAGCGCGATGCCGGTCGGGTCTTGGACGGTCGCACATGGGACGAAATGCCGCATGGTACCGCTCGCCTTCAATCGACACCAGCACCGCGGACATGGACCGCCCCGGCTACCTACCGCACCTCCCCCAGCGCCTGCTCGAGGACGCCGGCCACGTAGTCGATCTCCTCGGCGGCCGGGGGATCTGAAGCGGTAGCGGATGGGGATGAGGATGGGGATAGGGATGGCGACGCTCGTGTGCCCGGCGGGCTCGGCAAACTAGGCAAACTCGGCGAACTCGGTAACGCGGAAGTCCCCTTCCTTGGACCCGAACTCGGCGCGGTAGAAGGGCTGGGGGTGGCTGGAAGTGAAATACGGGTGGCACCTCCTTGCGTCCTGTCCCCCATCCCCGAGTCCTATCGCGGGAAAGCGGGATCCACGCCTCCTTTGGGTGGGCTCCTGCAAGCGCCGCATCACGTGGTCGCGCACGGCGGACTGGCGCTCGGGGGTGGGCTCGTCCACGCCGACCCGGATCACATACGCGAACCAGCTCATCCGCGTCGCCTCGGGCGCCACATACGGCAGGCGCACCCCCGGCACCCTCGCAAGGCGCTCTGCGTACATCGCCGCCACCCGCTCGCGCTTCGCGATGATCTCTTCGATGCGCGACATCTGCGCCACCCCGAGCGCGGCCGAAAGCTCGTCCATGCGGTAGTTATAGCCCAGCCGCTCGTGGGAAAGCCACATCCCTGCCTACCCTCGTCCCTGGTTGGACATGCTCCGGCAAAGCCGCGCTATCCGGTCGTCGTCGGTGACGATCATCCCGCCCTCGCCGGTGGTGATCTGCTTGTTGGGATAGAACGCGAACACCGCCCCGTGCGAGAAGGCACCGTTCCCGGCCTTGGTGCCCTTGTATTCGGCCCCCAGGGGCTCGCAGGACTCCTCGATCACCACAAGCCCGTGGCAGTCCGCGATCTCGCGGATGGCATCGAGCCTTTCCGTCTGGCCGTGGATTTCCATGCGGACTGAGGCTGGCTCGCGGGTGGGTGGGTGGACGCGCAGAAGGCGGCACCCGGGAGAGTGGCTTTCGTAGGGGAAGTGATGGCGTCTTCGATGAGGTCCGGATCAATGTTCGCGGTGTCGAGCTCGATGTCCACGAACATAGGCTCCGCTCCTCTCAAGGAGGATGCCGCTGCCAGGCGCGACGAACTCTAGTGGAATCGAGCTGGTCAGGCTGGCGACAAGACCATCTGGCGGTTGCTGCAGATTGGCAACTGATTCGTAGCGTCAAAGAGCCCATAGGGATAACCCACCAGAGTTACCGTCGACGTAGGACGCACTTTGAGTCTAGCCCTAATCCAATCGGCTGAGAGACAACATACGTATGCATCTCTATACAACTTGCACGGAAGAGGAATTACTGCCAAATCCGCATCTGGAACTGTTGAACTAGTGACGGAGACTGGCCTGCCTGATTTGCTATACAAGGGGTAGTCGCGACTAATCACGCTTCCAGGATTGTCTGCTGAGGCGTGGAACTGAAATCTGATTGCGTCGCCCAAAGGTGGTTTCTTTTCGCCAGGAGCGCTGCCTGTTAATACGTGATAGTTGGTTACCAAGAAAAGAGCCGACGTACTCTTCCCCTCGTGCTTATCTTCACGCACCCAGTAGAATCCGGTACCCTGTGACATAAGCTTTCCTGCATTGAAAAGGTAAACTGGTGTGGTTTGCAGCGAGATCTGGTCAGGACTCACGAGTCTCACCCTCTTCGAGACCAGTGTCCCATTGGTAGTCTTGTCAGCCCGCCCTTAACTTCTCCAGCTCCCCGACCTTCTCAACCTCAACCCCCCACCCCTGGCACACAACTAACGTGACAGTGCCGGGTACGCCTCTTCTCATGCAGTCGTGCAGAGGCTCGTCAAACCCTCGCATAAGCACACCTTGGTCAAGAAAATCTTCAGGCGCCTTCTCGTCGGCCTCCACCGGCTAGACCCAGATCGCCTTCCCACTGCGGACATCGACCGTTATCCGCCCGCTAACCTGGCGCTCACGGTAGGCTGCCAGAACTTCTCTGACCACCCTCAGAGCTTCCTTTCGGCTCATTTCGCGCAATTCCTGCTTCTTCTCCAGGCTCACCGAAATGCTGACACCTTGTACCAAACCTACTACTGAAGCTCTTGAACAACTATCTCCGTCCGTGGCGAATCTCCCTACCTTTTCCGGGCCACCATGGCAATACCTGCACTTCTTCGGTCGAGACTTCGGCCGCAGAACATAGAGGGTTACCTCCAAAGCCAGCGGCCCGTTGAGCAGCCTCTCCGGCCGGCAGGATATCGCCTGAGCCCGGATGCCGTCCTCCCAGTTCACGGTCTGCTCCGGCGTGCAGCTTATGACCCTGCCGGTCTTGAGCCTCACCGTCCGCGCCCTGGCCTTAGGTGCCGGCGTCCCACAGACTGTCAATAATACCGCGCTCATCATGATTGATCCCCCGTTCGCTCAGCACATCCCAGAGCGTGAACGTTAGTAGTCCCGGACACGTTTCCTTCGCCGGCGGCGCCGCCTCCTCGACCCATCTCCACTACCGTGCCGGAGGGACCTCGTCCGCGCCGACGGCGATCCGGCCGACCACCGCCCGAAAGGCCACCCGGAGTTCTCGGGGATCGAGCCGCATCCCTACGATCCTGACGCGCACCGAGGCGCCACGCACGGCCTCAATCTGCGCCTGGCCTCAGACCGTAAGGCGTCGGCCTCCTTTCAAGAGGGTCTCCGCAGTTGCAGTAAGCGAGCACCGGACGCCCCGCGCTGTGGGTCGCAACACTCCAGGCATAGTAGCCCTCGTGGCCGTGCTTCTCATGTGGGCAGTTCGCCACGACGAAGTTCCGGGCGCAGCCTGAGGCATCTTTGGTCAGACACTTGACCCCGGCGGCGCGGCAGGAAGAGTTCGCCTCAAGGTCGGCGAGAACTTCCTCGAAATCCACTAGGCGCTCCACGACGTGCTCGCGCGTCTCAATCTGCTTGAACCCGACGAACACGTCGCGGTAGCGTCGGCGCAGTTCCGGTTCCGAGGGGAGGCCCACCGGCAGCCTCCTCCCCGTCCTGTCCCCGCGGATGCGCCCCTGTATCCTTGCCAGGTCAGGATGGGGCATCGGGCGGCCCCAGAGGGCCTGGCTTGCTGTTACGACGTTCTCGGCCGTGTCGACTTGTGGATAGTCAACTCGAGAGTTGAGGGCTGGCTGAGAGATGACGCCTTCTGCCACCGCTCGCCGCGCCCCCGTTTGCTGCGCCGTCCCTCGGCGCCCGAGCGGACCGCGCACAGCCCGCACACGCTCCAGCCCTCAGCTTAGCCATGCCCATGCTGCATGTTCAAGCCCACGGGGGCCAGGGCGCAGGACTGCCCCATCGCTCGTGACGCGGCAACCCTTTCTGCCTCAGGCCTGATTCAGGCGCGACCACGCTCGCCAACTCCGGGCGGCAAGTGGCTGCGCTCGCCAACCCTGGGAGGCGAATGGCTGCGCTCGCCCCCTGGCTGGTCCCCGCGATCCCAGGAGCTCTTGGGCGCTTGGTCCCTGGGGGAGCACCCTCGTGCCAAAGCTGGTCACGGGAGACCCACCCCCACTGCTATTCAGCCGGCGGGCGGCCGGAGCTGGTTCACTGGTGACCAGGATCGACGCGGACATGGTCCCCAGGGGATCAACTTCGCCCGCCACTTGGTCCTCGCGTAACCATTCTCCCGGATGCCCCTAGCCAGCTGGTCCTCAGAGGACCAGGATTTGCGTGTGGGTGGTCCCTGGGGGAGCAAGCCCGTGGGAGATCTGGTTACCAGAGACCCACCCTCCTGGCGCTCGGGGCACGAAGATGCTGGATCTGGTCCTTTGGTAACCAGGCCCCGCGCTGAGATGGTCCCCTGGGAACCAACTTCGCCCGCCACCTGGTCCCCACGTAACCACCTTGCGAGATGTGCAAGAACGCCTGGTCCCCAGGGGACCAGGATTTGCGTGCGGATGGTCCCCAGGGGACCAACCTCGCAGGCAACCTGGTCCCGGCTGGACCACCCCCCGTGCGGGTCAGGATGCCCTGGTCACAGGAGGACCAGGATGTGCGCTAAGCTGGTCCCCGGAGATCCATGTTCAGGCGGGATCTGGTCCCTGGTGTTCCACCTCATCAGGTTTCGGGGAGGAAGAGCTGCGGGGGTGGTTCCCAAAGGACCAGATTCCGAGCGAGGGTGATCCCTGCAGGACCAGGTCTACGTGCAACTTGGTCCCTGGGGGATCACCCGCATCACTCGCATCCGGGCGGCCGCCAGGCGTGTGTCCACCCAATGGTGGCCTTTGGGTGCGGAGTATCATCCCGGCCACTGGCCCGTCACGCGCCTCTATGGATGCGCAACGCCATCGCGGCTCTCAGCAGGCGCATGGTTGCCTATAGCAGCCTATTGGTGCACAGCATCATCCCAGCTGCCGGCGGGAGAATCCCCGCCTATAGACTGGGCAGCCCATAGGCGCCCACCATCAGCCCGGGCCGGCGACGGCGCATGCCCCCTCATCGTAGGCTGGCCGGCCTACAGGCGTCCGACATCATCCCAGGCTGCCACCAGGCACATGCCTACCCACAGGCGGCCTATGGCTGCGCAACGTCACCCCAGCTGCCCGCGGGAGCATGGTTGCCTGTAGACGGGCCATAGGTCGTAACTTCATCCCGGCCGCTGGCGGGCACAGGGCCGCCCATAGGTGTGCAACATCAGACTTATAGATAGCCGGGTGCGAGGTCATAGCAATGATCGCGTACCTGCTGTGAATGGGTGGCTGCCGCGTCATCGAGGGCGCGCGCATCTTACAACTTCGAGCTTGCGGACGTCCGAGCAGGAAGGCTGATCTCTATGCACAGAGCGACGGCATCCGCGATGAGGCGCGAGTTGATGTTGACGGCGTCAGACCCGATGTCCACGAACACCCGCTCCGCGCGTTGGTCGTGCAGAGACACCGCCGGCCTGCGCAGTCGGGAGCCCGGTACAAGCCCTGACGCGGCGAGTTCAGAAGGAAACATGTAAGAGACGCCGATCTGCCATCGCTGGGCACGCCATAGGTGGCAGCGGAAGATAGAAGCCGTTATGAGCGTACTTACTGATCCTCGCCCAGCGCCCGCTCGAGGACGTCGGCGACGTAGCCGATCTCCTCGGCGGCAGGGGGCTCTGGGGTGGTCGTGGAAGGGGATGGCAATGTTCGTATGCCCGGCGGACTCGGCAAACTCGGCGAACTCGGTGACGGGGAAGTCGCCTTCCTTGAACAAGAAGTCAGCTATTTCCTCCACATTCATAATCTCGGGATAGTCCCCCACAGACATGGTCCCGCGCATAAGGGTCTGCATGAGCCGGACATCGTCAGGCTTATATACCTCCTCACCGCATGACTGACACACCCAGGGCTCCATGCCTCGGAAGACCACCTGCCGCCCCTTCCAGTTCGCCTCTATGCCCTTCTTCATCCGCTTCATTTCCCCGCCGCACACATAACATTTCATAGGCTCGCCCCCGTCTGAATGTAGCCAGTCTCTGGAAAACATGGCGGCTGATAACTTAACTGCGCCGATTTGCAGCGCTGCCGAAGATTAGGCCTCTTGCAGGCTCACTGTCGCTCCCTCCTTACGAGTATAAACTGACATGACATGCAATACGATATCGCAGAAGAGGGCGCCTGCAAGGCGGCATCCCGGCGGTCAATCGGTATTGCACCAGCTTTAGCATCTAAAACCAGTTACTGAATCACCGCCTGGCTGTCCAGAGGTACATGCGGGCACGTCAGTGAAGCATAGGCGGACCGGACGACAGAGCACAGATCCCTGGCTCAAGTTCCTCGGTACACACTGTGAGATTCCTCCAGGACCAGGAGGCTGACGCCTGTACGCCGAGCGACGGCATCCTCGGTAAGGTTCGGGTCGATGTTCGCGGTGTCCGGCTCGATGTCCATGGACAACTGTGGCCAGGGGGTTTCAACAGCCGGAAGTACTGTGCGATACTACTGGTCGGAGGAGGGAACGCTGATGCATGCGCCGGTGCAGGAGTAGGTCGGCGTCGCCCGCGAGGACTACGACGCAGAAGCCGTCATGTTCAAATCGACTCTGACAGAGTCTTACATAGAAGCACGATATCCAAGGGACAGGGCCGAGCTATCTGCACGGTGCGACAGAGACTTTGCTGGCGCGATTCCAGAGGATACTCGGGAAGCGTCGTATTAAGGAGGGAACCACCGCTGTCAGCATACCGCAGGCAGCATACCACAGGAAGGGCAAGACGGGAGGTGTCTCCATCGGGATAGATCAGCTAGCGGTTGTTAGAGACAGTGTGGCTCAAGATATGTGCAAAAGCGGTGATAAGTCTATATCTCGGCGATAAGACCTGCAATGAACCAGTTGGTCGCCCCGCAGTTTACATCGGCTTTCCTTACATACCCCGGTAGCAGTGGTCCGAAGGCAGCACGTTCCGTGCATACAGATACCCTATGCGAAGACCGTACGGAATGGACAGGTGACTCTCGCCTTGCCTAACGCCAAGCCCGGTGCCAGGACGGGCGGGCGAGTCTCGATTCGTCGTTTCCGCTCCGCGGCCGCCGCCCCCGCACGGCGTCATCGAGCCCATGGCCGCCCCACTATTTGCACGACTGCCACTCTCCCAGAAGCGCCTCGATGTATCTCTTGACCGGCCCTCGCTGCAGTCTTTCGTGGACAAACTGATTTCGATAGGACCGAAGACAGCCATAGCAACTCGTATCTTCGCCGCAACCGCAACCCCCGCTAACCCGCTCAAGGGCACTTTGCAGACATTCCTTCATGAACTCTTGGTCTTCCAGACGGCTTACGAGGCCTGCGCCAGCTGGGACATTGTCGTAGACCAGTATCGGATATACGTAGATGGGATCGCCGTCCGAGTGTTTCACTGTGACGTTCAGGTCCTCTGGAGGCACCCCCAACCGGTCCGTAACCCCCGATAACAAAGCGTATGCTAGGGAATACGAAAACCACACACAACCACGCCAACCCTCACTGTCGTTGAGCATAGCTACGGGCTCCACGCTAGGTGCCCGGCTAGCCACATGTGCCACCCGGAACGCCCCCGTGTGCTCAACCCAGGCCGCATCGCGTGCCGCGGGCCACCAGGGCATCAAGAAGCGCACTTCGACAACATCTGTTTCGAATTCATGAGCCAAAGAAACCCTCTCCGGCACGCCGCTGCACTGCTGACCATACGGGTCAAGGTGTTTGCCCGGGTACGTCCTTTCGCCGGGGATCCCTGCACCGCATACAGGGCAGATCCAGAACTGGGTCTTTCGCCGCCCTTCGCAAAGCTCGACCATCCGGCCTGGAAAGGCCTTCTTGAGGAAGATAAGTGGCTTCCCATTGGAGGGCATGGCCACGCTCTCTGTATCAGTACCAAGAGCCTTCGCAAAGTAAGGGCGAGTTGTGTACTGCCTCGCTGGTCGTCGCCTCGGCTCCTGTGGAAGTTGTCTGCCCGTGACAAACCCAAATACAGGAACGATATAGGTTCTTGTCACGACACCCAGGCCTGGGTCGGCGGGCTCGGGTTCGGCTTTGTCCCACATCTGAAAGAAGTTGTGTCGTTCTGAGCACCTGTACGATCGCGCAGGCCAGGTAAGGCCGGCAACCGCCTTGACCCCAGAGGACAACCACTCTTTCTTGTTGGCAACTATCTTGCTCCCTGGCGCGTATTCACCAATTGCTATTGATAAGCTTCTGTTAAGCTCAACGCCGTAGTCCGCCCCAGAGGAGGCGGATCGCCGCCTCGGCCATACCCGGGTGTTTCCTGGCCATCCCGCTCGATTGGACCAGCCAGGCCCGTGCGTCGTCTCATCGCAGCCCGCAATCTCCAGCGGGACCACATCTACAGGGAATCCGTACTTTGGTATCACGCAACTCCGCGACAAGAAGCTCAAGACCTCTTCCCTCTCCAGAGTATCCTGCCTCTGTCTTGCCCACTCTGCCTCGGAGAACCGCCTGGCAGCGGCACTCGTCTGCATGAACGCCGCAAGACGTGTCCATTCGGCGCATACTATACGCTCGGCTCGCTCAAGGCTGCTCCCGGGTCCGCAGACGAGGTCCGGCCAGTTTGCCCGCTCCCCTGTCAGCCCCACATTCTCCCAAACTTGCCGCGGTACAATGCTCTTCAGCGCCCTCTCGATCTCGTCCCGCCTCGCCGTGATAAGAGTGTGCACCGCCTCTACAAGCGAGGGCTTCCGGAAATCACCTACGAGGGCTTTGACCGACTCGAATCTGCCGTTGCACTGCTTGAAGAACACATGAAGGCAGTACGCCGCCATGTGCCTGAGGATCACCTTCGTATTCTTTAGCGAGGTAACAGGCGGATGTTCAAGGCGGCCGGACAGGATTCGATCAGGCCTGGCAAAATGATAGAGATCGTGAGGGTTTCGCCGGCAATAGGTGACAGCCATGCCTGGCTGGCCTGGGCGCCGCCCGGCACGCCCGACACGCTGGACATAGTTGAATGGTTGAGGCGGAACGTTCCGGAGGAATACTGTGTCAAGGTCCCCGATGTCCACGCCCAGCTCAAACGTGGTCGAAGAAGAGAGGAGATGAATTCTTCCCTCCTTGAAGTCCTTTTGATACTGCTGCGCCTTCTTCGCCGCCAGTTGCGCGGTGTGCTCTTCCGCACGAAACTCCCCGGGGAACTGGCACTGATAGAGAGTCCGGTAATGATCCTCAGGGAGTTCTTGAAGCGGCACGGCTCTTGTCGTTCCCCAACACCTGGGCCGGGTGCAAATGCCGAAGGTGTCCACCGCGGCCACCTGGCCGCAAGTATCGCACACATAGACGACATCAACTTTCTCGACCGGGTAGAAGCGCCACCACGCGAGGTTAAGTGCAACACCCTCAGGTCCCTGCACGAAGAAGCTATCTTTTCTTGCGGCCAAGTCGTGCTCTCGCGCGTCGACCCACAACCTATAAAGAGCCGCTTCCGCCTCAGCTCGAGCTACATCCGACGGAGCACCCCGAAGCTTCTCATACACTTTAGCAAGGAATATCGTTCTTCTAGTGAATCTACCTGCCCAACTCTTCTGGGATCCCCGCGACCTAGGCGCGCCTGACGTGTACCAGTGTTGCCTTATTTCGGTGCCAATGTCACGCCAGCTTATGGGATTGCGTGGGTCCTCCGGCCACCTGACAGCTCCGTCGGAACGCGCGGTATCGAACAGCAGGCTCGCCAGGTGCCACGCCACTTCTTGAGATAAGTGCCATGGCGGGTCCGTGAACACGGCCGGGGGCTTGATCCATGGAGGTCGTTTGATCTCCCAGCGGACAAGCCCAACCCCTTCGAGAGAGATCCTGGATCGGGTAGACAGGATCTCAGACAGGACGGCGGCCCCGGCTGCCCTCATGATCTCCGCGTGTGTAGCTGCTTGACCGAGCACCCCGCGGCGCGCATACTCGTCCGCCAACAAAGAACAGAGATCGGATACGGAAAGGCCATCCCCGCCACTGCCAGCCCGTTTGATAACCTCAAGGAAGTAAGATCTGTTTCGCAGCATCTCGTAGCTCTTCTCAACGTACCATGCGAAAAAGGCGGCTTCTTGCCTTCCATCAGCAAATGCCAGCACCTTGCGCTTCTCGGGCTCCAGTATTGAATGAAGGCCTGTAGCAATGACGCTGTGTGGGCCATCTGCCCCATGGATCACCTCTTTAGCAGGGTCTCTGCCCTTCCTACCGCACACAGGGCATCGCCGCAACTCATCCGGCGAGTCCTCATCCGAGTCCTGAAGGCTTACCTTAAGGAAGTGATCGTGACCGCAGTCAAGATCCATATTAGCCTCGACTATGCGCCCGCATACGGCACACAGCACGTGTGATGGGTCGAGCATTGTTGCCTCTTCGTCATCCGTGCAGGCATCTGCACTCTCCCCTCGTGTCTTGCCGGACGAATGGCCTGCGCACGGGCGCCCCGGGTGGACAGTCGCACAGTCGGCTCTCTCACCACTAGGCGCGTTACTAGGCGCGTCCACTGTAACAGCGTTCTCCACGGACAATCCTTTGTATTCCGGCGGACCCAGCGGCAAAAAGTAGCTGACGCCGAACTCATCGCTAGATGGATCTCTTATTGCTTCCTGGAGCCTACCGTCGCGAATCTGACCCACAATGAATTCCTGTCCGCATTCCTGGCAAATTGCTAGTTCAAACCTGGCCCCTTCTCCTTTTGACCCCCTTTCCAGAGACACAGACAGCGTCGGACAGAACGATACATAGGCTCCTTCTAAGGCCCTCAGGAAATGGTGGTATCTGAGCGTCACAAGAGGCTCGCCGCTCGGGCGGCGCGCCTTACATAGCACGTCGATCTGCCGCTCGAGAGCTTCAGAGGTTGCCTTGTCGTCTTCCGCCTCGCCAAACAGCGAGCGCGCCAGGTCCGCTACGAGGACGGGCTCTTTCAGCGCATCAATGAGCCTCAGGGTCCGGCTATCCGAGAGCAGGATAGACCCCAGTAGCGCCGGGATGTCGGCACGTGGGTCAACCTCCAGGCCCTTGTCTCTAGCAAAGTCCAGGAGGTCCGCTTTTCCGGCGCCCCTCAGACGCCCGTAATCTTCAGCCGAAAGCTCGACCCTAGGCGTTCCACCAACGGGGGCAGATTCGCCCAGGATCACCCTCTTCTCGCTAAAGGTCTCCCCGAAGAGGACGGATGCAAAGTCAGCGACGGCTTGAAGCTTCCCGTCATTGCTCACGATAGTGGCACTGGTCGCAATGCATGTAAAGTCGCCTTCGCGCCCGCCTTCCCTGAGACGCTGTTTCAGACGTCTAATGAGCATACCCATTTCTGTGCCACGAATGCCCGTGTACTGGTGTGCTTCGTCCATCACAATGAACTGCCAGTGGCTGGCTGCCCCGTTATCAAAGAGCGTGCTGTCTTTTGGGCGGATGAGCAGGTACTCCAGCATAGAGTAATTCGTGAGGAGGATGTCGGGCGGCGCCTTCCTCATATCCTCACGGTATACGAGTTCGCCGTACTCGCGGGCTTTCTCGAGAGCGCGCAATGAGTCCTCATCGGCCTCTCTCTTGTCCTCAGGAGTAGACCCCACGTACTCCCCAAAGGTAAAACGAAATCGGGAACCACTTTCTTTCAGACGCATAGCGATGTCCCGAAGCCTTTCCTTTTGATCGTTGGCAAGCGCGTTCATAGGGTAGAGTATGAGTGCCCGAACGCCGGGGTCAGTTCCGGGTTGCCGCCCTTCTAGAAACTCCTTGTACAGGCTCAACAGGATTGGGTACAAGAAGGTCTCGGTCTTCCCGCTACCCGTGCCTGTGGCAACGAGCACGTTATCGCCTCCAAACACCGCCCTGATGGCCGCCTCCTGGTGACTGAAAAGGAGTCTGCGCCCCCCTTGGCCGTCGAGTGCATGGAGAAACCCGGGGTCCGGCGTGCGCCCAAGGAGCTCTGCACACAGGTCTGTGAGAGCCACAGTCCTCCGGAAGGCGGGTCTACCCTCTATGTACGGCCCTTTCGACAAGGCACCAATACCCTTGAGCGCCTTCTCGAAAGACACTCTCAGACATGGATTACGGAACCAGAACGTAGTCGTCAGGTACCTCCTGTAGCGCTCCTCTATCTCATGGATGATGCTGACAGGGCTCATGCCTCCCATAGGCCCTCACTCCCCTCGTTTCATCTCTCACGTTGGCCAGTCTGGCTCGAACTTCCCCCTTCTGAGTCGTGCTCCCCCTAAGCCCAGCGCTTTCAGCTTCGGCGCGAGAGTTGGGTCACGCTGTTTCAGAACGTTAGCTATGCTGTGAGCCACAGCCTTGCATATGCGGGTCGACTTCTCAGTCCCACCGTAAGTAATGACCTCAACCGAGCACCCCTCCAGCATGCTGGCCGTGCTATCGTCTTGCACAACCTTGCTGACAAGGCTCAGACCGGCTCGCGGTTGGCCCTGACAGAATTCAGCCAGCGGGCTTCCGTTGCATGTGATCTGTCCACTCCCGGGGTGCCTCATGAGAGCTACAGCGTACACGTTCTTGCTGCGCCCGCAAGCCCTCCAGAGTCTAGCCACAGGTAGTGACCGCACTGTAGCAACTATATGAGCCTCGTCTGACTGCCCGTGCCACAGGTACAGGTTCAGACTCGCGCTCAGCGACCCCGGGGCGCTGAGTTCTGGTTGGTCATAGAAGTCTCTGAGTGGGATTACAAACAGTCGCGACCTGGAGAACGGCGCATACTTCTTTGCCTTTCTCCGATCAAACCCGGCCGCGAGTGGGGTTCTTGCGTGTCTGGAAGGCAGCTTCACCCAGATGGAGGTCGTTTTCGTAGGCCTGAAGTCTTCGCGAGGAAGCTCAAACGGGCGGTCAAGCCAGGAATCAGGCTTTCGGCCGTGCTCCCCGAGGCCGAACCAAGCTCGACCGGAGGTGATCACTATAGCTGCATCTGTGTAACGTTTCCCGCCGACCTCCGCCCAAAGGCGGACTTCATCGTATTCTGGGTCAGGCGGTAGGTTCACGGTCGTAAGACCTCTTTTGCGGGTCATCAAGAGGTCTAGCTCCGAAACGATCCTGGCGGTATCGTCATGGGTTATGACAACACACACCGTGGAATGGCCCTCGGGACCAGGGAACATAGGGTGCGAGCTTACTTCCACCGACTTCACGGGCCTGAGGAACAGGAAGTCGAGGCTGTCGAGCAGGACATCATCGTCTTCATACACCCGTACAAAGAACCATCCACTGTTTGCTTCCTCAAGGGCATTCTCAAGCGTAAGCTCTCTCGTGCCAGGCAATGCATGAAGTTTACACCTCCAATGCTTCTTGGTCCCTTTTCCCTCGGTTCCCACAACAACGGTGGTCCCAGCTTTGAACGGCTCCGGTGCAACCAGTTTGGGAGCAGTTCCCAGATATAGGGGTCTTGGGTCAGAGTCCGTCCGGAAGACGGGACCCTCCAGCCGATATGCTTGCCTCGTTTCGAGAGCACGCTCTTCGCCCGTTGGGAGGATCACAACAGGAGGGCACAAGTCATGCGCACACTCAAAGACGTAGGCCGCATATCCGCTGATGCTGCAGCTCTGGCGACTGGCCTGGCCCCTGATTTCCCACGACTCCGGACATACCATAACGTATTTGCCCTGAGACACGAATCTAACCCAGTGGCCCCGTGATCCTTTTTCTGCGTGCAACTTGAAGATGAGGACCTCGTCGGACTGAAGCTCTAACTTGAGCGATCCGCCAGACGTTTCCACGACGACGGAGCCCATCTGTGTGAGGACATACACACGCTCCTGAGGGCTGCCACGCTGCGGCGCAAGTAGGAGATGCTCACCACTCTCATAGCGAACCGCGTCGACATTACCTTCGCACGATACGTTCAGTCCAACGTGCTGGGCCCCTTTAGCCCACCATGTTATGAGTTCTACGCGAACCCCACCGGGTTCACCCAGGGACCTTCCTTCTCCATAAGCCCCCGACTCTCGCGCCTGGTTGATCTGAATAGCAGCGCAAGAGGAAGATCTGGATTCGTCAGGCGCTCTCCTCCGTGCTCCGCCGCGGAGTATCGTGTTAACACGCCTCCTCCTGGTTGGTGGCCGTAACCTAACAACCCTGTCTGATCCGGGGCGGTGTTCACGCCGTTGTGACACAGGAGATGGTGTGTATACCCTCTCCTCACTCCTGACCTCTATTTCGGGTCTGGACATGGTACGAGCCTGCGCTTCCCTGGGGACGACCCCTGGCAGACCGGACTGCGCTTCGGGCGATGACACTAATTCGTCCAGGCGGTGCACGTCCTTGGAGGACACCCCATTTAGCGAGGCTTCGGTTGTCGTCGTGCAAGCCGTCCCCCCGTGCTGATCCGAGTCAGTTGGAGGAACGGCGAGAAGGGCCGGATCGCGCTCCACCAGTGCATCAATCTCGGAACTGGAGTCAGGCACCCCCAGGAGCTCGGGCTCACGTCGCGGGGGGAACCCGCAGACCGCTTCATTAGGCACACGGGGAAGATGTTCGCCGTCCCGGGGTGCAGAGGCGTCGACTTCCGTGACGGCCTCAGACATGCATGGCGGTACCTCCGCTTCTCCGCAAGACAACGCTTCTTCACGGTTCGGCCGCCGAGCCCCTCTCCGGGACACCGCCAGCAGGATAGCAAGACCAAGGACGACCCCACCTGCGACGGCTAGGCCAAACACAATCGTCACCATTCCAGTCACCGCCTCTGTTAGCAACCATGAAGTTGGTGCTGAATTGGGCCGTCGGCGTAGGAGGAGCTGTCCTCTAGTCTCAACATGAAGTGTTGCAGAAGTAGCAAGAAGCGGATGTGGCAGAGCCTACTCCTGGGTGGTCCTGACTGTACTGCACTACCGCAAACGCAGGAAACGCACTCGGATTAGGGCGAGCTTGGGTATCACGTCAATTCCCACGCCATCGGATAGAGAGGAAAACCGGTATCGGTGCAACGAACGCTCCGTAAGCGCGTGACGAGTACTTGCCATAACCTTCGACAGGTTTTATAGGAATCCTGCTGCCATAACGTTGCTGCCACGACTCGTCCTCGCGGCGTGCCGCCTGCCGGGTTCCAGCTGTACGCCTTTCAGTGCCGGACGCTCCCGGCTTTCATGGCCACGCAGATCGCCCTCGGCCACGGGTGGCGGCAACGAGAGCACCAGCAACAACAGTGACACCACCGCGGCCTGCCAGTTCAGATGCACGGCGTCCGCAAGGTGGCCAGGCTGCAACCCGGCGGTACTGGAAATCTTCTTTGGGAACTGTCATGGCCTCCTTCAGGGTGCTGCTCATTTCCTTTGCGCCAGGAAGAGCTGGTAGCATGACAAAGTACCGGCGTACAGCTGCATTGATTCCGGCGAGACAGGTTTTTGTCTTGACCCAGTCTCAGATGCATGTCCCGTTCAAGGTGGACGGCATGCCTTATGCTCGTGTTGTCTCGGTCGATAGCCATATAGTACCCGCGTCATAGTTTATACTGGTCAACCAAATTCACTGTCGCAGCAAGTTCAGCCATATTTGCAAGCTGTTCCTGAAACGTCGCGAGGTTCTCCATTGCTGAGTTGGTCAGGTCCGAAGTTCCGAGAAGGTTGACTTGTCGTCATCAATTACGACCGCATCGATCTGCTTGTCAGCCTGCTTGTCATCAGCGCCGTCGGCGGTCACTCCCTACTTGTGCCAGCGCCGCAAACTGACGTATAATGACCGTAGCGCGCGTCCGTCGGGGCAAGACTCGTCCGACGCGTGCCTATCAGTAGATGTCTCCTTGGCCCGTGGCAATCCTCAATCTGCACGGGAGTACCTTGAGAGAGAAGGGATGGACCCGTGAAACTGGTACGTGCGCGTATAGAGCGCTTCAAGGGGCTGAAAGAGCTAGACCTGGATTTTCTGAATAGTCGGGGGCTGGTTCGCGACAGGCTCCTGATTTTGGGCGATAACGGGTCCGGCAAAACAACCCTGCTTCAGGCAATCGCGCTTGTTTTGGGGATGGCGACACGGCGCGTCAGGGACCCAGAGAGCTTTCCGTGGTATGGCTTTATTCCAGAGCGACTGAGCTCGCTTGGGCAGACCCGTATCGAACTGCAGGTGATCTTCGACGACGACGAGATCTCCGCAACCCACGAGCTCTACGAGGAATGCCGGCGCACGCTACCGGACGACGAAACCAGGGAATGGATTCCCCCGGGGAACAACAAAACCGTTACGTTACACTACAGCCGGGGCAAAGTCGAGGCAGCGCAGGGAGCGGCAGCCAGGGTGCAGTTCCTCGGGCGTTACTACTTGAAGCGCATCCGGCGCACCAGGCCTGACCTCCGCGGCGCCTTTGCACGCGTTGGCGACGTCTTCTGGTTCGACCAGTTCAGGGACCTGGGTACTCTGTTGTCCGACCCTGATCGCGATGAAGTCGCAAAACCAGATGGCTGGTCGGCAGGGGTGGAGCAGCTCCGTTCGTATCTCGTCGTATGGTGGAGTTATCATCTCACAAGACAGACGCGGCGAGGCGAGGCCGACCTCGGTGGGCGAGACTACATCTCCTTGCTTGAGCAGCATATGGCGAGGGTTTTCCCAGGCTTCCACTTCGTAGGAACAGAGCCTAGAAAAGGAATTGAGGTCCCTGGTCCTTCTGACTTCCTGGTGCTGGTTGAACGTGAAGGTTGCGACGTCCCGTACGATATTGCCGAAATGTCGTCAGGAGAGCAGGCAGTCTTCCCGCTGGCGCATGAGATGGCGCGTCTTGAGATCGCCAAGTCCGTGGTCCTCCTTGATGAGCTGGAGCTCCACCTGCACCCCCCAGAGCAGCAGGCGCTGTACAGCAACCTTCCTAAACTTGCGCCTGATTGCCAGTTCATCGTGACCACTCACTCGAAGTACTTGGACGATATCGTCCCAGAAGATGCCAAGATGCGCCTGAAGGGGGGACGGCTGTGCCTGTAGACCTCTTGCTCGTCGAAGGAGAGCTCGACGCGGCTATCCTTGCCGCACTCCTGGAGGGCGATCCCCCTGTGGAGCGACGGGGCTCGAAGAACGCGCTCAAGCCCATTGCTGCCGAAGAGCGGAAACGAACCGGACGACGTGTAGCATTTGTCCGCGACCGCGACTTCGACTTCGATCCGTCTCCTGACCAGGGCTCCAAGCCCGGCGAGATCAGGGACGGTCAGTTTCCTGAACCCCTGGGATGGTACTGGAGCCGTCATGAAATCGAGAACTACCTCCTGGACCCAGCCGTGGTTACACTCGTCTGGCCATCTGTCACGCGCCAGGACTACGAAGCGGTCCTTGTTGAAGGTGCTGTCACGATTCGATTCTATGAGGCAGCGCGCTGGACCATCGGAACGGCAAGGCGCGCTCTGCCTCCCCATTATGAACTCAAGACACGCCCTGCCGAGTTGGAAAACCGCGAACTTGCTGTACCGTCCTGGCTCGAGGAGCGTCATTGCCGAGAATGGGCGTTGGGATGTATCGAAGCATACTTCAACCGGGTAAGTGAGTCCTTATCGCTCCCTACGTCAGCTCACTCACTTGAGAACAAGGTGGCGAGGTTCACCGACGATTTCTGCGCGGACCCGGAAGCAGTCTTGACCTGGTTCTCAGGAAAGGACCTCCTCGCAGCCCTGAGCCCCGCACTTACGCAACTTTACGGCGCAGACGCTGGTCGGTTCCGGGCACACGTGAGGGACTGGATGATAGCCCACCCGCAAGAAGCACTGGCCGTTCTCCCGGAGTGGCAGACGCTCGTGGACTACCTCAAGCGATGACAGGGCATGCTTCCGGCACAATCCCATAAAGTGAACTACTGCCAGCGGAGCTCTCATGGCGATATGCCGCCACTTAGCCCCGCTCAATAGCCAAAAGTCTTGCGCCATGCTACTGCTCGCCACCGGCCGAGAGAGTTGTAATTTCCACCTCTTACTACTGCCGCTCGCCTAACGTACGCTCGGGGACACCGGCGACGTACTCGACTTCCTTGGCGGAGAAGTGGTTGTGGTTGTGGAAGGGGATGGCGATGCTGGTGCGCCCGGCAAACTCCGTCACCGGGAAGTCGCCCTCCTTGAAGCCGAACTCGGCGCGGTAGAAGGACTGCAGGTGGATGGGGCCAAAATGCGGCGGAATTCTCTCGCCGCGCCCTATCTTGCTTCCTCGCGCCCAATCTTACCTCCCCGAGTCCTACCGCGTCGCGCTGTCGCGGGAAAGCCAGAGTCTCGCCCCCTTGGGGCTCCTGTAAGCGCCGCCGCATCACGTGGTCGCGCACGGCGGACCAGCGCTCAAAGAGTTGGCGCTCGCGGGGGCGCTGCTCGGGGGTTGGCGCTCGGGGGCGGGCTCGTCCACGCCGACCTGGATTGCATGCACGAACCAGCTCATCCGCGTCACCTCGGGCGCCGCATAACATTATGAAAGGTGCGTCGCGGGCACGCTGGCCGGGCGGTCGAGCAGGCGGCCAGCCGACTTGACGAGATGTCTGGCATCAAAGCCACACTCCCACCAGGTCGCGGACCTTCCTCTGGATTCGGAACCTTGTCGCATACTCCATAAGCCTAGTTATGTTTTTCCGGCCATCCCTGACGTAGGCCTGAATCGCTTTGTTCACGGTCTCAACGTCTAGCTTGGCCGCATGACGAATCACATCGCAGATCGTTCTCTCCCGGTCGTACACGCATACCCGTACGCCATTTACCTCGGACCAGGTGACACCAATCCTGAGACAATGGGGCTCAATGAAGTGAACCTTGATCGGAGGATACTCGAGTTTCACCTTCCTCCTGTTGATCCGCTTGTCAACAGCAATGTGCCACCTGTCAGGAGTTCGGTCGATGTACTGATAATGGTACAGCGCACTCTCCATACAGAGGATGGCGTCCGGAAGCAGCCGGGATATGATCTCGATGTCATCCATCCGCCCATCCTCAACCCACTCGTATACACCGCGTTTGATACGAGCGATGGAGCCGGCCTTGACCAGGGCTGCAATGTAGCTCGTGTGAATGCCCCGGCTCAGCATCTCGCTCGTGGTGGCTATGTTGCCGCGGGATTTGAAGACCTGTTTCACCATCTCATACTTGCCCATATCACTAAGCTCGCTAAAAATATCTGCGGGACGCGCCACCGCGCAGATAGTTCTAACATAGCTATACGATACCAGACTCGCGAAAACAAGTTACCTCCACCGAGAAAACGGAATCCACTGCCAGCCATAATCGGGCGACTGCCCATGTCGCGGTGCCCTCCGGCGACTCAGAACTGCTTACGAGGAGACGGACGATGCGAACGAGGGTGCCGGTTGGATACCGCAAAGCTTGGGCGCGCGGCACCAGACTGCGGCTGACACGTTCGACGGAGTTCTTGTCCTGCGCTCCATGGGGCATTTGTGGCCCAGCCGCTGGTGGCAAGGCCACACCCCTGCCTCCCCCCGTCCCTGGTTGGACATGCTCCGGCAAAGACGCGCTATCCGGTCGTCGTCGGTGACGATCATCCCGCCCTCGCCCGTGGTGATCTGCTTGTTGGGATAGAACGCGAACACCGCCCCGTGCGAGAAAACGCCGTTCCCGGCCTTGATGTTCTGGTGGGGTTAGATCACGTCCGGACAGGTCGCTGTTCGGTCGCCGTAGGGACATCCTCCATGCACCACCCCGGCATACGCCGGGGTCATTCTGTCCATCTGCCACTCCTCCTGGCGCCCGCGACAACATTCTACCCCGGTACCTATACCATTGGGCTGGTCAGGCCTTGACAGAGCCAGCCGTAAGGCCCTGAATCAGGTATTTTTGGATTATCCCGAACGTGACAAGTGAAGGAATCAGGGCAATGACTGCAGATGCAGTCATCATCCCCCAGCTTATATTGTATTTCCCGATGAAGGTGTTGATCCCCACCGGAACGGTCTTCACCGCTTCGCTGTTGAGGAACATTACGCTGAAAAACAACTCGTTCCAGGCCCCTATGAACGCGAAAACGTAGGTCGCAACGACTCCCGGCAGCACGACCGGGAGAATGATGCGAACTATAGCCTGAGGTCTCGTCGCCCCGTCTACCATCGCTGCCTCTTCGAGCGTGCTCGGGATCGTGTCAACGAAGCCGCGAACGAGGAGAGTGCAAAACGGGATATTGAGTACCGTGTACACTATGACTAGACTCCACAGGGTGTCGATGAGCTTGAGTGAGGCAAATACCATGTACAGAGGCACGATGATCACCACAACGGGGATCATCTGCGTTATAAGGAAGAGCACAAGGGTAGGCTGTTTTCCCCGGAAGCGGAAGCGGGCGAGGCTGTATCCCCCGAAAAGGGCAAGAGCGGTCGTGGCTACAGCGGAGGCAAGGGACACGATCATGCTGTTCTTGAAGTATGCCGGGAAATTCGTAGACCGCCACACTCGATAATAGTGGTCGAAAGTGACATGGCGAGGCAGGTATTGAACAGGGAAAGTGATTATTTCGGGGGTGGGCTTGATGGACGTGAGAACTATCCACACAATTGGAAAGGCCATTACGACAAAGTACGCTCCGAGCAGCGCAACCTTGAGCGCCAGGACGGGCGTTGAGCGTCTCCGCATTACAGTTCACCTGCTCTGCTGAATTTAGTGAGGGTCAGATACGTGACGGTATATGCCAGCAGGATTAACATGAAGATAACACCCAGGGCAGAAGCCTGTCCAAAATCAAGGACCGTGTACGCTTTGTGGATGATGTAACTTGCCAGTGTGTCGGATGAGTTGAGCGGGCCTCCCTTTGTCATGACGTAGATTATGTCAGCGTAATTGAGAATCCAGATCACTCTCAGCAGAATAGTCACGAGGATTGTGGGCCGTATGTACGGCAGAGTGATTCGGAAAAACTTGGTGATCGGGCCCGCTCCATCTACGTCGGCGGCATCGTAAATCTCAGTGGGGATCGATTGAAGGGCGGCTAGTATCATAATAGCGAAGAATGGTATGCCATACCATATATTGGCAACAATGACTGATTGTAAGGCAGTGGACGGCATTGCCAGGAAGGATATGGGCTTTTCGATGAGACGCAGGCGTAAGAGCAAATCGTTGATGACCCCGTACTGACCGTTGAAGAGCCATTTCCAGATCAGTCCGATCAAGAATCCAGGGACGGCCCATGGCGCGAGGACAACGGCTTGATACAAGCCCCTTCCCCAGAACGGCCTGTTCAAAAGAACTGCCAGTATAAGCCCGAGCGTGAACTGGAAAGTGATGGAGCCCAGCACCCACCAAAGCGAATTACTGAGCACCAAACGAAACTCCGGTTCACTGAGTACAACCCTGTAGTTGTGCAGCCCGCTAAAGTAGGTATTGGGGTCGTTAAGCTTGTAATGGCAGAAAGAGGTGAAGACGCCCTTAGCGATCGGGTATATCATGAACACAATTAGCAGGCAAATCCCCGGAAGTAAGTACAGGTACGGCTCCAGGAGCTTACGGCGCCTCGACAGGTAACTGCTGGCGACCTTAACACGCATAACATCCCCTCCCACGAGGAGCAGGGAGGCTGACAGCCGCCCTGCTCCCTGTGCACGGACGCCTTGTTTTACTTCTTGCTCTTGTACTTGGCCAGCGCAGACTCAAGATAGTCCGAAATGGCGTCCATTGTGGCCTTTGCATCTTGACGTCCAAGCAGATACGACTGAATCTCCTTCACGGTGATCCTTGAGAAAAACTCTCCCCATTCAGGTAGGTAGTCGGGGTGCATGAAGAACACCGTTCTCGGGTCCTGGAGAGTCTGCGTGTAAGCTGCAATGTGGCCTTGGGAGAAGAATGGGTCTTGCCATGCTGCCTTTGTGATAGGGATCGTTGTCGTGGCCTTCCCCCATCTAGTATTGATGTCAGGGCGCAGCAGGAAGCTGATGAATTTCCACGCCGCGTCCTTATTCTTAGAATCTGACATCATCGACAGACCTATGTACCCGCTTACCAAGTACCGCTTTCCATCGGCAGCAACGGGATGGGGTGCGACGGCGAACGTGCCTGGCGACATTGCCTCCTCGCACGTGCCTATCACTTCGCTGTCCTGGATGATGAACCCAGCAGTTCCAGTTGTAAAAGCGTTTACAGTCTCGGCGTAACCCCAGTTGAGCGCGTCTGCAGGCGCATTGTTGAAATACATGTCCATGAAGCGCTTGAACGCCGCTACGGCTTTCGGGTCTCTGAACACTGCTCTTCCCTGGTCATCGAAGTAGTTCGTCCAGCCGCCGGCCGCCATGATGAAGTTGAGAACATGTGTCCAGGTGCCCATACCGCCTCTAAATGCGTACCCGTATCGATTCTTAGACGGGTTCGTCACCTTGTTGACGGCGTTGTAGAACTCATCAATGGTCGTGGGCACCGGCAGGTCCTTTTCTTTGAGCCAGTCAGGACGGTAATACATGCACTGAAAATACAGTGACTGAGGAATCACGTACTGGGTGTTTTTGTAGGTCCGGCCGAGCGCAAGACCGGATTCGGAAAGCGTATCCTTGTACTCCCATTTCTCAAGATATGGCCCGAGATCCTCCACTTTGCCGGTAGCGGACATCTCTGCGACCCAGTTTGCAGCCATCTCAAGCACGTCCGGCAGATTACCCGCTGCCATCAGCGTCAGGATCTTATCGTGTGCCTGCTCCCACGGGACGGAAAGTAATTCGACATGAATGTCGGGGTTCTCCTTCTCAAACTCCGTTATTAGCTCTTTCACGAAGACAGTTCTCGCCGGGCTCGTCAGGGTTTCCATGAACTCAATGGTAGTCTTCGGCTTGGCGGTCACTGTGAGTGAGACAAAGAGCGTGGTTGCCACTATCAGAGCCAAGGAGAAGACCACTGTAACGTGCCTCTTCATTTAACTCCCTCCCAGTCGTTCTTTGCCTTTTTCGCAGCTTTCAGTAGAATCCCAGTCACACTGCATCCTGTCCCCAACTATCACCCCAAGCCATCAGCTGTCTACGTTCTGCAGGTGGTTGACATCCCCCCTTCTTGCGGCAGCTTGTGACCGCCTTTTTCGATGGTACTAGCTGTCTTGTCCAGCAGTCACGGCCTCATCAAACAGTCCTCAGAGCAGCGTCCAGATCCTCGATCAAATCCTCGACGTCTTCCAGACCTACCGTTACACGGATGGTGCTTTCATAGTCAGGCTGCTGTCTCCTCGTCGCGTCTGGAACTCCAGAAGATGCGGCCACGGCAAGCGGGTACACCAGGCTTTCGAATCCCCCCCAGCTAATCCCGATGCCGAAGTACTTAAGAGCGTTGACGAATCTCTTGACACCTTCTTTACCCGTGTCAAGTGTAAAGCTGAAAACGCCGCTGAACCCCGACATCTGCCTGCGCGCCAGCTCATGGTAGGGAGACGAGGGAAGGCCTGGATATGCCACGCTCTTGACCTTGCCATGACACTCAAGGAACCGGGCAACTTTCATGGCGTTGCTCTGGTGCCTCTCCATGCGAACGGCGAGCGTCCTCAGGCCGGCGGTCAAGAGCCATGCCTCAAAGGGCCCGAGTATCCCTCCCAACATGGCCTGTTCCCGGTTGCTTATACCCCTTACAATCTCAGCAGAGCCCACCAGAACACCCGCTACAAGGCTGCTTTGGCCTGAAAGGTACTTCGATGCAGAATGAACTACTATATCCACACCCATTGAAAGCGGCTTTTGGAAAACTGGCGTAGCCCACGTGTTGTCTATCATGGTCCTTATCCCGTGCTGTCTAGCAAGGCCCGCAACGGCTGCGATATCTTGAACCTTGAACACTAGGCTAGAGGGACTTTCCAGGTATATGAGCCTCGTGTTCGGACGTATGGCATCTTCGAACTCTCGTAAGGAGTCGCCAGTGACAAAGGTGGTTTCCACCCCGAATCTCGGCAGGTACGTGGAAAGCCACCGGTAGGCAACAGGGTAAACGCTATCCACACAGATGATGTGCGACCCCTTCTCTACGCAGGCAAAGACCGCCGCAGAGATCGCGGCCATTCCCGAGGCAAAGCACTTGGCCATTTCCCCGCCCTCAAGGGCAGCTATCTTCTTCTCAGCGACCTCTACAGTTGGGTTGAGCCCTCGCGTGTATATGTAGTGTTCTTTCTCATCTGTGAAAGCCTCCTCAAGAGCCTCGTAACTGGGGTATGTGAACAGTGAGTTCTGAAAGATGGGAGGGATAACGGAGCCGCAGAAACGCGCCGCATCGTCCCCCAGGTGCGCTAACATGGTCTGCAGCCCCGAGCGCCTATTGCAGGAGAGTCTACCCATGCGTCTCATCCGCCTTCCGGTTGCTTTCTGTGTCTTCCGAGTTAAAAGCCATGACCTCAGTCTCAAGTGAGTCGAACAGCTTTTTCACGACCTTCCGGGCCTGCCGTATGTTCCTGCTTCGGAGCGCTTCGTAGAGTTCCCGGTGGAAGGGAAAGGTTACTTTGAAGAGATCATCGACGCCTAAAGGCCTATCCCAGATCTTGTCAAACACCTCTGAGAGCGAGTCAATTGTGCGACACAGTACGTCGTTGCCGCTGGCGCGATATAGCGCTTGGTGGAAGCGCCTGTCTTCTGGCGACGCCGGCTGACCTCCACCGGCCTTCTGTTCAAGCTCAAGTAGGGCGGCTTGAATGCTATCCAGGTCCTCCTCGTCAGCACGCGCAATGACCAATTCCACAGCGAGCTTTTCGAGAGCCCGACGAATCTCCAGTATCTGCATTAACGCTTCTTTCTCTTCGCTAATATGCAGGTGTGTAACGATGGAGTAATCCGGACAGTCCCGCACGTAAACCCCTTTGCCTGGTACAATCTCGATGGATCCCATTCCCTCGAGGATGCGGAGACCTTCGCGGATGCTTGATCGCCCAACTTCCAGGATGTCAGCGAGTTCACGCTCTGACGGGAGTTTGTCTCCGCTCTTCAGTCCATTCTGCTTGATGTATTCGTGAATTTGCTTCGCAACAGCCGTTCTTAGCTTGACCCGCGGAATTGCCCACGTACTCTTCACCATGCCGCCACCATCTCTCCGTCAACGTGGTCTGGTATCTGCTGGTCTGATATCTGATAGGTTACTATACACTCCACTTTAGATTTCTCTGCAGAGACCCAAGATCCTCCTAAGAGCAGGGCCCCTCCCCACATTTTTTCTCATGCAAGCATCTGAGTCCGTAAATCCTGGCTCAGCGTTCAAGACCCCCCTACAGGTTTACCCTCTCCCCAAGCGTATTCCAGGGGCTTCGACCATCAATGCCGCCCGAATCCGACCCCGCATCGCAGTCTGTTCCGACCACCTATTCCAGCCCAACGCAACCAGTGATTCCGATGTATTCCGACCAATCAGCCGGAGTGAAGCAATGCTGCCGGGTGCGTCATCTCACCCCTTAAGGATGGAAAACATCGGCCGGACAAGGAGGAGCAGGCCGTTTTCAAGACACGAACTTGGGCTGGAGGCCCCTCCTCCCATCGAGTGCAAGCCGGCGCGCGCACAACGATAACCCTCGTGGAGTACCTTGAAGAGTAGGTGTACGCCTACTGCACCTTCTCCAGCCTCCAGCGCGCGCTTGCGGACGCCGGCGACGTAGTCGATCCCCTCGGAGGCCGGGGGCTCTGAGGCGGTAGTGCAGGGGGATGGCGATCCTCGTGTGCCCGGCGGACTCGGCAAACTCGGCGAACTCGGTGACGGGGAAGTTGCCTTCCTTGAACAGGAAGGTTCGTTAATTCCCGCAATTTGCCAACGTCTGGCAGGTTAACGGTACTCGGCTCCAGGGGCGCCGGCCCGAGCGAGGCGCCTTGGCAGAATCCGGCCTATTGGGCGAGTGGCCGGATTCTGACACCTGTCGTGCAATCACCGGTAACCCCCTCCCAGGCGTCGAGAGCATTTGTGCACTCTCACATACTCTTACATACACTGCAAGGAGGCATAGCAGGTTTGCACGAGCCGGTCGCTCCTAAGGACTTGACGACTTGCGAAGCTCATCAATGACCAGGTCTACTATAGCTCGAGTGACGAAGAGGCTGCTAAGGTCATACAGCTGGACAATGGCATTTTCCGCCTCCTTGACGGAGATGGCCCCGCGCTTATGTGCTCTTACGACAACGCCGAGCGAACCCACGGGGGTAATCCCGAGTCGCTTGGCAGCCTTCCGCACCGCGAGATCGTCAGTGAGCAAAGTGAACACGCCCAGCATCCTGCACAGGCAGAGGGACTCGAGTTCGCCGTCGTGCAACGCCTCTAGGCCGTCTTCGTGAGCATACTCACGGACATCCTCACGGCGGAGATCTCGGCGGCAGACGTTCCCTAGCCCCATAAGGTCCGCCTCATTAACCAAGCCTTTCCCTACCGTCTCTGACCATACCGCCCCAGGAGCATGAACCGCCTCAAACATACGAAGAAGGCCCAGGAGGCCTACTTCTGCCAGGTGAATAAGGGGGCCGGAATCCGCCACGACAGGACCTACTGCTCCAGCCCCCATTTGAGATCCTCCTTCGCCGCATCATACTGCCGCTCCGCCAGCTCGACCCAGTCGATCCCTACAAGCTCGACTGCCTCGTCGCGGCTAAGCTCGCCTCGGAGATAGCGGCCGAGGGTCCGTTCACGCCACAACTGCCGAAGGCCTGCGCGAAGTGCCATTGCCATTATCTCAACTTCGGGCTTCTTGCTCTCCCGAGACAGGACTTCCAAGTAGGTCAAGGTGGTCTCCACCAGACACCCCTCCTTGTGAGGCATGCGCCTTTGCCCGACGCAACGCCATTTGCCATTTGCCCCTATGTCTGCAGGCGTCCCGCGCCAAGACAAGTCACTGCTGAGCGCCACACACTCGTTTAAATCTATTATACCATCCGAAAGGGAGGTTCAAAGCATTGAAACAATGGTGGTACGTGTCAAGAAGAGTGGGGCAGTCTTCCCCCTTAGTTTGGAGTTTGCTTCTTGGTTCTAAGTCCGGTCACACGGCACGAAGGATCCGGGTTCAGTGGTCCTGTCGCAGGGCGCCTCGACCGGGCGGGCCCTGCAGGTGGCCCGCTCTCCGGCCTCGGCGCTGCGTCATGAGAAAGCCGGCCGAGCCTCGCCAAAGAAGGCGACCATCGCTCCCGCACCATCAGCACTCCACGCCATGCCTCTCTTCTTCATCCGGTTGGCAATCTTCTTATCAAGAACCGTCTCTACCGCTCCAAGACCATGAAGCCTGATCCCCTCAAACTCTGACGTATACCGCCTCTCTCCATCCTGGAGCCTGAACCTGTAATCCAATTCGACCGCTGCCTCCTTACCATTACCCCGTCTACCTCAAGGAATATGACCCGCACCTTCCGCCTCTTTACCTCACCCTCACAGGCCTGCCCCAGCGCTATCCTCTCCTGCAGCTTCGCAAGCTCCTCACCATACCTGCGAACCTCCTGATGAATCGTGGCATGGCTCAGAGACGACATCCCACCCTCGACTGCCCAACACCCTCGTCCGAAACACAGCAACCTTGTAACCCTTCGGCCACAGCAGGCCAGACGCTGAACGGCGAGAGATTCGCCACGGTCGTCAACGTCACTGGCGGGCGCATGAATCTCATTCGCAGGCTTGGACTTGCACGCGGGAGTTACAGCAAACTGGCAGATGATTCCACGTGAACAGGGCCGCTGACCTCGGCGCCAATTCGAAATGGCGGACCTGCGAAACATCGCCTAAGGAGCTGCACTTGCAGGTTTTGGAACAGAGCGGACCGCAGATGCTGAACCGCCTCAGGCGGGGGCCGTCAAGACCCCCGCCATTCGAAGATAGTCGTCAGCACAGGTCTCTGCCGTGGCATTCCCTGAATTTCAACCCCGACCGGCAATAGCACTGACTATCACAAGGAATACGCGAAAGCAACCCCAGCTTGCCGTGGGGAATGGCAGATCCGACCCAGATGCCCTTCCCATAGTGGCGGCGGGTGAACTCCCAATACGCGTATTTTGCGAGCCATATGGCTACAGTATCGAGATACTCGGCCATTGAGTCAGGTCTGCTCCAGTCCCACGTTCCATCAGGCGGGTAAAGCGGGCATATGGACCCATCCTTGTAGAAATGGGCTTCTCGCACCGCCTCCGGGGAGGGTCGTGGTCGCAGCAGCTCAACCCTGGGGTGTGCAGGAGGTTCCATGTACGTCGCCTCTAAGAGGAAGGTTGCCTCCATCAGTCCGGCGGAAGCCGGAAGGACAGAACGTTTGTGCGGACGGTCATCGGGTGAGGCCATCACGCGGCCCTCACCGTCTTCAAGTGCGCAAGGCGCTGCGGAGCCTTCTCATCCTTCGGAAGGCCTGGCAGCAGTGTCGCAAGTGCCATGTCCAGATCCTCCAGCGTCATGGTCCCCTCTTGAATAGCTGCCGCAAGAAGGTGCGGCGTCCGCAGATACCGGCTAGGGCCCACACGACGAAGCGCCTCCCGCTCCGTCCGGCCCTTTTCGTAAGTGGCGAAAGCCCAACCCCGATGGACTGCTGCAGCTATGCTCGCTGCTTCGCCATCTGCCAGGACTGTCCGGAGCTCCACATAGGTTTCCAGTTCCTTGATGTCGTCGACGCGCGTCTGGTGTATGGCGCCCCTCTGCAGTTGCTCCTCTAGAATGGCCCGTTGCCTCAGGTCCGTGACCTCCTCCCTCACGTTCTCCACGATCCAGAAGCGGAACGCTCCGGCCTCCAACACGCGGCCGAGACACGCCCACTCGATGAGGTCAATGATGACGTTGGCATCGAGGAGGATATCCAAGGCTAGCCCTCGCTTTCCGAACCCGAGGGCCCAGTTGGTGCCTCGATCCTCTCCAGAGTCGCTCTGAGCTCGTCGGGGTCGAAGTCCCCTAGGCGCACAAGTTCCTGGAACTTTCGGCGGGAGATGACCTCGTGCTGGAGCGCCTCCAGAGCAAGGTGGAGCAATCGCCGTCGAGCGAGGCGCAACTTGGTTGGACGAACAACCTGCCCCTCACCGGCTTCAGCCGCGCCTTCGCATTGGACCTCGGCGTCAATGCCGAGCATACGGGACAACGTCCGCCCAGACCCGTCCTGGTCGGCGGCCAGGAGTCTACTCCGTTCCCGCTCGGTGATCAGCTTGAGATTGAAAAGCTGCCAAATCATGGCCAGCCGGCTCACGCGGAAGTGACCAGCCAGAAGACAGACGTGCCACAGCCCGATCTTCGTGGCCTCGGGCCCGAAACGTCCCTCCACGAACTGGACGTCGCCCTCCAGAGGAACAACAGCTTCCCTGGGTCTGGATGGAAGACCTTTATTCAGGCGCGACAGGTAATCACTGATGCCGTCCTCGGGCATGAGGAAGGCCGCGGCGAAGGCGTTGGCACGGACCTCAGATAGTTCGTCCTTCTCCTCCTGTCGACTGATGATACCAGGCCGGTCGTGATCGACCAGGACATGGCAGTATTCATGTGCGAGAGAAAACCGCTGCCGCTCGGCAACGTGAGTGACGTTAACCCCACAAACGACGCTCTCGTTGAGGTGCACTGTGAAGCCGGAAAGGTGGTTGGGTAGCTCCAACTCCAAGACGGTGATACCCTGGTTTTCCATAAGGTCTCCCAGGTCGTCCAGAGGTGCGGAGCCGAGTTCCAGACGCTGCCGCTCCTGGTGCGCCAAGCGTTTTCCCTGATCCACCGCTTCCCACCGTCCTCGCAGGGACATAGCAGGGTAGCGAGGAAAGGCGGCTGTCGCCCGCTCCACTTCAAGCAGGTGTTCGAGGTTCGCAATTTCCCGGGCAATGGCAATGCCCTTGCGAATCGCATCTCGCGTTCCCTCGTCGTCATCCGCTTCCGGCAGCGCCCGCAAGAGCACCGAAACCCCGTCTATCGCGAATTCCGGGGCGAGAAACTCTGCAGGCGAGCGGCCATAGAGGTACGCCAGCCGCGCCAGTTCCAGCCCCGATACTTTGCGCTTTCCCGTCTCCATGAGCGCGATAGCCGAGCGCGGCAGACCAAGGCTCCGTGCCACCTCTTCCTGGGTCAGGCCTGCGCGTTCTCGAGCTTCCCTGAGGCGGGTGGCAAGTTGTTCCGGCGTCAACATGACGATCCCTCCTGACTCGAGTATATGTTATGAAGCACAGACTGTCAATATACGGATGCAATGTTCGATAATACGACGAGGGCGTGGAGAGGAGAAATCGTGGGTACCTGCGGGGATCGGCTCGCCTGGTAGTCCGTTGATATCGGGAGTCATGGTTGTTGATATCGGGAGTCATGGTCGGGAAGACAGACCCTTTGGGCGCGGCATCTTTGGAGCGTCAAGGACGGCCGAGAGCCCGGCCGGCTGCATGCCCCTTTCTTCTAACCGCGCGGTAGAAGGGGCAAATCCCCTCAGCCATGCCGGCGAGACAATGGCGGTTCGCCTCGCCCGCCGGCTGGCCTCCGCCCACCGGACCACCTATGGAAACCCCCAGGACATGACCTCGTCTTCAGGCAGGTTAATCTGAACCCCCTGCCCGAACGCACCCCTCCCCCCGACTTCAGGAGGGTGGGATCGAGCTACACGTATCTATCCGGGACTGAGGGGCCCACGCAGCATCTCCAGGGCGTCCCGTCCGCGTCTGTCTGGCAGGCAATAGCTCCGTAAGAACCCCCCAGCCTCTTGGCGACCGCGAGGACTGTACCGACGCCTACCGCACCTCCCCCAGCGCCTGCTCGAGGACGCCGGCCACGTAGTCGATCTCCTCGGCGGCCGGGGGATCTGAAGCGGTAGCGGATGGGGATGAGGATGGGGATAGGGATGGCGATGCTCGTGTGCCCGGCGGGCTCGGCAAACTGGGCAAACTCGGGGAACTCGGTGGCAGGAAAGTTGCCCTCCTCGAACCCGAACTCGGCGCGGTAGAAGGGCTGCAGGTGGGTAAGGGCTGAAATACCTGCGGCACCCCACCCTGCGCCCTGTCCCCCATCCCCGAGTCCTATCGCGGGAAAGCGAGATCCACGCCTCCTTGGGGTGGGCTCCTGCAAGCGCCGCACCACGTGGTCGCGCACGGCGGACCCGCGCTCAAGGAGCTGTCGCTCGCTGGATCGCTGCTCGGGGTGCTGGCGCTCGGGGGTGGGCTCGTCCACGCCGGCCCGGATCACATACACGAACCAGCTCATCCACGTCACCTCAGGCGCCACATAACATACGAGAAGCGTGCGTCAAGGACCTTCGCCAAGCGAGCCTGCAGGCGCTCGGCTGACTTGACGAGATGTCTGACATAAAAGCCACACTCCCACAAGGTCGTGGACCTTCCTCTGGATTCGGAACCTTCTCGCATACTCCATAAGCCTAGTTATGGTTTTCCGGCCATCCCTGACGTAGGCCTGAATTGCTTTGTTCACGGTCTCAACGTCTAGCTTGGCCGCATGACGAATCACATCGCAGATCGTTCTCTCCCGGTCGTACACGCATACCCGTACATCATTTACCTCGGACCGGGTGACACCAAGTCATCCATCCGCCCATCCTCAACCCACTCGTATACACCGCTACCACACCAGACTCCCGAAGACAAGTTACTTCCACCGAGAAAACGGAATCCACTGAACGGGGTCGTTATAACCTCGTCCCCGTCGCCGATGCCGAAAGCCCTATTCCCTTACGTTCCCATTTTGCACCAGCAGCCCCTCATATTCCTCACGTGACATGGGACACTCGATCAGTCTTCTGAATTGAGGATAGGACAGCCGGCACTGATCGGCCATCTTGTGAAGGATGAATTCCGAAAGGTCCCTGTGTTTGGACCCGTGACTTATCTCGGTCCACACCGACGTCTTCTTTCCGCCGCACGTGTAGAACACGAACTTGCGGTGGCTACCATTTGACTGCCGAAACCCCTTCTTGCGTAATGCGCTTTCCACGTCCCTGCGGTTCGCCTCACCCATTCCCCACCGAAGCCTCCTCGATCATTCCGCGAAGACGTTCCACGAGCTCTCTCGCGTCCTGAGACAACTCCTCATGGGGTGCGAGCACATACTCCTTCCACAACCAGATGAGATCGGAAAAGAGCTTCTCCACAGCATCCTCACGCGTGGCGCCCGATGCAACAATGTGCAAGTCGGGCAGCTCGAACACAACCTCCCCGTCCTCAAATGATGGCTTGACTGACTCCGCCCGCCTGAGAACGAGCCTCCCCTCAGCAGTCTCGATTGATTTGAGCACAAGCGGTCGAAGGTCAAGGGCACGGATGTCGGAGACATCGACGATCTTGTCAGGAAAGCCATTCGCATCGAGTTGGACCCTGCCGGTCACATGGACGATTCCTTTCAGATTCTCCACGATTAGGTCCTCCAGTTCAGGGTCGTAGTAGCAATCCAGCACGCGGCTTGTCGGTTGATAATAGATCCCAAGCTTGTGCTCGTCCAGATGTATCCGCACAAGTTCGCCGCTAACGGTCATCTCCTCGAATCCCGGCTCAGCAAGGAGCCTGGCTATGTGCGCGCGGGTCATAGCTGAAAGAGTTGCCGCAGTCCCTTTGGGCTCGCGACTCACGGTCAGGTGCCACTGGTCCCCCTTCTTCGGGCAATAGGCCTCCAGGGACCGGAGTATCCTTCTCCGCCATATCGTGTCAGGGAACAGCACAGACAGCGTGTGGTCGCCCGATTCCGAAAGGGCACCCAGAAGGGCCGTGTACTTCTCAAGCACCGCCGTCCGCCCGTTAGGTTCGAATGGTAGAGATGCTTGCACGGGGGATGCAAACATGGCTTCAATGGTATATGCGCTGTTGTGCTCTGCCGCGCGTATCAACTGGTACTGCGTCCGAATATCGTCGGGCACGCGAGCCCTCGTGCGCGCATCGCGGCCGGATTCGGCCATGGCGATGTGGTAAATCGTGTCCTGCACGCCCCTAAAGACTGTCGCAAGGAGTTGCAGCGGCACCCCTTCTCTGATCTCTTCCCCGTCAATGGTTATGCAAAGACTCTGTCCTGCCATCGGTATCACCCGGTCAGCCTCTTTTCTGGGTCCGGTTGCAGAGCGACGCTCTGTCCGGCCAGCATACTTGACGGTTTAGTCTTTCGCTCCCTTCCCTCGAGAATATGCGACGCTTCAACCATCCAGAGCCCATGCCAGGACCGATGACGAGAAACTGACGATGATCCAGACATATCCAGTCGCCTACTTCGACAAGACATCGTTTAATCCTGCCGCGTGTCAATGAACCTTTCGATGTCTTCACGGCAACCGCCCTCGCCCCGCCGCCGTCGCGAAATCTGCACCTGGGCCTACTGCACCTCGTCCAGAGCGCGCTCGCGGAAGGCCCGCTACCCGCGTGAGCTTCCCGCGTTCTTGTGCCAGCGGCTCCACTCACCATCTTCCTCATGTTCCTCGTGGTGCGCGCCGCCCAGAAGCGGCGTCATCGGCCCCGCCTCCATCGTTCCCATTAGAATCTTCCCCGCGCGCCCCCGGAAGAGGTGACCCGAGAAGCTCCGCGAGGTCTTCGCGCAACTCAACCGGAATTACCGCGACCTTGTAACGGCGTCCCTCGACCACGGCTCGTCCCACGAAGACCAGGGCCTTGCGCCGAAGCCTTCCCAGAGTGGACCGAGGCGGGATTTCTTCCCACCAGAACCCGTCCCCCTCCATGGAGCCGAACCGCCGAGTGAGGGCTGACAGCTTGGCCCACCCTCCTCTATCGAGGATATGCAGGTCCGCCTCAAGGTTGGGCTTGAGGACCCTCAAGGCTCCCTCGGGGTCTCCCTGCCGAAAGCGACACACTGCCAGATTGTTGCGGGAAGTCGGGCTCGGGTCCGTCTTCACCAGCTTCTTGAATACCCTTTCAGCCTCCTCGAATTCCTCCCTGTTCAGGTGTCGCAGGCCTTTGGCCCGGAAGGCATCAATCTCCTTGGAAACGTCCATGCCCGCCACTCCTCACGAGTGTACTTTTCGACATTCTCACCGCGGCTCTCTGCGCCGCTCTCTGCGCCGCCGGGGTGGGAGGCAGCCGCAGATTAGCAGATTAAAGGAGCGAGCCGCTGATGTCAGCATACCATAGCAAGCGCAAGACCGGAAGGGTCGGCAGTCATCGAGATAGATCACCTAGCGCTTGTGGAAGATTCAAGCATGGTCAGTTCGGGTACGGCAAATACGTCTACCCGGATAACGTGATGGACGAGATCCGAGAGTTCTTCGAGAGGCAAAGCGGAGCGGTACTACCTCATGCCAGGATTCTCTATATTGTCTAGCGTCGGCGGCCCCCACCGCAGACTCGTCACAGACTCGTCACAGATTCGTGTAGGTGCCGAGCGGTCCGCCTGCGGCGACTGCAGCGGCGCCCGCCACGGGCTATGACGGCCTTGTCTCTTGGGCTGGCCTTGGCAGCTACGATACCGTACGGCCTGCGACCGCTGGTCTGTGCCCTGTCCTGTCACACGATGGCATGAGGTTCCGTTGGACCCAACGGCATCGTTCGTCTCCGGCGCGTCGTAGAACGCGAGCTCATCTTCCGAGAGCGCCAGCGCCCCGAGCGTAGGCCAGAACGCGGTCGCAGCAGCGATCCGGACGCTCGCCCAAGCCGGTCAGAGCGCTGCCCGTAGATCGGGAGAACCCGACCCGGGTCATGGCCCGCGAGCACCCTCATGTTTCCTATCCTCCCACGCCCGAAGTTGATATGCGGTGCGCGGACTCACGCAATGGAAACCGGCGTCACGAAGTCGTCTCGCATCCGGAACGCGGCAGACGAACCGTTCTCGACAAGCAGGTCCAGCAGGAAGAGGACGGCCTCTCGGAGGTCGCCCTGACGCTTCAGTTCCAGAGGTCTTCCGTAGACGTACCGCTGGAGCAGGACTTCGAGCAAGAAGACAGTATTCTTTTCCCTCATCATCTGCCCGGGGTCACGCTGCCGGAGACGCTTTGCAATGCGGATGAACGCCTCGGGGAGCGATTGCTCACCGACGTGGTAGAGGAATCGAAGGTAGGCGTCCAAGACTGCCCAAGACGCAGGCAAGTCCTCGAATAGCGAGTGAATGTGCCCCGCGTACCCCTCCAGGCTCTGCCAGTGGCGGACCTCGTCCTTCCACCACGTTCCGAGGAAAATGGCCGATATCATCTCGGTCCCGCCGGGGTACTCGCGGTCGATCCGTGCGAGCCATGTCGCACGTCGGACCTTGTCCGCGAACAGCTCCCAGAGCGACCAGAACTGCGGGGTATTCGGTTGGCGGTCTTCGACGCCGATCAGCCCGATTAGAAGCCAATGGACCTTGTCTGGGTGACGATCGATGGCATCGACGATAGGCTTGATAATCGTCGTGGCGTCCGCATTCGTGGTCCGGAGCAGGAAGTCTTCAAGCATGTCAGTCAGCGCTGCCTCCGTCCGGTAGTTCCTCTCGGGACGCTCCTGGTGTCGGTCTCGGCGCCAGTCGTCATCTGCGTCCCACCACTCGACAAGAGTGGTCGCAAGCCGTTGGAACGCTGCGATCGCCACGGCTTCGGTCGGTGCCTGTCCCAGGATCGCCAGGATCCATCTGTTCGCCTCTGCCCCAAACCACCGGGTTGGGTCAAACGTCCGGTGGGCATCGGCGGAGATACCGTCCGGTTCAAAGAACCGCCGCCGGACAACGGATGCGACCTCAGCCTCGATATCATCGATGTGCCGCCGGTCATGGCAAGGACGGTTGACTTCCGCGTCAGCCGCCTGCTGTACCAACGTCGCTTCCGTAGCGAGTGCGTTCACGCAACGCAGAACCAATTCACGATCGATCCACCAGAGATGCCTGCCCACCCCCAACGCCGCATACCAGCGAACCTCGTCGATCGCATGGGTCAACGCAACCACAAGCAGCTGGCGAACTCGCGAACGGGAGGCCTCATCCAGCGGTTTTCCGAGCAGCAAGGGTAACACCCAGGCGCATGGCCGATCGGCTTCCATGCCACCACGCTGCACGCGCGCAAGGTGGTTCCAGTTGTCGGCGTTCCGTTCGACCTCCGAACAAATCACGTTCACGCACCAGTCCCGTTCGTCGCCCGACATCTCCTCCCAGTGATCACGAACGCAGACGGCAGCAACGAACCCCAGTCCATCCCGGCCAAGGTCGTGCTCCTCGCCACTACCATCCCAGACGCCGGCAGTTCGGGCTTCTTGCAACCTCTGCCGCCACTGGGCAGGATCGTACGTCGTACCCTCCTCATAACCGAAGACCTTCAGCCCCCACATCAGAAGGCCGAGTCTGGCGTTCACGGCCTGGAACTGGGCGGCGCTTTGGTCCACCATATCCTTGATGTCGGGTTCTGGCGCCCTGAGATCGAGGCGCACATATTGCCGGCCGTCTTCAGGAGACGTGCGGCCCTCGGGAGCAACAGGGGTTTCGGTTGCGTCCTCGGCGACCGTGTACCGTCGCAAGTCCATGCGGTGCATCGCGAGCCGCCAGATGTGGTCGTCCTCATCCTGCTCGTCCACCGGCGGCATCTTCGCGCGGTGTCGGTCCAGAATCTCATACACACGAGGGCCGAGCGGCCCCAGCTGCAGGTTGGCAATCGCCGTCTCCAGGTCATGACTGCGGTGACGAAGTGCGTCCGCCTCCTTCCGCTCCTCCTCGTAAACCTCGTCCCAGGCGTTGAGTCGGGGCATCAAGCTAAACATTTTGGAAGGTGCCTGCGACTCGTTCGCGAGCCGGTGGCGGTCGAGCAGGATGCACAGCGGCGATCGAAGCAGGACCAAGAGCGTCTCGCCTGCCGCATGTGGGAAGGCGGTTGCGACGCTCGCCACGACCGCGGTGAGCGCGGCAGAGTCGCTCCGTTGGAGGATGTTCAAGAGGACCGCATCCAATTCGCGCGGACGCGCCTCCGCAAACTCCAGCAGCCACCGCTCCAGCGCCATAAGGAGAGATTGCAGGACATAGGGGCCGACCGACGTCCCTCGGTACAAGTTCCAGAGCCGGGCGTTACACCACTGCGTCCGAGACGTTCCGTCCGCGAACGTCAGAGTTATCTCGAACGGCGGCTCGACATACTCCGATCGCATCCTCGGATGCGCGTACCAGTCGGCGCTGTGGTTGAAAACCCCAATGATGAAGTCAAGCCCCTGGCGGGGGTGATACCGCAGGAGCGGGAGGAAGGGGCCGCGGTACGCACTCGCGGGGAAGAAGCCGTGGCTCCTCCCATGCTTGATCCCAAAGAGGGTTTCGAGCTCCAGATCACTTGCGTAGCCCCATCGGCCCTCAAGATCGGCTTCCGAGCAGAGCAGATAGTTGTTGGCGGCTGACACGACGGCCTCGGGCATGTCCCGGGCCGCCGGCATACCTTCCAGGCTCTCAAAGATTATCTCCCGGAAGTCCTCCGCCGCCTGATCTCGCTCCTCGCCGTCGCGGCTTCCTTCCAGAAGGGCGGCGAAACGCTCGCGATCCGCATTCGGGATCTTGGCGATCACCTGCAGCGTGCGCTTCCGCCGGTCGTCCGACCAGTAGTCGTCGAAGCCCGTCAGGAGCCAGTGCGCGATCGCCGCGACGGACTCTGCCCCCTCCGGGTACGGGACCTGCCAGGAGACGCCCCGAGCCCAGTCCTCGATGAGCGCGAGAAGAAGGCCTCGGTCGCTATGGGTGAACGACCCCAGGTTACCCTGAACGAGACGCAGGACGCAGGGCCACGCCGGACCGTCCGGCACGTTAAACAGACATGAGTGGGTTGCCGTCGTTTTTAGCCAGGTGGGCGTCGTCACGCACGCGACCCGCAGCAGGTGGATCACCCTCCAGAGAAGCTGCTTGTCGTTCGCGAAAAGTTCCGCGCTGTGCCTCTCCAGAAACGCGGCCGAAGCGGATGAGCGCAGCAACGAGGCGAGCGTGTCATCTCGAAACTGAGCCGGTAATCCATCCTCATTTACGACGGCCTGGAACACCCGGTCAGCGGTTTCAGGATCCCGCTCCACGAGTTCGCTCACCCACTTGCGGTACGTCCGTCGCACGGCAGGGTACGTCCCGAGCGCGGAAGACAGTGCTCGGACAGAACCGTCGTGCGTCGTATACTGCTCGTCGATCCATTGGAGAATCGCCCAGTCTTCGAGCACGTCGTGAGCGGGAGCCACAAGGACCCCGCTATGCGGGGAGAAGACGATGAGGGAGTCACGCCGGAGGGCGTCGATAGCTTCCGCATCGAGGTCGCTGCACGGGGCGTACAAGGTGAGCGCCCGAGCCCGCCGCAACGCGATCTGTACGAACGCCTCCTCCCGCCGACGGGGCATCCCGCTGCCGGTGCGGTGTTCGACGCGCACGATCTCCTGCCAAAAGAGCGCCCGGAATCCCCGCTCGCTCTCAGGCAGCGGGCGCTCTTCCGACCACGGGATCTGTAAGGCCTTGTCGAGGACATAGGGGTTGCGCAGAAGCTGACGCAGCGCCGCATTCGCGAGCGGGCGGCCCAGCGTCGGGTGAGCGGCCTTGACCTCCTCCAACTCCTCGTCGTCCAGCGGGGGGACCGTGACGACGGAATGGCCGACTCTTGCCGTCTCCAGGAAGCCCGTACGAACCAGGTCGGCCGAGTAGTCGCGACACGTCAGGATGAGCCGCCAGCTCGTGTCTCTCACGACGAGCGTCAAGAGATCGGTGAAGGCATCGCGGGTGGACGCTTCGAGGAGCCGTTCCATGCTCTCGACGAGCAGCACCTTCCGTCCCTGGCCCGCCAGGATCGCCTCAAGCATGCGTGCGCTGCATGGGATCTGGTTTCGCTGGAGCGTCTCGTCGAAGTGGGGGGAGGCGAATTCTTCCGCCCGGAAGCTGAACGCGAAGTGATCCGCCGCGAGGATGTCGATCACGTCCTTCGCGATGCCCGACTTTCCGCTGCCCGCCGGTCCTGACACCATGACGACCTGAGTTGATTCCAGCTGCTCGATGACCTGCCGCACCAGTCGGCGGCGGCCCAGGTGAAGGTCCTTCCCGATCGTGGAACGGATGCCATCCAGGATGAGCGCGGAGTGGTCGCTCAGCGCCCGCAAGGCACGCTGTTCGATCCCTCCGACCGGCGAATGGCGCTGTCGCAATGCCTCGGGCAGATCGTCCCGCCGAAAACTGCGTGCTTCCGGCATCCCCTCGCCAACCTCGCGGAGCAAGGCGTTCCACGATGTTTCCGCAGCACCGAGCGGGTCTTGCTCACTTGTGGTGTGGGCAAGGAGGGTCTTGATCATCGCTTCCGTCTGCCGCGTGGCACTGTTCAAGTCCAGGCTCAGGACGTGCAAGACACGCAAGAACGGCCAAAGTTCAGCCGCGCAGACGCTTCTTCCCTCGGTCTCACCTATGATCGTTCGGATTTCGTCGCAGTACTGGACAGCTTTGGCGCTGAGAAACCCGGGCGTCGCCAACGAACGCTCGAACTCGGCCCCATCGCGGGCAGCGCGGGAGCAGTCCAGGAGCCCCGAGAAGTGTTCGAGCAGGGCGTTCGTCCCTCGCAGCGTGACGAGGGCAAAGCGATCAGTAGCCAACGAGAACTGCTGGGAGCTTTTAAAGTCCTTCCAGAAATCCTGCACCGCCTTCTTGAACTCGTTATCAGTCGCGCTGACAGTGAACATCCGTTTGACTTGGCCTGCCAGCTTCCGGCGGTCCCCCGAGCCGTTTTGGCCGACGATCAGGAAATCGTCCGTATGCCAGCCGAGGCGCTCGGTCTGCAGATGGACTTCCACCACCACGCAGTCGTGCAGGATCGGCGGGATACCCCGCATGAGGAGCAAGGCGAGCCAGTAGGCATCGACGTACTGCTCGAAGAACGTGCCCGCTCCTCCGGTGGAGGCGGGACTTGAGACGCGGCCTGCATTCGGCATACCGGCCGTCTTGTCTCCAATCGCGGACGGAGCCGTTTTTTGGGGTTTCTTGGCCATAGCGATTGGTCCTTTCTACCATGTTCGGCCGAGGTGCATGGGGCATTCAAGCGGCCTCCCGGCAGCCCTCGCCGCCTTTCTTGCCCTCGGCGATCGCGAACTACAAGAGGAAGTACTCCTAGAAACGGCCGAGCAGGTCCCTCGCGCGGCTCGCCTCGTCGCCGACCTTGGTGCTGCTGATGAGGTCGATGAGCTGGCCGGCAAACTCGACCTCGAGCTCACCGGAGAGCCCGTTGAGCTTCCTCGTCTTGTACTGACCCATGACGATCCGGATATCGGCGTTCGCGATGTAGGTCTCGCCCTCGGGTTTTGGCCACACGTCCCGGCGCCGACAGATTCACGACGTTGATCACCTCGTCGCCGTTTAGAATTCCTTGGGGTCCCACAGGCCTCAGCACCTTGAGCCGCCAGCCTTCCGCATGAGCGAGCTTTCGTACGTGCCTGCAGAAACGCTCCTGAATCATGCGATTAAGGGCATCCACTCGAGCAGCGGCGTCGACAGCACTTGTCGCCAATCATGGAATTCACCCAAGGGTGCGTCAAGTAATTCACCCGCCCGCGGTCACGTAACATATCCGAATGGCGCTAGTATTCGTTAGGTAACCAAGTTCTGAGCCACAACAACAGCTTTGCACATGCTATGCTCGGCCGGGCACCCTCGCACGGTCGAGCGCGTGCGTATCCTTCGATCTCGGGCTTGGGTATCTACAGGCGCGGGCGCTCCCCGAGGCTGCCCATGTCAGGCTCCTTCTGCCCTGGTGTCTTGACGCGCATGCTTATAAGGGGTCAGCTTGAAGGCATGTCAGCAGGTCTGCTACCCAAGTTGTGGCAGGCTAGCAGATGAGGTATTCTGTCTGGAACTCCCCATCCTGGGCAGCGAACGGTAACTACAAGTGTACTGCGGACAGTGTCGGAACGCAGGCGTAGTTCAGGCAAGCGTGTCCCCGTGACTTGGCATTCGACGCGGTACTGGATACTCCTGCGTGACCCCGCAGCACTTGCCAGCGTGTGGGCTACTGTCTTGTTTCCCATCCTCACCTCGACTACACCAAACCGCCACATTGCTTGGTAGGACTGCTGGTTGCCCCTGTTGGCAATACAGGCAAGACTTCAAGACATGGTGCGGGCGGAACTGCAGCTTGCAGTCAGCGGTAAGACCGCTCAATACCGGCAACGTGAGTTGGATGCGAAGAGGCTGGATTCCGGCACGTGCAGGCAAGTCACCTTCAACTGGCGATGTCCCGTGTATCAACGTGAAATCACACGATCCTCGACAGCCCAGAGAGTATGTCTCACCAATGGGCTATGAAGCCAGCACTGCTGAGACTTCTTCATAAGTCGCAAGACACTTCAGCTTGTTTCTGTCTATCACCTTCTGGTTTGGAAACCCCAGTTTCTTGAACCTCGGCAACAAATCGTATTTCGTCTCAAAAGATACAATGCTCGCCAACACACGAGCCAGCTTGGCCTCGCGCAGCTGTCTGAGGGTCTCCTCAATGTTCTCCAAGTCGTGTCGTTCAATGAAGTACGCACCAACCTTGCACTCATACAACTCCCCTTGTGCCGGGTCTGCGGCGTTATTCACTCCGGCCACATCGAACGTTCTCGGGCTAACTCGAAAACCGTTCAATTCGACCGAACAGCCCGTCTCTACGGTGGAATAGCGTAGCCGCAGGACCCGCCCCACAAAGGATTCGAGAACCGCGCCTCGCAATTTCCCCAGGCGTTCCTTTTCTTCTTCCTCCGATAGCGCGGGATAGGCCTGCAAGCAAAGGCCGTAAACTGCGTCCAACAGCTCGGCTAGCTTCCCGAGCAACCAGCGATCCTTCCTAGACTTCTCTGTAGGCACAATATCCGCCAGTAAGCTGCTCATCCAGCACCGAAACTCGCCGAGGCGCCTGGACCGTAGGATCCCTTCCGCTGCTTTCACGATGAGATCATTGCGTCGGATATTCTGGCATAGAAAGTCGGCGACTTCTTGCACTTCCTTGTACGCAAGGACATCATCCATGAACGTATCTACGTGGCTGAAGCCGAGGGACACGAAGTTACACCCCCGCTCACCTGTCTTCCTCGTTGGTAAGGTTACCGACGCTCTCGAGCACATTGATCAGAGGCAACATTAGCGGCGGGAAGCCCATCTGGCGAGTGAGCGTCGCTACGATTTCGCGGGCCCATGGAAGGAGCGGTACAAGTGCGGCCGTCTCAGCGAACTGACGCAGACCGCTACGCTTGCACGGCTTCTCCGAAACGAATAGCCCTCTCAACCTGAGCTCCAGGGAAAACGGTTTGGGGTCCTGCGGGAAGTTGATTAACAGAGTCAAGTAGCTCTGAACTTCAGTATCACTCAGTACTTTCGCCTTCAGAGAGACCCTGGGCTCGTATGCTGCCTTCGGGTCGAAATCGCCAATCCGTCGGCAGACAATCTTGTCCACTATCACGTCACGCAGCTGCAGACGATGAAGACGGGCCTTCGGTAGGATATTCGCCATCTTCACACCCTCCCGAAACCTGCACTCGGAAATACTCCAGGAGACGCTGCATATGAACGGTGTACGTGGCTGCACGGCCAGTGTCTTCATACGGTGTGCAAGGATAGTTGTATTCTAGCGTACGATCGAGCATGTCCCACATAAGGTGAACGTGAAGGGCCCCGCGCGTCAGGGCAGCCATTGTGTCTGATAGGACGCCGCTGTCCAGCATGGTGGGCCAGGTTCCGGTTGGTCGCTGGTCATCATAGCCCCAAGACGTGCGCGGAAACCAGAATTCACCCGTCTCTTGTCCTCGTTGTTGCTTATCTCTGACAGCCTCAGCATCTGCGGTTGCTCTCGCATGCCGCGTCGCGTTGCAGTCTGCCACAACCTCATTAGAGTCCGACATCAGACCCAAACGCAGCAAATCGGAGTGGAGCTGAGTCAGTACACTATGAAGGTAGCCGTAGCCCACTTCAGGGTCGCCCTTTTCTGGGAAAAGGCTACCGTAATAGTTGAGCCTTCTCACGAACGTCGCCAGCTTCGGGATGTCGTCGACCTTCAACAGGGTCCTTATCCGGCTGACAAGTTGCATGCCCTCCCCTGTCAGCCATGCCGCCAGTTCGTCGACGTCGTGTAACTCCTTGAAGGCGTCTTGTAGTTGCTGAGCCTTCTCGGGAGACTGGAGGTCTGCCAGCGTCACCCCAACCCCTAGTTCTTCGACGAGGTAGGCAGCTGCGCGCTCCAGGTATTCAAGGAGAAAGGCATCGAATGCCACGGATGCCAAGTTGGGCACGCACTCAGGATTGCCACAAGCCTCTGCCATCAAGAGAATGTTCTCCGTGCCCTCAGGCAGATAAGGATACTCATAGAACGGCCTCAGGATACGATCCCGGTCCAGTCCGGGGAACTTGGCGAGTATTTCCTGTAACCTTTTCTGCTCTTCCTTCAGGTAGTCATGTAGCACTCTCAATCCCGTCCCTTTTCACACCGGGGCTTATGTGATCATCGTTTTTCGTGTGTAAGCCGATACCCGCGTTCCAGGCTTCTTTGGCTGCGGGCCGCCGCCGGACGACGGTCATTCTTGACTGGCACTGGTGGTTCCCGCGCAATCGGCACCCACTCTGGAATATGCTTTGGAATGTATGGTCAGGAGAACAGAGCCATCAAGCCCGAGGAAAACGGGACCTAGGCTATCTGCCATTCTATATGTAATCGCGAATTCCTTCCTGCAGAACGAATTCTTCATGGTTAGCTACCCACCTCGGGTCTTCCACGCGATGTCGAATTATCGTGTGTTGATGCAACGGCCCGTGCCCCTGACGTAGTGAAAGGCGTAGCTGGTGCTATAGTCTCTCCAGAACGGGTCGGTCGTAGTCGCCCGGTATTTCTGTATTGGCCCCCGTCAGCATGTCGGTCGGGTACGAAGTGACTGGACACAGGAACGATTCCCTTTTCACCTTCTATGACGGATATATTCGCAGTGTTACCACGCCAGGACCAGCGCCTCACCGATATGCTGTCCCCATTGAAAACGGCGCAAGCCATGCCCAGGCATGACAGTCGGCCTGACACTGTCGCCATGGCCTTTCGGCAACCCGGGTTCCTCCTTGGCACTTCGACACATCATGCCAAATTCCTCCAGACCGGGGACAGAGTGTGGGAAGAATTAGAGGTAGTAATATTCCGGCGACGCGGACCGAATGAACCCATTTGTCCAGTCGATACCCCTTCACGTTGCCACGCGTTCGCTTGGTTGTTCACTCGCTCACTTGCGCCCGACGATGATCCCGCCGATGCACGACATCGGCGCCACCCCGACCGCGGCCGAAAGCTCGTCCATGCGGTAGTCGTAGCCGAGGCGCTCGCGGGAAAGCCGCACCCGTACCCCCCGGCCCTGGCCCGACTTGGATACCTACAGGGCAACACCACCGGACATAGACGAAGTGTCGAAGTTGGGGCTGAGAGGGAGAGAACAGCCATGTCTTTGACTATAGTCGAAGTTACAAGCTGCGCGCGCCGCAGGGGACATGGCGAGCGCGCACGCACACTGCACACGCGGCCGTCGCTTCAGCAAGAAAGCACTCACACGCCAGCAACGCCTAGAGCCTACCTACAGGCTTCGAGTGGGCCTCAAGCCACGAGGCTACCTCTTCGACGCCGATCCCCCTTACGGCGAGTCGTTCGCCAAGGTCTACATAGTCGGCGTCGGTAGCCTCAACGGTGTAACCGTTGACTCTGAGGAAGACCAAGGCGGCGGCGACCCCGGTGCGCTTGTTGCCGTCCACGAACGGGTGGTTCTGGACGATGCTGCGCGCGAGGGCCGCCGCCTTTAGGAAGAGCGTCGGGTAGAACTCCTGGCCTACAAGGCCCGCGAACGGGACCACGCAGGCGGATTCCAGTAGCTTCCGGTCTGTCACGCCGAAAGTCCCGCCGCTTTCGCGATCATCCTGCGGTTGAGCTCGGCGAGCTGTTCCGGCGTAGGGCGCTTCACCTTCGGGCCAGCTTCTTCCAGGCGTCGATATGCTTTTCGATCACCTGGTCGGCGAGGGCATTCCACTCCTCGTCGTCAGCAGCCATCCACTTGAGACGCTTGATGGGCGACGCGGCGATGACCTCCTGTTTCCCATCGGACGAATAGAAGCCCCATTCCAATCCGTAGGTCCCATGGTACGGCCACCGAAGTGGCACGCGGCGCGTAGAGCTCGTTCCTTGTCGTTTGCCCGCCGGTTTCTACATGCCGATCTCGTCAGGCTGCGAGATCCCAGTGGATCGCACGAACGGCCCTGCTGACAGCCTTGGCGTAGGGGCCGTAAGGCGATACCTTACACTGACCCTAAGGATGCTCGGTCACTTCACCTGGGTCTACCCACCTCATATGTCAGCACTCTCCTCCTGTACGAACAGGTCGGTAGGCTGTCGCCGGGACCGGGGCACCAAGTCGGGCCCGGGCGAATTCGGTGGGGGCTTATAGTCAAACCCTTGGCCCTCTCGGGAGAGGAGGGCACGGACGCCATTGTAAGCCTGCACGGTACCGATGGCTACTAGCTCCAGGTGGTCAACTTTGCGATTGACGCTTGCAAGTGGACCAGGACGGTCGTCGCTGCCGCCCACGCTTGTCCCTTCAGAGGGGTTGTCGCAAGGTGTTCCAGGCTATGGGTGTCGCGGCACCCTCCCCTGTCCGGGCGGTGTAATGTGATGCTAAAGCCCTTCCATGTGCATGCAAATGCCGCTACACGGGCACTGCGCGCAACCAAGTGTGGAAAAAGGCCCAACTTCATGCTGTGCTTCGGGAAAGCGACTATTGCGGTCACTACCCACGCACGGGCTGCGTGCTGGACTCACCCCCATAAGGCGCCGCCGCCTATCCACCGAGTGGTGCAGGCATTATGTCTACCACGGAACCGTCTTCAATCGGGTCGTCAAGACACAGAAGCCTGCCGCCGTCGTCAACAACCATCGCGTTGCTGCGGAGAACGTATTCATCGTTGTGTGAGACATACCTCTCCAGACACGGGTGGTCCCGCACGAGGGCCTTCAGCAGCAAGCGTAAACGAATGGGTTCCCCACGCTCGAAGAACAACAAGGGATTAACAACCACCCGCTGTCGGCCCGCAAGATCAGCGAAGTGTGCGTGTAGCCTCACCTCAATCACGATATCACCCGCTTCAGACATGATCCAGTCTGCAAGGCCATGGTGAGGTGTCCAAAGCCTCCATCATTATTCACACCTCCGGGAAACTGGGAGCGTTATCAGAGGCTGGCGCCAACCCCAGCGCGGCAAGACGCTCTCGGCTCGGCCTGCCGTTAGCATCCCAATCTCTGACGCGGTAGTAGTCCCTCAGCATAATCTCAAGCGGCGGCAAGTTATCGCCTGCTCCGCCCTCATGGCGAGGAAGGTGGAGTATCCTGTCGGGAAGGGTATCGTCCTTCGCGCTGACACCACAGGCAAGGTTGAAGAGCCGCTTGACAGTGAAGATCCGTTCGCCGCATTCCATGAACTCCGCAAGGTCCATGTGCCAGCCCGTCGCAAGATTCAGCCACTCGAGTGCCACCCTGGGCGTTATCCCCCCGAAGAGCCCAAACTTGCACAGCTTCAGTGAGTCGTACAGGCCCATGAGGTCTTCCATTCGGGCAACAAGTTGTCCTTTCCCCTCCGTGCCGAATCTGTCAGAGACCTCAGTGAATCCGAGTTCGGGTATGGTCACCGACCGTTCCATGACGTGAGTGAACCCTGCCAGATGGCACGCCCCCCGGTTCGACGTCGCATACTGGAGGCCCAGACCGTTATACGCCCGCGGGTCGTGTGCGGGTAACTCCAAACCTTTAACATGAACCGCGAACTGGCTCGCAGTCGGGCCCAGACTCTCAGCAAATGACCGAACCCCCCTGCCAAGCTGGGCGCCGAGACCTTCGTTTCGACCTATGGCTTCCGTCAGGGCGACCACCGCTTCGGCCGATCCCCACGTGAGATCGATCCCGTCGCATTCCTCGCGTCGAATCAGCCCCTTTTCAAACGCCTCCATGGCGAAGGCAATCGCGGCTCCAGCGGAAATCGTGTCGATACCATACCTGTTAGCGAGCTCGTTCGCGCGTACCACTGCTCTGAGGTCATCAACAAGGCAGTTCGCCCCGAACATGGCGAGCGTCTCGTACTCAGGGCCGCCACCCTCCTGGCCGTCCCTAAGCTCCACGACCCGACCACAGGCAACAGGGCACCGTCCGCATGCGAACTTCCCTTTGAGGAGGGTTTTGGCCATCTCCTGACCCGACAGCTTGTGCGCCCCCTCTGCCCACTTGCCCATCGACCAGTTCCGGATGGGAAGGTCGCCAACCGACTCTATCGCGGTTATGGACCCGGCAGTACCGTACATGCTGAAGCCCGCCATCGCACGGGCGAGCCTTCGCGCCCATTCCCGGGCTGATCTCGCCAGACTGTCACGCTCGGCATACGCAGGGGCACCACCAGGAAAGCTGTCGGGGATAACTGTGATCGCTTTGAGCTTTTTCGAACCCATAACCGCGCCGAGCCCGCACCGACCGGCCGCACGGGCGTGACGGCCGTCGTGCATTATAGCCGCAATTCGGACCATCTTCTCACCGGCGGGCCCGATGCAAGCTACCTGCGCCGTGTCACCGTAACGATCCTTGAGTGCATCATCCGTCGAGAACGTATCGAGTCCCCATAAATCCTCTGCATCCAGGAGTTCTATCCTTTCCCCAATGACAAGATGGACCGGTCTTTCCGACATCCCGGTAATTATGACTGCGTCAAATCCTGCCTTTCTTAAAGCTAGCCCCCAGTGTCCCCCGACGTCACCTTCACCAAAAATGCCTGTTAGTGGGGACTTTGCAGTCACGTGGTGACGCCCTGAAACCGGCACTGGGCTTCCTGTGAGAGGACCGATGGAGAATACAAGCACGTTGTCGGGGCCGAGCGGATCTGCCCCTCCCGAGCATCGCCGGTACAGCTCATTGGCCCCGAATCCGCTGCCTCCGATGTATTGCCTAGCAGTGTTTTCGTCAATTGGCTCAACGGTGGTTTTCCGATTAGACAGGTCGACGATCAAGGCCCTGCCGGAATAGGCATACACGGCCGCATCCTCCTTTCCTATTCAAAGCCAGTCGCGCCAGCGGCTGGCATCCCACGCGTTACTGCTTCTGGCCGTACCTCGTTTTGAAGAACTCTACCTGTCTTGCAATGAGCTCTGTCGGAATCGGTATCGGTCCCCCAACGATCCTGCTCATCAGAAATACCATCGCAGCTTTCTCCACCGTCTCACATACGCGCACGGCCTGCGCAAGGTCTCGTCCTACCCCGACCACCCCGTGATTTGCAAGAAGCACAGCGCTATCTTCCCCGAGTGTGCGGAGGGCGTTCTCCGCAAGCTCTTGAGATCCGGCCGGGGCGTACTCTGCCACCTTGATCTCAGACTTGTTTGTGGCTATCACCGTTTCGAGAAAAGCCGGGATGGGCAAGTGAGCCGATGCAACAGCAGTGGCGTAAAGTGAATGTGTATGCACCACTGCGCCCACGTCGGGCCTCGCTCGTAAAATACTGGCATGCATCATGCATTCGATCGACGGCTTTCGTGTTCCTTCAACCAGGTCCCCGTTGTAGTCGATCCCCACTATATCATCTGGTTGTAGGGACTCGTAGGCCATGCCGCTTGGGGTAATATAGAAGTACTCCATGTCAGGTAGGCGCGCACTTATGTTCCCGCCTGTTCCAGCCACGAGACCGTTACGAAGCAACTGAATGCCCACCTCAATGATCTGCTTCTTGAGAGCCAAACGTCGATCCATCCTGCAAATCCACTCCTATCGTCGCATCTTTGCCTACCGGAGCAAGCCGTGACTTCAGTTGGGCGCCCCTCTGCGAGTCTGACCAGTTAGCCGGTCCGCGTCTGGGGTCAGGGGACCATGCTTTGACACGGAAGGTACACCTGGTGATAAAGGGTGCACCACCTCCGGTATAGCTCCGGGTACGGATTTCTTTCATGGCTTTTCCTTGGGCTATGGGCTAGCCAGTCTTCTGCGGTAACCACCCTCCCCTGCCGAACCATGCCCTGAATAGCTTGGTCAAAGTCTTCGTATAGCCCTGCTCCCACAGCAGCGCAGATCGCGGCGCCCAGGGAGGCTGCTTCACTTTCCGCGCTCACAGTAACCGATCTTCCGAGAACGGCAGCAAGTAGCTCTGGCAAGAGCGAGTCCCGCGAGCCTCCCCCACACATCACCACCTCCACGTGAGCCTGACCTGCGATCTCACTCAAAAGGTCCACATTGGCTCTGATCGCATAAGCCATGTTCTCCATGAAGGCGCGAATCAGTTGCCCGCGACCCGTCGGCAGCGAAAGGTCCGGCCGTAAACCCAGAATCATGCCCGCCTGTGGGTGAACACCTGCAACATTGCTCACCACTGGGCCGAGGAATGCGAACGGATGGCCCTGCCCAGGGGCAATCTCACGCGCCTCGTCAAGCATGAGCGCTTCGGCCTGCTCGGGAGGTAGCTCAGGGTAAAAAGAATCCCGGAGCCAACGAAATACCAGGCCCGTAAGTCGTGCATTCGCCTCCAGCACCCACCTGCCCGGATAAACGTGAGGACATGTCCAGGTGCGACGCCCCGGATCCACAATCAGTTGGGCGGTCACGAGTTGTGCAGGCGTTGTGGTGCCTGCGACCACACATGCCCTTCCAGGCTCCGTGACCCCTGATCCCAACAGCGAACACTGTGTATCCGCACCCCCAGACACTACGAGAGTTCCCTCTGGTAGCCCAATTGCGTGACTGGCAGATCGCATCAGCCTTCCTACGGGAGTCCCAGGTGGGACCACCGGCGGTAACAGGTCCGCAGAGATATGTGCTATTTCCAACAAGTCGGGGTCCCAGCCCATGTCAGATAGCGAGAATAGTAAAGTCTCGGCGGCATTAGTAGGCTCTGCAACCATGTTCCCCGAGAGGCGAAACAGGAGCCAGTCACTGATTGACAGGAGCTTGCTGCCCTTCACGTATATATCAGGTCGGTGATCGCGAATCCACTGGAGCCGCCCTGGAGCAAATATCGCTTCCGGCCAATGGCCTGTTTTGTGATACACCTGGTCGCCGTGTCTTTCTGCTATGAGCCTGTTGTATGCCCGTCCCCGATAGTCCACATTTGGGCCAGCGTAAAGTTCCTGGCCCTTCTCGTCCAGTAGTACGATTCCCTCGCGTTGGCTGGTGACACTAATCGCGACGATCTCATCCGGAAGAAAGCCCGGCACCTTGTCCGCCGCGACTGCCAGAGCATCCTTGAAAGCGTCACATAACTGCTGCCACACATATTCCGGGTTGAACTCTCGTATTGTCGGGTCGGTCGGATCGGGCTGTACATAGGACCATGCCCGGTAGCTTGACCCTACACACCGGCCGCAGAGATCGTAGATAGCACACCTTCCACCACCTGTCCCAAGGTCGAAAGCTGCGACATAAGTGCTCCTGCCTCGCACCAACCCCATCGTAAATGCCCCCATGTCGTGAACAACGGTGTGTAACAAGACTCCCCCAACGCCTTCGGCCGACTGCCAAGATTTCTGAAGAACTCCGCAGAAGTGCAGTGGACTTACTCTCTCTCCACAAGCACCTCAGGATTGGCAACATAGCGGGGACGTTCACCTCTGAGGTACCTTATGATGTCTTCCGCGATGATTTGAGAGTGGTGTCTTACCACGTCATGAGTCGCACCGCCGATGTGCGGTGTCAAAGTGACATTGTCGAGACGAAGAAGTGGACTGGATGGATCAAGCGGCTCCTGGCCGAAAACATCAAGCGCAGCACCTGCGATTCGCCTGTCGCGAAGCGCTTCTATCAATGCCTCTTCGTCGGTAATGGCCGCTCGAGCCGTGTTGATGAAGTACGCCCCCGGCTTCATCATGTCGAAATGCTTGCGTGATATCAGCCCTTTCGTTTCCTGAGTCACCTTGCAGTGGACGGAGATAAAATCAGCCCGCTGGCACAGTTCCTCCAGCGAAACCGACTCTGCCCCGTAACGCTCAAGAACGTCTTGAGCCACGTATGGGTCGTACACCAGAAGTCTGACCCCGAATGGCACCAACCTCGCAGCTACCTCGCGTCCAACGGCGCCGAAGCCCACAAGTCCCACAACGCGCGAGTTTAGCTCGATCCCTCTGAAAGCAAGATAGGGCGAGAGGCCGTCCACGCCCCACTGACCGGCCATCAGTGAAGAGCTCGCCTTCAGTAGGTTACGCGCCGCGGAAATCATGAGGGCAATGGTCATCTCCGCCACGGACACTGCATTCCTGCCGGGCGTGTACAGAATCGGGATTCCCAAGCGAGTTGCAGCTGCTACATCTACGTTTACAGGGTTTCCACGGCAGCACCCTACTACTAGGAGGTTCGGATGGGCGGCAAGGACATTCGCATCCACGGGGTCGAGTTCGGTTATCACGATGCGAGCACCGCCGATCTCAGAAATCATCTCTTCGGGGGTCAACTTGCGCCTGGTCACGCCCCAGCCCCCCAGGCGGATCTGGACAAGCGACTCGAGAAGCTCGATTCCTTCTTGCGAAAACGCTGCTGTTATGAGGCACTCCGGTTTCATCCTTGCTCCGCTCCCTATCATGACGAATTCCATTTCGTAGCTTCCTTCCGGCACAATATCATTGCGACACACGTGCCGCCAAACACCCCAACATTGTCATGGTGCTGTTCGACAAGCTGGTTTCTCCGCATCCTGCGAACCCGTACGCATGTGTCCAAGCGCCTTTGAGATATCGAGTGCCGCCGATCTCACCTCTTGGGCTAGCTTGTCGGTGCCTCGGGATTCCATCCTCACAGATGGGCCTGTGATACTTAAGGCCGCTATTACATTACCGCTGTGGTCTCGGACAGGAGCAGCGATCGATAGCGTCTCGAAGAAACGCTCCTCAACACTGAAAGCCAGTTCCTCCCTTCTTATTTGCTCCAGTTGCGCAAGAAGAACCATCGGGTCCTGTATGGTCCGGCGGCAAATCGGCTCTAGCCTGACTCTCTCAAGGTACTTCCTGAGCTCATCCGGTGGCATGAACGCAAGCAGTAGCTTGCCTGCCGCGCCCGCATACAATGCGATGGCCTCCCCGAGCGCGATGCGATGCCGGATCGACTGCTTGCTTTCCACCATGTCGATGCAAACTCGCAGATCTCCCGTCCTTACCGAAAGATACACTGATTCATCCGTGGCCGAGGCTAGCGCCTCCATCGCTGGGCGAGCGGCGGCTCGAAGGTCGAGCGTGCCCTGGACTACAGCTCCCAACCGTAGGAGCTTGAGGCCCAGCCGGAATCGATCGTCGGCCTGCCGCTCGACATAGCCAAGCTCCTCGAGGCAAAGCACGAGCCGCCACACTGTGGTCCGGTTAAGCCCGACAGCCCTGACTATCTCGGGGAGGGTCATCGGTTTACCTCCCCGTTCAAGAAACGCTTCTAGAATACTGAAGGCCCTCCGCAAAGAGCGGTTCATGTAGGGCAGTGCGCTACCTTGGCGCATATGCATCACCTCTCGCAGCAACACGGTTCGACGTGGTTCCTGCTCGCTCCTGCGGCAGAGTCTCGCTACTAAGAGCGGCAGCAGCAAGGCCGAGAATCGACCCGGCGAGACAAATGACAAACGCGCCCTCATAGCGACCTGTGAGCATCTCAGGATGCACTCTCTCCATATGGGCGATGGTCCACCCAGTTACTATCTGGAATATCGGAACTGCAGCAAAAGACATTGTGTTCACTATTGCAAGACCCGTTGCAGACCTTTTGGGTGAGATAGACTCCTTGGCCACAGAAAAGGCAAGAGTTCCCGTCCCTCCGCCCGCCGCGCCCATCACGAAGGCCACCAACCCAAGCCCAAGGCTACTCAGCTTTATACCGAGAACAAAAGGCACCCAGCTCAAGGCGAAGAGAAACATCCCGAAGACAAGCACAGGCTTGCGCCTCATCATGACTCGATCTGAAATAAACCCGAAAAAGGGGCTCCCGACGGCGTACCCGATAGCGACAACCATGAGTATATTCCCTGCAGACACCAGGCTCAAGTCGTAAATCGCTGAGAGGTACAGCGCACCCCAGAGCCCCGTGAACGACATCAGCGGACCGTACTTGCCCAGGAGCGCTACACCCATGAGCAGGACCTGTCTATTGGATGCCACTTCTTTTGCAGCCGAGGCTATGGCAACAATACCCGCCCGGCGCGAGCCTCCGGCATCTGTCGCTGAGCATTCCAGACCGCCTCGCATCACAATCCGGGCGACAACGCTTATTGCCAGGCTCACAAGGCCAATACTAAGGGACGTCAACCGCCATCCTATCCTACTTGCGCTAAACGCAAGAGGCGAGGTGGCAGCCAGCGCTCCCACGTTACCAATGGCGATCAGCATGCCGGTCATCGTTCCGAACTCTCGGGCCCCGGCCCATGTCGAAAACGTCTTCAGCGCCGGCACGTAAGCCCCAGCCACTCCCGCCCCGACCAGCGCCCTGCCTACGCACGCCACACCGAAACTGCGAGCTACGGCGAAAACCGTCGCGCCTATGCATGCAACGAGAGCAGACGCTGCAACTACCGTCCTCGCACCCAGCCAGTCAGTGAACACTCCCACAGGAATCTGCAGAAGGGCGTAAGTGTAGAAATACATCGACGATAATACCGCAAGAGCACTAGCCTCAAGCCCGAGGTCTCGGCGGAGGTAAGGAGCAAGCACTGCAGGAGAGACGCGATGGAAGTACGCAAAGAAATATGCTGCGGACAGTACGGTAACGATCAGCCATCGTTGAGTGTTGTTTGAATTCCTCATGTTCAGTTCACGATGTCCCCCCTGCAGTACACCCTGTTTCGCGTTGCTCGTCAGAGTTTCAAGGTCTTAAGGGAAACAGCATACCTTCGTCAGCTCTCGGAAACACATGACCTGATATCGCTGCTCAGATCGGTTGACATAACTCCTCGCCTCAGGTGCGCCTGGTTCTTGCGTACGACGCAAGCGCCAGGACACCCAGGAGCAAAGCTCCTTTTATGAAGGTCTGCATGTAAAAGACCACATTCAGCAGGGTCATGCCATTCATGACGGTCCCCAGAAAGGCAGCTCCCACAAGGCTACCCAGGATGCTGGCCTTCCCCTCACGGGAAACGGTACGGCCCATAAAAACGGCCGCAATAGAGTCGAGAAGGTAGGGTTCTCCTGCGAGTGGTTGGCCCGACGACACCCGGCTTGCCAGAATAATCCCTGCGAATGCCGCGATAACGCTGGCAATTACGTAGCTTCCGAAGGTCACCAGTCTCACGTTAACCCCTGACAGCCTGCTGGCCTCCGGATTCTCGCCGACCGCATATACATAGCGCCCCAATGTCAGTCTGTGCAGCATGAGGTAGAAGAGCAGCAGGCATGCTGCAAGCGCAACAACTGGGAATGGAACCGGCCCGATGAACCCGCGCCCGAGGAAGTTGAAGCTTGCGGGGACACCCCCGTACGGGTAGATCGGCAGCCCGCCTCTTGTGTACACCATCTCCAGGCTCATCACCATTGAGTGGACACCCAGCGTCGCCAGAAACGGCATCACACCGAAGCCCGCCACCAACAGTCCGTTGATAGCCCCAATTACAAGACCTCCAGCAAGACCGCCCAATATCGAAGGGACTGCACCGAAGCCCGCCGCAATCAGCGAGATAGAGACGAGGGCTCCAGCATCCAAGGCTTCTCCGATGGAGAGATCAATGCCTCCAGACGCCATGACCAGAGTCATTCCCAGGCTGATGATGCCCAGCACACTTATCTGACGCAGTATGGTCAGTATGTTGTCGAAGGTAAGGAAGCCCGGCGCTATTGCGCTCAAAACCAGGCACATGGTTACAAAAGCTGCAAGTGTGCCGTATTCTGCAACGAACGTCCACTTCAGCAACGGTCGTCTCAACGCAACAATAGGCCTGTTTTCGGCTCCGGTATGCACAGCTGTCATCCCCCTCAACTGATGCTTCGTCGGCGTCGTTGAAGTGCGTTCGCGGCTACGACGATTATTATCAATAGACCTTTTACGAGGTTGACGTAGAAAGTGGGCACACGGATCACCGCCAGTCCATTGCTCAGCACCCCAACAAGCATTGCTCCGAAGAGTGCACCAGATACGCTCGGTGCACCTACGGAGGACAAGATCGACGAGATGTATCCAGCAAGAAGCACGTCGAGAAGCAATGGGGCGGCCGCAAGCGGTGTCAACCCTGAGAGCCTGCCCACGAGGAGCACTCCCGCCAAACCGCAGCTCAGGCCGGACAGTGCAAACGTCAGAACCGTGTACTTGGCGACATCAATGCCCGAGGCTCTGGCAGCTTGTAGATTTCCCCCGATTGCGTAGATCTTTCGTCCCGTTGGCATATGGTCGAGTAAGGAATAGAAAGCAAGGTACACGAGCAGCAATAGAAACGCGGATGCTGGCACGCCCAGGAAGTTCTCGTTTGCCACGAAGCCGATGAAAGGGTCTGCGAATGGAACGTAGGTCCCCTTGGTAAGTACCTGTTCCAACCCCATTGCCATATTCATTGTGGCAAGAGTAGCGAGGAACGGTAGCAGACCCACCTTTGTAACCAATATGCCGTTGAGCAACCCAGCAGCAAGGCCGGTTGCAATAGCGGCAAGGATGGAAAGTGCTGTGGGCGCGCCGCGCACCAACAACACCACCGCCACCGCCGCCGACAAGCCTGTGATCCCCCCTACGGACATGTCAGCCTCCCCATGTGTCACAATGATAACGGACACCATGCCGAAGGACATTATTGCGAGCAAAGCAGTCTGTCTCACGATGTTGAGCAGGTTGCTTGGCATAAGGAATATCGGAGACATCGCAGCAAAAAGAACACAAACCCCCACGAAGAGGCCAATGGTCAGGACTCGTACTGCCAGGTGGCTCCGGTTTCGGACCCCGGCCCATCTGAGCTTGCGTGAACTCATGGTGCCACCCCTGACAGTGTTACTGGACATCTGCGACCCCTCCCCCCATGGCGTAGAAGAGCAACCTATCAGGAGTAGCCTCTTCCCTACTAAGCTCTGCGGTGATCCGACCTCGGTACATCACGAGTATCCGGTCTGACAACCCAAGCACCTCCGGAATCTCCGACGAAACGAGAATCACTCCGGCACCGTCAGATACGAGTTTTCCCATCAGCCTGTATATTTCTGTCTTGGCACCTACATCGATTCCGATGGTCGGTTGATCGAATATCACGACTTTGGCGCTACCACACAGCCACTTGGACAACACAACCTTCTGCTGGTTCCCGCCACTCAGGTACTTCACGAAATGATCGATCCCAGGGGTCTTGATGTTGAGCTGCTTGACAAAGTTCTGCACCGCTGCGCGTTCCCTGCGGGACGCAACGAAGCCAGCACGAGAAAAGCCCTTGAGACTGGGAAGGGTCACATTGTCGCGAACCGACATTTCTACAATAACTCCCTGCCCACGTCGGTCCTCTGGCACCAGTGCAATACCCTGATCAATCGCCTCCCGTGGAGAGTTAATGATCACCGGCACACCTTCAACCATGATGCTTCCAGCATCTTTCTTGTCTGCGCCAAAAACAAGTCGCACCATTTCCGTGCGGCCTGCACCTACCAAGCCATAAATCCCAAGAATCTCGCCCCTTCTTAGTTTAAAACTGACGTTTCGTACTACATGACCCCGACAGAGATTTGATACCTCAAGGATAGGATCGCCGATAGATGCAACCACCTTTGGGAATTTTTCCTTGAGTTCTTTGCCCACCATGAGTCTAACGATCCCATCTGGAGTCGCGTCCTTGACCTCAAGTGTTGTTACGTTCTTGCCGTCTTTAAGAACCGTAGCTCGGTCGCAGATTTGGAAGACTTCGTCAAGCCGGTGAGAAATGTAAACCACTGTAACCCCCTGTGACTTCAGCCGCTTTATCACGGCGAAAAGCCTCTCAATCTCCCCTTCTGACAGGGGCCCGGTCGGCTCATCAAAGACTATAAGTGACGGGTTGGTTATCAGTGCCTTGGTAATATCAACCAATTGCTTCTCGGAGACGGTAAGAGATTCCATGGGTGCGTGCGGGTCTATCTCGAGTCCCAAGATCCTTACGAGCTCTTCAGACGCTTTTCTGTAAAGTCGAGGCCAATCGATAAGTCCAGCGCCGCGGGATGGCTCGCGGCCGAGAAACAGTGTCTGGCCCACCGTAAAGTACGGGATGTACGCCCGCTCCTGGTGGATGAAGGCTATCCCTCGTGCCTGCACCTGCTGTGGCGACAGACCGTTCAATTGTTCGCCTCGGAAAACCACCGTGCCCCGGTCGGGGGTGTATAACCCGGCAAGAATCTTGATCAACGTGGATTTCCCCGCCCCGTTTTCCCCCAACAGAGCGTGTATTTCACCGGGCACGACGCTAAAGTCAACTCCGTCGAGAGCTACAACGCCTGGGAATTCCTTTCGGATCCCCTTCATTTCCAGAAGCGCTGCCATTCAATCCCCTCCTGGCTGATGGGACATCAGTAGTGGCGGAGTGACAGAGGTCACACCGCCACCAGCTGCAGTCTTGTGCCGGGATCCTCTCTTTTTCCGCTTCGTGTTCTGGACTACTTCTTCAGGAACTGGTCAACATTATCCTTTGTAACCAACTGCACATCCACGTACACCTGTCGAGGAACCTCTTCACCGCGGACCAGCGCCAGAGCCATTTCAGCGGCGATCGCACCTATCTTGGTTGGCTGCTGCAGTATTGTAGCGGTATAGACTCCCTTCTTAATCAGCTCGAGAGCCTTAGGATCGCCATCGATTCCATAGAGCTTGATCTCGCCCGCCCTGCCGGCCGCCTCCACTGCCATCGCCGCTCCTATGACCGGTTGATCGAACAGGGACCACACTGCGTCGATATCGCCTTTTTTCGGATGAGCAATTAGGAGGTTTTCCATCTTGGCCATAGCATCTGGTACAGTGCCGGGGATGACATAAGGCTGCTCAGCAACGATCTTTATGCCGGGGTTTTTGTCCAATACCTTCTGAAGCATCGCTCTCCGCACCTCGGCTACAGGAGACCCCGGTCTGTAGAAGGAGACGATATTACCTTTCCCGCCAAGATCTTGTGCCATCTTCTCTGCTATCATGGTTCCCATCTGTTCATTGCTTGAAGACACGTTGCATGAGCTGTACTTCGTGTCAAAGTCGCACGTCACGATCGGGATACCGGCGTTCGTGATCTTCTGAAGGACGGGATCCATGATATCCTTGTACCCGAGGACGATGATTATCGCGTCTGGTTTCATCTGAAGAAGCGTTTCCAGGTTGGAAATGTGCTTTTGAGTCTGGCGCTCGCCATCAAGCCCGATGGGCACGGCGCCAAGCTCCTTGAGCCTCGCCACTGCGGCATTAAAGCAGTTGATATCCCAATTGTGTTCGAGCCCTATGGCCGCGACACCTACAGTGGGCTTCTTAGCACCCGAGGCAGCTCCCACCATGGAAGCGATGAGCATGATGCCTAACAGCACCCCAATGACGATCTTCTTCACGGCGATGCCCCCTTTAGTGGATGTTTGTTTCCCAAACTGAGCTGACCAGACTCCACGCACGTCCATTACCGCCTCGTCGGATCTCATCTCCCTTCTGGAGTTCATAGCATGAACACTGCGTTCATGTTATGAGTATTTTATTCGCTACAGTTCCTCGTTTTCCTTCCTATGTCACGCGAAATTTCCGGCCAAAGGCGTTCATGAGGGGCGTAGCAGTCTTTGCAGTGAGTCGAGTGGTCGCACCCGTGCTCACGGATGCATGTGGGTCAACTCGGGCTGGGATAGCATGCGCTCAGGCTGAATTGCAGTTCTCCCCGTTTGAGAGCATGGAGGTCCGCGAGATCCTCTGCAAGCCCAGGTTGCTTGAGTTGACGCGGGCGCCCCGGTACACAGGAGAAGAGCCGGGCCCCGCTGGAGAGACTAAACGGGACGCCGACCAGAACCACGGCTATTCACGAACACCGGCTCGGCCCGTTCATAGAGGATGCAGTTGCTGGACGCGATGAAGTTGAACGGGGTCGTGAGGACCTCGTCCCTCTCGCCGATGCCGAAAGCGCGGACGAGCAGGTGCAGGCCGCTCACGGCGCTGTTGACGCGGCCGCATGCTTACTGCCGAGATGTCCGGAGCAGCGGCCTCGCGCTCCCTCGGTACCCGGCAATGGACCGCCGAGACTCCGGGGACCTCAGGCTCAGGTAGTCAGCGACGTGTACCGATTCCGCTCACAATGCTCCCAAAGCTGTTAGCCTTCATTCTCACCTGGCCCAGATCAACATGACTTGTCCGGGACCATAAGGCTAATTAGCATGAGGCCGTATCTCGGCAGCCACTTCTTGCTCAATACTAGCCAAATCCATATTGACGAGCCTCACGACCTCAGGGTCACCTATCCACCCCGCCTTTGTGCCAGGTGCCTGATGCCCCTGGAACTCAAGATATCTGAACATCACGGACAACCTGTATAATTTCTCGTAGGAAGTCGCGATGTTGGCGGGAAACTCGGCAGCCACGACATCCTTGCGATATTCATGGAGCGATTCATACCCCTCCCGTCTGTACTCCCTGCTGCAGTGCCGGCCCTGAGTGAAAGCCAAGAAGGCCTCCACAAAATGGAGGGCAGAATAGAACGCCACGATAATGGCCCAGTCCCGGAAGGCAATCGGATGGCAGGCTACGAGTTGATTGGCGAGGGCCTTGTTATGTTGTGCCTGATCCCAATGGTTGGCCCACGAAGACATCAGGCGGCCTCCTCAGGCTCTCCTCAGTCCAGGAAGCACGAACAGCCATCATCGTCCAGGTCCGGCGAGCCGGCAAGCTCTCTTGGAAGGAACATGAACTCCAGCACGTAGCCGTGTTTCTTCGCAAATTCGTTCGCTCTTGCCTCTTCTGCAATTAGCCTGTTCATCAAGGAATCATCGTACTTGGGCATGCGGACCACAACACACAAAGTTGCGTGGTTCCTGTGTGCATCAACCTTCGGACACACGTCCTCGACCGCGGGTATGGCCTTAAACCTGTCGACTGCACTAGCGACAGGTAGAGGCATCCCCCTCATCTCGGTCATGAGTTCAACCACCCGTTGCGTCGGTATGTGAGAGCTTCCCAGGGTTAATCTCCCCGGATCAGTATACTGTATGCATTCGGCGGTAGAACTGCGTGTTTGTGACGGTGCAAGGATCTCCGACAGCAAAGCTAGCCCCAGATTGACGTAATCCTCAACAGGCAACGGCAAAGACGTTTCTTCGGCTGAAGCGCCCCATGTTACCATACCTTGAGAATGCGCGGGGGCTTTCATCTTCATCCTTTCGACGTCGGCGGCAGCTGGCCACCATGAAAGACTACTGCTCTGCATTCCGAAATCACCACTCAAGAATGGCACCCGCATCACTCCTGAGTTGGTCAAGACAGGTCTCCACGATCTTCTTGACCGTGGTAGCATCAAGGTCGAGTTGGTCCTCAAGAAGAGTATTGGTGTCGATCACGACGCTTCGGTCTCCGCCCGGGAGTGAGGAAATGGAAAACCGCACCCATCGATTCACCAGTATCCCCTGCACTTTGGTTCGACAGAGCCAAGCGATACCTATCTCTTCCGCATCCAGCATCTTGCCAGCAGCCACGTACCGTGAGCGAATAGCCTCTAGGTTTATGTCCTCAGAGACCTCGAACGTCACAACAAAGCCCAGACGCTGAACCTTCAGCCTGGCTTGCTCAACAAAGTAACGCGTCAATTCCTCGCTCAAAGCAGTGACCCTGTTGCCCCAGCTCTGACCCGCTCGCCACTCTAGGATAAGGTCAGCTCTTGTATACCCAACCGTAAGCTGGCCCACACCTCGCTCCTGCATGATTATTCGAGGAACTTCGACAGGAACGTCGGAAGGCAAGACAGTCGGTTCTACCGAGAATAGCCCGGACAGCACTTGCTTTACCCCGACTGCTACCTGAAGCGTCTGGAATGTGCCAGGAGCAAAGAAGAGAGCCAATTGACTAGAACGAGGGAGTAGCAAGCCGTTTAGCACGTTTTCGTCCAATGCCATCCCCCCATTTCGGCAGGCGTACGAGACCCTTCTTGACGAGCAATCGTCAACACAGAATCTTTGAGTCGCCGGTCTTCGGGTAGGAAATCGGGCATGAATCCTTTGCCGTACGCAGCTCGGTTGCCGAGAGCACGCACTGGAATATTTCGCCATGCCGCCCAACATTCCTTCCGGCCGTGGCAAAAATCAGTTGCAGAGGATAAACACGCCGACCGCCCCTGTCCCCGACCTACGGACGAGCAGCCCCACACTTGCTGTAGGGCTCTGCGGCCTTTGAGGGGCCATAGTTCGAGTGCCTCGGCTTACCGCCTTTCGAGCACGAGAAGGTGAATCCTTTTGCCCATTCGAGCCTCAGATCTATGAGTCTTGGACGACCTACCCAGCAGTGCAGCAGCTATACACCTCCTCGATGCTTATCCAAGACTACCACAGGCGGAATTCGCCTACTGCACCTCCCGCAGGGCACGCTCGAGGACGCCGGCGACGTAGCCGATCTCCTCGGCGGTCAGGTGGTTGTGGAATGGGATGGCGATGCTCGTATGCCCGGCGGACTCGGCAAAGTCGGCGAACTGGGTGATGCGCAAGTCGCCCTCCTTGAAGGCGAACTCGGCGCGGTAGAAAGGCTGCAGGCGGGTGGGGGCTGAGACGCGGTCCCACTCCCTCCCCGCGCCCTATCTTCGCTCCCCGCGCCGCGTCGCGTCGCGCCGTTGCAAGAAAGCCGGATCCTCGCCCCCCCTTGGGTCCCGTAAGCTCCGCCGCCTCACACGGTCGCGCACGGCGGACCAGCGCTCAAAGAGTTGGCGCTCGCGGGAGCGCTGCTCGGGGGTTGGCGCTCGGGGGCGGGCTCGTCCGCGCCGGCCCGGGTGGCATACGATGGCATACACGAAGCAGTTCACCCGCGTCGCCTCAGGCGCCACATACCACAGCCACATCCTGCAGGCGCAGCCCTGGCACCTTCGCCAGGCGCTCTGCATACATCGCTGCCACCCGCTCGCGCTTCGCGATGATCTCCTCGATGCACGACATCGGCACCACCCTTAGCGCGGCCGAAAGCTCGTCCATGCGGTAGTTGTAGCCGAGGCGCTCATGGGAAAGCCACACCCCTGCCGCCCCCCGTCCCGGGTTGAATTGCCGATGAGAGAGACGAAACAGGGGTGGGTTGCCCCGCCCCCCAGCGCCCTGGGTTGGACGTGCATCGGCAAAGGCGGGCGCACAGCGTGATGTGTGCCAGTGGCCCGCGTAACGATCATTCGCCCTTGCCCATAAGGCTGTGGTGGACTGCGATGTGGCGGACGGTGTCAGCTCGGTGCACAGATCCGGCAACTACAACTTCCGAGACCTGGGACAGCCAATCGTTGAATGCCTTTAGCTCTCGGTCCAGCCATCGCCAGATCTTTCTGAACCAAATCCTTCCCAACCCGCCTTGCACGTAATGCTCTCATCTGGTATCATATATGGTGCCATGTGGAATACTCATGGCGGGGAAGGGCTTGAGCAAACGCGATAAGCGCATAGAGAGATGGCGTAATAACCCACGAGATGTGGACTTCGAAGAGCTAAGATGCGTAATGGAGTACTTCGGGTGCTACGTGGATCAGCCGCGCAGCGGTTCGAGCCACTACGTCATCGGCCACGAAGCCGTCTCTCGGTCCATCACGGTTGTGAAGCCCGATCCTTTGAAACCCATCTATGTCAAGCGTGCTCTCGCCCTGATTGATGAGATAAAGGAGGCCATTGCTGATGGAGACATCTAGAGAAGACCTGTTCGGGTATAGCGTAAGGCTCTCCCATTTGAGCGAGGAGGACGGCGGGGGATGGCTGGCAGAGGTACCCGAACTGGACGGGTGCATCTCAACCGGCGAGTCACCTCAGCAGGCTTTGACCAACGTCCAGGATGCAATCAAGTGCTGGCTTGAATCGGCCAAGGAACACGGAAAAGAGATTCCGCCACCGGCGGACCACACAGAACCCGAGTTTAGCGGGAAGTTCACCCTCAGGGTCCCCAGGACACTTCATCGGATGCTGGCGAAACGTGCCGAGTCAGAGGGCGTGAGTCTGAACCAGTACCTTGTGTCACTTATCTCTTTCGGGCTGGGTAAGGAGTTCGGGGAACGTTCTGCCCAGGCGCGGGAGACGCATGCCGGCGAGGCGCGGCCCCAAGCCAGCTACTCCATAGCGAGCGAAGACCGCCCGTCCCCTGCCTACCGTACCTCCTCCAGCGCCCGCTCGACGACGTCGGCGACGTAGTCGATCTCCTCGGCGGCCGTCGCTTCAGCAAGAAAGCACTCACACGCCAGCAACGCCTAGAGCCTACCTACAGGCTTCGAGTGGGCCTCAAGCCACGAGGCTACCTCTTCGACGCCGATCCCCCTTACGGCGAGTCG
>JACIXY010000160.1 GCA_014360195.1 Bacillota bacterium
CGGAGAGCGGAGTCGGCCGCCCGGTTGGGTCCTCTAGGGGTCCGGCATTTATTTGTGGGGAGGATAGGAGCCCGCGTACCCCATGGCTCGCGAGGCTTGCTCGCCGGCAGCCAGGACGGCGGCTGCAACCTGCGGCCCCTTCTGAGAGTGACGGAAGAGAGGCATAGAGATTGTTAGCGCTCCTGCAACCTTGCCCTGCGCGTCAAAGTAGGGAGCTGCTACGCAACAGATGTCGGGGGCGAACTCGCCCAAATCTTCAGCGAAGCCTTGCTGTGCAATTCTTTCAAGGTCCTCTCGTAAACGCTGCACGTCAGTGATTGAACGGTCCGTGAGGGGTGCCAGAGAATGTGTACGAAGGTAACGTAGGAGCTCACTTTCCTCGAGGTAGGCGAGCATAGCCTTCCCGGAGGCACGACAGTGAGCGGCGCCTCGTAGACCTGGTGTGAGGCCAGAGACTCTTAGCGGGTGTGGACCTTCCACTACGGAGCGAAGGACGACTTC
>JACIXY010000161.1 GCA_014360195.1 Bacillota bacterium
GAGCGTCGTTCCCTCGACCGGAACCCCCCGCTGGAGATGGACGAGCCGTCCGGCACTATCGTAGCCCATGCCGGCCGCCAGAATCCGCGACTCATCCCGAGCATCCACCGTCAGCGGGACAATGACTCCGATGCGCCGGTCGGCGGCGTGCGCGAGCGCGTTTTCCGCCCAGTTCCGCGCCACGAGATGACCACAGGGGAGAAAGTGGATCCACTCGCCACTCGCTGCGCGACTGCCCAGGTTGAGCGCCTGGGCAAGCTGCAAGCCTTCCCCCGCTCGAATGAACGTGATTTCTCCTTCCAGGCCATACGGATCGGAATAGGGCTGGTCCAGCACCACGACCACTTCACAGCCGTCCGGTCCGTACTCCAGGACGGAAACGAGGGTGTCTTCAAGACGCGGCAGCGTGCGGACAACGGGAATGATCACCGAAAGTCGCAACACCGGAAGGTCCTCTTCAGAAGCACACGGAGGTGGTCACCTGATGCGAGTGACTGCCC
>JACIXY010000017.1 GCA_014360195.1 Bacillota bacterium
GCCCGGCGGGCCGTTAGGGTATGGCCCTTCGCCGGTCGCGGCTACGACGGCCGTCGGCCCACCAGCGGCTAACCCGGATATGCGACCTGGCTTGTACCGTCAACCAGTAATATACGAGGGAGGGGTGGTCATGGAAGAAGTTCTCCGAGAAATCCTGGGCGAAATCAGGGGTATGAAGTCAGATGTGCGCGAGCTGAAGGAAGGTCAGGCCGGGCTCGAGACTCGCCTTGGTGCGTTGGAGGAAGGGCAGGTCAGGCTCGAGACGCGCGTTGGTGCGCTCGAGGAAGGCCAGGCTAGACTCGAGACTCGCCTTGGTGCGTTGGAGGAAGGGCAGGTCAGGCTCGAGACGCGCGTTGGTGCGCTCGAGGAAGGCCAGGCTAGACTCGAGAACCGGATGGAGCGTGTCGAGGCCGACATCGGGGACTTGAAGGCTGGCCAAACAAGACTTGAGACCCGCATGGAACGTGTCGAGGCCGACATCGGCGAGTTGAAGGCAGGGCAAGCAAGGCTTGAGACGCGGATGGACCGTGTCGAGTCCGATATCAGCGAGTTGAAGGCCGGCCAGGCGAGGCTTGAGACGCGGATGGACCGTGTCGAGTCCGATATCGGCGAGTTGAAGGCCGGCCAGGCGAGGCTTGAGACGCGGATGGACCGTGTCGAGGCCGACATCAGCGTGGTGAAGGCCGGACAGCTCCGGATCGAAGCTAGACTAGAAAGCGAGGTTATCGATAAGATCCGCATTCTGTTCGATGCGTTCCAGTCGCACGAGGCAAGACTCGATCGCCACGAGGAGAGGCTTCAAGCCTCTCGAAGAGGAACCTGATACTGCCTCCCGCGACAGCCGCCTCATAGTTACCAAGGTCGCTGAGACTCGGAGGCTTGCACAGAGGCGCGCTCATTCTCGCATATCTTCACCTCACTCTGACATGCCCAACGAGAAGACGTTGGGCTAACCTTTCGTAATCATTTGCCCCTCTCGACGACTGAGCGCCGCAGCTTCTACTGTAGACGAGAGTGCCCACGTTCGGCTGCCCGGACAGATCCTTCTGGCAGCTCTCTTCGCAGCCTGGCCCCACGATGATGGCCCGCATCCGCCTTCCATGGTGTCCACGACCGTACTCGCACGGGCGTTCGGACGACGGGCCGAGCCCGCGCCACCCAGCCCTTGCAGCCAGCATGGGCGGGTTTTCGGGTTGCCGTTGTCAGGCCGCCGGCGACGGGCACGCCTCTTGCGGTACACGTCCATCCGACGGCGGTTGTTCGTAATGTACGAAGGCTGTCGTGAGCACGGACTTGTGAACACGCGAGGAGGGCTATCGATGGTGCGCCGGCGGACAGTCTTTGCGATAGTTGTCGGATTATTTCTGCTTGGCTTTGCTGCAGCGCCAGCCTTCGGGGACTCCCTCACCGTCTACAGGCTTGAGCCATCCAGCGGATGGGTTGAACTCCCGCCGGTCAATCCATACGCCACGGCGGTGGGGGAGAACCCCTTACAGGGTTGGAGCAGCGCAGGGTCAGTATCCTGGCCGATGCGGGCGACCGCAACGTTCGAGCCGGACGTCGAAAAGGCCGAGCTTACCGTGGATTTCGTTCCTGTGTCCCGGGGCATTCGGCCTAACGAGGCCAAGCTCTTCATCGCGCCCCTCGGACGCCGCCTGGAGTGGAAGGTTGTCATCACGGTCCGCAACCCCAACGACATCGTGATGAGGAACGTGAAGGTGCGCGACGAGTTCGGCCCGGCGTTCCGCGTCACGCTGGCGGGGAGGCCGCACGGCGACGCCCACATCGAAGGCGACGCTGCCAAGGGCGGCCTGCCACTGAACCCGGCGCTCGTCTGGGACATCGGGGATCTTGCGCCAGGCGAAGCGGCCAGGGCCGAGTTGACTATGGTTACCGGCCGCGACGGTCACGGGAACCAGCAGTTCTCGCGCGAGGGGATCTACTCCATCGACACGGGAGCCCGCCTCACATACGTCCTTGCCGACAAGTCGCAGGTCCGCAACGCGCCCTCCGGGAGCGTCATCGCCCGTAAGGACGCCGACGCCCTGCGCGGGGACGGCGCGCCGTTTGACGTGGCCCCGGGGGCTATCGCCGGGGAGGGTTCCGCCGGCGGGCCCTCCGTCGTGCCGGTGAAGCCGCCGGTCACAGGGGCGAGCCTGCAGGTCGGCGGGGCGAGCATAATCCGCGACAACGGCGGGGTATCTGGTGGTATAGGCGCGCGGGACATCGGCAGGACCGACCCACGGTTCACCATAACGGCCATGGGTAAGACGGCGAACGTCGCCGAGGACGGGGGGCAATTCGTCGTTCCAACCGGCGAATATGCAGAGTGGGAAGTGAGCGTGAGCATCTCATGTCCCGATTTGCTCCTCACAGGGTGGCAAATGACCCTGGACTTCGGGCCGGAACTGTGGGCAGAGGAGATCCCAGGCTCCAGAGACATTGTGGCCGTTCCCGACCGGGGTGCAGGCCCTGCTCCCGGCATAGCCCGCGACCCGTCCACTGGCAAGGTCAAGGTGATCTGGAATCGGTCCGGCGTAGGGGTTTCTGCTGCCTCAGGCCAGTTCAAGCTGAAGGTGTGTACTGCGGAACCCACCGGTTATGAGGATCCAGGCACATTCACGTTCTGCGACAACATGACCCTCAGCTACCAAGCCGTGTTCGGCTCCGGCACCGTCACATTGAGCCCGCCCATATCGATAAAGGCCGAGGGAGCGTATGCGAACGTATCGCTCAGCGCCACTCGGCTTGACTGGCGAGTGAGGAAGGCCGGCACATACGCGGCACTTGCTACAGAAATGAGCTTCACCGGCTCCGGAAACCTGTCGATCCAGTTCGACGGCTTCGCCGATCTTGCGCGCCTGGACGGCGGGGCGGCGACCATCAGCACCTGGTATGGCTTCGGGCAGGATCTTGCTGCCGTGGAGTCTTCCGGGTGGATTGCTGCAGGAGACCTCAACCTGCGAGCCGGCGACCGCGGGCCGTTAACACTTGACCCGACCACTCCGACCACGCTCAAGATGTGGTCCAAGATAGCCGTGGGCGAGGAAGACTCGTCCTGCGAGTACGAGGGTGTGGGGGTGATCACCTTCATCGTGAGCAACAATTAGCGCGCTGTGGGCGGCTCGCACAACACACGCAGGCGTCCGGGGCTACGCGGGCGATGTCCAGCGTAGCGCGGTGTCGCAGTTGATCAGCGTGGCCTGGGTGTCCGGCACATTATCTGGATACGTCGTAACAACTTGATTGACATGCTAACTGAGCCTTGGGCATCGGGAAGGACTGACAAGGCCAGATAGGGCTCGAGACAAGGACCGTGGAACACAGGCTCGTAGACTGTGGGCTGGGAATCATGACCAAGTAACCCCAAACTCGTATGGGGTGACTCTTTCAAGGCCGAACAGGCCTCAAAAGACCTGTAAGGAGGTTGAATTCTGAATATGAAGAGGATCATTGTGGTACTTGCGCTGATGGCGGTGCTTCTGGTGCCGGCCGCTGCCCTAGCGTATAACCCGGGAGTGGCTCTGCCGTCTGGTGCGACTGAAGTCGAGACATGGTATCTAAATGAAGCCGGGGAGTGGGTCTCGCAGGGAACCGAGAACGCTGCTGCGCTGGCCCGCTGCTGGTCAAGCGGCCCGGCGCAGGGCGCGTGCAACAAAGAGAGCTGGGTCATCAACTTCACGCATCATGCGTCAGTCGCCCAGTGGATCGAGTGGTCCATCGGCGGCACCCGATGGGATTGGCGCATCAGGAAGCCTGGGACATACGCCGCTGACTGCATCAATTTCTCCCTAAAGAGCAATAACGACGTCGCCATAAACTACGATGGTTTCGCTGATCTCGCTTACCTCGAGCAAGGCGAAGGCGTCAAGCAGACTATCGACACATACTACTCGTATGGCGCCACGCTTGCCGAGGCTGAGGCAAATGGCTGGGTCAGAGCTAGTGATCTCAACAACGACGATGATCTGATAGAAGACAGCGCAGCCCTTCACGCCGGCTTGAACACTAAGCTCTGGAACAAGATCGTGGTCGAGAATTGCAACTCATCCTGTGAGTACGAGGACACCGCCACGATAACGCTTACGCTCCAGAACATGAAGCACTGGATCGATCCTGAGACCGGCAACTTCAAGAGCGTCCAGGAGTAACTCGTCCCGTAACAACGGCCTGGGCGTCTCACCCTGCCGGATGAAACGAGCCTAAGACGAGTCCTTCCCGAAAGCCCTGTATCACCAGGAGAGGTGAGCCTTGCACGATACACCGGAAGATCAGGGGTGGCGGGCCGCCACCCCTGATCGGACCAGAGAGGAGAGAGGCCCATGATACTTCCTCATTTGTCGTGTTTTGATAGCCCTGGCAGATCCAGCCATGACACGAGCAGGGCTCGCCGGATTGCGCTGCATGCCGTTTTTGCGTCAATCCTCATATCAACGCTCGTGAGCTGTATATTCGGCACGGTGCAAGCCCAGGTGTCCATCAGCCTGACGCCGCTGCTCATCGAGATCGCCGGAGCTCCAGGGGAGACGAAGACGTTCAATATCCTCCTCGTGAACGAGAGCAAGACTGCAACCTCGCATTTCCGGGTATTCACCACAGACGTAGTTCAGAAACAGAACGGTGACTACCGGGTCGTTGAACCGGGTGAATCAAAGTATTCATGCGCGAAATGGATAAAGCTCTCTAAGGAAGAGGCCACGCTGGGCCCGGGCGAAGGGCTTTCGGTGGATGGTAAGCTTACGATCCCCAGAGGCACATATGGCGGGAGGTACGCGGCGGTTGTATTCGAGCTGGCTCCGGAAAAGAGGAAGGAAGAAGAGGTCTTTGCATCCACCGAGTTTGTGCAGAGATTCGCCACGGTAGTAGAGGTTTCTATCCCTGCGCCGAGGGTGCGAAAGGCCGTCAGCATCTCAGGATTCACTGTGAAGGCTGCCGCGGACAACCCGAGGTATGCGGCCGCGTACGGCAAGAATGCCCTCATCCTGATAGGCGAGGTGAAGAACGAAGGCAACACGCACGTCTTCGCACGCGGCTTTCTTACTCTGAGGGATGGTTCCGGAAAGCGCCTGCGCCAGATACCCCTTGGGTCAGGACGTGGCCTGGTGCTGCCTGAGACCAGTGTAAATCTGGTGTCTGTGCTCCCGTCCGGGCTTGCTCCAGGTAACTACATCGCGGACATCGCCGTGAAATACGGCGGGATGAGGCCGGCGCTGGCCAAGGTGCCGTTTATAGTGGCTGCAAGCGGAGCCGAGGTAAAGGGTGTTGAAGGCGGAACGAGGCTTGCCCCGTTCAACGTGGAGCCAACCGATCTTGACCTTACCTATCCGCCGGGCGCAGTGGCGGCCCGGTCCATCGTGGTCGAGAATAAGTCCGACGTGCCCATCCATGTGGAGGGGAAGGCACTGCCGCTCGTGTACGACGAGGAAGGCGAGCTGGTCCAGGACGAGGCTGCACTCGGGGCCGCGCCCGCCGAATGGAGCTGCGCGGACTGGATTGAGCTGCGGCCTGCCAGCATGGATATCCGGCCGGGCGGTAAGCAAATGGTCCGCTTCATGATCAACATTCCCAAGGACCAGGCCGGCGGCAGGTATGCGAATCTCGTATTCACTGCAACACCTGCGGGAGAAGAGGGGGGCGCGGGGCGAGGTGCAGCGGCAAGCAGCGCGGGTGCGACCGGCAGGGCACCCAGCACTGGAGGCAGTCCTGGAGGCACCGTGACATCAGCCAGGTCTCGCGGGTCTCCCGCGTGGACCGGCGAGGCCGGCACGGTGGTATTCCTCACCGTCGGCAAGAAGGTGGATAAGCTCGCGGAGCTCACGGAGCTCAAGATTGAGGACGGCGGCCCTTCTGTAGGTTGGATTTTCAGCACAGTCTTCAAGAACACCGGGACTACCCACGTCAAACCGCAGGTCACGTTCGGCATCAAGAAACACGTAATCCCCGAAAGCGTCCCGGGGATAGAGTATGTTGGTCCCGGGTCATGGCAGGAGGTCGATTCAATAGACCTCGGCGAGCTCGACAACATAGTCCTCCCGGGCGGCACGAGGCTGCTCCGCGCAGGTTACGCGCGGGCTCTCGAGACTGGGAGATACATGGTGGAAGTCACCGTGAAATACGGCGGCAAGGCGCCGCTATACGTGTCGGGGGAGTTTGAGGTAAAGCAGCCCTGACAGCCGCGCGCAACTCACCGGCGGGGCGCGTGAGCCCTGACCGAGTCTAGGCTGATTTTGGAGGAGGAGTCGTGGATGTTTGGATCAAGACGTTTCGCATCGGGCAGGACGGTCCTGCCAGGAAGGCTGGGGCTTGGGCTCGTGCTGGCGCTCGCGCTAGCGGTTGTCATGGTAGCCCTGCCACAGGCATCGATGGCGGAGGAGATTCTGGTGACGAACATCTTCGACGGCGCGGACATCTTGAGCGTCCTGCGTGACATCTCCGCGCAGACGGGCGTCAACATCATGGCCGACGCGACCGTCCAGGGATGGGTTACGGTCGAACTGAACGAAGTTCCGCTAGAGAAAGCGCTCGAAATGATCGTCGTGCCGCTCGGCTACACCTTCGTCAAAGTGGGTGATTACTACGTCGTTGGGTCGGCGGACTCCAAGAACCCCAGCTTCCCGCTTCTGACCACCACCGAGGTGGTGAAGCTCAAGTACGTCAAGGCGGAGAACGCCGCCAAGCTGCTCTCGGACTTCTTCGCTCCGTACGTGAAAGTAGGCGCTGCCGATAACGTCCTGGTTGTCACTGGTTCTGCCAGCCTGGTGCGGCGCATCATGGCGGACATCGACCGCATCGACCGTCCGGCACCCCAGGTCATGTTGGAGACCCTCGTCATGGAGATATCGTCTGACAGCGGAAAGTCCTTCGGGGCCGACTGGCGCTACGAGGGCAGCGGCGGCCAGTCCGACACGACGGTGCCTGCCTCAGGCTTCGTGGATTTCGTGTCGGGCATCTGGGGAGCCAAGTACAACGTGGCCGGCGGTCTCGAGCACATCATCGCGTCCATGAAGGTCCTCCTGGAGTCGGGGAAGGCGCAGATCCACGCGACCCCCAGCATCGCCACGATTGACGGCGAGCCCGCTGAGATATTCCTTGGCAAGGACCGTTACTTCACCGTCACGACGGGCAGCAACAGCGACACGTCGACGCGGCTTGAGTCCATACGGACGGGCGTTTCCCTCAGGTTCACGCCGCGCGTGTCGGAGACAGGCGAGATCCTAGTGAAGATCGAGCCCGAAGTGAGCGACGCTGTGGAGACGGCCGACGGCTTGCCTGTTGTGAACCGGCGCAAGGCGTCCACGTCGATTAGGGTGAGGGACGGGGAGACCATAGTCATCGGCGGACTGAAGCTGAAGTCCGAGTACGAGGCGAAGTCGAAGGTGCCGCTATTCGGCGACCTGCCGGTCCTCGGGCTGCTTTTCAGTAGCACGAAGAAGGCGTCCACCGAGACTGAGGTCGTGATCTTCATAACGCCGAGGATCATGCAGTAGGCTGCGGAGATCATCTCATAGGCGTCGTGGATCATGCGGTGCCCCGTGGCATTTGGTGTGGCACCGAGCCGGTCTGAGAGGCTGCCGGGCCGGCAGGCTGGTAGGCCGGCAGGTCGGCAGGCCGGCAGGCTAGGCAGGGGCCCGTTTGGGTTCGGTCATGTTGGGTCAGCCGGGCCGCCTGGATTGGCCGCGTCGCCCGGCCCGGCCGATTTGCGGGGGCTAAAACCTCTTGCGGCGGGTCGCGGTTGTCGCCGGTCGAGTCATCGGTGTCTACCACGTTGTGTCACAGGGCTGAAGCTTTGCACGTTCCGAGGTATGATTCTCGTTGACCGCAGGAGGCTGGAAGGGTGCTTCAGAGGCCGCACCGGAGCCAGGAAGCAGCACTCTTAGGTTGCAAACCCTAGCTTGACGACGTACGGGTTGGCTAGTGTGCGCTGCAAGGCTGGTTTTGGAGCATCCTTATAAAGGGAAGGAGTGAGACAGTGTGACTGCGACGATGGTCCGTCGCCGGTCCGATCGCTGGTCCGGCGGAACGCACCGGGTTGCGCCTGCCACTGGCATGCGAATCATGGTGATGGCCGCGTTGCTGGCGGTGGTGGTGGCGGCGCTGTGCGCTGTGGCACTGCCACACACGGCCGCATCCGCCGAGGATTTCGGTTTCGTGGACCCGTTCGGGTTCGCGGACGCGCGGCTCATGGGCATGGGGTACTCGCACGTGGCGGTGTGGGACGCGCCCAACCCGCTTTATTCGAACCCCGCCTCGTTCGGTCTCGGCAGAGAGCAGCTTGTCCTCACGTTTGGAGCAGGCTGGGAGGACACCACCGAGGCGGATAGCTTCAAGTTTGTCGCCGTCTCCGACGTGGACCGCGGTGCCGGGGCGGGCGGGTTCGCGTGGGGGCAGTATAAGTGGCATGAGGGGGACGCGCTCTTCTCGGGCAACACATTCAATTACTCGGTGGGCAAGCGCTTTGCCGACTGGGGAGCGCTCGGGTTCGGACTACGTTACCTGCGCGGCGGCGTGACCGGGGCCGTGGGCGGCGACCCGGAGAGTGCGCCACGCTGGCGTGGCCTTGCGACGGACGTCGGGCTCATGCTGAAGCACAGTACCATCTCGCTCGGGGTGATCGCCCGCGACGTCACCGTGACGCGCCTGGCCTTCGATGACGGCACCGCCGTGACCGTGCGGCCAAGCTACTCCGCGGGCTTGAGCCTGCGACCTGCGTCCGGAGCGGTGCTCGCCATCGACGCCCACCGAGTCGCCCCAGACGACGGTGGCCGCGAAATCTACACCGGTGGTTTCGAAGGGTGGCTCACGCCACACCTTGCGCTACGGGGCGGGGTCATCCTGGGGGACGGCGTGGACCCGGAGGCGAGGGCTTACACTGGTGGGATCGGCTTGCGGTTCGGCGACTTCGAGATGTCCTACGCGCTGCTCACAAGCGAGGAGCAGATAAAGAAACAGTGCATAACGCTGACAAGGCGGTTCTAATGCGCGGGCGACTTCTTGACCTTCTTGGTGGGTTGCCGGTGTTGCACTCGCTCTTTGGGGCCGCTGGCAACCCTTCCTGCTGCCGGCGGAGAAACACCCTACTGCTGGAGATAACAGCAAACGGTTTGCCGATTGTATGCTGCACAATCGTGCGATTACCAGCGAATTGGCCGCAAGACAATTAGCCGATCATTGGCGGATTACGGAGAATTACACGCCGGCCAATCAGCCGATCGCTGGCGAATTGTTGCCCGAATAACCAGCAGCGGTCTGCGAAGCGACTGTTGATTGCCCTGGTCAGGCCGGTCAGCTCTTGGCCCGAACCACCAGCATTTAGCTATAGATAACCCAACTTGAACTCGCAGCATCGGCTGTGCGCTCGACGTATTTGCCTGAGTTCGCCGGCACTCAGCGCGTACGTAGCCCTTGAGTTCGAGCTTGGGCACCTTTAGGACAGTCCCGGGACCGCTAGCCTTTGGATGGGATGCCGTGTTTCCTGAGCTTCTTATACAATCCGGACCGGGATATGTTGAGCATCCTGGCTGCCCTCGTCCTGTTGTTGCCAGCGGCACGGAGCGTCGCGACGAGAATTGCACGCTCGTGGGCCACGAGAGATTCGTCGAGCCCCGGTCCGTTGAACCCTTTAGACCCCCCGGCTTCACCCAGGTGCGAGCCAAGGACTTCCCAGAAGCGCACCGGAATGTCCTCCGGTCGGATCTCGTTGCCATCCGTGAGGTTCAGGGCGCGCTCAAGGACGTTTTCGAGCTCGCGGAGGTTCCCGGGCCAGTGATAGCTCAGGAACGCGTCCATTACCGCAGGATGGACCCCCGTCACCGACGTGTGGCACACCTTGTTGAGCTTCTTCAGGAAGCAATCCACAAGCTCAGGCATGTCCTGCTTCCTCTCCCGGAGCGGCGGGATGGTTATCGTGATCACGTCCAGGCGGTAGTACAGATCCCCACGGAACTCCCCGGTTGCCACCATCTCGCGGAGGTTCTTGTTGGTGGCCGCGATCAGCCTCGTGTCCACCGGCACCTCCCTGATGCCCCCCAACCGCTCGATGACGCGCTCCTGGATCACGCGCAGGACTTTCGCCTGGAGCATGAGGGGCATGTCGCCGATCTCGTCCAGGAAGATGGTCCCCCCTGAAGCTTGCTCGAACTTGCCGGGCTTCCCCGTCTTGAGCGCGCCTGTGAACGCGCCCTCCTCGTACCCGAAAAGCTCGGACTCCATCAGCGACTCGGGGACGGCGGCGCAGTTCACGACGACGAACGGGCCGCGCGCCCGGTGACCGGCCTCGTGTATGGCGCGGGCGAACACCCCCTTGCCGACGCCGGTCTCGCCGAGCAGGAGGACGTTGGAGTCGCCGCGCGCCGCGCGCCTGGCAAGGTTGCGGGCCGCGGTGATGCCGGGGCTAGAGCCGATTATCATCGCAAAGGGGTCGCGCTCACGGTCCCGATCGTGCTCACGTTCACGTCCTCGACCGCGCTGGCGGCCCGAATCATGCTCTCGGTCCCGGTCGCGGCCCCAGGTGCGGATGCGGTTCCAGTCACGGTTGCGGTCGTAGATCTTCCCCGGGGGGTTCTCAGCATACGTGGCGGGCAGCATGGCCCTCGACACCTCTCTTCGATGCCACAGACAGGTATTCGGGCAAGGACGCGTCCTAGCACCTCTCGCAATATCACTCGTAATACCACGCACACATGGCCCAGAGGGCAACAAGCTGGGGCTGGACCCGCCATTGGGCTGCAACACAACGCACACACAGCCCAGGACTGCGCCAGTGCGCCAGAAGGCATCAGTAACAAGATATGCAGAGTGCCGGGACATATACGCAGTGGAGGTTGTCGGTGTTGCGCTCCGGAGACCGGCCCCGCGGGACGCCTCTTTAGGTTTGCGGCTCCGGCCTGCCAAATCGGGAGCCCCCTACGGGGCCAACACCGGTAACGTGAGGCAGTACCAGAAACGCAATCCAGCACTGGCGATGTGAGCCAGTAGGGGCAACTTGGAACGCTTGAACACGTGACCCCGAACTTGCCGCGCTCAGATCACCAACAGCGCCGCCAGGAGTTACGCCTGTGGCACGACCCTCCTCGAAAGACTGAGTGAATGCTCAGGTTTTCCCGCGCCGTCGCGAGCCGTACCAGCACGTCGCGAGGCAGCGCGCTTTGTGTCGAACTCCCCCAGGAAGCCGGAATACCCGGCAGCGCGATCCCTCGTGCGATCGTGCCACCGGGTATTCCGTATTCTGGACTCGGTCCTACCGGGGCGGGTTGATCTGGTAGGTTTTCGACCACCCGCGAGGCGGAAAGTCGGTACATTCCGACCGCATTCGCTGCCCCCGACTCCGCAGGAGCGGCGACGCGCTTGCTTTGTGACGAGATCCCTCGCGAAGGTGGGCCTTCAGCGGCCACCCCGAGCGTCCATCATGGTCGTCTTGTGACCACGTATTCCCTGTCCACGGGCTGAGATGGTCAACAACCGACCAGGCTGACGGCTCGTACGGGCATGCCACCCCATCACCAGGGTCAGCAGGCAAGTAAAGACACGACCATGCAGATCCGTTGACGGACCCATCCGGGTCCGCTGGGGTTGCCCGCGCTGCCGTGGTCGGTTACACTCCGGCTACCTGGGTTCTCAGTGTCCACCTGCCGAACCCAGGTCATCGCCCCACGACGAAATCATATATGTGCCAACACACTCAATATTCCACACAGCTCCCCGAAATCCTCCCCGTGTCCGGGAAGAACGGACAACTGTATCGAGGCCTTCCCGTTGTTGAAGAACTGGTTCCTGTGTGGCGCAGCGCGGCCTGGCTACGGCTGAACCTCTGGCTTTTCGAGGACCTTGAGCCTGTTGTCCAGCCTCAGGATGTCTTCCCACACGAAGCCCAGTTGGAGCTTGATGTCCTTTACGTCCTTCCGCATCGCCTTCACGCCGCGTTCCAGCCTCTTCTGGCCATGATCCAGCGTGCTGAGGCGGCTGTCTACTTGCTTCTCGGCTTGCTCCAATGCCCCAAGGCGGGCGTCAACCTGCTTCTGAGTGTCTTCCAACACCCTAAGGCGGCCGTGAATCCGTCTCTGAACCTCCTCCAGCGTGCCAAGGCGGGCATCTGCCGCTCTCTGACCATCCTCCAGACCTGCAAGGCGAGCATCCACGCGCTTTTGGATATCCTCTAGTCCTGTAAGACGAGCATGCACGCGCTTTTGCATGTCCTCCAGTCCTGTAAGATGGGCGTCCACGTGCTTTTGGATATCCTCCAGACCTGTGAGACGAGTATCCACGCGCTCTTGGATATCCTCTAGTCCTGTAAGACGAGCATCTATACGTTTCTGAGCATCTCCCAGTTCCCCTAGTTGGGCCCTCAGGCCCTGCTGGCCCCGTTCGAGGTCGTCAAGGCGGGCGAGTTGCTGCCGGAGTGGCTCCAACCCCTGCCGGATGGGCTCCAATTCCTCTCTGACTATGGCGCGGAGCACTTGTGCGACACCGTTTTCGGCCATTATCGCGTTCCTCCTCGCGTCAGATTGTAACAGATCGTGGCCTGGCTTTCTACCGACTGATCCAGGCTTTTCCTTGGAGCGGGAGTGCCTTACCGCCTGGTATAGAAGAACTCAAGGCGGTAACCCACCATCCGGCCTTCCATCAACCAGACTATCGCCTATATGCGATAGCGTCAAGCACATGGATGCGCTGGATCGGGCTTCGCACGGCGAACTTGCGTCCCGCCGGATGGGTGATGTGCCCTGCTCTTGCTCGTCGCCGGTTACAAGGTATCCTGACTTAGCCGCATGCTCGTTCATGGCCCGGATGGAGGCGATGGCCGCGCGCATCGCGGGGGACGTGCGCTCAGCGACGAAGTAGACCTGTGCGCAGGGATACTCGTGCGACCTCCCGGCGCGGCCTGCCATCTGAACGAGCGTGCCCGCGTCGAAGACGCGCTCGAAGTCGGCGTAAAGGACGACGACATCGGCCATGGCTACGGTTATGCCGCGCTCCATGATCGTGGTGGTGACGAGGACGTCGATCTGCCCTTCTTTGAAGGCCTCGCGCACCCGGTCGCGCTCGGGGTGGCGCGAATGCACGAACGCAACTCGCGGCCGGGCGGCAGCGGAGTTGGGGGAGTTGGTGGAGTTGGTGAGGTCGGGGGAGTCGGGGGAGTTGGAGCAGGCGGGGGAGGTGAGGGAGGCCCTCAGCGTGGCGCATACTCGTCTGGCGAGGTCGACGGTGGGGACGAATACGAAGACGCGGCGCCCTTCTCGAAGCGAAGCCTCGATGACGGCGACCACCTTGGACGGCAGCTCAAGTGTACGTCGGTGCTCGGATGAAGCCCGGGTCTGGGAGAGCTTTGAGAGCGCGCCATGATCCTCGACTGGCGGAAGGGTCGCAGCGATGATAGCAGGGACCGGTAGAGGGCGGCCGTGGTGGCGGGCCGATATCCTGACGAGGGCGACCTCCCCGCGGTCGGCCGCGGCAAGGAGTGACTGGTCCGGCGTGGCGGTCATGTACACAGTCTTGCCGCCCGGCGCCGTTGCCCGGCGAAGGCCGTAGCGGAGCATCCTGCTCCCGCGGAACGGAAACGCGTCAGCCTCGTCGAGGACGACGAGGTCGAAAGCCTGATGAAACCTGAGCACCTGGTGAGTCGTGGCGACCACGATGTCCGCATCGCGGTAGCGTTCGCGGGAGGCGCCGCGCAGGGCAATGACGCGCGCACCCGTCATGGCGGCGGAAAGGCGCGGCGCGACCTCGGCCACGACGTCGCTTCTCGGGACCGCGAAAAGCACGCGGCGGCCCCGTTGCAGCGTGAGGGCGACGGCGCCGAGGCACACCTCGGTTTTCCCTGCGCCGCATACGGCGTACACGAGGCACTCGTTGCGCTCGTCCTCGGCCACAAACGACGCGAGGAAGCGCGACGCGTCCTGCTGCGCCTTCGTAAGCTCGAAGGGCAGCGTGATCTCCCACGCTGGGACCGGGTTGCCCGGGAGGGCGCGGCTCTCCGGACGCACCGGACACTCCGGACCCCCCGGGTGCTCCGGACCCTCCCGGCGCTCTGGGCGCTGCGGCGACCTGGGACGCCCCGGGGCGTAATAGAGAGGACGGCACGACCTCGCCTCCCCCATGGACGCACACTCAACGCAGCGAAGGCACTCGTCGCTCCCGCACGAGGCGCAGCTTGCCTCGACGATGTCGCGCCCGCCGCACCTCGCGCAGGTGGCGATGCCGAAGCGGTCGATGGTGACCGACGGGGCGCGACGGACAAGCCCGCGCACGATGAGCACCTGGAGCACGTCCTCGAGCGGTCCGGCGACGGGGTGACCGCGCTCCTCCAAGGCACGCCGGATCTCGTGATCGAAGAGAATCCGTCCCTCCAGGACGTCACGAACGGCATCGAGCTCCTCTTCTGATGGCGCCTCCACAGCGCTACAGTCCCGGACCGTGACTGCGGCCCACCTCGCGCGGGGGGAGGTACCCAGGTGCGGGCGCAGGCTGCTTGGCCCACCCCTCCCGTGCCGGTCCCGCATGCGGCAACTCAGCGGGCAGTTCCGAGGGCCTAAAGCGCGTAGCGCGCTCCGGAGGTAAAGCAGCAGCCACCGCCAGGCCCCCCGCGTCAGCCCGCTCGCTGCCGGGTCTGGGTCGTGCGGCTGGGTTTCGGTCGGCCCGGCCCCCCGCGCGTGCCCCAACGCGGCGGGGACGGCTCCGAAGCGTGCTTCCACGCGTCCCGCCACGCGCCGGGCCTCCCGCTCCGCGAGCGCGAGGGGCAGTGGACCTTTTACTACCGTGAGGTGCTCGTATCCCTCCTCCGCAAGGACGGCGAGATCCAGAGATGGGTAGTGGGACACGCCGACGAGCGGGGGGTCGCCTTCCCGCAGCGTGCGGGCGACATATACGAAGTAGAGGGCACCGACCACGCGATCATCCTCCTCCAGCCGGCTCCAGCCAGGACGCCCCGGCTGCAGTCGGGCGACGGCTGAGATAGGATCTTCGAGCCGCCCCCGGCGAGTCCTGCCAGCAACTGGCATGCCATCCCAAAACCACCTCTTCGGGCGATCTTTCGCGCCGGATCCCGAAACCGTGCCTTCGGGTGATTGTGCCGGTTTCTGCCGGGAGGGTAGTATGGTGCCGGGCACCGGCGAGACAGCAAATGGCGTGAGGCCGAGGAGGTCTGATAGATGGTTCATTGGTTTACCCGTAGAGGTTCACAGGCCGACTGCCCGGGCGCGGGCGGCAAAGGTACCTGGCCCTGGACGTCCTGTCACCGGGCGGCCGGGTCGCGAGACCCGGATACGGCCCCTGGGGGCGTGTGGATTGGAGTTTGGGAGGCCGTCGTGAGCTTCCTCAAAGATGCGCTCGATGTCCTCCTACCTGAGGAGGAAGGCTGCGTTCTCTGTGGGCAGGTCCGCGGCAGGGGCATGCACGAAATCTTCTATGCTCCCATATGCAGCAGCTGCCTCAGCAGGATACCCTTCGTGCAGCCGCCGTACTGTCAGACGTGCGGGCGGCCCCTGAGGGGTGCAGTCGCGGAGATCACCGGGGATGGCCTGCGCGACGGCCCCATCTGCCGCGACTGCGCGTCGGGCGGGAGGTTCTTTAGGATAGCCCGAGCGCCCGGAGTCTACGACGGTGCCCTCAAGGACTTCATCTACGCCCTGAAGTTCCGCGGCCGGCGGGAGCTTGCGGAGGGCATCGGTGTCCTGATGGCGAGGGTCGCCGCGCGCGAGAAGGCTATGAGAGGTTCGCAGCTCCTGGTCCCTGTGCCGCTGCACCCGAAGCGCCTGGCGGAGCGCGGCTACAACCAGGCCGAGCTGCTGGCACGGATGGTTGGATCGTGCCTCGGTCTCCCGGTGAGGACAGCTCTTGTGCGGAGCATCCTTACTGGCGAACAGAACAAGCTCGGGAGGCGTGACAGGCGCGACAACCTCCGCGGGGTGTTTGTGGTCCCGCATCCGCTCGAGGTCGCCGGGAAGAGGGTCTTGCTTGTGGATGACGTCATCACCACCGGCGCCACCGCTAACGAGTGCTCGCGCGCACTCTTGCGTGCCGGGGCAGCCGAGGTGCGGGTGCTCGCCGCTGCCGTGGCACCTCTTGAAAAGGAGTGGCTACACCACACCTGAGCCACCGCATCCCGCTAACGGGGTCTGCGCCCGAGAGTCCTCATCCTCTCCCATCACGTATGGGGTTTCCTACAACCGTCTGGTACTTCATCTCGCGACTCCCTGTAGCGTACGTGGCAGCCGACGCACTCGGCCTGGCGCAATAAACAGTCGAGGCACACGTCGCGTAGAGGAGATCCTATGCGAACCGCGAATCGGAACACCGGACGGCCACTGAACACCCAGCGACGCCGCCAGCTAGACACTACAGCCCAGCAGGCCATCTCAGCGCTTTCAGGCATCGACGCGGTACGAGGAAATCGCCCGGCCGCCCACACGCGTGAAAGAACGGAAACGCCAGAGCAGTCCGCCCTCGTAGCGCGGGACTCCCCAGCACCCAGCTAAACCTCGATTAAGTGACCATTAAGTGACACGATCTACAATTACCTTAAAGACCCAGAGGATATGGTTGCGACCGCGCGCGTCGCGGGCAGCGGCGCCACGGCCGCGACGTGTCCGGTCAGCAGGACATGTGCGATGCTTCGGACACATGTCGACCCGGGCACGTACCTCTGGTTTCGTGAGCTGTTCACAGAACGGTGTACGGAAGAGCGGACAGCTGTTGCCAGAGTGAGACACCGGACGAGCGTGGCTTAAATCCTCTCAACCAGCTGTTTGTACGCAATAGTGGGCAGGTTGTAGCATGGCGTGGACACCTGGCACGGCAGTTGCATTTAGACAACAGTTGGTGCGCTGACGCAGGCTGCCGCGCAGCGAAGAGGCTCGCCCTCTCACGCTCGGCGTCTTATGAGAGACTGCGAAGGCACAACAACAACAAGGCATGAGATATCATTTGACGGCCATGCGAGTGCATCACTGTCCCGAAGGACAGGTCTCGTGAGCCATGGCCGCTGCACCTTCTCGTCCTCCAACTGTCCGCCGGGACAGTATCTGGGACGCGCGATTCCCGTTAGAGTTGAAGTGTCCGGAGTTCCGGACTCATTCCGATGACAGCGACCACGCGGGGGGCCTGGCGCACGTTTCTTCGGAATGCCTAGTCCAGCTGCAAATCGATTCCCGGCTCCACCGGGGTGCCGCTTGCGCCAGTACGACAGAACGCACAGCCATGCGGCAGAACGCACAGCCATGCGGCAGAGCGCACAGCCATGCGGCAGAGCGGACAGCCACGCGGTGGGGTGGACAGCCGTGCGGCGGGGCGGGCGGCCGCCCCGGGGCATATCCGGCTGGAAGGCGTACGGCAAGTGTACCCGGTTGAGCCGATTGTGCGCCCCGGCAGACAGGTGTCGTCTGCTGGGCATGTCCCGCACGCTGGCGCACGTTGACGCACGTTGGCGCACGCCGGCTACGGTCGGCGCTGCGTTTGAAGCACTTCCACAGGCGGGGTGATGCGTCCGTGAGCGCCATTCTCATAGAGGAGAGCAGGTGCAAGAAGTGCTACGCCTGCATAAGGGCGTGTCCTGTGAAAGCCACCAAAGTCGAGGACGGCCTCATGAAAGTTGTCGACGATATCTGCGTTGCATGCGGGGAGTGCCTCGAGGCGTGCGCTCTGGGGGCGCGGCACAGCGAGGACTCTGTGAGCTTGATCGAGGCGTTCCTGGCGGAAGGGAAAGTCCTCGCCCTCCTTGACCCATCGTTTCCGGCGGCCTTCCCTGCGGTCGCGGCGGGCCAGGTGGTGGCGGGCCTTGCGGCGCTGGGGTTCTCGGAGGTGCGCGATACGTCGCTCGCCACAAGGCACATCGTTGAAGCCTACCGGGCGGCGCTCGCCCCTAAAGCCGGGGATGGCATCGGGTGCGCCGCCGGAACCGGGAGCGACGGAGGTCGTGGTCCCGTTTCTTCATCCTCGTCCTCATCCCCGGGATCAGACTCGGGCTTGGGCTCGGGCTCGGGCTCAGACCGAGGCCTAGGCCCAGGCCCAGGCCGAGACGCAGGTTCAGCCCCCGCGCCGGCCCTCGTGCCGTTGACGCGTTCGGTTACGCACCCCGCGATAAGCTCCATATGTCCGGCTGTCGTGCGCCTGGTGGAGAGGCATTATCCAGATCTCGTGGGCAACCTCGTGCCGGTGGCCTCGCCCCCGGTCGTCGCGGCGCGCGCCATACGCGAGGCCCTTCGAGCCGGCGCCGACGCCGGGGCCGGCGGGGGCGCCGGTCGAGGCAGCAACGACAGAGCGTCTGCGGCGGCGGGCGCAGGTGTCAGGATCGTGTACGTGGGACCCTGCGTTGCGCGAAAGGCTGAGGTTTCAGACCTCGGGACAGCCTCCGGCATCGACGCAGTCCTGACGTTCGATGAGCTTGCCGCGATGTTCGAATCCAGAGACATCGTCCTTCGCGACCTTGCCCCACGAGCGCTCGACGGGCCCGTCGCGCCGAGGGACCGGTACGGGATCTTCGCGGGCGGGCTGTCGTGGTTGATGGGGCTCTCGAAAGGGCTGTCCGACGAGGACCTTGTGATCGCGGCAGGCGGATCGAGGTGCATCGAGGTTATGGACGACCTCGCGCGGGGTGTCCTGAGGCCTTCGTTCGTTGACGCGTCCATGTGCCGTGGTTGTCTGGATGCGCCCGCGCTCCGCAGGCGCTCGTCGATCTCCGTGCGCAAGCACGTATGCCGCGTCTTCGCTTCGGGGGGCGGGGTGCCTGACGTGCCTGGCGGCGCCGGTTCAAGGAAGGCCGCGGAAGGCGACCGCGACCTGGGCCAGGCCACGTACGATGCTTCCGGCAACGCGATTGCTGCCACGGCTGCGGCGGGAAACGCGCATGGCACGGGCAGCGCGGTGAGTGCGCACGGCACGGGCAGCGCGGGGGGCGGGCACGGCATGGGTGGTGCAGGTGGCGGGCAAACGATAGACGCCCGCCTGCTCGGGCGCACCTTCAAGCCGGGTGGGGTGAGGCTGCCCATCCCCAGCGAGTCCGAGATAGCGGAGATCCTGGCGTTTTCAGGGAAACTGTCGCCCCAGGACCACCTGGACTGCGGGATGTGCGGCTACCCGACGTGCAGGGAATACGCCATCGCTGTCTACCAGAACATGGCGCGGTCCGACATGTGCGTGCAGTATCTCGTGGATAGGCTCAAGGACGAGGTCGAGCACATGAAGGCTGAGCTGGTATCCGTGGGGACGTCGTCCTTCGACGACATATACGGCGCGAGCCACCAGATCCGCGTGGCAAAGGACCTCGCCGAAAGGGCCGCAAGAACCGGGGCCACCGTGCTCCTGCTCGGCGAAAGCGGCGTCGGCAAGGAGGTCTTCGCACGCGCCATCCACGCTGCAAGCTCGCGGCGGGGCGGGCCGTTTGTGAGCGTGAACTGCGCTGCCATCCCCGAAAACCTCATGGAGTCGGAGCTTTTCGGGTACGTGGAGGGTGCGTTCACAGGGGCCGCGAAAGGCGGCAAGCCTGGCAAGTTCGAGCTGGCATCGGGAGGCACCATCTTCCTGGACGAGATCGGCGACATGTCCCTTCAGCTTCAGGCGAAGCTGCTGCGCGTGCTGCAGACCCACAAGATCGAGCGCGTCGGCGGGACTCGCGAGATCGACGTGGACGTGCGCGTCATGGCCGCCACGAACAAGGACATCGCAGCTATGGTGGAGCAGGGCACGTTCAGGCTGGACCTGTACTATCGCCTCAACGTGGTGACCATCCGCATACCGCCCCTGCGCGAGCGGATAGAGGACATTCCACTCATCATCAGCAGGTCGCTGGCCAAGCTGTCGGCACGCTGCCCGACGAAGGTGACCTCGGTGTCACCCGAGGCGCTGCGGATCCTGCTCGACTACGACTGGCCTGGGAACGTAAGGGAGCTTGAGAACGTCCTCGAGAGGGCGCTCAACCTCGCGGACGGCGAGGTTATCGAGGTGGAGCATCTACCCGAGCACGTTGTGAGCGCGGCCAGAGGCGCAAGTCGCCTGGCCGTGCAACGGACGGGCGAGGCTCTGGACGATGTCCTTGCCAGGGCCGAGCAGGAGGCGCTTCTGGAAGCCCTCAAAGCCACGAACAACAACAGAAGCCGTGCTGCGAAAAAGCTCGGCATCTCGCGCTCGGCGTTCTACGAGAAGCTGCGGAAGTACAAGATCGTATGAGACCCGCCGCCTCACCTCCGGGCCTGCCCGTGATGGTGTGGCAGTGCGACAATGTGACACTGGAACGTTCCCTGGGCCTTAGTCGCGGCGTGCCGGGTCTGGCCTGGGATCGCCCAGCAATACGAAGGGCGCCCAGTAGTACGGGTGAGGGAGGTGGTCCCTTACGCGCAGCGCCGCGCACCTCAGGGCCTCGGGCTTCGTCCGCCCCGCAAGGAGCGAGAGATAGAACTCCACCCCGAGATCCACGGTGCTCTCGTCGTTCACCTTCCAGAGGCTTGCCACAAGCGACGACGCTCCTGCACGGAAAACGCCGCGCGACATGCCGAGAAAGAAGCTCATCACCGCTCGACACCTGGGTTACTCTAGTCTGACACGCCGGGAATATCGCGGGGGCGCACTCGAGTCACATGGCTACAGGCTCGTCGTCCGTGCTTTGCGTGGATTAGCTTTTCTCCTGGCGGGATGCTTTGTCAGAACTCCCCGATTTCCTGCCATGCGCCGTATGGGACGAGGCGGCCGACTCATGTCGGGCTGTCATGTATTCCGGACATGTCCGGGCGGCCGCACATCCTTGAGATCCCACGCTGGTGCTTGCGAACAAGCTATGGTGTCTGGGAAGTGTCCGGCACACCGGACAGATGCTCCTGCTGAGCGAAGACCTGACGCCGGATGTCCAGAGAACGTACTCGCAGGTAGACACCGATTTCATTTCCTGTCCACACATGTGAACGTCCTTGGCACGGGGATTGCGGAAAAAGAGGGAGGGGAGAGGGGCTAGCCTACCAGGACTAGCCCGCCGAGACTAGCCCACACAGGTTCCATCGTGACCGGTATCCGGCAAGATGGGGCGGCAGGGGATGGTGCAAGACGATGGCAGCAAGCTGGATTGATTCGGACGAGCTAGGGCACAGGATCGGGGAGCCTGGCGGCGGTGCGTCCGGGGCGGGCGAGAACAACGGGGCGAGCGCGAAATGGTGGGCCAGCGAGCTCGGAGGCGAGACACTCGACCAGATCGTCCGCGCTATTCGTAGCGTCGTGTACGGCCAGGTGGTCATCATGGTCCAGGATGGCAAGGTGGTCCAGATAGATCGTACAGAGAAGGTCAGGCTGAGGTAACTGCGCTTTACCACCGGACGGGCATGGTGTCACGGAGGTCCGGAATATCAAATATGCAGCGAACCATACCCGGCCTCCCAGTTGATCCGGTGGATAAGCTCCGTTTCCCCGGAGGTTGGAGGTAATGACACTTTCTTCATCCTGGAGGTTCAGCGGTCATAGAGAATACGCTATCCGGCGGGAGGTGACCTATATGGGAGCCATTATACGGTTGAGGGGCGGGTAACGCCGCCGTACGTGACGCGAACAGGTAATCGACCGCGACGAGGTTGATTATCCAGAAGAGAAAGGGGAGAAGTAGATGAGACGAATCAAGCCCAAGTGGTTACTTGGGGGGGCCGTACTGCTGGTCGCGATAGCCGTCTCGACAGTGGCTGCCCTGGCCGCAGCCCCCACAGCCGTGAACATCGTTAGCCCTACGAATCTCAATCCATTCTACCGGGCTGAGGGGTCCGTGGTACGTGTTGATTTCACGTATACATCTAACCCCACCAACCTTCCGCAGGAAACGACGGGCACGGTGGAGATATGGACCGCCGGCGGGGGCACGAGGGTTGCTCACGCGCAGAAGGACCTCGCTAATGGCACTGACAAGACTGACTACATAAACGTTACCCTCCCGTCGTCGCTTAGCGAGGGATACTACGATGTGCGTGTCTACATAAACAACAGCGACGGCGGCCCTGTCACCGATGAGGAGTCAAGCGCGGTCCTAGTGGACAATTCCGATCCGGACCCAGTGACCGACCTCGCGGTGTGGGAAGACGATGATAGCGGTTCGAACACCGACAGCAGTCCGGATGGCTATCTCAACGACACCTCACCTACCCTCAACTGGACGGCGCCGGACGACAACGGGGCGACGCCATCCGGCATCGAGGAGTACGTGATCAAGCTCGTGGGAGCCGTGGCCGGCACGGTGTTTGACTGGACGGAAACGAACAGTTCAGCCACGACATACACCATCACCGGCCCGCTAGGTCAAGACACGTATACGTTCTATCTGAAGGCGCGCGACAAGGCCGGCAATGAGAGCGTCGAGACCACTGAGGTCTTCACGATTGACACCACCCCGCCGGATGCTCCTACCATGGACGATGAGCCAGCATACACAGCTGGCACTGAGAACACCGTGTCATGGACCAACCCACCTGGCGTATCTGGTGTACGCGTCGTCAGGGACAACGACAGTAACCCGACAAATGGGTACAGCATCGCAGAGACCTGGACGTATCAGGATCCTGACCAGCCACCCACCACCTTCAAGTTTTCAGGGTTGAGCGACGGGAGTCAGTACTGGTACGCGGCACAGGCTCAGGATCTCGCAGGCAACTGGAGCGGCTGGTCGAACGTGGTCTCATCCACGCAAGACGCCACGGCACCCAGTATCGGCAGCCTGACTCCTGGCGATGGAAGTTGGCAGACGACCGACACTCCGACCATCTCAGCCGTGTTTACTGAAGATGGTTCAGGCATTAACGCAGCCACCATCGTGATGAAGGTTGACGGCAACACTGTGCTGCATACGTACGATGCGGGCACTAAGACGGTCAGCTACACGCCGAGCACCGCTCTCGGTCAGGGCAGCCACACGGTTACGGTAGACGTAAGCGACAACGTCGGTAACGCTGCGACGCAGGCGAGCTGGACGTTCTCTGTGGACACGGTTGCGCCGGTGTTCAGCGATGGGACGCCTGATGAATGGACGACCACGAAGACGCCGGACGTAACGGTGACACTCACCGAGGAGACGTCTGGGCTGGATACGTTCACGTTCGTGGTCGAGGATAGCGGGTCCAATCCAGTGAGCGGTAGCGGGACATGGGATGGCAATGTATACACATGGGTCCCGGACGCCGATCTCACCGAGGACGAGACGTACACGGTGACCGTGAATGGCGATGATGTAGCGGGCAACTCCGCAGATGCGTATTCTTGGAGCTTCACGGTGGACACGATAGCTCCGGTCATCGACAACGGCTCACCCACTGGCTGGCAGAACATGAAAGACCTGACGCTTTCCGCCGCCTTCACGGAGGCTGGTTCAGGGATAAACACGGCCACCGGGACGATGGAGGTAGACGGGGTGCCGGTTGAGGCGATCGTGACTGGTGCCGGCATCACGTATGACGCGACCGATCTCGGCGAGGGCCTGCACACGGTCACGGTCAACGTGAGTGATGTAGCTGGCAACCCGGCCACCGAGTATGAGTGGACGTTCTCCGTCGACACGGTTGCGCCGGTTCTCGGGTCGCAGAATCCAGATCCATGGACGGACGAGCTACAGCCTGACATAACCTTCACTGCTGTCGAGGACGGCTCTGGTCTCGATGAGACCACGTTCAGCTTCTCCGTTGTGGACTCCGGAGGGACCACGGTTGGTGGATCAGGCACCTGGGCTGACCTGACGTACACCTGGAACCCGGATGCGGACCTTACTCCAGGCGAGACGTATACGGTAACCGCGAGGATTTCTGATATCGCGGGGAACACCTCCAACCTCTTGACCTGGGACTTCACAGTCGATACTAGCGGCCCGACCATCGACAACGCCAAGATCCTCTCTGACGGCACCGACATGGGCGGCGGATGGGAGACGAACGATCCATCCCTCACCTTCTCGGTCGATGTCGAGGATCTAGGTGTCGGGCTAACTGAACCCGATCCGAAGAGCGATATCACGTGGCTCATAACGAAGCCTGACTTGAGCACGATCGATGAGGCGGGTGGCGCTGAAGGCTGGACGTGGGTATTCCAGCCTCAGTCCGGGACATCCACGTTCGATCCGACTGACGCCAACATCGATCAGGAAGGCGTGTACAGCATCACGGTCAGTGCTGCCGATGCCCTCGGCAACACGGCAACGTATCCTGTGGCGCCTGCGACCTACCGCTTCGTCTACGACACGAGTGCGCCAACGCTGACCGACGCCACGGTGACCTTCAACGCGCCAATGCTCGATCTGTATGAAGACGCTGATGGCAACATCTATACGAACGACGACACGCCCACCGTCACATTCACGGTTGCGGACGAGCTGAGCGGCTTCGACGACGATGCGACCGGCACGATCACCGTGACTGGCGCGGGCGGGGCCGTTGCGGGCATATCAGTGTTCGCGGGTGGCGCGGCAGCGGCTACCATAACCTGGGACCCCGACGCCGCGATGGACGATGGCGAGTACACGGCCACCCTGACGGTAGATGACGACGCCGAGAACGGGGCGGTCTTCACCTACACGTTCCGCGTCGACACCACGGCGTACGAGGTCGATCCGGGGAGCATCGTCGCGGGTAATCAGCACGATGATGGCACCTGGTACATTAACACGAGGCGCCCGACCTGGCACTGGACCAACCCCGGCGACGATCCGTGCGGAACCGTGGCTGGCTCCGGTGTTAAGGAGTACGATGTGCAAGTACTCCTGGACAAGGATGGGGCAGGCGAGCACGCATACGACAGTCCTTTCTACGGGGTAACTGTGGTCGTTCCGACGTCTGGGACGTCCAACGAGGTGTGGCAGCATCCTGATGAGCTGCCGCTTACCTCTGGGATGCAGGTTGGGCTGTCCATAGTGACGCGAGACAATGCTCTTAACGACAGTCCGGCGGTGGATCCTCCGGTCATCTTCGACCCGAATCCGCCGACGGCGCCTGGAGCCCCGATGACGACGAGCCCGACCATAGATCAGACTCCTGAGTGGTCATGGACGGGTTCGACGGATGACATTTCCGGCGTGGACCTCTACCACATCCAGATCAGGCGCGCGGGGAGCCCCAACTGGGACATCCTCGACACCGAGCTCGACATCCCGGATGCGCTGGCTCCCGGCGACGAGACGTGGGAGCAAGGTCTGCAACTGGAGAGCGGGACCTACGAGATCCGCGTCAGGGCCATGGACGTGGCGGGCAACTACTCCGAGTGGTCCGATGTCGGGACTGTGGAGATAGACGTCAATCCTGTCGCGGCTCCTGTGATCGGGGCTCTTGAGGAAGGGTATAACACGAGCCCGATAGCGATCGATTGGAACGACGTGACTGACGGAGCCAACACGATAAGCTACGTGCTCGAGTATGCCGACAATGCTGGGTTCTCCGGAGCGGTGAGCGTGCCGCTTGGCGTGTCGGAATACAGCTTCGACGCGGCTACCGCGGGCGAGGGCGAGTGGTGGTTCCGAGTGAAGACAATCTCGACGGTCAACGTGGGCGAGACGAAGGAGAGCGCGTGGTCTGCGGTGGTATCGACCATCTACGACGTAACGCCTCCTGCAATGCCTGTGCTGACGCTAGAGACGCCGGATCCGACGAACGAGACGCCGCAGAGGTGGAGCTGGACTGCTCCTGAGGGAGCGGTAGGGTACAAGGTGAGCGTGGACGGCGGCGCGTGGACCGACATCGGCAACGCGTGCACGTATGAGACCACGTTTGCCACGACCGGGACCCACACTTTCGCGGTAAAGGCCTACGACTGGCTGGGCAACGAAGGTGATGCAGCGACCGGTGACGTCGACGTAGACGTGACCCCCCCTGAGGTACCTGGTGCGCCTGAGACGGTGCCGGCGCTGACCAGCGACAATACACCGACGTGGACCTGGGATCCGGTCGAGGCCGACGACCTTGCCGGTTACAAGGTGTTGGTCGACGGCTCGTGCATCATCGACGTGGGCAACGTGACCGAGTTTACGAACCTGGATGTCCTGTGCGACGGAACGCACACTCTCCAGGTCCTTGCCTACGACGCGGTCGGCAACGAGAGCGACTGGTCCGAGGCCGGGACGGTAGTGGTCGACACCACAGCGCCCGCTGCGCCGAACGCCCCGGTGGTCGAGGAGAGCCCGACGAGAGACACGACGCCGAAGTGGACATGGAATCCGGTCACGGACGAGCATGGTCCGGTGACCTACGATGTCTACCTCGACGGTCTGTTCCAGATCAACACCTCGGAGACCGAGTGGACGGCTCCTGCGCTCGACGACGGCGAGCACTACCTGCAGGTGACTGCTGAGGATGTGCTCGGCAACACGAGCGCCATGTCGGAGCGCGGATACGTGGTGGTCGACACCGAGGCTCCGGCGGCTCCCCAGATGATGGCGCTGCCCGAGTATACGAACGAAGACAGCGTGACGTTCATCTGGTCGGCTGTGACTGACGCAGTCAAGTATGACTTCAGCTACAGCCTCGACGGTGGAGCCTCCTGGACCACAGTGACCGACCTTACGGTTCAGACCTACACGGTCGACATCAGCGGTGCTTCGGACAGCGACGTCATCCAGGGCAAGGCGATTGCCTATGACGCAGCCGGCAACGACAGTGCCGAGTCGAACGTGGTGTCTACAATCGTAGACCGGACGGGTCCTGTGGTGAGTGCGGTTTGGCCGGTTGCGCCGGTGACGACTGCGGATGCGACTCCGACGTGGGAGTGGGACGGCAACGACGGTGACGGTTGTGGTGTCGCGGGCTATTGGGTAACCCTCGATGAGGACATCACCGTCTGGACGACCGACACCTGGTTCACGCCGGCATCCGCTCTGGAGGACGGCCCGCACACGGTAGTCGCGAGGGGCGTTGACGAGCTCGGCAACGAAGGCGATCCTCTGGAGTTCGCCGTCGTGACGACCGATACCACGCCGCCTAATGTGCCTGGAATGCCGCAGACGACGAGCCCGACCAACGATACGACGCCCACCTGGACGTGGGGCGCTGTGTCTGGGGCTGCGAGCTACAAGGTGTATCTGGATGACGTGCTCATGACGGACGACGCTGATGAGACGGACACCCAGTATACGCCGACGGTTGCTCTCGGCGAAGGCCAGCACTACCTGCAGGTGAGCGCGCTCGACGACCTCGGCAACGAAAGCGCCAAGTCTGAGGCCGGGTATGTGGTGATAGACACGACCGGGCCTGTGGCGCCTGTGGTCACTCTGGTGACTCCGAGCCCGACCAACGAGACGCCGCAGATCTGGACCTGGTCGAGACCCGCTGACGCGGTGAGGTACGACTTCGGCGAGTCGGCCGATGGTACCACGCCGCCTGCGACGTTCACGAACGTGGGTAACGTGGACACCTACGAGACCAACTTCACGAGCGACGGCACTCACTACGTCATGGTCAGGCCATACGACGCACTCGGCAACGCGGGTGACTGGAGCGCGGCGGCCTCCGTCGTGATCGACATGACAGCTCCTGGCGTTCCGACGAACCTGGCTGTGCCGAGCCCGACCAACGACAACACGCCGACCTGGACATGGACCGCTTCGACGGGTGATGTCGCAACCTACGAAGTGTCCCTGGACGGCGCGGCGGCTGTCGACATCGGCGACGTAACCAGCTTCACATCGGCCCCGCTCGCCGACGGCGTGCACAGCCTCAAGGTCAGGGCGCTCGACGCCTTGCGTAACGCAAGCGCCTGGGCTGGCCCGGCGGAGGTCCTGGTGGACACGGTAGCGCCGGTCATCACGCTCATCAATCCGGAGAACGGCGCAAGGCTCAACATCACGACGGCGTCCACGATCCTCGCCGACCTGGTCGACAGCGGTTCCGGCATCGACCAGACTAAGGTGCGGCTGAGAATCGACGGCGGCGAGTGGGTCGCACCCACCGCGATAGTGGGCGGCACGCTCTACTACGTGGTGAACCTCCCATTCGAGGCCTTCGATAACAAGTTGCACTCGCTTGACATCGAGGCTGAGGACGCTGCTAAGAACAAGACGCGTGTGTCGGCGTGGTTCACGGTGGAGCTGTACCGCGAGGGCTTCGGCTTCGGCAGGCTGAGATTCCCCGAGGAGTCTGACTAAAGGCCTCCAAAGTCCGGTAGCTTGAACCTCTCGCAGCCGAGGATGAGCCTGCTGCGGGAGGGGGGAGTAAACGGCGGGGCCGGGCATCGGCATCCGACCTGGCCCTGCCGCCCGCCCTGCTCCCGGGCATGGTAAGGTGGAAGATGAGCGACCCTGAGTCAAGGAGGGTATGGATACATGACAAGACGAGTCTTGCTGTTGGCAATCACAGCACTAGCCCTCGTCACGGTCTCCGGCTGTATCGGTGGCGGTGGGCAGGCGCCCCCGCCCATCGATCAGGGGGCCATCAAGGCGGCCATCGGCGCGGTCATCGATGGTTTCGAGGACGCGGTGGAGGCCTATGACGTCGACGGGATGCTGGCGTGCCTGTCGGGCGCAGGCTTCAAGCTAACGCTCTCGGAGGCCGGGTACTCGTATACGAAGGACTTCAGCAAGCTCCAGAGTGAGCTGGAGGATGATGAGGAGGACCAGCTCCGCTGGCGGCAGCCTGAGCCGGGAGGCTTCGGCTACGCACTAGATCTTAGGCTCGGCACTCAGACGTTCTCGAACATCACGGCGACGGGAGCCATCGTGACCCAGACGCACGAGGTCTACGAAAGCTCAACCGCGCTTGGGATCAGCCCGGAGAACCCGCTGAAGACAGACAACGGCACCATCACGTGGCACTTCGCGAAGATCAGCGGAGAGTGGAAAGCCACAGCTATGACCATCACGTTCGAGCCGGTTCAGATGGCAGGCGCTGTCGCACGGGTGCAGGCCGCCGAGTCCAGAGGCTTTGGCTTTGGGATTGGGGCTCCGAATCTGGGGCACTAAGCTGACTCGCACCGATCGCACGCCGTGCAGTGGCGGAACGACCTGGGCGGAGGAGGGCAGGCCTTCAGGCCTGCCCTCTAGCTAGGTCGGAAGGCAACGCGCTCCTGGTGGTCTCTAGGAATCTAGGACTGAACTCACCCGGCAGGTGAAGAGCCGGCCTCTTACCTCATCCTGGAAGGAGCTGCGTCCATGACTTGTCGTTCACGGTGCAGAGGAAAACACGGGAAACCAGATGTGGTTCTCGGTGGCAAAGGGGCATCCCATAGATTAGGCAAGATGTTATCTGATGCAAAGCTGCTGGACTGGTTTTCCAACCTTGATCTCTACAAGGCCTGTCGAGCCTTTGCGAGACTTGTTGCCTCTTCTATTGATAGATCGTATCCCATTCAGGACGCTCTGTCGCACTCCGAGAGAGTGGCGATACTGGCAAGCGCAATCGGCAAACGAATGAACCTTCCATTGGCAGGAGTGGCAAACCTATACCTGGGAGGGCTATTACACGACCTCGGTAAGCTTTTCATCCCGGCAGACATACTCCTCAAGAAGGGCGTCCTCGATGAAAGTGAACGAGCCGTCATGAGACTTCATCCCGTTATCGGAGCCAAGTTCTTGGAATGCCAGTCTTTCTTTAAAGACCTGGCCCCGGTCATCCTACACCATCATGAGAGAATCGACGGCAAGGGTTACCCAAGGGGCTTGGCCGGCGAGGACATTCCTTTGGGAGCGAGGCTCATCGGTGTTGCTGAAGCGTTCGACGCTATGACAGCGAGCGATTCATACAGGACGCCTATCTCGGTAGAGGATGCAATAACAGTGTTGGTTGAGCACAGTGGCACCCAGTTTGATGGCGGCGTAGTGCAGGCCCTGCTGGAGGAACTCAAACAAGCCGGGGTGACTGAAAGATGAGACGCTGGTTAATGCTGCGACGCTGGTGGTACAGGCAGTTACTCACGAACCGGAGTCGCATCTTAACATGGGCGTGGAGTTTCGCAGGCGTCATTACAGCAATAGTCTTGACCGCAATTCTTGTTCGGCTCATCGACTACCTGGGATGACGGGGCTTATTGGCTTGCCCGAGTAGGGGGTTCCGGCACGCGAAGAGCGGGAGAACACCGCCGAGTTCAAGGAGGAGTATAGATAGAGATTCTGCGTCGACAGGTCGGTCGATTTGACGGCACTCCAGTGTTGTGAGCGTGCCAGTCGGGCGGCAGTCTGCGGAGGGGGATCTCCCGACGACGACCGGCAGCCTGCTGGTGACGTCAGCTACAACTGCCATGAAACTGGAACGGAGGCGTTCCCAATGATGACCGCGCGGCTCAATATCCGCACAGTGATGATCCTGGCCCTTCTTCTTGCCTGCATCACGTTCCTGGCGCCCCTTGGCCACGCCCAGGAGGCACGACAGGCCGAGGGGCCATCGCAACTCCTGCCGGTCGACACGGCCTCCGACGTATTCCCGCCCGTCATCACCATCATCTCGCCGACGCAGGGCGAGGTGGTGGCCACGGGCAGGCCCGTTATCGAGATAGCCTTCGAGGACGCAGGCTCCGGCATAGACGAGGCCACCTTGCACCTTGCAGTCGACAGGGCCGACGTCACCTCCCAGGCCACCGTGTCGCCGGGGCTCGCCGGGTTTCCCACGGCGTCTGGCAGGATCACCTACAGGCCTGCCGTGCCGCTGGCGCGAGGGAGCCATGAGGTGTACTTCGCCGTCCGCGACCGCGCCGGTAACCTCGCCGAGGTGCGCTGGACCTTCGAGGTCGAGCCGTTCTTTGAAGGCCTCAAGGTAGGGGGCAGGAACGCTCTCAAGGTGGAGTGGTACCCGATCTCTAAGTCCACGGACACGTTGGACCTCACGGTGCAGGCAAAAGTCGCAGCTTCCGACGTGCGCCTGCGGCTCCAGGGCCGTGGAACCAACTACCCCGGCGGGACTCCGCTCTTCAGCTACGGTGACTACAATACCTACCTGGACAAATACTCGCTCGAGTTCCGCCATGGCGGATCAACCGTTGCCGCCGGTTACGCCTCGATCCCAATCACATCGGAGATATTCCAGGTAAGCCGCGAGGTGCGCGGCGTCGTGGCGAGCACTGCGGTCCGCGTCCCTGCGGGACAGCACGACATCTCGGCGTTCTACGGCAAGATCGCTAGCTCGAGCGGGCTAGGCCTTTCGGTATACGACGTGGCGGGCATCACCGAGCGGTGGAAGGCGAAGAGCGGCCTCGTGCTGGGCGGGACTTACCTCTCCATCGGGGGCGCTGACGGCTGCTACATGTTCGGGGCGAACGGCCAGGCGCGCGTGGGCGGGAGGGCCAGCCTCGGTTTCGAGGCGGTCTACGGGGCGTCAAAGGACGGTGATGAGGCGGGCAGCGGCGTCGCGGCCCATTTCGACGTGCCGTTCGCGTCGTTGTCCCTCGGCCTCGACCTTGCGATGATCCAGGCAGGCTATCCGCTCCCCGGCACGCCAGCGTCGCTTTCGCCGCAAAGGGGCGGGGTGCTGCGCTATGGGCTGCGGGCTGTGGCGAAGGTCCCGGCAAAGGGTGTCCTCAACGTGAACGCGGCCCTCACCCGCGACAACCTCGACGGGACCGCGCCTTACACGCTGAACCGTGCCAACCTCGCTGCGGCCTACTACTATCCGCTGGCAGCGGGGTGGAACGTGCGCGCGTCCTACCAGGGCGAGCTCAAGCAAAGCGACGACCAGCCGCGCCGCACCGTGGACTCGGTCTCCGGCACCGCGTCGGTGGGCGCGTCCGGCCAGATAAGCCTGGGGACGGCGGGCAGGCTATCGATACAGGGGACCTACTCGGCCGGGTCGTCTGAGGACTGGGTCTCGGGCAAGGCGTCACACGTCACGGGGATCTCGGCGTCATGTTCGGCTCCGGTGGGGTCATGGAGCCTCAGCGGCGGGCTCGACATGTCCAGGAAGGAGGCGGTTGATGACGGGACGCGCACGGACTCGGCGGCGGCGAAAGTGACGGCGAGCGGGCAGATCGTCCCGAAGGTGCTCCAGGGCACGCTCACGCTCTTCCGGACGGCGAGCGACAGCTTCAAGGAGCCGTCGGCTGCGCCCGTCCAGCGCAAGACCGAGACCGGCCTCGAAACGACGCTCCGCCTGGCGGTTGGGAAGTCGTCCACCGTCGCCGTAGTCTTCAAGAACTCGTGGTGGACACAGGAGGACGCGTCGTTCAAGGAGGGCCAGAACCGCACGCTCAACCTCGAGTGGGTGCTGGCGTTTTGAAGGGTTCGTTGACGTCTTTCGTCCTGACCACGATCCTGACTACGATCCTAACGACGCGCCCCCGTCTGCTCTTCGCGGAGGCGAGGCAGAACTGGGTTCCTGGCGTTCCTCCGGGCGGTCCACCAGGCCATGCCTGAGCACCTGGCGGAACTCAGCCTCATCCCGGAGACCGATGTCCCGTAGCATCCTGTGAAACGTTCCCGTGGGTATGTCCTTGCCCTTCGAATGCGCGTGAATCGCCACGCGGGGGTACGCTTCACCCGGGTCTGTTCCTTCCCAGACGGTGCCACCCCTGGTAGGCTTGAGGCCGAGGATGCGGCACACTCGCTCGAAGTCGCGAAAAGAGCATGTCCCCATTATAGGCCGAGAACCTTCCGGGCTTCCTCCCGGGTTGTGGCATGGGCCAGCCGGAGAAGGTACGGATAGTGGCGGCGTCGGTCAGGTATCTTAAGGAACAAGTCGAGTCGGTCGAGGTAGTCTCGCGCGTAGTCCAGGGCCAGGTCCAGCGCCTGTTCCGCGGCGGTGGCTTTGTCGTCGGCCCACGTGTAAATCGAGATCTCGTCGAGAAAGACCTGCCATGATTCTGTGGGTTCATCGTATTCCATCTTGGGTGAAAACCTGTACCCCTCGGCCAGCCATTCCTCCAGCAACTGGGTGCTGATGATGGAAGCCCGGCGGCGGCCAGACGCTTGCGAGATCTCACAGATTACCTCGCGCCCCTTCAGCGCGGCTTGATCGAACAACGATGCAAGCTGCACGGGGACCTCGCTGATGCTCGTCACTGGCACCATTGGCCACATCCCTTCACCGGAGGAGTCTTTATGATCCACTGGTTTCCACCTCGATTATAACGCAGGTCTGCGGCACTCACATATAGTACCCTCGAGTGAATCATCTGACCCAACTGGGTGGCCCGTATCTCGCAAGGTCCAGCCAGCGGCGCTGGCGCCCGTCCTGGTCTGTCCTGCATAGTCGCTCATGACGAGACTGTTGATGTTTCCCACGCTATGTCAACGCAGCCCGGTTGAATCGCGCAAAACCGTCGCCGTGCCCAGCCAAGCTGGCACATACTGGGGAAGTTCAACAGTCTCCACCACGACGAATTCGCGAGGTATTGGATTATTCCTTCAGAGATCGCCAGTGGTGCTTTCGCCGCTTTCACCCCTTTACTGATGACTCCTCTAATGCGAATGAGGCGCTGGTACATCGCGGTTGCCGTGGGTGGCTAAGCTCGGATCTAAACCATGTGCGGGCAGTACGCGGTGCGCTCCGCCGCCAAGCGGTGGCATGACGGCATCATCCGTCAACTCTGGTCCTGCGGCGGGGTTGCAGTCGGTCAACACGGGCCCCGCCGGATGCTGCCTCCCTGGGGGTATTGACATCTTATGGATCGACATGGTAGGATATGGATGCAACACGTGGGAGAAGGAGGTGTGTTAGAATATGGGTGAGGTGATCGCCATGTCTACCGAGATGAGCAGCCTGGTACGTAGGATATGCCGGCTTCCGGTCGAGGAGCAGATGAGTATTCTGAATTCTCTCAGGGGCAGGCTTGAGGTCCCGGGCACCGGAATGGTCGGGGAAATGACGAGCGAGGAGAGACTGGCCGCTCTCGAAGCCGCTTTCGGTGCGTGGTCCGGCGAGGACCATCCTGATCTCAAGGCAGCTGAGGATATCCATAAGTGGATCGAAGAGATCAGGCATGGGGGTGAAAGGCGCAATAGTAAGGAGGCTTAAGGACGAGTGACCAGGGTTCTCGTGTCGAGCCGCTCGGAGTCTCCTTCTTCTCGGGCGCGGTATAGCAGTATGAACGCCGCAAAGACAAGGGGCGCCGCCGTCTGAGGTCGCCGAGGAGAACTCCGTCAGCGGGTATGCGGCAACCAGCCCAGGGAGGCATGCCCCCCGCGCAACCACGCAACGATTCCGTCCGCGATGGCCCGCGCCGCCTTTGTCTGAAAGCTCTCGTCCCTCAGCAGCTTCTCTTCGTTCTCGTTCGATATGAACGCAAGCTCGATGAGCGCTGCCGGCATCCTGGTGTGCCGCAACACATAGAACCCTGCGCTTTTGACGCCCCTGTCGGCAAGGCCGGTCGCACGGACAAGGGGCCGGTGTATCGCGCTCGCCAGCTTCTTTCCTGCGTCGCTGGTCGTGTAGTAGTACGCTTCGGTGCCGTGAGATGCGTCGCTGTCCGCAGAGTTGCAGTGGACCGACACGAATGCCGCCGCGTGGGCGTTGTTCGCCCTGTTTACGCGCGTCCTGAGGGACACCGAGGCGTCTTTCGTCCTGGTCAGAATCACCTCAATACCCCCGCTTCGTAGCACGGCCGCAACCCTGGCAGCCACGGCGAGGTTGATGTCGGCCTCGCGCGTCCCGAGCTTGCCCACCGCGCCGGGATCGCCGCCGCCGCGCTAGTGGCCAGGGTCAAGACACACGACCGTCCTTTCCCTGAGCATATGGCACCACCTCCCCTGACCCTGCGGCTGGCTGCTGATCGTCTGAGTCGTCTATCTCGGCGTCCTCAGCCTGCATCGTTAACGTATGCAGGCCCCGTCCCAGTCGTGACACTGATTGGCAGCCCTGCGTAGATTATGAGGGGAAACCGCACCGGGCGCCGCCACCCGTTCCGCAGTAAGCTGCATCGCCGGCGTGGGAGCCGTCTATTGAGCGCGCAGGAGGGGCGAGACCATGGAGAACGGGGTAAGGATAGGGTACGACCTCAACCTCCTTGATGCAGGCCTGATCCCCCTTGTGATCGTCATCGTGCAATACCTCAAGAAGCATGTTAACAAGAGGTGGATACCTCTTCTGCCTTTTCCAGTGAGCGCGGTCCTGTCGGCGCTCGCCGTCATCGGCGCCGCTGGGGAATGGCCGGGGTGGCCGGCGTTTCTGGCGCAGACCACGGTGCAAACGTTAAAGGTGGCCTTTGCCGCCATGGGCCTGTTCAAGATCTACTGGACTACGGTGCTCGGGAATTAATGCTACTTCACCACATATGTAACTCCTGGCAGTCCCGCCGCCCAAGCCGCTATGCTGGACCCTTCGAACATAGGGCGCCGGGCGCCAGGCCACGCAAAAAGGGGAGCTGGCTGCCTATGTGGCACGGTGGCGCCAATACTGCCAGAACGGTTCGCAGGGAACCCGTGACGTGCGCTGGCAGCGCAGTAGGTGCCTGGAGTGTGGTGGGCACGAAGGAGGTGGTGTCATGCTATTGCCGATCATCAAGAAGTGGGCGCCGTGGATTCTTGTGGTCGCCCTCGCGGCGGCCGTGGTGTTCATGGGAGTCAAGTGGTACCAGCACGACCGCCTGTTGCGCGAGGCGCTCGAGGCGAAAGAAAGGGCCGAGCAAGCCCTGAAGAGCATGGCGTCCGTTGAGGAGCAGGTGAAGCTCATCTGGGAAGAGATGAAGAAGCTTGACGAGAAGCAGGCCGAGATAGACGCGCGGGTCCGCGAGCGCGACAAGAGGCTCGAGGATCTCGAGAGGAGGACGAAGAAGTGAGAGGGGTTAAACGAGTATCGATAGTGGCGGCGGCCATCGTGTTCGTGCTGGCATCATACTGTGTGCCCGCTCTGGCGAAGGACATGACCTGTATGGATGGGCCTGCTGGTGCGGCTCCGGCCGGCGCAGCCGTTGCGGACAGGACGCTCTCGGGCAGTACCCTCGCGGGGAGCCGCCTTGCGGGTGCGGCCAGTGTTGGTGCAGCCATTGCGAGTGCCGCCGTTGCCAACGCAGGCATTGTCGGCGCAGCCATTGCCGAAGCAACCATTGCCGAAGCAACTATTGCAGATGCAACCATTGTAGATGCAACCATTGTAGACGTAGACGCAACCACTGCCGACATAGCCACTGCCGATGCAACCGTTGGTGGTGCAGCCACTGCAGATGCAACCATTACAGACGCGGCCACTGTTGATGCAATGATTGCGCACGGTGCTATTGTGGTGGCAGCGGCAGGCGGAGGAGGACCTGGAACGGAGGCGGAAGCGCCATCCCAGGTGGCAAGCGACGCCGCTGTAGCTGCGCCCTCAGAGTCCAGCGCGCCCCAGGATGTGCAGGTTCCCGAGACATACGCGGAACTGAAGGCGCTATACCTGAAAGCGCTGGAGCGGATCGTCGAACTCGAGGCCGCGCTTCAGGAAGCGCTCGACCTCGCGCGCGGCTACCGGTCAGACTGGGCGGAGGAGCGGGCCATCGCCGAGGCGCGGAAAGCCCAGACCGAGCAGGCGCTCGAGATGGCGAAGACGCTGCAGGACCTCATCCGCGAAATGAAGGACATCATCAACAAGCAGCATGAGACCATCATGAGGCTCACCGCAACCAAGCCGACGTCCATCGGCTTCACGGCAGGGGTGTCGCTCCAGCGAACCGCCCTCGCGCCGGACCGGTTCTCGTATCAACCGGGCTTCACCGTCGGCATCATCGTGTTTCCGTGAGGAAACAGCCGAGAGCGTCGGTGGCGGCCCATCGCAGCGGCACTGCCGCCGAGCGGGCGGACCTGCGGTGGCGGCCGTGGCACCGGCACCGTCGGCAGGCGGACGGGCTTGCGGAGGCGCCTGTGGCACCGGCCCGGTCGGCAGGTGGGCAGACTAAGTGAGGGTGCAGAAATGCTCCCGACTTTTGGGAGGGGTTGCCGGTGATTGCACGAGGGGTGTCAAAATCCGGCCACTGGCCAGACGGGCCGGATTTTGGCGAAGCGCGCCCCGCTTGGGGCGCCGTCCCCGAGTGCAACACCGGCAACCCGGCAACTACTGGAAGAGGGGCGAGAACTAACGCACCCTCACTTAGCAGGTGCGCCTGCGGCACTGGCAGGGCCGGCAGGTGGGCAGACTCGCAGAAGCGGCCGCCACCGGCGCCGCCACCGCCGTACCGTCCGGAGTCATGCGAAGGCTTCATCCGGCGGTCCCTTGTCTCCTGGCACTGGACTCTCGCACTGTCAGGGTGAGCGGGAACAGCACGTGCCGTTCGGCTGGGGCCTGTCTTTCGACGAGCTTGATAAGTAGCTCGGCTGCGGCTTGGCCCAGGCGGTAGATGGGCTGCGTGACTGTGGTGAGGGCGGGGGTAACGTACGCGCCGAGGGCGATGCCGTCGAACCCCACCACCGAGAGGTCGTGGGGCACCCTGAGGCCGCGCTGCCTCGCGGCGTTTATGGCGCCTATGGCCATCATGTCGTTGGAGGCGAAGACCGCGGTAACGCCGGGGTTTCGGTCGAGGATGTCCATCATTGCCCGGTATCCGCCGGGTTCGGTGAAGTCTCCTTGCGCGATCCGCGACTCGTCATACGGAATGCCGTGGCGCCGGAGCGCCGCACGGTATCCTTCGAGCCTCCGGAACGTGGCAGTCTGGTCTGGCGGGCCTGCGATGCACGCTATGTTCCTGTGCCCGAGGCTGACGAGATGATCCACGGCCATCTCCACGCCGGCCTTGTTGTCTCCGTCCACCCAGCATATATCGCTGTTGCGGCCGGGGTTGCCCAGGAACACAAACGGGATGTCGCGCTCCTTCAGGAAGTCCACCCGCTCGTCGGTGATCCTCGGCTCCGTGAGGATGAGCCCGTCCACTCGGCGAGAGCTTACGATCCTCGTGAACGTTGTGTTGCCTGAGGGCTCGTCCTGGGACGCTCTCGGACTCGATAGCAGGATCGAGAACCCTTTGGTGATCGCGTAGTCTCCTATGCCGCCTACGAACTCCAGGAAGAACGGGTCGGAGAGGGAACGCGGTGCGAATGGGATGACGAGGCCGATGACGTTGGTGCGGCGGCGCGCAAGGCCGCTTGCGGCGGAGTGTGGATGGTAGTTAAGCTCGCGCGCAAGCTGCTGGACTCGCGCGCGCGTCTCGCTGCTCACGCGTGGGTCGCCTGCGAGCGCCCTCGACACGGTTGACTTGGAAATCTTCAGCCACTGAGCCAGATCCTGCATGGTGACGGGCACTTCGTCATCCCCCTCGGCTTCACTCTGGCGCCGGCCGACACGGCCGGACCAGCGACCAGACCGGCGGCGAGACCGACAGCCAGATCGGCCACCGGACTGGTGACCACATGGGCAACCGAACCGACGGCCGGGTCGGCAACCGGACCGGCGACCAGATGGGCAACCGACGGCCGGATCGGCAACTGGACCGGCGACCGGACCGGCAACCTACATCGTTCCACCGGACGGCGTGCAGGGTGCAACCGGTTGCATCCCAAGTATAGTGCTTCTTCTTGCCTGACGCAATTCCTCTTTGATCGACGCGTCGCCGCGCGGCTGCGTTCGCCCCGGGTTGGTCCCTAAGGTCCCAGGATCCCTGCGCGGCTGGTCCCTGGAGGACCAATCCGTGCGAAAGGTCGTCACCAGAGTTCCACCATTTTGATACCCGTACACAGCTGGTCCCCACGGGACCAGGATTTGCGCGCAGCTGGTCCCTGGGGGACCAAGCCCGTGCGGAACCTGGTTACCAGAGACCCACCCTCGTCGCGGTTCAACCGGCAAGATGCCGAACTTGGTCCCCTGGTGACCAGGACCCGCGCAAAGATGGTCCCCAGGGACCCAGGTTCGTCCGCCGCCTGGTCCCCAGGGGACCACCTTCACGGATGCCCGTGGACGGGTGGTCCTCAAAGGACCAGGGTTTGCGCGCAACTGGTCCCCGGGGGACCAACCCTGTGCGAAATCTGGTTACCAGAGACCCACCCTCCCGACGCTCAAGCGACCAGGATGCTGTATCTGGTCCTCTGGTAACCAGGCTGCGCGCTGAGATGATCCCCTGGGGACCAACTTCGTCCGGCACCTGGTCCCCACGTAGCCACCTTTCGAGACGTCCAAGAACGCCTGGTCCCCAGGGGACCAGAATTTGCGTGCGAATGGTCCCCAGGGGATCAACCTCGCAGGCAACCTGGTCCCTGGTGCACCACCCCTGGCCGCGGCCGAGGCGGTCTGGTCACAAGAGGACCAGGACCTGTGCCAAGCTGGTCCCCAGAGGACCATCTTCACGCGGGATCTGGTCCCTGGTGCTCCACCTTGCCGGGTCTCGGCGAGGGAGGTCGGCAGGGGTGGTTACCAGAGGTCCAGATTGCGCGCCGGGCTGATCCCCACGGGACCAAGTCCGCTCGCAACCTGGTCCTCGGAGGACCACCCGCACCCCGGCTGTTGGAAGGCGAGAAGCGGCTCGAGCGCCAAGATGGCCGGAGGACCACCCGCACTCCGGCTGTTGGCCGGCGCGTGCGCGCGTGTGAACACGCGGCACCGAAACTATAGGCGCTCAAGCTTGAACCTTCAGGATGCTTGGCGCTCGACGCGGCAGCGTCCGGGTCAGCGCGGTATGCGCAGAGCTGTTGTTGTGGTCTCGAACTTCGTTGTCCATGAACCCTCAACGCCCGGGCGGCTCTATGGCAGGGCGCGGCCGATTATGCACTCATGCAGGTGCACTCGTTCAAGTTCGAGGTTGGTTGTCTATAGACGATCGGGTTGCATGTTCTCGAGCGTCTCCGGACCACGTGGCGCTCTGTTGAACGTCAAACTCGAACCGCTGCGGCTGTGCCTCGCTGGCCATCAAACTTGAGCCGCCGCAGCTGTGCCTTGTTGGACATTAAACTCGAGCGGCCACGGCTTTGCGTCGTGCAGGGCGATGGTGCGATTTCCCGGCTTGCCCCAGCTTCGGACGGGACGAGCCCCGGCCTGGACGGGCGCAGGCAGGGAGGCGTCCGCATATGATACGGTCGAGGCGAGGCGAGGGGGGTGGCGTTGGACTATGGTGATAAGGCGGCCGGTGGCGTTCAAGCGTGGCGGCTCGGGTCCGTTCATCGCGGACGCCCAGGAGATGCTGGCGAAGCTGGGGTTCGACCCCGGCGGGCCTGAGGGTGTGTTCGTGTCCAGGACGGAGGATGCCGTGAGAGCATTTCAGCGGGAATACGGGCTCGAGGTGACGGGCATCCTGGACTGTGCGACGCTGAAGCTACTGTATGAGGAGGTCGACCCGCAGGGCTACCCTGCGGTCTTGATGGAAGGGACTGGCGCGGCAGCTGACGAGGAGACCGCGTCCGTGGCAGGTGCGACGCGAGGCGCGCCGGACCGGACCATAGTCATCAGCGTGGGGGAGCGCGCCCTCGGCCTATACGAGGGCGACCGCCTCGTGCGGCGATACCCCGTGGCCATCGGCAAACCCTCGACTCCAACGCCCGTGGGCACTCACAGGATCCTGGAGAAGATCCTGTACCCGGGGGGCGGCCTCGGCACCCGGTGGATGGCGTTCACCTATCAGATGCACGGGATCCACGGCACCAACCGCCCGGAGTTGATCGGTCAGGCGGTCTCCAACGGCTGCGTCAGGATGTACAACGAAGATGTTGAGGAACTCTACGACCTCGTGGACGTGGGCACGCCGGTCATCGTCATCGCAGGGCCGGTGGAATCGTGGCCGTCCATGGGGAAGGCGGGCAGCGAAGGCGCGCCCCAGCCGGTGGGCGCGGGTGTGGGCTCTGGAACAGGCGGGCAGCAGGGTGGACTACACGGCTCGCGGCCCGGGTTTGGGTCCGGCCTCGGGTCTGGGTCCGGCATGGGCGGCGGGACGGGCGGCGGGACGGGGGCTGCTTCTCCCGGCGCCGGGCCTGGTGGCGGTGCTGGCGGCGGTCCATGGGGCAGTCCCGGGGGTTCATGGGGCAGTCCCGGGGGTTCATGGGGCAGTCCCGGCGGTCCATTGAGCGGGCCCGGCGGTGGTCCCGGCGGTGGTCCCGCCGGCAGTTCAGGCGGAGGGCTGTGGAGCCCTGGGTCGCCCCGTCCCAAGGACGCCCCTGGGGGCGGCGGCCGCACCTACATCGTGCAGCCCGGCGACAGCCTCTGGTCCATCGCCCAGCGCTTCGGTACTACCATGGACGCAATAGTCGCCACAAACAACCTAGTGAATCCAGATCTCATCTATCCGGGGGACGTCCTGAAGATACCCTGAGCAAGCCTGTTACCGTCGGGGTTCGCTTGTCGTGGAACGTTGCCTCTTGACACCGTTTTCTCTTGACTTTGTCAGTCCCTCTGGCTTACACTAATTCCAGTAAGACAAGACGAGAAGTAAGACAAAGAGGGAGGGACGACCCCTGACCGTCATCACCATCTCAAGAAAAGGGCAGATAGTCATCCCGGTCAAGATAAGGCGCAAGTATAACTTGAGGCAAGGCGACCGCTTTCTTGTGCGAGACAAGGGCGGCACGATAATACTGGAGCCGTTGGAGCGACACCCGTTGCTGGGGCTACGAGGGGCTTTCAAGGAGAAGAAGGACCTGGTGGGCGCTCTACTCCGAGAGCGCCACGCGGAACGGGCCAGAGAGGAGAAGAAGCGTGTCTAGAAGATATGTCCTGGACAGCTACGCTCTTCTGGCCTTTCTGCAGGACGAACCTGGCTCCCAGGAAGTGGAGGATCTCATTACCGCGGAGGACACCGAGATATTCGTCAGCGTCGTAAGCCTTGGTGAGGTGTTCTACATCCTGTGGCGGGAGGCTGGTGAGCACGCCGCGCTGGACTTTGAGACTAGAGTGTTCGAAACGACCAAAGTGAAGGTAATGGGAGCTTCCTGGGAGCGAGTAAAGGCTGCAGCCAGACTGAAGGCAAGAGGGGGACTATCCTTTGCTGACTGCTTTGGGGCGTCACTGGCGCAGGAACTTGGGGCTGTGCTGGTGACGGGCGATCCCGAGTTCGCTCGCCTGGAAGACGAAGGCTCTCTACGGGTGTTGTGGTTACCAAGGGACTCCAGCTAAGTGAGGGTTTGCTAGGTCCTCCTGGGTTCCTATGATCTGGTGGGCTGCCGATGTTGCACTCTTTCTTTGAGTCACTGGCGACCTGTCCCAAACTGAGAGGTGTTTCTGCATCGCCACTGTGCTTGCTACCGTGAATAGCCCCGGAACGCGAAGTAAGACGCGGCAAGGTCCATGCGCAGTGGACCACCTGCCGCATCTTTCTCACCGTCTTCTTGCGCGCATTTCTCACGCTGCCGCTTCTATCGAGCGGCTCTAACCTCGATGGTCCTCAACCTGTTCAGAGCGGCCGCGATCTCGATGGGCCGGGCGAGGCAGTAGTCGCCGTGGATGTATGGCGCCACCACGTCCATCCCGTGCGCCGCGACTTCGCGCCCGAGCCTTTCGATAAGCTCCGGGATTGCCGCCTTGCCGTCCAGGAGGCGCGCCTCCAGGTAGCGGAGGGCGTCCGCGATGAACCTCGTCTGCCCCGGGTCTACCACCTGCTCCACGTTGCGAAGGTCGATCTCTTCGTGGCCGAGCACGATGGCGTCGGTTCCGCGCGCCTTCGTCTTCGTGGAGCGACGGTCACCGACCCTCGCGAACCCAAGCGACACCGGCACTCTGCGCGCCACGCGGAGGCGCTCGTCGCCTCCCTCGAACCTGCGCCCGGTCGGGAAGCGCGCGGCAACCTCGCGGGCGCGCGCGGTCACGTCTACGGGCCTGTACTCGTCCATCATGATCACGGTGTCCGCAACGTCGAGATAGTCCCCTGACCCGCCCAGGACCAGCACCGTGGAGATGCCGTCCTCCGCAAGGCTGCGCACGCGGTCGATGAACGGGGTGATGGGCTCCCGGTCCTTGGCGACCAGCGCCTGCATGCGGCGGTCGCGGATCATGAAGTTCGTCGCCGACGTGTCTTCATCGACCAGCAGGACCTTCGCTCCGGCCTCGATGGCCTCCACGATGTTTGCGGCCTGGGAGGTGCTGCCGCTCGCGTTCTCTGTGGAGAAGTGGCGTGTGTCGGCGCCGAAGGGAAGGTTCGTGATGAAGAAGCTGATGTCGTCCTCGGTCACGGCGCGCCCGTCCTCGGCGCGGATCTTGACGGCGAGCGGGGACGTCACCACAAGCTCGCGGCCGTCGCCCGGGATGTGGTTGTACACGCCTCGCTCTATGGCGCGGAGGAGCGTGGACTTGCCGTGATACCCGCCGCCCACGATGAGGGTAACGCCTCGGGGGATTCCCATGCCGCGCACGGCGCCGCGATTGGGGAGGGTGACCTCCACCTCGAGGGACGGCGGGGACGCGAACGGCACCACGTTGCCGCGGTCGAGGGGGCGCTCGTCCACGCCGCTGCGGCGGGGAAGGATGGCGCCGTTAGCCACGAACGCTACGATCCCGAGGCCGGGCAGCGCGGCGCGAAGGGCGTCGGCATCCTCGGCGGTCTTGATGTGCCGCTCAAGGCTGGCGGCCTCGGTGGCGGAGAGGGAAGCGAACACCAGCGCCTCCCGGACCAGCCTCGGGACGGCCCCGCAGATGAGGTCTTCGGCTGCGCTCCCGAGGATGGTGCGCCCGGCGGCCGGCAGACCCACCGTGAACCGTGCCTCCACAACGTTGGCGTCCACGAGGACGGAGTTTCGGGCGAGGATCTCCTGGCCCGGGCGGGCCATGGAAATGCGCCCGCTCTTGCCGGTCCCCGCCGCCCCCTGGCCCCGGCCGCGCGAGAGGGCGGCGGCGAGGGCGCTGAAGCGGCGGGTGAGGAAGTCGGAGAGCGCGACGCGACGGGTGGGCGTCGCGAGGGACCAGTCCGGAAAGCCCGCTACGTTCTGCGGGACGCGGACCCGGAACCTGCTAGGCGGGGCGAACGGGTCGGCCTGGACGTGGTCCACGTGGAGGTCGAACCCGGGAAACCTGTACTGCCCGCGGATGTCCTGGTATGCTTTGTAGCCGCGATGATCGATGCGTCGAAGGACCGATGCCAGCTCGTTGTGTGTCGAAGCCACTTTCAAGTAATGACCTCCTCAGGCGCCGTCCCGGCGCATTCTCTGTTTGCCTGTTAGCCCTCAGGCTCTGAAGCGTACTCAAGGTTGCAGCTGTCCCGGTCACCGTCGTGCCAGGTCTTCGGGGGAATGTACCATGATTCCTCCGAATCTGGCAAAGTCGCGTATGTTGCAGGTGCAGATGGCCGAGATGTTGCAGGCACGCATTTGGGCGACGAGGAAGGCATCGAAGACGTCGCCGCCTGTTGTCTTCCCGTCCTTCAGCAGGTCGCGGAGGTGGTCGAGGGCTTTCGACCCTGCGTCGCGGACCGGGAAGATGGTCCGCAGAGCCTCCACCTGCGTCCATGCGTTGGTGGGGTCGAGAGGCCGTGCAACCCTCCGTGGGTCCGTGACGATAGCATAGAACTCCAGGAGGACCTGGGGCACCAGCACGCCATCCACCTGTCTGGCCTGGACCCCCTCGACCAAGTCGCGGCAGGTGCGATGCTGGGGCGCATCGGCGTTAATTGCGTATACAAGAACGTTCGTGTCAAAGAGAATCAAGGCTTGAGTCTTCCTTCGTAAAGGGTCGCCCGCTCCATTGCCCTTACCTCGCCCAGGTGGAACTGTCCAAGGCTGACTTTGGCAGTGGAAGGAAGATACCGCTCAAGCGCCTCTATGATGAGCTCGTTCTTGGGCCGACCCGTCAGTTTGGCCGTTTGCTCAAGCGTTCTTATCAGGGTGGCCTTCTCTTTAGGAACGTATATGTTGAGCTGCATAGGTAGGACCTCCAACTGGATCATATCATTTACACTATATATAGTCAATATACAATAATCAACTGGTGATGTGAGAACTATTTTTGGAAGTCAAAGGAGGATTCGCCTGGGAAGCGTAGAAATATCCAACCAGGGTCTGAAACGTTAAAGTCGACATCCGGGGTTCGTATGAGCGATTGAGATGGTACGGTGCAGTCTAAGGCGGCCGGGCTCCCAACTGGTCCCAGGAGGTTTTCGGGTTCTATGGCTGTAACGATTAAGGACATCGCGAAGATCGTAGGGGTTTCCCCCACGGCGGTTTCGCGGGCGCTCAACGATCACCGCGATATCGGTGAGGAGACGCGCGCGAAAATCAAGCGCGTGGCCCAGGAGCTGGGATATCGGCGCAACGCGATCGCGCGGGGACTTGTTACGAGGAAGACCGACACCATCGGCCTTTTCGTCCTGGGGAGGGGCGCAACTGGGTTCGGCGACCCGTTCGCGTACGAGGTGATCTTGGGCGTCATGGACACGGTCAGCGCTGCCGGCTACGACCTCGTGCTCTACGGCGTCGGTGGGCCGTCCAACAGCGGGCGGTGTGACGGGGCGTCATACGTCGGAAAGTGCAAGGAACGGCAGGTGGACGGGGTCATCATGATGGGGCTCCGGACCGACGACCCACAGTACGGGTCCCTCGGGGATCTCGACGTCCCCTGCGTGCTCATCGATGTGGCGCCGCCCCAGGACGGGATCGGGTTCGTGGCGTCCGACAACGTCCTCGGGGCCAAGAACGCCACCGAGCATCTCCTTTCGCTGGGGCACAGGAGGATCGCCATGCTGAACGGGCACGCGCACGCTACGGTGAGCGCGGAGCGGCTTGAAGGATACAAGATCGCCCTCATGAACGCGGGGATAGCTTACGACCCGGCTCTGACTTTCGAAGGGGACTTTTCCAGCGATAGTGGCGCGCGGGCGGCTGAGTACTTCATGGCGCTGCCCCGGGACATGCGGCCGACGGGAGTGGTGGCGGCAAGCGATGTCATGGCCATCGGCCTGATGCAGATGCTCAAGGCTATGGGGATGCGCGTCCCCCAGGATGTGTCTGTGGTCGGGTTTGACGACATCCCCAGCGCAGCGCACGTTGATCCGCCGCTTACCACGGTGAGGCAAGCACGATACGACCTCGGTGCAACGGCGGCGAGAATGGTATTGCAGCGGCTGGAGGAAGGGCGGTCGGGGATGGCTTTTCCTCCTCCAGGTTTTCGCCTTGCAACTAATCTTATCGTGAGAAGCTCCACAGCGCCGCCGCCGTGCCGGGGCGCCTGAAGCAGAACAGAGCAGAGCAGGGTAGGGTAGGGCAACGCGCTTGACTTGAAGCAAGCGGCGAGGGCAGGTCCGGGCGCCCGAACCTGATGGGCGCTGCCGGATGCAAGGCCGGACAAACGATGACCTGAGTGAGCACCGGGGACCTTCGGGTGTGCGCGGTCGGGTGGGCACGACCCGGTGGGCGCGGCCGAGCATCGGGGTAGCATGCTGATTCAAAGGACATGAGGTGGATGCGACGAGGCGCACTCGCGCGAGGCGCGTCGGCGTGCGGAGACCGCGTGAACCGGGTGAGGACCGGTGAGGACTGGCGAAGACTAGCGAAGACTAGCGAGGACTAGCGAGGGCTGCTGAGGACTGGTGAGGAGCGGCGGGAACTGGAGTGTGGCCTCCGGGCAGGCGTCACGTGTTGGAGAACGGCCAGATACTGAAACGTTAAAGCTCCCCCCTGTCTGATCCGATGGGTCTGCTCCCGGTTGCCGTGCTCTCTGCCCTGGAAGTACCCGGCGGCGAACGTCTCTCATCCTGTCTACGACAGCGGCCGCGGGCCACCGCGCAGGGCTGCCTGGAAATCAGGTCTTTGTCGCTCGCGAACATATCGATGATGTCGGTGGTGGCAACCCGGGGTCGCCGTGGACGAGTGCTCGAAGGCTGGTTTACTTCAACGTTTCAGTTGTTGCTGTCCGATCAGGTTGTGTTCCGCTCGGGCTCGGGTATGTAGCAATTGTGGTCACAAGAGGTTCTGTACTACTGGCTATACGATGCCGGAACGGGTTTGGCTTGCCAGTGGCCCCACGGGGAATGAGCGCGGCGGCGCTGTGGGTGAGCAGCGCCCGTGCGGGTGAGCGGGGGGCGCTGTGGGTGAGCGGCGGCGGGTCAGCACGGAGGCGGTGCGGGTGAGCAGAGGCGGTGTGGGTAAGCGGCGGCGATGCAGGTGGGCGGGGGCAGCTGGTCTCGAGGAGCTCGCTGGCGCCGGCGGTCCGGCGGGCGGCGACGAGGACGAGGTGGTCGGGAGGACGAGGTGGTCGGCACGAGACAACCTATAGGACGGAGCTGGTCCGCGCGCGACCATGATCGCCCCTAACCTGACTTTGTAGCGACTTGGTAGCGACCTGTAGCGACCGCCCTCCCCGCACGATGCTTGAAGGTAGATACTGGGGAGAATCAACGGCCTCGTGAAACAAAGGATACAGCGGACGGAGGGAACCAGTTGGACTGCGGGCGACACGAATGGAGCATCGTTGAGGATGAGTTCGACCCCTTGAAGGCAGGGCATAGAGAGACCGTGTGTGCGCTGGGCAACGGTTATCTGGGCGTGAGGGGAGCGCCCGAGGAGGGCCACCCTGCTTCGAGCCCGGCGACCTTCATCGCGGGGGTGTTCGACGCCGCGCCGGGCGGGGTGCCGGAGCTTGTCGTGGCGCCCAACTGGCTGCGCATGCGCGTCGTCATAGATGGCGAGGAGTTCAGCATGGCGTCCGGCGAGGTCCTGGGTTTCAGAAGGACGCTCGACATGCGCGATGGCGTCCTGGAGCGCAAGGTGAGGTGGCGGGGATCGCGAGGGCGGACCGTACGCCTCACCTGGCGCAGACTGGTGTCCATGGCAGACGTCCACGCGGCGGCGGTGAGCCTCACCATCGAACCTGAGGATGACGACCTGGAGGTCGTCGTGGATTCCGCCATTGACGGACGTGTCTCGAACGCGAAGGCGGTCCACCTCGATGTCATCGGGGGGGGGTGGGACGGGGACGCGAGTTACCTCGTGGCGCGCACCCGGGCGTCGGGCGTGGTCATAGCCGAGGCTCAGATCGTGGCGGTGTCCGGTGGCGAGGCCACGGTGCTCGGGCGCGTCCCACAGTATCCCAGCTCTCCGGCTGCAATAGCCCGAGCGGCCGGACGGGGTGCAGACGGCGAGGCTGGGGAGGCTGCAGGCTCCTGCGCGCGGCCGCAGGCGGTCCATGGGGGGTTATTACAGCCAGGAGCGCCAGGAGCGCCAGGGGCGGCGCAGGTCCCCGAGGTCTTACCTGGCGGCGGTATCCTACGTGGCGGCGGCATACTACCTCGCGACAGCGCCTCACCCGGTAACAGCGCTTTACCCGGTGGCAGCGCCTCGTCGGGGGCTGCGTCCTCGGCCGGCGAAACCACCGCAGGGGTTTCCCTGAGGATCCATTGCCGCCGGGGGGAGCCTGTCACTATCGAGAAATACGTGGGGTTCGCAACGTCCCTCGATAGTGCAACCGGTGGGGGGCGAGCCCCTACTACCGGAGGCGGGGCGAATGTCGCGGGAGGGGCCGGCGCTGCAGAGAGAACGGCCGCTCTTGCCAGCGGGGGAACCGCTCTTGCTAGGGGGGTAGGAAACTCTTGCGGCCCAGACGGGGCGCGGGAGCCGGAAGGGCATGCGCTGGGAGCAGGCGACAGTGGCTGCGTCGCATGGGCAGCGGCCGGGGCCCAGATGCCGGCAAACTCGTGCGCCCGCGTGCCGGGAAATGGAGGCGGCAGTGAGGGGAAAAGCGGCGATGGCGGGGCGGAAAACGGCGACGCCGGTGATGGTGGTGAGGTCGGCATCCGGGGCGATGCGGCGGCTGCTCTTGCGCTTGCCCTGAGCGCGGCGCGGCGCGGCGCGGCCTGCCGCTTCGCGGGGCTCCTGGAGGAGCACCGCAGGGTGTGGCACGCCATCTGGGACCGCTGCGACATCGTCATCGAAGGTGACGACTTCGCCCAGAAGGCCATGCGCTTTGCCGTATTCCAGATGGTGCAGGCCGCGCCGCGCCATACGGATCGCGTGAGCATAGGCGCCCGCGGCCTATCCGGCGAGGGCTACAAGGGCCACGTCTTTTGGGACACGGAGACGTTCGTGGTGCCGTTCTTCACCTTCACCTTGCCTGAGATCGCCCGTAACCTCCTGGGCTACAGGTATCACACGTTGCCGGCCGCCCGCAGGAACGCCGCCTCGAAGGGCTACCGCGGGGCCATGTTCGCATGGGAGAGCGCCGACACAGGCGAAGAAACCACGCCCCCGTGGGGCGACCCCAATCCGGTGACCGGGGAGAGAAGGCGCATCCTCTGCGGCGACCTCGAGCATCACATCACGGCCGACGTGGCCTATGCCGTGTGGCAATACTGCATGGCCACAGCCGATGAGGAGTTCCTGCTGCAAAAGGGGGCGGAGATCCTCATCGAGACCGGCCGGTTTTGGGCAAGCCGCGCGTCCTACAACTCGACGCTGCAGGCGTATGAGATCCTGCATGTCATCGGTCCCGATGAGTACCACGAGGACGTGAACAACAACTTTTATACCAACGCCATGGCGCGCTGGAATATCCGGGCCGCGCTCGCGACATGCGACTACCTCAGAGCGCGTCACCCGTCCGAGTGGGCACGTCTTGCCTCCGCCACCGGTATTAGCCACGAGGAACTCGCCCATATGGCTGACGTTGCCGCGCGGCTCGTGTGTGGGCGCGCGTCTGCCGCGCCCCATGGAAGCGCAGGGGCTCAGCCCGCAATAGAGCAGTTCGACGGTTTCAGCGACCTTGCTGACGTGGAGATCCCGGCGGATGAGGCGACGTTCAGGCCCATGGAGGCCGTCATTGGTCCGGAGGCGCTCGCCATGTCCAGGGTGGTGAAGCAGCCAGACGTGCTCATGGCGCTTTATCTCTTGGAGGACAACATCATGGGCGACATCGACGATGCTGTCGAGGCGGAGTCCCGCGGATGCGGGCTGGCGGACCGACTGCCACGTGGGGGCGGCGGCCGCCGGGGGCGAGGAGCACACCGGTGGAAAGACGTCCTCCGGGCGAACTGGGACTACTACGAGCCGCGGACGGACCATGGCTCGTCCCTAAGCTGTGCCATTCACTCCGCCATCGCCAGCAGGCTGGGTCTGCGTGAAAAGGCCTGGCGGTACTTCGTGCGCGCCGCCCGGATCGACCTCGCCGACGCCATGGGCAACGCGGCAAATGGCGTGCACATGGCAACCCAGGGCGGCCTGTGGCAGGCGGTTGTATACGGCTTCGCGGGCGTCCGGGCCGACATGAGCGTGCCCGGTGTCAGGAGACCGGAGGAATGTGCCTCCGGCTCAGGCCCCTCTCCCGCGGAGGCCGCCGGCCTCGCTCCCTGGGCGAAGGGCGCGTTCAGCGTCAACCCGCGGCTGCCCGGCCACTGGAGGCGTCTGTCCGTGCCGCTGGCGTGGCGCGGCACTCGGGTGCGCATGGAGTTCTCAGGGTCCTGCGGGGGAGAGGATCACGGGTGAGTGGTTCTGTGGTCCTGTCAGATTAGCACGGACCGGGTAGCCCGCAAACCGGAGCGCGGGCGCCGGGACGGCGGGACGGAGTCCAGAGGAACGGGGGTGCAAATCGGGGCCACATGCGGCTGGCAACCCACAGGGACGGTCGCGAATCCGGATTAGCCTGTTCCGACTAACTCAAAAGGAGGGACACCGGGAATGAAGAGGTTTGCGGGTATAGTGTTGTGTGCTGTGCTGCTCATCACCCTGGCCGCGGGCGCGGCGGCGGCCGGCAAAGTTACGCTCGTGCTTTCGGGCTGGCAGGCCTCGCCCGAGGAGCAGCAACTGGTGAAGGATGCCCTGGAGGTGTTCGCGAAGAAGTACCCCGACATAGAGGTGAAGTATGAGCCCATCGTCGAGGACTACTCCACGAAGATTAAGACCATGCTTGCCGCCCGCAACGCTCCGGACGTCTTCTACGTGGACATCTTCTGGGCGGAGCCGCTGATGAAGCGCGGCATGTTGCTCGCTCTCGACCCGTACATGGCCAAGACCGGCACAAAGAGATCCGACTTCGCCGAGACCCTCTTGAACGGCTTCACCTACAACGGAAAGACCTACGGCATTCCGAAGGACTTCAACACACTCGGGCTGTTCTACAACAAGAAGATGTTCGATGAGGCGAAGATACCTTACCCGACGCCGGACTGGACATGGGACACCCTGCGGGATGTGGCGAAGAAGCTAACGAAGGTCGTGGGGGACCCGGCGAAGGACCGCTACGGGATCTGCCTGCCTGTCGATGCTGCGCGCTTCCGCCCATTCCTCGTGCAGAGCGGCGCCCAGTTCGTCGACAAGACGGGGACGAAGTGCCTCTTCGCGTCGCCCGAGGGCATAAGGGCGCTTGATTTCTACACGAGCTTCAAGACGAAGGACAAGTCGGCCGTCATACCCTCGGAGGTTGGCGCCGGCTGGGGCGGCGACGCTTTCGGCAAGGAGCGCGTCGCAATGGTACTCGAGGGCGGCTGGCTTATTCCATACCTGAACAATAACTTTGCCAACGTCGAGTACGGCGTGTGCGAGCTTCCGAAGGGACCGGCCGGGCGTGGCAACGTGTACTTCACGGTGTCCTACAGCGTGGCGGCGAGCTGCAAGCACCCCGAGGAAGCGTGGCTCCTCGTCGAACACCTGACCGGCTACGAGAACCAGAAGAAGGTCCTCGAGACGGGCTTTGCGCTCCCCACGAGAGTCGCGCTCGGAGACCACCCGTTCTTCAAGGACAACCCCAACATGGCCGCCATCTTCAAGGGGTATGCTTACGCGGTGCCGTGGCAGTTCGGCGAGCACAGCGAGAAGATCATGAACGTGCTGAACCAGGCGATTGAGAAGGTGTACCTGAAGAACGAGTCGCCCGAAAAGGCGATGAAGGACGCGGTTAAGGAGATCGACGGGATCCTTTCGGAGTAACGCCTCGGAGTGGTGGCCAAACGCATGGCGCCCGGCCGGCCGGCTGACATCGCTTGCATCGGCCGGCCGGGCAACGCCCGGGAAGTAACCGCTCCACAGGCGCGGGTTGCTACCTGTGGCCTGCATCTTCGATGAGGTGGTGACAGCGATGAGAGCCTCGCCCGGCGGAAGACCCGGCACCATGTGGTCGCGCATGGCGGCGGGCCTCCGGAAGGAAAGCGTGTCCGAGGCCATCACCGGGTATCTGTTCGTGTCGCCGTTCCTCGTGACGATAGGCACCTTCATCTTCTTCGCGGCGGTATACGCTTTTTACCTGAGTTTTCATAAGTACGACCTTTTCAGTCCTCCGAAATTCGTAGGCCTCGCGAACTACCGAAAGCTTCTTACGAACACAGACTTCCGAATCGCCCTCCGCAACGTCGCGGTATACACTGCGGGCGTAGTGCCGACCCAGACGGCCGTGGCGATAGCCCTCGCGGTGCTGGCAAACCAGAAACTCAAGCTGCGGGGGTTCTTCCGCTCAGCTTACTACGTCCCATGTATTACGTCCTCGGTGGCCAGCTCTCTTATTTTCATGTGGCTCTATTACAAACAGGGCATCATCAACTACATCCTGTCGCTTCTGCGGCTTCCGTCCAATATAGACTGGCTGGGCAATCCGTCCACCGCGCTCCCTGCCATCATGACGCTGGTGACCTGGACGACCTCGGCGTATTTCATGGTGGTGTTCCTTGCGGCGTTACAGGATATACCCACGAGTGTGTATGAGGCCTCGAAGATCGATGGCGCGAGCGGCTGGCAGACCTTCTGGCACGTAACGCTGCCGCTGCTTAGGCCGAGCATATTCCTGGTGGTGGTGCTGGGGACCATCGGCTGCATGCAGGTGTTTGACCAAGTATACATCATGACGCGCGGCGGGCCGCTCAAGTCCACGATGTCCATCGTGTACCTCGTGTACACGGAGGCGTTCGGCGATCTCAAGTTCGGCTATGGCGCTGCCATGGCGTTCGCCTTGTTCGCGGTGATCTTCGTGCTGACCCTCATTCAGAGGAAGTACCTCGACATCAAGATCGAGTACTGAACCACACCCAAGTCCAGGCGGAATGGGAGTGAGGATGATGCTGCTGAATGTACGGGCCTCAGGCGATGGGGCCGCTGCCGGAGGCGCGTTGCTCATGGGAGCACACTCGAGACGCAGGTGGCACGCAGTTGCACGCCAGGGCGGAGTGGTGGCGATATACGTGGTCGCGATCGCCGTCACCATCGTCACCCTGGCCCCATTCGCTTTCACCATATCCGCGTCCTTTAAAACCCTCTCTGAGGTGCTGGAATGGCCTCCGTCGTTCATTCCCTCCAGGCTCACCCTGGACAACTACAGAGCGGTCTGGACCGTCTCGCCGCTCTTTCCGAGATGGCTCTTGAACAGCGCCCTCGCGTCCGCGATCACGGTCGTCACGAACGTGTTCTTCTGCTCGCTCGCGGGCTATGCGTTTGCACGCCTGCGCTTTCCGGGGCGCGACGCAATATTCCTGGCCACCCTCGGCACGCTCATGATACCAGGCCAGATCACCCTCATTCCGCGCTACATCATCGTTCACCGCCTGGGACTCGTGGACTCGCTGGCAGGCCTTGTCCTGCCCGACGTCGCGCGCGTGTTCGGCGTATTCCTGATGGTCCAGTTCATCAAGGCGATCCCGAAGGAACTCGAGGAGGCCGCGAAGATCGACGGGTGCTCACGCTTCGGAACCTACGTCCATGTCGTACTGCCGCTGTGCAGGCCTGTGCTTGCGGCGCTCACGATCTTCACGTTCCAGGGCACGTGGAACGACTTCACCTGGCCGCTTATAGTGCTCAATTCACCTGAGAACTTCACCCTCGCCCTCGGCCTCAACTACCTGCGCGGCCAATATTACACCTTCTGGCATCTGGTCCTGACAGGGTCGCTTTTCAACATCATCCCGATGCTGATAATCTTCCTGTTGTTCCAGAGGTATTTCGTCCAGGGGATCTCGATGTCGGGGCTGAAAGGGTAAGCCGCGGCGAATGCCCGCGCGCAACCGGGTGATCGGCATGTGGCTGCTGAATGCTCTCACATTCAATCATGAGGATACCGTTGAACGTCAGCTTCGATGCCTGTTTCGACCCGAATAACGCTGGCAATCTCCTTGACGACGGATAGCGTGCGGATGCACGCCAGCGCAGAGCGAAGGTTTTTCTCTTTGACAAGATGTGTTATGAAAACGAGCCCGACTACCGGTGACCCGGTGCCCTTCTGAATCACTGATTCGAGGCTTACGTGGTTGTCTCCGAAAGCCTTTGCTATCACTGCCAGCACGCCGGGCCTGTCCACTACCTGTAGCCGGACGTAGTAACGGGTTTCGATTTCTTCCATTCGCTGCACATCAAGGCGCCCGCCCCACGGCTTGAAGACTTCGGGGCGGTAGTGGCGGCCGTTGTGCGAAAGACCTCGTGCCACATCCATGATGTCAGATAGCACGGCGCTCGCCGTCGGCCCTGCGCCTGCCCCTCTTCCGTAAAACATGAGGCTGCCAACGGCGTTTCCACGCACGAATATGGCGTTAAACGAATCGTTGACCGATGCAAGCGGATGCCACGCGGGGACAAACGTAGGGTGGACCCTGACCTGCAGGCCTTCGCCATCTAACTTTGCAATGGCGAGCAACTTGATCTCGTATCCGAGCTCTCTCGCATACTGGATATCGGTCTTGGACACTTTACGAATGCCCTCGGTGTAAATCTGGCCTGGGGCCACCTCAACCCCGAAGCCGACGGAGGCAAGGATCGCGAGCTTGTAGGCAGCATCCAGCCCATCTATGTCCGACGAAGGATCACTCTCGGCATACCCTTTGTGTTGGGCATCAGCAAGCGCCTGCTCAAACTCCCAGCCTTCTCGGGCCATTTTAGTCAAAATGTAATTCGTCGTGCCGTTGACTATGCCGCTGATCTCGCTGATACGGTTGGAGGCAAGGCACTCGTGAAGTGCCTTGATGATGGGGATTCCCGCGGCCACGCTGCCTTCGAACCGAAAGGCTGTTCGGGTTCGCTCCGCCGCCTCCCACAACTCGCGCCCGTGCTTTGCGACGAGCTCCTTGTTGGCGGTCACAACATGCTTCCCCGCATCAAGAGCAGATAACGCGTATTGTTTGGCAGGATTTACACCTCCTATGACCTCCACGACGACGTCGATTTCGTCATCGTCAAGGATCTCACCAGCATTTGTGGTCAGGACTCTTGGATTCAGGTCGATCGAACGCTCCTTTGAGAGGTTCTTGACAAGGACCTTCTTTACTACTATGGGGACCCCCAGCTTCCTTGCAATTTCGTCTTGGTTTTCGGCCAGAACGCGCACCACGCCGCCTCCAACAGTCCCGCATCCAAGGATGCCAATCCTAATTGCGTCCACGTAGCGCATATGGGTACCTCCTCGTTGTCTTCCGGGCTGACAGTCGTTCTTCGTGTATGCGCTATCAGTTTGGCACTTAGAGAAAGGATTTCCTTGACCAATAACCAATAACTCTCCTGCCGAGGCGCTCTATCGTGCACTCGACGCCTTGCAGCGGCGGCCTCAGTTCTCTTGCCCGAGCGGTGACGACCGTGCGTTGATCCTCTGGTCAGACTGCTTGCAGCCAGTCTCGAGAAGGTAGTAAAGAAGCCAAGAAGCCGGTAACGGGTGCTTCGTGGCGGTGTTGGCGCAGCAAAGTTCACTCTTCCCGCTGTTACCTCCGTTATAGCCTTGACGCTATCGAGTGCCATGCTGGAACCAACACGCATATATATTGCCTCTAATGTATAGCACTTTCTGTGCCGCGTCAACAAGAACGTTGCCAGGCTGTGTGGAGACATATGACGGCGTGCAACTCTCAGACCCAGAGTCACATGGCGACGCGTGGACATGGATAGAACCGGGCAAAGCCGGAGATCTTACCAAGAGGCGACTTTCCACCACGTGTGATACGTGCGAGGTTTGACCGCGAGGAGACGCGGGAGAGCCGTGAGCGATTACGCGAGCCTGAAGCTAGGGGCGACCTATCTCGGAAACGATACTTGCGGCTTCTGCGTGTGGGCCCCCTTCGCACGCAGCGTCGCAGTGCGCATCGTTGGGCCCGCCGCCGGCCTCGCTGTCGGCGGCGGCCCCGCCGCCAGCACCAGCGTCGGCCCCAACGCCAGTGCCAACGCCAGCGCCAGCGCCAGCGCCAGCGCCAGCATCAGCACCAGCGCCAGCGCTAGCCCCAGCCACAGTCCCAGTGTCGGTCCCGCCGCCGACCCCAGCCCCGCTGCGGACGCCGGGCGGCTCGTGCCCCTGGACCGGGACGAGAGGGGCTACCATCGAGGGGTGGTGAGCGGTGTGGCACCCGGGAGCCTGTATTATTACCGGCTCGACGGGAAGGAGGACCTCCCGGACCCTGCCTCGCGCCATCAGCCCCGCGGCGTGCACGGCCCCTCGCGGGTGGTTGACCCGGGCGCGTTCTCCTGGTCCGACCGCAACTGGCTGGCCCCTCCCCAGGAGGAGCTGGTCATATACGAACTCCACATGGGGACCTTCACGCCCGAGGGGACGTTCGAGGCGGTCATACTCCACCTGGACGACCTGCGCGACCTGGGCGTAAACGCCGTCGAGCTCATGCCGGTCGCCCAGTTCTCGGGCACCCGCAATTGGGGTTACGATGGAGTGTACCCTTTCGCCGTGCACGACTCCTACGGCGGCCCGGATGGCCTCCGCCTCCTGGTGAACGAATGCCACAGGCGGGGCCTCGCTGTGATCCTCGATGTGGTGTACAACCACCTCGGCCCCGAGGGCAACTACCTCGGACGCTTCGGACCTTACTTCACGGACCGCTACCGTAGCTCGTGGGGGCAGGCCATGAACTTCGACGGTCCCGGGAGCGACGAGGTGCGGCGCTACTTCATCGAGAACGCTCTCGAGTGGGTGGATGATTTCCACGTGGACGGCCTGAGGCTCGACGCAGTTCACGCCATCATCGATATGTCGGCCGTCCGCTTCCTGGAGGAACTCGCCGCAGCGGTGCACCGTCGCGCCGACAGGCTCGGGCGTCGCGTGTACGTGATCGCCGAAAGCGATCTCAACGATCCGCGGATAGTGCGGCCGCCCGCCGCAGGGGGATACGGCCTGGACGCCCAGTGGTGCGACGACTTTCACCACGCCCTCCACTGCCTGCTCACGGGGGAGCGGGAGGGATACTACCAGGATTTCGGCGCCTTAGCAGATCTTGCGAAGGCCTTTCGGGAGGGCTACGTGTACACTGGACAGTACTCGAGATTTCGTAAGCGCAGCCACGGCAGCCGCCCACACCTTGTCGAGGCGCCGAGGTTCGTGGTCTTCTCCCAGAACCATGACCAGGTGGGCAACCGCGCCCGCGGCGAAAGGCTCTCCACCCTCGTCTCGTTCGACGGACTCAAGCTCGCCGCCGCGGCGGTGATCCTTTCGCCTTACATCCCGTTGCTATTCATGGGGGAGGAGTACGGCGAGACGGCCCCTTTTCAATACTTCACCAGCCACCAGGACCCGGACCTGGCGGAAACGGTGCGCAAGGGCAGGCGCGAGGAGTTCGCCGCGTTCGGGTGGAAGGGCGAGGTCCCCGATCCACAGGACCCGGAGACGTTCCTGCGCTCGCGGCTGCAACACGACTTGCGCCGGTCGCGGTCAGGGCGCCACCGGGTGCTTCTGGAGTTCTACCGGGAGCTCATTCGGCTTCGCCGGACCGTCCCGGCTCTGTCGCATCTGAGCAGGGAGAACCTGGAGGTGGTTGCGCTCGAGCGAGGGCAGGGACGGCAACAGGATGGGGCACGGGGCGGCGTGTTGCTCGTGAGGCGCTGGAGCCGGGAACACGGTGACGAGGTTTGTATCGTCTTCTCGTTCGGGAGGCCTGGAACGTCTGGAACGTCTGGAACGCCTGGAACGTCCGATGCGTCGCTTACCGTGCCGTTTCCGCCCGGGCGCTGGAACAAGGTGCTGGACACGGAGGAGGAGCGGTGGCTCGGGCGGGGGTCCTCTCTCCCCGCTGCCGTCCACTCGCAAGGGGAGGTGTGCCTCACTCTCGGCCCCGAGGCTTGTGCCATGTTCAGACGCGTGAGGGAGGATTGACCACAGGTATGGAACGGTATATCTGTATCCACGGCCACTTCTACCAGCCGCCGCGCGAAAACCCATGGCTCGAGGACGTGGAGCTTCAAGACTCGGCCTACCCGTATCATGACTGGAACGCCCGGATCACAGCCGAGTGCTATGAACCGAACACCGCCTCGCGTATCCGCGGCGCGGACGGGCGGATCGTGAAGATCCAGAACAACTACAGCAAAATCAGTTTCAATTTCGGGCCCACGCTCATCGACTGGATGAGAAAGCGGGCGCCCGCCGTCTATGAGGCGATCATCGAGGGAGACCGCGAGAGCCGAAACCAGTTCGGCGGCCACGGGTCAGCCTTCGCCCAGGTTTACAACCACATCATCATGCCGCTTGCGAACTCCCGCGATAAGTACGCGCAGGTCGTCTGGGGGATCAGGGACTTCGAGTTCCGCTTCGGGCGCCGTCCGGAGGGCATGTGGCTGCCTGAGACCGCTGTGGATCTGGAGACCCTCGACATCATGGCAGGCCAGGGTATAAAGTTCACCGTGCTCGCGCCCCACCAGGCGAAGCGCGTGCGCGACCTTGGCGGCGGCCCATGGGAGAAGGTGCGCAAGGGCATTGACCCGAGCATGGCGTATCTGGTTCGACTGCCTTCAGGCCGGACCATCAGCGTGTTCTACTATGACGGCCCGATCTCCCGCGCCATCGCGTTCGAGGACCTCACCACCAACGGGGAGCGCTTTGCCAAGCGCCTGGCCGGTGCGTTCGTCGACGCACGCACGTGGCCGCAGATTGTGCACGTGGCCACCGACGGGGAGACTTACGGCCATCACCATCCATATGGGGACATGGGTCTTGCGTACGCCATTCACTACATCGAGTCCACCGGGCTTGCCAGGCTGACCAATTACGCGGAATACCTGGAGAAGCACCCTCCCACGAGGGAGGTGGAGATCCTCGAGAACAGCTCGTGGAGCTGTGTCCACGGGATAGAAAGGTGGCGCGACAACTGCGGGTGCAACTCCGGGACCCATCCTGGGTGGAACCAGGCGTGGCGTGCCCCGCTCCGGCGCGCCCTGGACTGGCTGCGGGACGAGATGGCGCCGCGGTACGAAGAAGCCATGCGCCAGTTCGTGCACGATCCATGGGACGCGCGCAACGACTATATCGACGTGGTCCTCGACCGGTCAGCCGAGAGCCTTGAGCGCTTTCTGGAAAAGCACGCTGTCCGCAAGCTGAGTGAAGCGGAACGTGTCAGGGTGCTCATGCTGCTAGAGCTGCAGCGGCACGCCATGCTCATGTACACGAGTTGCGGGTGGTTCTTTGACGAGATCTCGGGGATCGAGACAGTCCAGGTGATCCAGTATGCGGGCCGCGTTATCCAACTTGCAAAGCAGTTGTTTGACTTTGATCCCGAGCCCCGGTTTCTTGAGATGCTGGCAAGAGCGAAGAGCAACATTCCCGAGCACCGCGACGGCGCCCTCGTGTACGAGAAGTTCGTCAGGCCTGCCATGGTAGACCTGCTGGACGTGGGGGCCCATTATGCCATCAGCTCTCTCTTCGAGGATTACGGGGACCATTCCCGGATCTTCTCGTTTTCTGTGGACCGCGAGGACTCGAACAGGCTCGAGGTGGGGGCGGTAAAGCTGCTGATAGGGCGGGCCCGGGTGTCTTCCGAGATAACCCGCGCTGCCGAGACGCTCACCTATGGCGCGTTCTACATGGGCGCGCACAGCGTGCTTGCGGCCGTGAGGCCATATAGGGGCGAAGAAGCCTACAAGGAAATGGTCCAGGCCCTCACGGACGCGTTCAACAAGTCAGACCCGTTCGAAGTGACCCGGCTCCTGGACAAGCACTTCGGCGGCATAAGCTACTCGCTCAGGGAGATGTTCCGAGACAAGCAGCGGACCGTGCTCGACCTCATCCTCAAGTCTACTCTATCGGACATCGAAAACGTATACCGGCAGGTGTACGAGCACCAGGCGTTGCTCATGCGGTTCCTGAAGTCCCTTGATATCCCGCTCCCAAGGCCGCTTCACGCAGCCGCCGAGCTCATCCTCAACGCCGACCTTCGCCGGGAACTGGAGAAGGAGAAGCCTGATACCGGGCGAGTCGCAGACCTTCTCAGCCAGGCGAAGATGTGGGAGGTATCCCTTGACCACCTGGCGCTCAGTCTCTCGCTGAGGCAGACGGCGGAAAAGCTATCCTCCAGGCTGCGAGCGGAGCCCGAGGATCTCTCACGCCTAGAGGACCTGGATGAGGTGGTCGGCCTTACCCGCATCGTCCCGTTCGAGGTGAGCCTCTGGAAGGTGCAGAACGATTACTACGAGATGTTGCAGACCGTGTGCCCGGGGCGGCGGGAGAAGGCGGAGCAGGGAGACGAAGGTGCGCGCGCGTGGGTGGACCGGTTCGAGAGCCTTGGCGAGCAACTGCGGGTGCGCGGCGGAAAGTAGTGCCTGCGGCGGAAGGTAGTGTCCGCGCAAGCTTGCGCTTGCTGCGGACGACAGCACTTGAAACGACCCGCGGCGCCTGCGGCGGGCAGAGGCAACGGGGAAAACGATGGCGGCCTGCGAAAGCGACTTCAACAGCCGACACGACAGAACACGGCAGGGAAGCCCAAGACAGGCCAGGACAGGGCCAGGACAGGGCAGACAGAGCAGAGGAGGCCAGGACAGGGCAGTGAAGGGCAAGGCGGTGGAGGGTAGGGGAGGTGATAGGATGCGCGCGGTGAGAGTACCCAGCGCAACATACCGGATCCAGTTCACCCCCGGGTTCCGCTTCGACGATGCCCGGAGGCTCGTGCTGTACCTGGACGCCCTGGGGATCACCGACCTGTACGCGTCTCCGGTTTTCGCGGCCAGGCGAGGGAGCACACATGGCTACGACGTGGTGGACCCGCGATGCGTGAACCCTGAGCTGGGGGGCGAGGATGGCCTTCGAGAGCTGGCGGGGGCGTTGCGGGAGCGGGGCATGGGCCTCCTTTGCGACATCGTGCCCAACCACATGGCCGCAAGCTCAGAGAACCCGTGGTGGTCCGATGTCCTTCGCCGCGGGGCAGACTCGCCGTATTCGACCTACTTCGACATAGACTGGCATCCCTTGAGGCCCGGGCTGAAGAACAAGGTGCTCCTGCCCATCCTTGCCGCCCCGTACGGCGAGGTTCTCGAAAACCAGGAGATCCGGCTGGTCTTTACCGAGGACGGGCTTGAGGCCCGTTACCATGAGGAGCGCCTGCCCCTTTCCCACCAGTCGCAGAGGGAGATCTTTGGCGGCATCCTCGGGCAGTTCGAGGCACAGGGCGGGGCGGAGGAGGGCGGGGAGGGTGCCAACGGGAAGACCGCAGAGCAGGTCGTGCTGGAGGAGGGCTGGGGGCAGGCTGGCGGTAAGGCCGCGGAGACGGTTGCAGCAAGGGTCCGCCGGGGGACCAGGTGCGCCCCCGGGGATGAAGGGGAGGCGCGGCTGTGGCGCCTCTACAACGAAAACGTAGACGTCAGGGCGCGCATCCATGGCGTCCTCTCTGCCCTGAACGGGGTGAAGGGCGATCCCCGCAGCTTCGACCACCTCCATCGCATCCTGGAGCAACAGGCCTACCGACTGGCCTTCTGGAAGGTTGCGAACGACGAGATCAACTACCGCAGGTTCTTTGATACCAGCGACCTGGTATGCGTCCGGGTCGAGGACCGGCGAGTATTTGAGGATACCCACCGCCTGATCGTGGACCTCGCCCGCGAGGGCCTGATTACCGGGCTGAGGATCGACCACGTGGACGGGCTGTGGGACCCGGAGGCCTACCTGCGCCGGCTCCAGGGGTGGCTGCAGGATCAGGGCGAGGACGGCGAGGGTTGCGGCTTCTACGTTGTGGTGGAGAAGATCCTCACAGGCGACGAGGAGCTTCCCGAGGGATGGCCCGTGCACGGGACCACGGGTTACGATTTCCTGAGAACGGTGAACGGGCTCTTTGTGGACGTGCGCGGCGCGTCGGGCCTGGACAGGCTGTACGCGCGGCTGGCCGAGTCGAATCTCGATTTCCAGGGGCTTGTTTACGAGCAGAAGCTCCGGGTCATGGCCGACCTATTTGCCGGGGAGATGCGGTCGCTGGCGTGGAAGCTGCTGCGCCTGGCCGAAAGGGACCGGTATGCGCGGGACCTTTCACTGAGCGAGATCGAGGAGGCCTTGCGGGAGGTGACCGCCGCCATGCCCGTGTACAGGACCTACACGCGGAGTCTCGAAGTGGCCGAGCGCGACCGGGCCTACGTTGAACAGGCCGTCGCCGCCGCAGAGCGAAGGGGCCGGGCCGAGCCGAGGGCTCTGGAGTTTGTGCGGCGCGTGCTGTTGCTCGAGTTCCCGGAACACATGGCAGCCCGGGAACGCAACGAATGGCTGCGGTTTGTCATGCGCTGGCAGCAGTTCACCGGCCCGATTATGGCCAAGGGCTTCGAGGACACCACCCTCTACATCTATAACAGGCTGGTCTCCCTAAACGAGGTGGGAGGGGAACCTGAGAGCGCCGGGGTGTCCGTCGTCGAGTTTCACAGACGCAACCTGGCAAGGCGCGAGCGATGGCCGCATACAATGAACACCACGTCCACGCACGACACGAAACGCAGTGAGGACGTGCGAGCGCGGATAAACGTGCTCTCGGAGATCCCCGACCTGTGGGCTGAGCGGCTGGAGCGGTGGCACGAGTGGAACATGTCGAAGCTTGCGGTTGCAAACGGCGAACCCGTGCCGGACCCCAACTTCGAGATGCTGGTGTACGAAACCCTCCTCGGCGCCTGGCCGCTCAGGAAGGAGGAAGAGCCCGAATTCCGGGAGCGCCTCGAGGCTTACCTCGTCAAGGCGGCGCGGGAGGCGAAGGTGTACACGAGTTGGCTCGCGCCGGACCCTGAGTACGAGGAGGCGCTCGTCGGCTTCGTCAGGTCCATCCTGGAGCCGTCCGGGGACAATATGTTCCTCGAAGACTTTCTGCGATTTCAGGGGTTTGTCGCGTATTACGGGGCGCTCGGCTCGCTGGCGCAGGTGCTTCTCAAGAACGCATCACCAGGCATCCCCGATTTCTACCAGGGCACGGAGCTGTGGAACTTCAGCCTCGTCGACCCTGACAACCGGCGCCCGGTGGATTTCGAGAGGCGGGCGCTTCTCCTGACGGAGCTCCAGCGACGGGAGAGAGCGCGCGAGGCAGAGCGGGACGGAGAGTGCGAGGGAGAGGGAGAAGGAGAAGGAGAAGGAGAAGGAGAAGGAGAGGGAGAGGGAGAGGGAGAGGGGGAGGGGGAAGTAGAGCGCGAAGGACAGAGTGGGGCAAAGAGCGGGGCAGAGGGCAGGGCAGGGAGCGCGGCAATGGGCGGGCCGCGCAGCCTGGCCCGCGAGCTTCTCTCTTCCTGGGAGGACGGTCGCATAAAGCTGTACGTGACGTACAAAGCCCTGCACTACCGGCGAGATCACCGGGAACTCTTCGAGTCCGGCGAGTACGTCCCGCTGGACGCCGTGGGTCCCCGGCGCGACCACGTGTGCGCCTTCGCGCGGCGGCTTGGGGGCTTGTGGGCCATCGTGGCTGTGCCGCGGCTCGTTGCCCGGCTTCAGGCCGAGGGCGGGCGGGGCGTGCGGGGGGCATGCGGCCACCAGGGGAGCGGCGGCGGGATTCCGGCCCATTGCGGCTGGCCGGGAGGTCGAGGACCGGAGCCTCAACCTCAACCTCAACCTCAACCGCAGCCACAACCACAACTGGAACCCCAACCGCAACCGCAACCGCAACCTCAAGAGCAAGCAGGCTCCCGACAGCAATCGTATCGACATCCGCGACTGCAATTGCGACCGCTGCCGGCGTCCCGACTCCCGTCCCAACCTCAGCCACAGCGGCAGCCGCAGCCTCAGTCCGACGTATGGGGAGGCCTCAAGTCCGGTCTGCCTCCGCTCCGGCCTCCTCTTGGGGAAGCGACATGGGGAGAAACTGCCCTCGTGCTGCCCGATGGTGCTCCGACTGAGTGGCGCAACGTTCTGACCGGCGAGATACTCCCCGGGCCGAGCGCCGAGGCCAACGCTCCTGACGGCACCCCACGGCAAGCACAGGCGGCCGCTGCCGCAAACCTCCTCCGCCTCGCGGACGCGTTCCGCGAATTCCCCGTCGTCCTTCTTACGGGCGAGCGATAGCTTCGGACAAGCCTGTGCGTTGCATCGCACTCGCGTCCCCCGGGTGTGAGCCGGGGGCCGCCCCCACTGCGCGAGGTGCGTGCAAGTCCGGCGCTGCGGCACCGCTGTGGATGCGGTACTCGCCGCACGCGACATCGGCAAACCAGACCTCATCTACCCGGGGGCGAGGTTCTGGAGTTAGCTTGGGCGTCCGCAGCCCGCTGAGGGCGGCGGCGCTCGTCGCAGGCGCTGACGCTTTCGTACCATTCGACGCGAGTATTGCGAAAGTACGCCCCGTTCTCCAGGCCGTAGTATCCAAAGTAGACCTTACGACGAGTTCCCGATTGACAGTTACCGTCCTTCGGTATATTATATGCCTAGGCACGCTAGGTATATAAGCAGGGGGAGATGTAGCGTGCGGAGGCTGTCATGACCGGTCCAGACAAGGAACTTCTGCGAGGAACTCTCGAGCTCATTGTGCTAAGTATCATCGCAAGGCAAAGGTCTTACGGTTACTCGATCATAAACACCATCAAGCAACAGACCAAAGGGGGGATCGAGCTCAAAGAGGGCTCGCTCTACCCGGTCCTTTACCGTCTTGAGGATGCCGGAGCCATCGAAAGCGTCTGGTATCACCCTGAAGGTCGAGGGGTCCCTCGCAAGTACTACCGAATTACGCTTGAAGGAAAGAAGCGTCTGGCTCAGCTCCGTAAGGAGTGGCACGATTACGTGCGCCTCGTCACGGCTTTGATCGAAGGGGGCTCAAAAGATGGATGAAACCGGGCGGGTCGAGCAATACATCCGCGGGGTACTGCGGCACCTCTATCTCAAGGATGAGTACAGGCGGCGCGTTGCCGACGACCTTCGGTCACACATAGCTGAGGCCGTCCAGAAAAAGCCCGTCGACGAAGTGCTGAAAGACATGGGGCACCCACGGAAGATCGCCGCCGAGATCATGGAGACCTACGAGGACGACTACGAAAAGATGGGATTCCTGAACGCCATCGCGTACGCCCAGCACGTCCGGGACTTTAACGTGAAATCCACGGCGCGGGTCGGCGGCTGGCCGCTTGTGCACATCGCCACAGGGTACAACGAATCCGGCGAGAGGAACGTGGCGAAGGGGATCATCGCGGTCGGCGACACCGCCATCGGAGTTGTGGCGATGGGTCCGGTATCCGTCGGCGTGATTGCGGTAGGCGCATTTGCGGCGGGCATACTCGCGTTCGGTGCCGTGGCCGTTGGGCTTCTGGCAGCACTCGGAGCCGTGGCAGCGAGTGTGGTTGCCTCAGTGGGGAGTGTTGCAGTTTCTGGTGGTTTCGCCTTCGGGGCTGTCGCGCTTGCCCGCTTCTACGCCATGGGGGCTTACGCGAGGGCCCTCTACTATGTCGGGGCGTACGGCGAATCTGCGGTCGTGCCTATCTGGATGAGGTCGCTCAGTGAGAGCCTTAGAACTCGCGCAATACCGTTCGTAGTCATCCTGAGCGTACTGGGCTTTGTGCTGGGCCTCGTGCCCCTGGTGGTGCTCCAACTCCGTGCGTTAGGGAAGAACGGGCGTGGAATTCGATGAGAGTAGAGTGCGGTTTTCTTATACTCGGCCCTCCACATCCCTTCGACCCTTCGTCACCTCGTTGAAGTAAGAATCCTTGCACCTCGAGGGGGCGTCAATGCCGTCGGGAAAACGAATCACCACGGTATCGTCTTCACCTCTGTCGATTGCCAGCTAGACCCGGTCGACGGCAGTGACCAGTGACAGGGCTGCCCCAGAATCGGCGCTAGCCCTCCTCGGAGATTCCAAGCATGGCACGGCGTATCTCCTCAGCCCATTCGCAAAGCCTCCTGATGCGGCGCGACAATTCCTCGCGACTTACAGGTTCCCCCTGGCCGTACCGGGCTATGTCAGCCTCAAGGGATTGAAGTTCGTCCTGGAATGCCGGGTCTATCTCCACACCTACAGATGCCCAACCTCAAACTTGAACGAGCGTGCGGCTACATGAGTGCGCAGTCGGGCGCACCGTGCCGTGCACCCGCCGAAGGTTTGAGTTCGCTGTTGCGCGTTTACAGGCTAGTGCAGCAGGCTGCCGTAGGCGCATTGATGATGTCGTCATTGATGATGTCGTCATTGATGACGTCGTCCATGACTTGCCTTCAAGTTTGATATTGCGTGTTTATAAGCGGGCATGTGCCAGCCAGCCAGTCAGTCAGTCAGTCAGCTA
>JACIXY010000018.1:0-15450 GCA_014360195.1 Bacillota bacterium
AGGACGAGCGCCCCCACTGTGTATCCACCCCGCCGCTCGGGCAGCACGCGCGACGCCGTGCCTATCCCGCCCTTCCAGCCCATGCAGCACGCGCCCGTCCCGGCGCCGACTGAGCCTTCCTCCACGGGCAAGCCCTGCCGAACCGCGCTGACGGGATAGCTGCCGCTCCCGCCACCGCTCCAGCTCCAGCTCTAAGTAAGGGTGCGTTAGTTCTCGCCCCTCTTCCAGTAGTTGCCGGGTTGCCGGTGTTGCACGAGGGGTGTCAAGATCCGGCCACCCGCCCGACAGGCCGGATTTTGGCGAAGCGCGCCCTGCTTGGGGTGCGTCGCTCTTCGCTAGGAGAATGCCCCTTGCTCCACGGCGGGACATCGAAGGTGTCGGCGGGAACTGGATTTCCACGTTGGGATCGAAAGACATGGCTAATCTGGAAGCTGTACCCTTGCCAGGCCACGCGACAGGTTGTTTGGTAAGAACGAGTTCCACCCGACCCTTGACTGATTCATCGAGTAGCGTGTGAAGATCCCTCGCGATAGCGTTTACCATAGGTGCCCAAGCTCGAACTTGCACGTGCGTCTGCGCCCGACGGCACAGCACCCGGCCAAGCACGGTATGCGCAAAGCCGCTGTTGTGGTTTCGAACTCAGTTACCTATAGTTAGCCGCAGCGTCTCTTGCCTCTTAAGCAGTCTGCAAGACTGCGATGTCATTACAAATTTGAGCAGGAATTGTGTCGCTAACGTCGAATTGAGCAAGTTAATACCTAGCCGGCTGCGAGAGGGCCGAAGGAAGGTCACCGCATGTCTTATGTTTGTGGGAGGGAAGTCCCATGAAGATGGGAGAACGTCTTAGAGCGATCAGGACCGCCAAAGGGCTTACACTGCGCGAGGTTTCCCAGCTATCAGGTCTCTCCCTGAGCTACATAGCCCAAATAGAGCGGGATGAGGTGAACCCCTCCATAAGCTCGTTGCGCAAGCTTACAGACTCGCTAGGCATCAAGTTAAGCGCGCTCTTCGACGAGACCGAGGAGGAGCCGACACCGCGCTCGGAAGTGCTGGTCAGAAGCCACGAACGCAAGGCTCTGGTCTCCGGGAACAGGTCAGTACGGCAGTACCTCCTTGCAGCCATGGAGCCGCGCGCTATGGAGCCCATGTGGACTGAAGTAGAAGTCGGGGGATCCTCAGGTGACGAGCTCTATAGCCACGAGGGGGAGGAGTTCGGGATACTCCTCAAGGGCGCGCTCCGAGTAACGGTGGGCCAGGACGTCTACGTGCTCGGCCCCGGAGATAGCATGTATTTCAAGTCCACCGAGCCCCACCGGTTCGAGAACGTAGGAGGTGAAACCGCTGTCATGGTGTGGGTGGTATGCCCACCTTCCTGGTGATAGGGACAAGAGCATTATTCTTGCTTGGGGGGATAGCCATGCTAGTGATCGAGGCATCACAGGTTGTCGATGGAACAGGCCGAAATGTGATCGCAAACGGTCTCATAGTAGTAGACGGAGAAAGGATAGGGTCTGTTGGTCGCCGTGAGGAGATGGCGTCTCTTGCCCAGGAAGGCCGAATTGAGAGGCTATCATTTCCGGGGTGCACGATACTACCGGGACTTATCGATGCGCACGTGCACACCAGCTTCAACGGTGAGCCGAATTACTGGGATATCGTGTTTCAACAGACTGCTCCGTACAGAACGCTGGTTTCGCTCCGAAACATCCAGAAGGACTTGCGGGCAGGGTTCACTACCCTGCGGGTCATGGGGGAAAAGGGATTCCTGGACATTGCTCTCAAGAAGGCTTCCGACGAGGGCCTCATCGTGGCTCCGCGGCTGATAGTCGCCGGCCAAAACATCACGGTCACGGGGGGACACGCTGACATCTGGGTTGCTCCTGGCATCAGCTATGAAGAAGGCCTTGGCGGAGTAATTGTGGATGGTCCGGACGAAGTGCGCAAGGCAGCCCGCATCCAGATGAAGGCAGGCGCAGATCTGGTGAAACTGCTCGTAACCGGCGGGGTAATGTCGGAAGGAAGCAAGCCAGGTGTTCAACATATGTCCATGGACGAAATAGAGGTAGCCGTTGAGGAGGCCCACCGGTTAGGAAAGCGCGTGGCCGCTCACGCCCAGGGGACGGCCGGCATCAAGGCATGTGTGAGAGCCGGGGTAGATTCAATAGAGCACGGGTTCTATCTGGACGAGGAAGCCTGCGAAATGATGGCCAAAGCCGGCACGTATTACGTTCCGACACTGAGTGCCGGAGCGACGATGGTGCGAGATGAAATCAGCGACAAGCTGCCAAAGTATGTAGTTGCCAAGTCCCTGGCAGCTCGCGATAGAGCCGTGGAGAGCTTCAAAATGGCTCTCAGCTTCGGAGTAAAGGTGGTGGCCGGAACAGACGCGGGTTCTCCGTACAATTACCACGGCGACAACGCCCAGGAGATCGAGTTGATGGTCAAGTACGGAATGGACCCCATGAAAGCGCTTGTGGCCGCGACGAAGACAGCGGCAGAGTGTCTCGGAATTGACGACCGGGTGGGAACACTTGAGAGCGGAAAACTGGCTGACCTGGTAGTCCTGGAAGGCGATCCTCTGAAAAACATCGCGGCGCTGCGAAAAGTGAAGGCCGTCATGAAAGGAGGTAAGCTCGTATGTAAGAACGGAGAGATTCTGGACGACTTCTTCAAACCTGGCGGGACTCAGGTGAACTGAAAGTAACCGTGTCGCGCGTAACTCGAGTGTCGGGCACGAGGCCGCACCCGCGGCTACTCGTCGGAGAAACACGCAAAGGCACAGTAAGAACGGAGAAGATCAGTAAGCCAATCAACTGAACCCTATGGAGGTGAATCGAACATGAACCTTACACCGGAACAGATAGTAATCGACGTGTGCGTCCTGGCGACACTCTTGCTCGTGGGCACCTTGATCCGTAGTCGGGTGACAGTCCTTGCGAAGTGGCTGATGCCCGCAGCAGTTATCGGTGGCATAGTGGGCTTCATACTCGGTCCCGAAGTGCTCGGCTTGATGCCGATGAACCAGAAGCTGTTTGCAGGCTACTCTGCTGCTCTCACAAACTTCGTGTTCGCTGGAATGTTCCTGGGCAGGAAAGTGCCGCGCGCATCCGAGTTCGGCGCGATGGCCGGAGCGCAGACCCTGTTTGCCGTGTTGTGTAACCTTGCGCAGGTAGGAATCGGCATGCTGGCAGTGCTAGCTTTCGGCCTGCTGGGATACTCTCTACATACGGGCTTCGGGTTTCAGTTGATCTGGGCCTTCCAGGGCGGTCCCGGGATTCCCACGGCTCTGGGGAAGATGTACGAACAGTTGGGTTGGTCTGCCCACGAGGCCGCCGCGGTGGGTGAGGTCGCGGCTATAGCAGGCCTCGTGCTTGCGGTGGTTGTGGGAATGATACTGGCCAATTACGGTGTGAGGCACGGCTTCAGCCAGGGGACTTCCGTGGATGAGATCAAGGTCGGCAGCACCTTCCTGAGTCCGAAGCACAGGCCTTCTCTGGGCGCCTCGGTCGTGGACCAGGAAGCCCTGAGCGGGATGGCGTATTCCCTGGCCTGGGTGGGCCTTGCCATACTTGCGGGCCTCGGATTAAGAAAAGGGCTTTCCGTACTCTGCTCACCGCTCGGAAAGGTGCCGCTGTTCACTTACTCGCTGGTGCTAGGCCTGGTAATACAAGTTATCCTTCAGTGGCTCCGGCTTGACACTTACGTTGACAGAGCCAGCATCGTCTCCATTCAGGGCCTGGCGCTCGACCTCTTGATTGTTGCAGCTCTAGCTTCCGTTTCCCTGAGAGTTGTAATTACCTACGCCGTGCCGTTGATAGGCATGCTGGTCCTCGGGTTGGCATGGAATCTCTTCTGGGTTATGTGGCTTGCTCCCAGGATGCTGCCTGGCGCCTGGTTCGAAAAGGCGCTCGCCGAGTTTGGACAGGCGACGGGTTCGACATCCGAGGCTTTGCTACTGCTGAGGATGGTGGACCCGGGCCTGAAGACGGATGCAGGCGATGCCTTTGCCATAAAGATGTTTCTGACGTCCCCGACCATGATACCGCTGATGATCTTCCTGTCGTCGTTTGCTGCCAGGGTCGGCGCATTGGCCACCTTCGGCTGGATGGCGCTCGGGTGCGGACTCATTGTGGTGATTAGCAGATTAGTAGGATGGTGGTACCGTCGGCCTCAGGTCCGCTGGTTCTAGGCAAGAGTAGCATGGTGCGGGAGCAGAAGTCTAAACCCGCACGGAGACTCGGTGGGGTTTACTCCGCCAGGTCTTAAGTTGCCACAATTGATACGCAGCCCGAACCTGATGGACACCGGTGGGTCCGCTGGGTTTACCAAACCCTGGACTCACCCGCTTGGCTTAGAACGAGCAAGCGACTCTAGAAGTCCTCTCCAGAACGCCTCCTGAACCTATCAGAGCGTCCCGTACGCCTTGATGGGCAGCCCTCGTTAGAGTCCTGTTCACTGAAGAGCGAGGCGGTTTTTGGAGCGGACTTCTTGCATCGGAGCGAAAGCACCTCTAGGAATGGCTGGGAACTGACAATAACATTCCGTGGTAGATCATGACGGTAACGCTAGGGGATTCGGTGTGGTCGGTGACTATAGTTAGCCAAGTTCGAAACCAGAACAACGGCTTTACGCCCGCCAAGCTTGGCCGGACGCTGTGCCATAAAGCGCATACGTATCTTGCAAGTTCGAGATTGGGCAGCTATGGCAGACGAGTGGAAGCCTATATCGGAAACCGAGCGAGCATTATCACAGACCGACGACAGGGGGGTGACATTTTCTCAGACCGCTTACAGGGTGACATTATCACAGACCGACGACACATTCTCATCGATTTTCCTTGACATAGCAGGGCGGGTGCTGGTATCATATCGGACACAGACCCAGTGCTGGAGCGCGAGAGGTAGCCCTGGTGCTGGCTGGTTGTATCCAGGGCCGGTTCCGGTGGCAAACCTGACTCCGGTTTGCGCGCACCGCCCATAGCGACGCAACAGGTCGCGGCTATATGCCCACGGGCCACAAGAAGAGTGCTCTAAAAGCGCGCTTGGGACCGACGGCAACGCCGTCAGGGGCTTAGCTCCGCAGCGTAGAGACATGAGGGTTGGCCGATGTGAACGGCAGGGCTCGTTTTGCAGCAGGCTTCTAGGCCCGCTGACCAGCACACCTGCCATACTTGCTTATATGACAAGACACCATCAGGACGCTCTAAACGCGATGAAGGGGAGTAGTAGACCGGTCCGAGGGTCGGAGAGAGCCGGCGGCTGGTGGAAGCCGGCGCTCAGGACCTGCCGAACTCGCCCCTGAGCTGCAAGCCGAACCCCCGGGTGCAGACGCGCCCCGGCCCGGAATCATCGTCCCGCGAGCACTCTCCCGCCGGGAAGCGCAACGACCCAGGAAAAGTAGGCTTCGCCAGGTTGCAGTACTCGCGAAGTTGCGAAGCACCTGTTATCCGCGCGTTTCTTGCCCAAAGGGCAATGAAACCGAGGCTGCAGCCGCGAGGCTGCAGCGAACCGGGGTGGTACCACGGGAAAGCTGTCCTCCCGTCCCTGGCAGCCCGAGGAATCTCAGGCTGCTGGGGGCGGGAGGCTTCTTATTATCCTGGAGAAAGGGGGTGTGCACCAAAACAAAGTTCGATCGCAGGCCGGGCTCCAGGGGGTAAGTGTCACGGTAACACGACGAAACTGAAGAAAGAAGAGAGGAGAGAGTAGGATGCTTGTGAAGAGGAAATGGATTGCAGCAGCACTCTTGATGATGGTCGCCTGTGTGGCTTTTGGTTTTGGGTCGCCGGCGAAGGGCGAGACAGCGGGGTCCGCGGCGGAGAAGCCACCAGAAGTGATACCGCTGGAGATGCTCCCGCCAGAAGCTCCAGAGGTCATTGCCTTGCGTAGGCAGATCGAGGCGGAAATAGACGCATACAGCGCTCGCCTGATAGAGATGAACGACTGGATGTACCACAACCCCGAGTCAGGCTACAATGAATTCAAAGCGTCACGGATGATGGGCGAGGAACTCAAAAAGCAGGGCTTCGAGGTCAAGTTCGGGGTGGAAGGTCTTGAAGACGGCTACAACGAGGTGATACAGGAGAGGTTCGGAGCCGGAGGTCTGCCGACGGCGTTCGTGGCGAAGTACAAGGGGAAGACCGAGCATCCGGTCATCGCCTTCATGCTCGAGTCAGACGCCTTGCGTGCCACTCCCGCTCCCTTTCATGGTTGCCAGCACAATATGCAAGGGCCGGTTGCTATCGGGTCAGGAGTGGCGCTGGCCAAGGTCATGGAGAAGAACAACATCCCCGGGAGTGTATGGGTGATCCATACGCCGGCAGAAGAAATCCCACCTCCTGACAAGTCAGCCATGTATAAGGCGGGGGTGTTCGACGAAGTCGACTTCCTCATCAGGAGCCATGGGGCTACGCCCAAAGCAAGGAGAAACAAAGCCGGGCTTGGCAACTGCTGCATGCTCATCGAGGCGGTTCTGTACGATTTCTACGGAAAGCCGGCGCATGGAACGAGGGCCTGGCAAGGCGCGGACGCCCTGGATGCAGCAAGGCTCTTCTTTGACGCAGTTGATATGCTAAGAGAGCACTCGGAGCCCGAGTTCAGGTTCATGGGAGCCATAACGAAGACCGGCGACGCTCCCAACGTGGTCGACCAGCACGTCCAGGTTGACCACTGGATCAGGAACGCGAACAGGGCAGGAGCGACGGCACTGGCCAAGAAGGCTGAACAGGTAGATACGATCGCCAAGGCCGCTGCCATGGCCACCTTCACTGATGTCAAGATCAGGCACTACGCTACATACACCAACGGAATAGAAAACGGGTGGCTGCAGGCGCTGATGTGGCACTATGTTAACGAGTATGCGGGCCCCGAGGACAAGGTCGCCATATCAGAGGAACTAGGCGATCCCAGTGGTTGGGCCGAATGCGGGTTGCCGTCGGTGAACGTGCCCGGCATAACGATACAAGCAGCCACAGCGGGTATCCCGTCAGTAGCGGGCCACTCTCATGAGAACGCAGCCATAACGATTAGCCCCGAGGGCCACAAGGCCCTTGTCCAGATGGCCAAGATCGGGGCTGCGATGGGTCTGCGCCTTGTACTCGAGCCAGAGCTCCGGGCGAAGATAAACGAGCACCAGGGCCAGTGGCAGGCATGGGGTGTTAAGGAGGGGCTGATCCGCGAGGACATGATCAGGCGGGACTACAGAAAGAAGTAAGCTGTCCGCTTGTCCCGCGCAAGACCGCGCGTCAGCCGCTCACCTCTGACGAGGTGGCTCTCTCGTCGCGCTCCTGGAGCACGAGGGAGCCACCTCATTGTGCTTTGCATGGCTTCTTGCCTGGCTTCACCGTTCGGTCCGCAGTCGGACGCGTCATTCAGCAATCGCACGTGTCATACTGCAGGACGAGGTCTCTGCCGGTTGTGAACCTCACGGCGCTGCCCTTGCTCTGCAGGTAGTCAAGGAAATTAATGAACACCTGCCACCACGGGTTGCCCTCCTCAGGCCGGCTGGTAGAGGCCGGATGCCACTCGAATACCATTGGCTTACCGATGGCGAGCCGCTGGTCTATCGTGGCAAACAATATGTCCTGAAACTCTTGGGGGGACATGTTCCTGGAAGCCGGAGAGTCACAGAGTATCCCTGTGCTGCCGTCCGGATATCGTGCTGTCGTAACGCCCAGGAGTCCAAGAAAGCCGTCCCGAGAGAAATACGGCACATCCCCGAAACGCGGGTCACCATCGATATTGCCCATGAAGTAATAGAATCCCAGTTTCCTCCCGACTTCGACTGTGTGCTCGTTCCAGCTGAAGCGTGTAGCCCGGAAACCACTGGGGCTCCGCCCCGTGCACTGCTTTATCGCAGCAGCGAGCTCACCGAACAATCGGAGCTGCTCATCATAGCTTAGCGGACGCAGGTCAGTCTCGGACTTGACCGCAATCTCGTACCCCGCCTGGCTCAACATACGGAGGTAGCTGCACTGTTCGGGGGAGTATTCGGTCCTACTCATCCACAGCGTAGCGGTGATGCCCCTCTTGACAAGCTCATCCATCATGGCCCGGACCGCTGCAAAGTCCTTGCCGTCGCTGACCTGGATATTGACAAGGGCCGTACCCGACCTCTCTGCGGAAGCAGCTGACCCTATGGCGCCGGATATGCAGACAAAGGCGACTGAGCAAAGACACGCGAGCACTGCTCTCGCCCCCCACTGCCGGCGCGCACGCAAAACTTGCGTAGATACCTCCTTCACCACAGACCAAACACCACCCTTCCTTGTTGCTGTCGAGAACCTCTCCGGAATGTCCTTTCGCGCTAAGGCACCTGGCCTTTAGGATTTCCGTCTCACCGGATTGTCCCTGCGATTTCAGCCACCAGTTGCCTTCAACGCAGCTCCTGCACCAGCAGTTGCCATCCAGCGTGACTGTGCGGCTGAAAGGCCCCGAGTGTTTCTGACCCCCGGAGTTGTGCCGCATGACGAATTCAGCGCGGGCGCGACTTGAGGAGATCGCTGTCAAACGCCAGTCCGAGATGTCCTGTTAACGACCTAAGCCCCGTCCACCTTGCCCTGTAGCCCCCTGTCCAAATCTCCTTCTCCCTTTCCCGGTTCTTCCCTCGTTTATGCAGGTGATAAAGGGTAGTGGTGTAAATCTTTGTTAGGCCCAATTATACCCCTCTCCAAAACACCTCGTCAAACCCAATAATCGGCTCGGCCCACTGGAGACGCAGTCATACGCAACTCGCGCCAGTGGGTCAAAACTACTCCAGCGTTGACAGTAGCCCATGTTTCGCATGTAACAATTCCCAGCCGGGCATTTTGGGGGATTGGGCGAGCCTCATCAAGTGCTCTCGCTTGCCTGCTACAGCGCCTGTTCTCGGGATGATAGTTCAGATGGCGGTTCTTGGAGGTGCCGCTGTGAGGACAGCCCTCTCGGCCCCGAAGCTCCGACTTGACGTTGGTCCTCGGTGGCTCCACGACGACTGGCAACACGTCCGATAAACGGGGCCCGAAGCAGCCAATGCCAGCGCGCAAGCGACCGGGGTCACGGAAGTCCTCCATGGTGAGCATCCGGTCGTGCGAAACAGATTTCCGGCCGGTACAACTGCTGATCACCAGCATTCGGACGCCGGAGGCGTGTTCGCGCATAACAGAGTCCGTCTCGTGGGTCATGCCAAGGCCTCCTTGCCGGATTCGCGGACGCACAAGAGTGGCCACGTCGTACGAGTGTTCTGGGGACTGCTACTCGCTGCTCTGTGGTCGGCATCCTCCTGCCGTTGCGGGCACAGGGCTGCAGATTGTTAGTACCGGCCCCTACCATTTCAGGCCTGGCTTCGAGCAAAATGAGCACACCCGAGTGCCACCACGACGGCGGCGGCCCGTGGAGCTGCCACCAAAGCCTGATATCGCTACCGTGCGGCGGCTCGAACCAGGTTTGCCATCCGGCGCAAACCCGGTTCAATTCTTTCGGGGTGCGACCACACGTTCGGAAGGAATTCGGGCGGCCGCATAGAAAAACGTTTTTGCAAAACCGATTTTAGAAAAACGATTTTCCCCCTGCGGCGCTCAGCGCCGTTGCCGACCGGCATCATGCACTGTGGCCATTTCGCCTGGCAGACCCGTGTTCCTTGAGACCATGCACCATCGGCAACGATGTCGACGGGCGGCATAAAGAGGCGTCATTGCGGAGGTGCATCCGGGGAGCACATCGATGGCAGATGGCAAGGAGGGCAATAGAGAGGTCATCTGAACACCGCATAGAAGGACGGCGATAATGGTATGCCGACGATCAAAGACGTGGCGAGACTGGCCGGGGGCGCACCGTGCACGGTCTCGAACACGCTGAACGGCACCGGCTATGTGGCCAAGACAACCCGTGAGAGAGTGCTGGCCGCCGTGCGCGAGCTTGGCTACCAGCCAAGCGCCATCGCGCGCGGGTTGAAGCTTGGGCGCACCAACATGATTGCGCTGATCATTCCCACCATATCAACGCCGATGTTCTCGGAAATGATTGAGGGAATCGAGGAAGTCGCCACTGCAACGAACTACAACCTGATCCTCTGCCGCTCGGCTCGCGACCCTAAGCGAGAGCTCACATACCTCAACCTGTTCAGAGACGGACGGGTGGACGGCATCATACTCGCGGCGCCAAAGGTGGATGACCCTTGCTTTGCTGAGGTCGCCGCGGCCACAGTCCCGGTTGTGCTCGTCGGTGGCAAGGCCCCAGGTGAGGACGTGCCCTCGGTGGTCGTGGACAACCGCAGGGGCGCATCCGAAGCCATAAGGTATCTTCTCGAGTTAGGGCACCGACGGATCGGTTTCATCAACGGGCCGCTGACGGTCTTCGACAGCCGCGAGCGCTTTAAAGCGGTCAAAGATGCCCTCGGGAAAGCGGGTGTGCCATTCGACGAACATCTCTACATTGAAGGCGATTTCACGCGGTCCTCAGGTTACGCTGCGGCCAGGGAAATCATGTCGAGGCCCGCGAGGCCGACAGCGCTCTTCGTGGGCGGCGACACCATGGCGATGGGCGCCATGCAGGCCCTGAAGGACATGGGATTTCGCATACCAGACGACGTAGCGGTGGTTGGGTTCGACGACATCAAGTACGCCCAGTACTTCGAGCCGCCGCTTACCACCGTGCGCCAGCCGGCCTATCAGGTGGGGTCGCGTGCCACGAAGATGCTTCTCAGCCTCATAGAGGGGAAGCCGTTGCGACGGAAACACCTGGTAATGGATGTGAAGCTCGTCATTCGCGGTTCCTCGGAGCGAAGGAGGCAGACCCGGGGCGAGCGTCGCACAAGTCAACATGAAGGGAAGTGAGAACGGGCAGGCTGCCAGGTGAACCTCGATTTGACGGTCTGGGTGTCATGGGAGGGGAATGTGAGGGGCGGGAGATGAAAGGGTGAAGTTGGCCTAACCCAGATAATCTTCAGGGGAAGGAACTGGTACTGTGGCAAGGGCACAGGTTTGTCGTGTTGCGTCAAGAACACTCGTGTGCGCGCTGGTACTTACACTGGTTGGACTTGCGGAAGGATAGAATGCGAGTTGAAGAGGTTGGTTGAATGAGCGTGCAGCGTCGAGACGATTCAGCGCGGATGATGACTGTGCCGGACGAGATAACGGGAGACAAGTTCGTGACGGTGACCGGCAACGACTTCGTGTCACTGCCCGAGATCGACAGGTGTGGGCGGGTGTTCGGCGTGACTTTTCTGCACGGCGGGTGCGCCGGCCTGATCGAGGTGAGAGGGAGCCGAGACGGCAGCCATAGCTGTACCGGTGGAGACAGGCCGGGGGACAAATACAGGGCCACCCCGTTCATTGCGCCCGCCTTCGCCTGGGACGGCACCGCCGTGGATCTTGCCGCTGCGTTACCGGAGTTCACCCTTGAGGGCGACTGGATGCCGACCTTCTCCTGGACGGGCGGGAAGAGGCCCGGGTCTGGAGGCGCCGAATGGAGGCTTTCCGCCCGCATAGTTGCGCCGCCGGATGAAAAAGGCTTCTGTTACATACTTGAGCTTCAACACCTCGACATTAAGCGGCATGAGGGCGACGAAGCGCGCGAGGGTGCTCGTGGAGAGCGGAGCCCAGAGGCGCCGGGGAGCATCGAGGCGGAAGTTGGACTGCATCTCGCCTGGGGTTACACCGGCATCCGGGTATTCACCTCGCGCGAGCTTCCGCTCGTTCGTACGTGCAGGTACGACCGATGGACCCATAGCGTCGTCGCGGAGGCCCTGGGCCCTCTCCCGGTATTCGCGCTGGCATTGAACGCGTCCGCAGACTTCGATCACCTGGAGATAACAGGTCCAACCGGTGACACTGCAAGAGGCGGGCAGGAGTGTGCCGGTACACCGGTGCAGGCTGGTGCAGGCCCCGGGGGTACGGGCTCGCTGCCTGCGAGCCTCGGATGCAATGGTTCTGTGGGCACCGCAGGCATCACCATTTGTGCCTCGAAACACGTCACCCTGGCACCAGGCGAACGCGCGACCGTGGCGTTCTACGTTGCCTTTAACAGGGAGGCCGATGGCGCCCGCACTACCAGCGTGCACTTGAGGCGGCTGGGCTGGCAGGCCCTTGAGGCGAGGACGTCGAGGTGGCTTGCGGAGCGGCGGGTTCGCGTCCCGGGGAAGCCCCATGAGGAATCCGTCCTCAACAGAAACCTGCTTTTCTGCCGCTTCTTTGCGACAGGCAAGACCCTGGACTCGGAGGAGGTCGTGGTGGTCACCTCCCGCAGCCCGCGTTACTACGTGAGTGCCGCATTCTGGGCGCGCGACGCGCTTCTGTGGTCGCTTCCGGGGCTAATGCTCGTGGACCGCGGCCGGGCACGCGAGGTACTGCTCCGTGCGTTCTCTGTTGGGACCAGGCACGTGGGGGACCACGCGGAGTACATCGACGGCCGTGCGCTCTACCCCGGGTTCGAGCTTGACGAAGCCGCGGCCTTCCTAGTGGGTCTCGGGACCTACCTCAGTGGGACCTCTGACTTCGACATCATCAGAGAACCTCAGGTTTTTGAGGGAATCAAGCGGGTCCTGGCCGAGGTCGAGAAATGGACGATGCGCACCGCTGACGGAAAGCCTGTCCTCTGCCGTACCTTCCTCGACCCCTCGGACGACCCGGTGAGACTGCCTTTCTTGACCTACAACAACGTGCTGGTGAAGAGGGGATGGCTTGTTGCGGCGGACGTGCTAGAGCGCCTCAGCGTTGACTCGAGCAACAGGTGGGCCTCCGACGACCTCAGGAGACAGGCCCGTGAGCTTCGCGAGGCGGCAGAGGCGCTGAGTGAGGCAATCCGCCGCTACTGCGTGGTGGATGGCCCGTTTGGTCCAATGTATGCGTGGGCCGTGGATATTGGGCCGCGTGAGGCGTGCGGGAACGACGGCAGGGACGACGAAGGAGGCGGCGCCGCGGAAGTCGCCAGAGCAAATGGGTCATACCGCGGGTTATGTCGCACCGAAGTCGAGTTGTACGACGACCCGCCTGGGAGCCTTGAGCTTTTGGGCCATTATGACCGCTGCTGCCGCGACGGCGAAGAAGCGTCCATCCTGGCGAACACCAGGCGCTGGATACATTCGCGCCACAATCCTTATTTCGTCGAGGGTCCCTTCGCAGGCCCGGGCTCGGCGCACTCACCGAATCCATGGCCCATAGTCGCGGCCAGCGCGATCCTGGCCGAGGCCGCGGCTTGCGACGCAAGCGGGCTGTGCGACCTCGCCCTCGTGAAGCGGGCTATTAGACTGCTCACCTCAGCTCCAATGGACTCCGGGCTCGCATGCGAGAGCATCGACCCCGAGACCGGTGCGGCTCGGACCGGCGCCGCCTTCGCAAGCGGCGCAGGATTCCTCGCCTACAGCCTGTGGCGGGGGCTTTGTCTCCTCGAAGCGAATCCGCAGAGTAATATCTCTTCTGAGGATGGCCTTCCTGCGGACAGCGTCGATCTCCTCGGCGGCAAGGTGGTTCGAGGTGCTCGTAGAGGGAAACAGCGGTGATGGTGCGCGCGGACTGGCGATCCGCAGCGATCTCCTCAAGTGCCGCCCGCACTCAAATCTGTCAACAGGTGGCTGTCGAAGCCGAGCCGGACAACTCGATGTGGGAGACGTTGCCCCCTTTGAGGCCAAACTCGGCGCGGTGGAACGGCTCCAGGTGGATGGGGTGAAGTAGGGGCGCCGCCCGACCCTCGCATCCTGCCGGGGGAAAGCCAGAGCCCTGCCTCCTGTAGGCTCCTGTATGCACCGAATCACGTGGTTGCTCATGGCGGGCCAGCGCTCGAGGGTAGGCTCATCCGTCACTACCGGCGCAAGCCGATGGCCCCGTAGTCAGCTAGGGCGCCCATCCTGGTCTGTGCCCTTCCGGTTCTTCGACAAGGGCTTCCTGGACGGCCCCACGCTGTATGAGCTCGACAAAATGCACATCGGCTTCGTCGTCCCCGCCAAGGACAACATGCGCGTGACATCCGATGCAAGGTCCATCGCCGCATCCGGCGAGGGGCACATCGCAACCCGGACGACGGAGGTCTCCCATGGCCATGGAAGCGACAAGACGACCGAGCGCCTCTTCACCGAGCTTGTGGTGATAGAGGGTCTCTGCACCTACGACCAATACTGCCCCCGGGAAGAGGTAAACCATATCTTCCGAAAGGACCACGTCCCTCAGCCCATAAACGCTGTCATGGTGAGAAAGTGGGACAACGAAGAAGGTTGACCCCTTTCGCGGAGTAGGGATGGTCCGCTGGCGCCGCCAGCTTTCAGGAGACAATACGGACAAGCTCGGCTTGTGATATAGGCTACCAGGTTCCTACCAGCACTTGAGCGGACCCAGTCCTTCCCCCTTGCCGTCGAGACATGCCACAAAATAACATTGTGAAGTACCAGGCCTTACCAGAGGTACTCTCGCTTCGGTGTCGAATGTCCTAAGTAAGGGCGCGTTAACTCTTGTCCGTTTTTCACTAGTTACCGGGTTGCCGGTGTTGCACCCTCTCTTTGAGTCACCGGCAACCCCTCCCAAAAGTCGGGAGCACTTCTGCGCCCTCACTTAGCGCAGAAGGCCCGGGGCCGGTTGCCCCGCCCGCACACTTCAGGCAGCGTTTTCCCGGATTCTCAATACTGCGTAATTCGCCGATGGAAGTGGGGAGGGTTCAAGAATGGGAAGTATCTACGACCTGGTTATCACCGTCAAGGACCAACAAGGCTCTTGTGCCCTGGGGCACAAGGTTGGAGATAAGTTCTACATCCGAAAGGGGGCCAGCCCCTCCGGCCTTTGCATGACCGCCATGGCGGCGCTTATACCGGCGATATCCGTGCTTATGGTGGGGGGTAGCTTTCCGTGGGAGGACGACCCTGATGCAACTTGCCGCACCTGCCAGGATCGGCAGAACCCAGTCACGTTTGAGGTCAGGCGCCTCAGGTCTTCGTAGCGAGGTGGAGTAAGTGGCAATTACAGTCGCAGAAGCTCTCAAGATAGGTGGTCTGCGGCGCGGCCGGTTGGTCGCGGGCGCGAGAAACGCGGGGAACATCATTCAACACATAGACACTATGGAAGTTCCCGATATAAGGCCATGGTTGCGAAAGAACGAACTCCTCGTAACCACGGCCTATGCCATCAAAGACGACATTCCCGCGCTGGCACGCCTGATCGAGGCGCTGGCAGAGGTCAAAGCGGCGGGGCTGGTTATTAAGCCGGCGCGGTTCATCGGCGAGTTGCCTGAAGCCGTGGTGAAGGTTGCCGATGAACTGGGCGTCCCGCTGATAGAGATCCCGGCGGACATACCGTTCATCGAGATCACCCACCCGTTGATGAAAGCCATTCTGAGCCGCCAGGCACGTTACCTTGAGTACTCCGAAACAGTTCACCGGGCGCTGCTTCGTGTCGAACTTGAGGGGCAAGGATACAGTTCGATTGCCGCCACTTTGAGTTCCTTGCTCGACGCGAGCATTCTGGTTTACGATTCCGATTTCAACGTTGTGGCTGCT
>JACIXY010000018.1:15459-63672 GCA_014360195.1 Bacillota bacterium
CCTTACTTAGGACATTCGACACCGAAGCGAGAGTACCTCTGGTAAGGCCTGGTACTTCACAATGTTATGTTGTGGCTGCTGCTGGGGATCCTGAAGTGGTCCCTACCGCTGAACAACGGCTGTTCCTGAGCAAACTGAACGGGCAAGGTCGGACGCGGATAGGCGATTCTTCGTGGGAGTATTGTTGCCAACCGGTGCGTGTGAAACGAAAAGTCCTGGGGTACATAGCCGTCTCGGAGAAGAACAAGCAGCTCAATGATATGGAACTGACCGCTCTGGAGCATGCCTGCACAACGGTTGCTCTTGAAATCGCTAAGCAGCAGGCTGTGCTGGAAGCCAGTAAGCGCCTGGAGATGGATTTCTTCGATGATCTCCTCGATGGATCGGTGCAGGTGGAGGAAGTGGCCGAACGCCGTGCGAGAGCACTGGGCTGGCCAGTCGGGCGACCGTTCTACGTGATTGTCGCCCATGTCGACGACTTCGAAGAGAAGTCGGTTCGCGCTGAGGGAGAGCACTTTGCGCAAACCGTCAAGCAACGCATGGTGCGTGCAGCCGAGCAAGCCATTGCCCTGCAACTGGGACCGGGCCACGAGCAAGCGTCCGCGGTGCTTATGCGAGGCGACAGCCTGGTGTGCCTCGTCCCTGCTACGGAGGGCTCTACTCAAAAGGGCGTATCTGCTGCTAGAGCCGTGCAACGCGCCATTGCCGGAGTTGACTCGAAACTTACCGTTTCCGCAGGGGTTTCAGGCGTATGCAAGGAAATCACGAAGGTGCCATCAGCCTATCGAGAGGCGCGCAGCGCTGCAAGCATCTCTCGCGCGCTCTACGGCGGGGGAGGGCTTGCCCACATCAATGATGTCGCCCTGTACGCCCTGCTTCTGGAGAGCGTGGAGCGCCCACTGCTCGATAGCTTCTGCAAACGCGTTCTGGGACCCCTGCTGGAGTATCAAGAGGAAACCGCCGTACCGTTGATAGAAACTTTAGAGACCCTCATCTCGTGCAACGGATCGCGACTGAAGACCGCGCGTAAATTGTTCATTCATAGGAACACTCTGGCGTATCGCCTGAGGAAAGCCGAGGAACTGTTGGGAAAGGGCCTTGCGGACTCGGAGCACCTGCTCACTCTGTCCGTTGCCCTCAAGTTGCAGCGGATCCTATCGAATTGCTAGCCCCGTCGGGCTCACTGTGCACCATGCACAATGGGCCCGTCTTTTATTCGTGCAGCTGTCACGGAGGGAATATATGCGAGGTGAGGGAATAATCATGCAACGGCTAAGAAGGAGGGATAGCCATCATGTCTTTCAGGCAAAAAGTTGGTTTACTCCTATGTCTTGCTTTTCTTATTGCGTCGACAACCTTGGCGGTTCATGCACAGCCGAAAGTAGTCAAGATCGGTGTGTTTGCTCCGCTCTCAGGATCCATGGCGGTTGCCGGGCAGCATCAGAACGACGGGATTCGCTTTGCGGCGGATGAGATCAACGAAGCGGGGGGAATCCTGGGCTACAAGTTGGAGTTCATCTTCGAGGATGACGAGGGGATCCCTGCAAATACGGTCAATATCATGAATAAGCTTCTCTACCGCGACAAAGTCGTGGCTACTATGGGAAGCAATAACAGCCCGAGCGTCCTGGCCGTGCTGGACATAATCAAACGGGCTCAGACACCCCACATTGTGCCCAGCGGCGTGGCGTATGCCATCACTCACTCTGGGAATCCGTGGGTGTTCAGAGTGACTGCCACCGACGAGGTGTTCACGAAGAAGATCGTCGACTACGGAGTTAACGAGCTCGGTTTTACAAGGTTCGCTATAATCTTTGACACAAATGACTACGGCCAGGGTGGCAGAGATCTTGTGATGAAGTGGCTGAAAGGCCACGGTCTGTCACCGGTGGCAGTTGAAGGGTATAACAAGGAGACCAAGGATTTCACCCCACAGCTTATGAGCATAAAGAACGCAAACCCCGAGGCGCTGATCATCTGGGGCAACTACACGGAAGGAGCCCAGCTCGTCCGGCAGATCAGGTCAATGAACCTGCCGTTCCAGGTGATGGTTTCGACGGGCGTCACCATTGGGAACTTCTACGAGCTGGCGGGCGACGCGGCTAACGGCATCATCGGAATAACCGGTGGCTGGCATCCGCAGCGTTCCGACGCCAGAGCTCTCGATTTCATCGAGAGATTCAAGAAGGCAAAGGGATATGTGGCGGACATGAACGTGGCGTGTGGCTACGATGCAGTTATGCTGCTAGCCAAGGCCATGAAAGAAGCTGGCACGGTTACAGATAAGGCGAAGATCCGCGAGGCGTTGTCGAGGGTAACGATGGATGGGATTACAGGCAAGATCGCCATCAACGAGAACGGCGACGGAGGGACTGAGGCCCTTTTGTTCACGGTCAAGGACGGCAAGCCCGTTCTGATACAGCCTAAGAAGTAGGACAGTTCATAAGAAGGAATGAGGTGCCGGTGCTGGATGTGCGGGCAAGTTGTCCGTGTGTCGCCTGCGCGGCACTTGCCCGCACATTCTTCAGCGGGGGCGGCCTCCGGCAGAGGCGGCCGCGCAGGCGACCGGGCAGGCGGAGGGGCAATGGTCGGGCAGGACATACGGCGGCGAGGGAGGAAATGCGATGGAAGGCGCGTTGGTTACAGATCCGGCCAAGTGTACAGGGTGCTTGCAGTGCGAGTTGGCGTGTTCTCTCAAACACGAAGGGCAATTTGCTCCGTGGCTCGCTCGAGTCGTGGTTCACAGGACGCCCGAGACTTGCCTGGCCTTTCCCAACGTGTGCCAGCATTGCGAAGACCCGCCGTGTGCTCATGCATGCCCGGTTGGAGCTCTGAAGACTTCTCCGGGGACCGGCGCCGTTTACGTTGATGTGGTCGAGTGCATCGGTTGCCGAGAATGCCTTGAGGCGTGCTCGCATGGCTCCATTTCCTTTGACTCCGATAAGGGCGTGGCCTTGAAGTGCGACCTCTGTAATGGTGAACCCGCCTGTGTAGATGTCTGTCCTACTGGAGCGATCCGTCTGGAGCGATACGTTGCGCGGGGGAGCGACTGTCTTGCGGGGCCAGGAAATCCCGACCGGAGGAGGACCGACGATGAGTAGCAATGGTGGTGTTACTGTTCTACACGTCGACCTCTCAGAACGCTCTACGTACATAGAAAGATTCGCGCTTCCGGACGTTGCAAGGCTCCTGGGAGGCCGGGGTCTGGCCTCGCATATCCTTTTCCGTGATATGGGCAAAGGTGTCGACCCGCTTGGAGCCGAGGCGGTACTGGTCTTTGCACCTGGTCACCTCACCGGCACATGCGCTCCTACTGCAGGAAGAACGACGGTCGTAGGTAAGAGCCCGGCAACCGGTCTCTTCATGAAGTCGAGCATGGGCGGCCACTGGGGGGCCGGGCTTAAGTTTGCGGGATATGACATCCTCGTGGTTCACGGAGCAGCCTCTCAGCCGACATACCTGCTTGTCACGGATACCGCGGTCCAGTTCGGAGACGCCTCCCAGTATTGGGGGCTTGACGTCCGCGAGACGAGCCGCGAAATGGCCAAGCAGCTTGCCATGCCCGACGTGGACATCGCTTGCATAGGTCCATCCGGCGAGAACAAGGTCAAGGTCGCTGGAATCATGTGCACCTACTATCACGCTGCAGCTCGGGGCGGGCTTGGAGCTGCGATGGGAGCAAAGAACTTGAAGGCAATCGCCGTGCGAGGCCGTACCCCGATAAAGGTCGCGGAGCCTGGCAGGTTCTGGGATGTCTCGGAGGAAGCCCGCAAGCGGATCGCCGCAACCGGTAGATGCAAGTTCTACGGCCAGTACGGCACAGCCGGGGTCGTGGTTGGGACCAATGAGATGGAAGCATTCCCCGTCCAGAACTTCCGGCGCGGGTACATGGAGAACGCCTACCAGATAAGCGGGCAGTGCCTGACTGATAGGGGCTACCTCGTTCGGCGCGAGTCTTGCTTTGCGTGTCCGATCTCCTGCAAGAGGTACTCCGCGACTCGCGCAAGATACTCAGGGTCGGAAGCAGGTGGGCCGGAATACGAGACGCTGGCAGCATTTGGTGCCGGCTGTCTTTTGGAAGACATGGACGCCAACCTGAGAGCCAACGAACTGTGCAACATTCTCGGCCTCGACTCCATCTCCACAGCCTCTGTGATTCAATGGGCGTTCGAATCGGCAGAGCGCGGTGTTGTTCCCGAACATGTGGACGACGGATCGGGTGGTCATGTTCGCCTGGCATGGGGTGATGCAGACGCAGTCCTAGCCTTGATAGAGATGATCGCACATCGGAAGGGCTTTGGCGATGTTCTTGCTGACGGAGTTCGTTCTGCGGCCCGAAGGGTGGGAGGAGATTCCTGGAAGTGGGCGGTCGAGGCAAAGGGCCTGGAGCAATCCCGCGTGGAGACGCGTATGGCCAAGGCTTACGCTCTCGCCTTCGCAACCAATCCCAGAGGACCTGACCACCTTTACGGTCAGCCAATGGCGGAATTCGGCTTTTCCCCAGAAGCTCGCGAGTTGGTCAGAAAGTTGACCGGCGATGTGAAGTTCGCCAACCCCGTCATCACGGAGCACAAACCCGAGCTTGTGGCGTGGCACGAGGAGTGTTTTGCCATGACAGACAGCCTTGGGCTGTGCTCCAGGGCAACCCTGTCTACCTACGCGATCACCCCCGGTATGATGGCGGAAATGCTCTCCGCGGCAACAGGATTCGAAGTAGACGAACAGGAGATGCACGAAGCCGCGAGGCGCATCATTAACCTGGAACGCGCGTTCAACGCGCGCGAGGGGGCGGGGCGAAAGGACGACAGGCTCCCGTGGCGTTTGATGCACGAGGAACTTCCCAATTCCAGGGGCATTAAGGCCGTGAACTCGGAGGAAGAGTTAGGGGCGATGCTGGACGAATACTACGACATTCGGGGCTGGGACCGAGAGACCGGAGTGCCCAAGGCATCAACGCTCCTCAGTCTCGGGTTGGAAGAGGTCGCGTCCGCCCTCTACAGCGAGCCTGGTAAGCAACGGATGTAAGAGAGGGAGGTTCCCAAGATGGATATTCGAGTAGTTGGGGTCTCCGGGAGTCCCCGTCACGCAAATACCGACATTATGGTCAAAGAGGCGCTTGCTGCTGCGGCGGAGGTGCCGGGGACGACGACTGAGTTTGTCTCGCTCGCGAATAAGAAGATCTCGGGCTGTGTCAACTGCAGAGGGTGCGTCAGGAAAGGATATTGCGTCGTGCAGGATGACTGGCAAGAGTGTGTGAGACCCCTCATCGACCCGGTGCCCGACGGGGTTATCCTGGGCGCCGCTGTCTATTTCTTCAATATCAACTCTCAGGCGAGAGCTTTCATGGAAAGGTGCACGTCGCTGCTAAAAGGGCTGTTCTTCTCGGAAGCAGTCCAGAAGCCGCCAGACTGGAGCAGGACGGTAGGCGCGGGGATCGCAGTAGGCTTCGACCGCCACGGGGGCCAGGAGCACACGATCTCCAGTATCATCCACTGGTTTCTCATAAACAACTTCGTTTGCGTCGGGGGCAGCCACATAGGTTACATAGGCGCTCCGGGATGGCTTATGGGTGAGAACAACCGCGACTCGATTCTCCGCGACACTGAGCTGGGTCTAAAGGCGTGCCGGATCATCGGGCGCCGCGTTGCTGAAACAGCAGCACTGCTCAAGGCAGGGTATGAGGCGCTGAAGGGGACGTCACGGGAGTCGAAACGGGGGTCGAACGTCCCGGAGGAATCAAAGTGAAGATTACTGTGAACGTGTTCGGCTACACCAAAGGCCCGCTCAACACCGAGGTAGACTTCCAAGAGGGAGCGACCGTAGCGGACGTGGTTGCCTGGCTCAGGAGCGTGGACCGCTTACCCCAGACTTTCGAAGAGTGTCACAGCGTCCCTGAGAACAGCGGACCGCCGGAGGTGCTCAGGGGCCTCTTGGTTGTTGTGAACCACGTCAATGTAAATGTTCTTGATGGGCCGAACACAGTGCTCAAGGACGGAGACAGGGTAACAGTTCTTGCAGCCATGGCTGGTGGGTGACGGGTAGACCCGCGGGTAGACCTGCCCGCATCGTGCTACCGGACGAGGAGTGTGTCTCGTGCAGTTCAGTGTATCTGACCTCGTGCAGATAATCCTTTCAGGTGTAGCCATGGGCTCCATCTACGCTCTCATGGCACTCGGCTTCACGATCATCTATAACGCTCTGAGGCTCATCAACTTCGCACAGGGAGACATGTTCATGCTGGGAGCCACCTTTGGCTTGACCCTGTTCGTGATGTGGCGTCTGCCCTTCTCGGTTGCCTTCCTGTTGGCTGGGCTCGGAGTGGCTGTCGTGGGGATGATCATCGAGCGGACGGTCTTCCGCCCCTTGAGGCGTTACCCGGTCCTGAACCTGATAATTGCCACGATCGGCATTTCCATAACCCTGCGGGCGCTGGCGTTGATTATCTGGGGATCTCAGGCGCTCCTCTTCCCGCCCGTTTTTGGGGATAAGCCGATCACCGTCGGTAAACTCGTCTTGATGCCCCACTATCTGTGGATTATCGGCATTGCCGTCGTGGTCATCGCATTGCTTCAGGCTTTCTTCACCCTTACCCTACCTGGCAAGGCCATGAGGGCTACCGCGCAAAATCGCGACGCCGCGGCCCTCATGGGAATCAACGTCTTTCGTATGGACTCGCTCGCATCAGCGATAAGCGCTGGCCTCGGAGGGTTCGGGGGCGTGCTTATCGCCCCGGTGTTCTTCGTTACCACAGAGATGGGAGCTCTGGCAGGGCTCAAAGGCTTTGCTGCAGCTGTTTTGGGTGGCTTCGGCACCATACCCGGGGCCATCGTCGGCGGGCTGGTGCTGGGAGTCAGCGAAAGTCTGGCGGCGAGCGTTGTGTCCGCGTACAGGGATGCTGTGGCGTTCGTAATCCTCATCGCGGTGCTCCTGTGGAGGCCCGGCGGTATCATGGGGAGAAAGACGCGATAGGAGGTAGTTCATGGCAGCATCGAGGTTAGCTTCCAAGGAAGTGCGACAGGTGCTGGGCATCGGAGCTGTGTGCCTCGTGCCAGTAGTCCTGCGCAACAACTACTACATCCATCTTGCCAACGCCGCCATGATAACCATGATCGTTGCCACAGGCTTAAACCTCCTTACAGGGTACTGCGGCCAGATCTCCATCGGCCACGCTGCGTTCTGGGCCGTCGGAGCCTACACCTCTGCCCTGTTGACAACCCGTTTGGGATGGTCTTTCTGGGCCGCGTTGCCTGCGTCAGGCCTTGTGGCTGCGGTCCTCGGATACGTAATCGGGCGGCCAACCCTTCGCCTCAAGGGCGCTTACTTGGCGATCGCCTCGATCGGGGTCGGAGAGATAGTTCAGCTTGTATTGCTCAACTGGACGAAGGGAACAGGAGGCGCCCTGGGGATAAAGGGTATACCGTTTCCCAGATTGCTTGGCTTCGAACTTGCGACCGAATTCCAGCTGTTCTATCTCATCTTCGCCGTTTTCCTCACGATCTTTGGGGTCACCGACGGGATCGTGAGGTCGCCTCTTGGCCGCGCGTTTCTGGCCATCCGGCAGAACGAGGTAGCCGCCCAGTTCATGGGAGTTGACATTGCGCGCCTCAAGGTCCTTGCATTTGTGATCAGCACAGCTTATGCCGGCGTGGCCGGCAGCCTGTTCGCCCACTTGCAAGGGTACATATCGCCGTATGGCTTTGGCTTTAAGGAATCCGTCGGCATCCTGTGCATGGCTCTCGCAGGCGGTATGGGTTACCGATGGGGTCCGGTCATCGGGGTACTCCTTCTCACTATAGCGCGAGAGAGCTTCAGGTACTTTCAAGACTACCAGCTCGTGGTTTACGGTCTCCTGTTGATCGTCGTAATCGTGTTTATGCCGAAAGGAGTGGCAGGGTCAGTCCCTGAACTGGTCGACAAGTGGCGCGGCCGACTTCGGCGCCGGGGTCAGCGCCGGGGTCAACCCACCTAAGTTGCTTCTGCAACTGCAAATCGGGCTAGACCGCGAGGGCGCAGTTGGGTGCGTGTGGGGGCGATTTGTGAATGGCGGTCATCCTTGACGTCCGGAACCTCTCCAAATCCTTCGGAGGCCTGGTTGCCATAGACGATCTTTCCCTTGAAGTCGAGAGGGGAACGATCCACGCGATTATCGGGCCAAATGGGTCGGGCAAGACCACATTCTTCAACCTGGCAACTGGGCTGTACACGCCTGATAGCGGAGAGATCCTATTTGAGGGAGAACGCATCAGCGGCCTTCCGCCTCACGTCATAGCCCACAAGGGAATCGGACGCACCTTTCAGAACCTGCTCCTGTTCGGGGACATGACGGCTGTGGACAACGTCATGGTCGGCCTCCAGTGTCGCAACCGTTACTCTCTTGTTGAGGCGATTCTGAGGACGGGATCTGCCGTTACCGACCAGATGTACAAAGAGGCCACCAAGCTCCTCGATTTTGTGCGATTGGGCGGGTCGCGCGATCAGCCGTCCAAGTATCTATCTTACGGTGAGCAACGTCTCCTGGAAATCGCTAGAGCGTTGGGAACAAACCCCCGGCTTATCCTCCTGGATGAGCCTGCAGCCGGCATGAATCCTCAGGAGACGATTCTCCTCACGAAGACGATCCGCCGTATCCGTGACGAGTTGGGGGTAACGGTAGTCATCATAGAGCATGACATGAGGCTGGTAATGAACCTTGCCGAGCGTGTCTCCGTCCTCGACTACGGCAGGAAGGTCTCCGAGGGCCCCCCAGAAGTCATCAAGAACGATCCCAAAGTCATTGAAGCGTACCTTGGGGTTACAGAGGAGTAGTGAAGAGTCGAATGTCGCTGCGGCATGTACTGGAAGCCATTGAGTTGCTGGATGGGTGGGTCACTGGTAACGACGTGAAAGAAGCCCTTGAAAGTCACGGGCTTTCGCCCGAGATTACCACGGTGGAAGGTGAACGAGGCCGGACGGATTTCGTCAATGTAACGGTAGCAGGCAAGTCTGGGAAGAGCGCAGGCGGTTCTGCTCCGACCGTCGGCATAATCGGGCGGCTTGGAGGGGTTGGGGCGAGACCTGTAAAGATCGGTCTGGTGTCCGATGCAGACGGTGCCGTGGCTGCGCTTGCGACTGCTTTCAAGCTGGGTGACATGCGACGGCGTGGGGACGTGCTGGCCGGGGACGTAATGATTGCCACTCACATATGTCCTGATGCTCCGGTTACCCCGCACGATCCTGTCCCCTTCATGGGGTCTCCGGTAGATATGGAGACCTTGAACAGGATGGAAGTCAATCCCCTGATGGATGCGATACTCTCGATCGACACCACGCGCGGAAACCGGACCTTGAACAAACGCGGGATAGCAATTACCCCGGTGGTCAAGGAGGGCTACATTCTTCCCGTATCTGATGAGGTCCTGGACGTCTTTCAGAACGTAACGGGGGATCTCCCGGTCGTGCTGCCCCTCACGACGTACGACATAACACCGTACGGAAATGGGCTGCCGCACGTGAATAGCATAGTTCAGCCATCTATAGCTGCGTCTGCGCCGGTAATTGGCGTTGCTATCGTGTCGAGCGCTGTTGTCCCTGGTTGCGCAACAGGCGCCACTCAGGCTTTTGACATAGACGTTGCGGTCAGATTCTGCATAGAAGTCGCCAAGATTGTTACGAGCGGTGAGGGCCATCTATTCGACGAAAAGACCTATGAAAGAGCGGTGGACCTCTACGGGACGCTCTCGGTCCTCCAGACTGCAAACGGGCGACCAGCCAGGTAAGGAGTGGAGACCGGATGCTGGAGGTCAAGGGAGTTGAATGCTTCTACGGCAACATAAACGTCCTCAAGGGAGTCAGCTTCCGCGTTGACAAAGGGGAAATCGTCGCCCTTATCGGGGCTAACGGCGCCGGCAAGACCACCACGTTGCGTGCCATATCGGGCCTGGTTCGCGTGGCGAAAGGTGAAGTAGTGTACGAGGGTCGCAGCATAACGAATCATCCCCCGTACGCGATCGTTGCGCGAGGCATCGTTCATGTGCCCGAAGGTCGTCAGGTGTTCCAGGAACTGTCCGTGGAGGACAACCTGATCCTGGGCGCCTACACTGTTAAGGACGCGGCCGCCAAGCGGGAGACGCTCAGACAGGTCTACGAGCGGTTCCCGAGGTTGAAGGAGCGAAGACGACAGATGGCTGGAACCCTGTCCGGCGGCGAACAGCAGATGCTGGCGATCGGGCGGGCCCTCATGTCTCGTCCCAGGCTCCTACTGCTTGATGAGCCGTCCATGGGTCTCGCCCCCATACTGGTCAGGGAGGTTTTCTCGATCATCGAGGAGATAAGCAAGACAGGCACTACAATCTTGCTGGTTGAACAGAACGCGCGGATGGCGTTGAAACTCGCCGATAGGGCGTACGTTCTCCGGACAGGGTCGATAGTACTCTCTGGCAGCGGGCGCGAAGTCGCAGCCAACCCCGAGGTGAGAGAGGCTTACCTTGCAGAGTAATCCACTCGGAGTGATTCGCTCAAAGCCTCACGTCGCACTAAGTCGGCGAGGTCTGATCCTCCGCGGCCGTCTGCTCCTTCAGCGGCTAAGGTAGCGGGACCCATCTGCATCTCAGGCTTCCGACAATAAGAGCATCTTTTTCCACCCGGATATCATAGTTGTCCCCGTCCAGATGAAGAAGGCTGCGAGACCCAGTAGAAACGAGCCGCCCGCCCGTAGTAGACCCCGGTAGACTCGGTTGCTGATGAATCTCTTGCCTGTGACGACAATGAGAGAGACCAGGAAGTACCAGATGAAATCGGAGCTGATACGCCTAAGGTAGAAGGCCCCTAGTGTCCCCGGATGGTTGCCTGAGGCTAAACGGAGCGTCACAAGTCGCTGCCACTTTTCCAGAGTCTGGGCTACGCGCGGTTGCCGGTGTTCCGCTCCGGGGACGGCGCCCCAAGCGGGGTGCCTTGGCGAAACCCCGCCCGCAGGCAGATGGCGAGATTTTGACACCCCGTCGCGCAAGCGCCGGCGACCTGACCCCCCCTGGAAAACAGGACGGAGGGGGCTTGTGTTCCGCCACAGGCGAACGCGGAATTCTTCTCCGCCAGATGGATATCATGTGAACCGGTTTAGTCTCATGCAAGACCCAGCAACCGAGGAAGGAATAGCGGAATATCCGCAAAGAACGTGACGAGGAACAGCACGATGACCTCCGCCACGATAAACGGCCAAATCGCTTTGCTCAATTGTTCCAGCGTAAGCTTAGAGATGCCGCAGGCTACGAAAAGGCACGCGCCCACGGGGGGAGTCATTAAGGCGATGTTCAATGATAGGACCATGATTATGCCGAAATGAAGAGGGTTTACCCCTACGCTCACGGCGAGGGGGTGGAGAATCGGCCCCAGTATGATTAGAGCCGCCGCGATGTCCATGAACATGCCCACGATGAGCATGAGAATGTTTACGAGCAACAGGATTCCGAACTTGCTTTGGGTAATCGCCAGGAATGAACTCGCGATCATTTCTGGAACTCTTTCTTTCGTGAGTACCCATCCCATGATGGATGCGGTCGCGATGATCAGGAACACCACCCCTGTGGTCCTCGCGGTGCTCGCAAGCATGCTTGGTATGTCACTGAGCTTCAGCGATCGGAAGACGAAGAACCCGACGAATGCCGCGTATGCGACCGCAACGGCAGCGGCTTCGGTCGGAGTGAACACGCCCGAGAGGATACCGCCGAGGATGATCACCGGCATCAAAAGGGCTACAATGGCATCCTTGAACCCGAGGAGGATTTCTTTCAAGGTCGCCATCCTTTCCTTTTTGGGGTAACCGCGCTTCGCAGACATGATGCCGGCGAATATCATCAAGATTGTCGCCAGGAGAATGCCTGGAAGGAAGCCGGCGGCGAAAAGGCCGGCGATGGACACGCCCATCACGGACCCGTAAATGACCATCATGTTACTGGGAGGTATTGTGGGGCCGATTATCGAGGACGCGGCGGTCACGGCGGCGCTGAAGTCCTTGTCGTAGCCGTCCTCGACCATAGCGGGAATAAGCATCGTGCCGATGGCAGCCGTATCAGATACCGCTGCCCCGGTCATGCCGGCAAAGAAAACGCTGGCGAGAATGTTGGCGTGAGCAAGCCCTCCTCGCAGGTGACCGACCAAGACGTTTGCGAACGCCACCAGCCGACGGGTGATTCCCGTCTTGTTCATTATTTCCCCTGCGAGTATGAAGAACGGCATGGCCATGAGTGTGAACATATCCAGCCCGGCAAAGAACCTCTGCGGCACCATATTCATGAGTGCCGGAAGGTCCATTTGAACCAGTGCAAACAAGGCGGCTATCCCGAGCACGAAGCCTATGGGAACGCCGAGCAACAGCAACACCAGAAATGTTACTGCAATCGTCAAGAGCATATCCTCATCCCCTTGCTCTGCGCTCTTGAGAACCTGTGAGGCTGTCGATGGTCGGGATGCCCATTAGTGCCCTTACGGAACTCATGCGCGTGTCTACAATTGCTTGCAGAACCAATTGAACGATCGACAGGGCGCCCGAGACGGGTACGGCCATCAACGGCCAATACATACTAATGCCCAGGGACATTGCTAGCTGAGACGTTCCCCTTTGAGCCATGGCGTACCCACGGTAGCTCAGCACCGCGAGAAAGTAAATCATGATAGCTTTCGTGACAATGGTAATGACGCGGGCAAAACGGATAGGAATCCGTTCCATTACGATCGATATTCCGACGTGCTCCCGCGTTTGTATCGCAACGCTTACCGCGAGGAGAGCCCCCCAGATCATCAAGTAGCGAGAGAGTTCCTCCGACCAACCCAAGGGGTTCCTGAGCACGTAGCGAAAGAACACTCCAACGACAACGACTACAGTCATGGCTCCCATGGCAGCTATGCATGGTATGAGCGTGAGTCTTGAAATGATTCTGCTCAACCGGTCCGCAGTCCCGACGACTTTATCCCATCTAGTTGTGCTGCTGTCTGCCACGATCGGTATCACCACCTCAACCTGCCCTGTCTGACGAGAAATCCGCGGCCTGGCGTCGGGGAGGGGGGCACCGTGTGACATCCCGTCGTGTCGAGCTGTCGACGTCACAGCGGAGCCCCTCGTTGTCCGTGGCGTCACCGCCGGCCATGGGCAATCCGTCTGCCATTTTGCCGGTCAGTTCTCTTCGCTATTTCACTCCGAGCTCCTTTTTCGCTTCATCGATCGCCTTGAGGTACTCCTTTGCGAGCCGCATCCCTTCATCCTTGTAGGTTTTCTCTATAAAGCTCATCGCGGCCGCTATGCCGACCTTTCGGAACTCTTCCAGTTCAGCAGAGGTGGGAGTGTAGATTTCCATGTGCTTTGAGAGCAGCGGCAACCCTTTGTCACTTGCCTCCAGGATTCGGTTGAGGCCGCGCCCGGCTATAATGGCGGTTCTGGCCGCATCAACTATTACCTCTTGGTACTCCTTGGGAAGTTTGGTGAACCAGTCGTTGTTGATGACCCACACGTAAGGGGTGTAGATGTGGTTAGTTATGGTCATGTACTTCTGAACCTCGTATAGCTTGCCCATCTCGATAATGGGAACCGGGTTCTGCTGCCCATCCACCACCCCGGTCTGGAGGGCGGTATAGACTTCGGCCCAGGCTACCGGAGTCGGGGACGCACCGAACGCTTTCATGATCTCCATGTGCATCGGTATGGTCATTGTGCGGAACTTCAGGCCCTTCATGTCAGCAGGAGTCCGTATGGGTCTCTTGCTGTTGGTTATCTGGAAGAACCCGCCGGACTCGCCGAATCCCAGCACTCGAAGGCCTGTCTTCTTGAGAATATCGTCCGCCAGCATCTTGCCGAACGGGCCGTCATATACCTTGTAGGCCACGTTGTAGCTAGGCATGGAAAACGGAATGTCCAAGATGCTCATGAGCGGATAAAAGACCGCCATACCCCCACCTGTGGTAATATAGCTTTGAATGACGCCCGTCTGGACCTGTTCCATTGTTTCGCGTTCGTTCCCGAGAGTACCGGCGGGGTAGATCTCTACCGATATGGCGTTATTGGTGCCTTTCTCCACCATATTCTTAAAGACTTCCGTCATGGCCGCCGTTGCTACCTCAAACGGCTTTTGCGGATTGAGATGGCCTATCTGGAGAACTATCTTCTTCGGAGCGCCGAATGCAGTGGACGAGAGGGTAAGCACAAGAGCAACCAGCAGAATGGGACGCATGAGTTTTGCCGTCGTTCTTAGCATGGCAGACACCTCCGTATGGTTGTCGTTTAGCATACAACGTGAGCCGAGAGAAACCTGCAATTGCTCCCATTTCTCGACACCGCCCAGGGTAGAACGATGATCATGAAGTCCTCTCTGGACCACTCCTTTCAAACTGATACGCGAGCTCCACGTTCACACCAGCATGGTCACATTTCTGGATCAACACAATTCGACACTCCATGAACTAGTCCTTCAATGTATTCAGATATTCTCAGGGAATCTTAAGTCTGACTAAACCCTGCGTTTTCGGCTTACAGCCCGCGGACGGACTGCGGACAAACTGCGAGCAGGACCTACTGCTCAAGCTCCCATTTGGGATCCTCCTTCGCCGCATCATGCTGACGCTCTGCCAGCTCGACCCAGTCGATCCCCACGGGTTCAACCGCTTCGTCGCGGCTCAGTTCGCCTCGTGGATAGCGCCCGAGGGTCTGCTCACGCCACAACCGCCGAAGGCCTACGCGAAGCGCCATTGCCATTTCCTCTCGCAGGAAGGCCGGAGCTGTGCCTCTTGTAAGCTCCCGTAAGCGCCGCATCACGTGCTTGCTCACGGCAGACTGGGGTTCGCGGGTAAGCTCATCCCTCACCACCGGTGGCACAGCCGGTCGCGCCTCGGTCATCCACGGCACTCATCCTGCCCTGTCCCCTTCCGGCTCACCAGATTGAGGCAGTGTGCAAGGTTCCCCCTGGCAAGCTCGTTGGCAGGGTCCAACTCGATTGCCCGCCCCAACACCGTCTTTGCCTCGTCTGGGTTCCCGGCTTCCAGCAGTGTGTACCAGAGGTCGCTCATGTAGACGGCGCTGTCAGGCTCAAGCTCGACAGCACGCCTCGAGTGGGATATAGCTTTTCTGTAATGGCCAAGTTTCATGTAACAGTAGGCAATGCCGTTGTGCAACGCTGCGCTCTCAGTGCGTCCGAGGCCGACCTGATGTGACATCATCGGCTGGTAACGTGATGTTGGTCCTCAACACAGACACATGTGGAGGAGTAACTGTCACAACTGTGGTACCGTCCCGGATTCTCCACGCTTCAAGTATACGAAATCTCCGTCAGCTCCACTTCTCCCCATGCTCCCAACGAGTCTCCTTTGATGATGACAGCGCCTATGACGCCAGGGAGTTCCCTTGCAAACGCGAGCGCTTTCGGCAGGTCGGCCGCTCTCTTCACCAGGTTGCCAAGCGCAGTCGCGGCAGCATCGGCAAGCGGCACCGACCTGGATATGGCAACTGCGGCGTCAGCCTCGCCGAGACTCAGGGACGGCCCCACGGTCCCGGAAGACGTACATATGCCAATGGGAGTATCCGCAGGCTTTACCAGAATGCCAATCCTGCCTGAGAACCTGGACTCGCCGGCAAAGATCGCAACCCTTCTCTCCTTTGATGTTTGGATGAATATGTCTCCTCCGTTTTCAACAATTGCCTGGCTAGACTCTTCGAGCAGTGCATTGCCGACTATCTCAGCAAAGGCGCCCGCCACAGCTGCCATAGGACCGACACCAGCAAGTGAAGCTGATTCGGCCATCAGCCTGGCAATCTGTGGAGCGTCCTCAGAGGTCGGGTAAGGTGTAAGTGCCACAAGAAACCCGGGGTGGTGCAGTATGTATCGCTCGAGCTCGCTCGTGTGACTCTTGATTATTTCGGTCACGCGGCGGATCTGGCGTTCCGCCGTTTGCTCGAGCGATCCATCAATGGCCACATACAGGTCGGTTTTCTTCACCTTTACGGTGAAGCTGAAGAGGTCGTCGCTTTTGGTTGCGTTTCGATATGTCCTCTCTATGTACGCCTTGCGCACCGTTCCAGCGCCTCCTGACTTTTCCGTCGAAGGCCCTCCAGCTCCCCTTGTCACAAGGCTACCACAAGGCTGTCACAAGGCTGAGTCCTTTGTAGATATCAGTTTATCGCGATTCAGCTCCAATAGCACGGGTTGGACAGACTTGCATGCACAGCTCGCAGCCGATGCAGCATTCCGGCCTGAACCGAACGGTCATTTCGGGCCGTTTCAACGTGAGCGCGCCACAGGGGCACACCCCGGTACACGCTCCACATTGCACACATTTTGCGGAATCAAGACCTATCTCTTTACTTTCCACCATTGAACGTGCCTCCAGTACCGACCCCGAGGGAAGAAGCGTTAAGAACCCCAGGAAGCGGTTGGACCGGTTCTGTGAGGGTGAACCTTCCTTGCGATACCCATTGCTTCAAGATGTTAGCGATCTCTCTCGCCTTGGCATAACTGGATAACGGAACCGTAGGCACTTCCCTACCGAGAACGGTGATGGTGCCCGCTCTAAGCTGAGCATAGGTGACTTCGCCCAGGATTCTAGGCTCGTTCGAGGGATAATCAACGCTATAGTCAACGACTGGGGCCACTATGTCTTCGTCCCTCACCGTGGTGTACTCGAGTATCTCCTCGTCTAGGATGGGAATTGGGATTCCCACTCCAACCACCAGGGTTGCGCCATATCCTATGAAGCTTGCACCCACCAGCCAGTCAGGGCTCATCCCCTTGAGGTCGCCTATCACCGCGAGGGTGCCCGCGGCGGCTTTGGGGACACCATTTGGGCCCCTTGGGACATCAGGAGAATGTTGAGAACCATGCCACGCCACATAGCCGACTCCTCCACCCAGGAATACCCGGGTACCGACACCGATGGTCTTGTAAAACGGGTCGTTCAGGAGAGGGCTCAACTGCCCGGCGCTGGAATAGCTGGCCGATCCTAAATCGGGCTTGAGCACTCCCATGTAGGTGTAGATAGGCCTGTCAGAAAGATTCACCGCCACGTTGTAGTTTTGGTAAGCGTTGCGCGGATTGAAGAGGGTAGCATAGCTGAGGTCATGTATAGTTATCATCTTCCTCAGCTCTTTTCGCGGGTAACAATCAGTTCCATAAGCGGTGGCAACGAGCTCGATCTCTTTGCCCGCGACAAGGTCTGAGATGACGTGTCCGCCCCCGTAGAGGAATTGACCCGGATAGGAACTATTGAGCGGGTCATCGTCACGGAGCTCCGTCGCACCTATATATGCATCTGCGGCTGCCAGGCCAGCATAAGCCCTTACACCGTTCAGCCACACGTTTTGCATCTTAATGCGAGGCCTGGAATGACCGAAATTGAGGAAGGCTCCAGACGAGCACATAGGGCCGAAGGTTCCTGTGGTGACCACATCGACTTCTGCCGCCGCCTTCCTTACACCTTTTTCGCGTGCGATGGTTATTACTTCTTCGGCTGTGACTACCACGGCCTTCCCTTGCTTTATTTTCTCGTTAATCTCCTGAATTGTTTTCCGTCTTGCCATATGTCACACCCCATAAACGTAGGCTATTCCACTCGGACCCCTGGTGTTTTCCCAGCGGCAGTCAGTCTGATCGTGCATAACGGCCGTTTTCTGGAACTCCAGTGCACTGGGTTGTGGTGGCATAAGGTGGAGAAAACCACCAGCCCCCTGATCTCATTGCGCATAGAACCCATAGATAACCAAGCTCGTACTTGCAAGCTGCATGCGCCGCGGAAGACATGGCTTGCGGACCGGCGCACGGGAAACACACGGCCATCGCTTCGACTCCTGAGGTGGTTGTCAATAGTTACAACCGAAGCTTCCACTTGATGCATAATCTCTGGAAGACCTCGTTTGCCGTTGCAGGCTCACGCAACTTTCCGAGCCGACGCCGGATAGCCCTGATGTGTTCCGGTGTGGTGCCGCAACAACCACCTACGATGCTCGCACCGGCTCGAACGAGCTCCTCTGCATGCTCTGCCATGGTCTCGGGTGTTTCCGGGTAAACGATAACCCCATCGACAAGCTCCGGCAGACCCGCGTTGGGCTCGGCGGATATAGGAATGTCACTGACCTTTGACATCGCGTGGATGACCCCCACCATCTCGGAGGGGCCGACCGAGCAATTTGCACCCACTGCGAACGCCCCCAAGGTTTGGCTCACAGCCACCGCGGTAACAGGATCGTCTCCCATGACGGTCCGACCACCGCGGTCGAAGGAGAGGTGGCATATGATCGGCAGATTTGTCGTATCTCTGGCTGCCATCAAGGCGCACTTGGCTTCGTCCAAGGAGGACATGGTCTCAATTGATATGATGTCAGCTCCGGCATCCTGAAATGCTCGGACTTGCTCCTTGAAGGCCTCGTAGCAGGTATGAAAATCAACATCGCCTAGAGGCTCCATTAGTCTACCTGTCGGCCCCATCGAAGCGGCTACGAAAACATCCATGCCCTCTGTGGCTTCCTTGGCGAGTCTAACCCCGGCGTAGTTAAGTTCGTAAGCCATTTTCGAGAGACCGTAACTGCCGAGCTTGATCCTGTTTCCGCCGAATGTGTTGGTCTCCACAATATCTGCACCTGCTTTTGCGTAGGACCGGTGTATCTTCTTAACCCAATCAGCGCGGGACACATTCAGAAGTTCCGGGCACTCTCCGGGTTGCAACCCAAACGTCTGAAGCATTGTCCCCATGGCCCCGTCCAAGAATAATAAGTCCCTCATTCTACCACCTCGATTGCTCCTTAATTACCCCCCTGGTCTTGATGTCTCCTCAGCCTGTGTTGTCGAGAGCAAAGCGAGTGCCGACCTTAAGTGAGGGTGCGTTAGCCCTTGTCCCTTTGCCAGTAGTTGGCGGGTTGCCGGTGTTACACTCGGGGACGGCGCCCCAAGCGGGGCGCGCTTCGCCAAAATCCGGCCCGTCGGGCAAGTGCCCGGATCTTGACACCCCTCGTGCAAGCACCGGTAACCCCTCCCAAAAGTCGGGAGCATTTCCGCACCCCCACTTAACGAGGTCTCTGGGAAAGCAGCCCTGGTCGCCTTGAGTCGGAGCTGCCCAGAGAGGGAGGCCCGAAAGGAACCGCTCGCGTTCGGATGACTCGGCTCCACTCGCCGGGTGTTTCAGAGACCTCCTTGACTTGACTTTGACAGTCGGCGATTGCGATCCACGGTGGCTGCACGGCTGAGGGCCCCTGAGAGTTTCTAACTCCCAAGGTTGGGCCGCGTGACAAATCCAGCACAGGCAGCACTCACAGAGATTGCTGTCAGGTTCTCGTTTGAGCTAGCGTACGCTCAAGTAAAACCTTCGGCCTCTCCCGAGATTGGGAGAGGCCGTCGTGTTCATCCGCTTAGATGTAGACATCCTCCCTCCCATCTCTCAGAACCGGCGTCTCGTAAGACCAGACGTACGTGGCTTACGCGAGCTCGCTCTGCAGGACTTGGCACCACTGCGGCACACAGGCCGCCGGTTGCCGGGTTTCATCGGGCCAGTCCCTCCACCACTCTTGATGCGAGGCTAGTTGCTATTCGCTTTTCAATCTGAAGAAAAGGTTATTGCCCTCATTATATTCCGGGCACCCCAGCCTGTCAACGGGTTTTCGGCAGTGACTTTTGAAAAACCGCGCATCACGGGTTTCTCTGAACGTTTGCTCTGTCTCAAGATCATCAACCCCTATAGGGAAGGAGAGCCTCCGGTTAGCTTCTTGTTTCTGTATGCGGAGATATAGTCCATGCAAAACTCATCCCTGCCGAGCAGGGCCTCAGCTGCGTATACCGCGGCCAGAATCTCCCTGTCCAGCGGGTCCAGGATGACGCTATCCAGGCCTGCACCCATCAGAATACAAAGAAAGGTCCTGTTCAGGAGCTTCCTGCAAGGAAGGCCAAATGATACGTTGCTGAGGCCGCAAATGGTGTGTACTCCTGGAATCCTTTGCCTAATTCCTCTTACAGTATCCAATGCTACAGTTCCATCTTTAGGAGACACACTTACGGGGCGTACTATGGCGTCGAGGTAAATATCATCCCGTGGAATGCCGTCTTCTGTAAGCCTGGAGGCCAGGTGTTCGGCGATAGCGATCCTATCGTCAGCGTTATCAGGGACGCCTTTTTCGTCCATGCACAGCGCTACAACGGAGGCACCATAACACTTGACGAGGGGAACTATTCTTTCGTATCGTTCCTTCTCGGCCGTTATGGAGTTGACCATCGCCTTCCTGTGGCAGACCTTAAGCGCGGCTTCTATGGCCCGAGGGTTTGGGCTGTCGATGCAGAGCGAGGCATGCACAACTTCCTGAATAGTATTCACGAGCCAAACCAAGACCTCAGGCTCCTCTACCCCAAAGGTGCCTGCGTTTACGTCGATCAAACTAGCTCCTGCCAGGGTCTGTTTCTTCGCTATACGCTGGATGAAAGCTACATCCCGTGCTTTGACCGCAGCCTCTACCGTGGACCTACTCGTGTTCAAGAGTTCCCCAATGATTAGCACGATTGTTCACCGCTCTTTATCCTTCTGCACTTGCCTGGATACAGGAACGCTTATCCTGTAAGTGCCTGCGCAAGACCTGCTCTCGCAGCACGTGTCCTATGCAGCACACCTCCACGGTGTTGCAGACAGCGGCTCCGACCTGACCTGCGCTTGGAAACGGGTCATCTGTCGCGCGGCGCAGCGGGCCTGTCTCGGTCCGTGGCTGGTCAGCCAGTCGGGGGTTCTCCGGAACTCGCTCTTGCCAAGCACTCCCTACTGGTCTTCCCCCTGCAACGCTTGTTATCGCAATGATAGTCGTGATTCCGTGGTATTGCAAGGCCAATGCTTCCAAATCGGCGACATGTTTCGGAGCCGAACTCTAAGTAGTAGATCGTCACAAGTTTGCGCTGCTTTCCAGTGTGCAAGTCCTATCCAGGGTTGCCGGTGTTGCACTCCGGGGACGGCGCGCTTGCGGCGCGCCTCGTTCGAATTTGGCGTACGGGCTGGCCAAATTCCAGGCGCCCCGCCCTAGGAAGCACCGGCAACCCCAACACCTCGGAAAACGAGAGAAAAATAATGACCTCATACTTAGTCGGGTGTAGCGCCTGTCGTATCGGGCGAGTCAGTCGCTTTCACCGGAGCCCCGCAACACTTCTTGTACTTTTTGCCGCTACCGCAAGGGCACGGTTCGTTTCGGCCCACCTTTCGACCCACCCTTCTCGGCCCCTCCACGCCTGCTGTCCTGGGGTAACCTTGCTCATTCCATTTCTCGACGTACCGCGCCAACGCAGTCTCGTCTGAGAGATCAACTCCGTCCCGAAGGGCCCCCACGAACACCGTTTTTGCTAACCCCCAATTGTCCGGCTGGTTTGCCCGCCTGATCATATCGCCAGCTACTTTTCGAAGCCGCCTGGTCAGCTCCGCGGCGTTGGTGATGCGGCCGTTCCGCTGGAGGAAGGCAAAAAACGCCGTAAGCACTGGCTCTACTGCTTCATAGAACTCAGGCCCGGAAAGCACCTTCCTCGGAAACAAATCCAGGCAGCACTCTGCCAGCGCGCCCGCGCTCCACTTCTCTGGTGTCTCCAGGAAATAGTTGTACATCAGCTCGGCGAAGACGTCGATGATGAACCCGCTTTCCTCCCGTTCGGCGGCCGATAGGCAGGAATACTCCGTGCTCTCCTCGAATTCATCAACCCACGTGGAGACCCTGTCTTTTATTTCCTGGAGCACGGTGTCCGAATACTTCTCCATGCCACATCACACTCCTGTGGGGAAGGCCCGCTATCCGCATGAGATTCTCCCGTTTCTGCGCCGGCGGCCTCATTCAGCATCTTCCTCTCCCGCATGCACTCCCCGCATAGCCTGGGATAGCTTCACGTTGAGGGAGATAGGCTTGTCCTCCTGTTCTTCGCGCCAGGACTCCGGAAGGGCGTCCGCGACTTGACTGGGAGATGTACCTCTGCATTTTCTTTGCGTCCCAATGCTGCGAGGACTTGCGCCGCGAGGGCGCGCGAACGAATTGGGCAGGTCAGCCTCAAGGTTGGGCGTGAGGACCCTTAAGGCTCCGTCACCGTCTCCCTGCTGAAAGCGGCACACAGCCAAGTTGTTGAGGGAGGTCGGGCTCGGATCCGTCTTAGCAAGCTGCTTGAATATCCTTTCAGCCTCCTTGAATTCCTGGTGGTTCGGGTGTTGCAGGCCTTTGGCCCCCAAAGCATCAATCTCCTCGGAAGCGTCCGTGCTTACCACTCCTCACGGGTTTACTCCTTCCACATTTGCGTCGCATCACATGCAGCATCATATACCGCGAGGCCGTCCCACATCCCGCGCTCCTTGGTTCTCGTCCTTATCTTCGGTCTCTCCCTTCGCGCCGAAGCTTGCAAACCCGTTCACGTGCAGCGGACAGGAGGATGTCCCAGAGTTCGTGGAATTTGAGGTAGCAGCTCCCGGCGCCGTTGTGGTAAGAGGGAATTGCAGAGATAAGGAGGGAACCACCGATGTCAGCATACCACGCTGCATCTTTCGCCGCGGGGACCTGCCAGGGATCGTTATCGTTACTGCACCTGCGCCTCGGCCTCCTTGGCCTTGAGCTTCTCCATATGGTCTACGATTTTCACTATAAAGTCTACGATGCCGTCGAACCCCTCTGGCGTGTAGTCTTCGATCCGACCTTCGTCGCACAACTCCGAAAGCTTCGGGTCAAGCGGCAGCGTGGCAAGAAGAGGTATGTCCGTAGCCTCCACCACAGCCTGACCCTTGCTCGCACCGAAAACCTCGTGCTTACAGCCACAGTGTGGACATACAACATGGCTCATGTTTTCCACGAGGCCAAGGACATGGGTCTTCAAGATCCTTGCCATCTTGATGGCCTTCTTTACCACCATGACGGCGAGGTCCTGAGGTGATGAAACTATCACTATCCCGTCAAGGGGCAGCGACTGCATGACGGTGAGCGGCGCGTCCCCGGTGCCCGGCGGGAGATCCACGAAAAGGAAATCGAGATCTCCCCAGATGACGTCTGTCCAGAACTGCTTCACGACGTTCGCGATTATCGGTCCGCGCCATATAACGGGGTCATCCTCGTGCGGAAGGAGTAGGTTGATTGACATCACAGGTATTTTCAAAGTCTCGCTTTGCACCGGAAGCAGCCCAAACTCAAAGCTATCGGCGTGCTTCTTGATCCCGAACATCTTTGGGATGCTCGGCCCGGTTATGTCAGCATCGAGCACCCCGGTGCTATAGCCCTGCCTCGCGAAGGCGGTGGCAAGAAGGGCCGTGACGGAGGACTTCCCAACGCCACCTTTTCCGCTCATCACCGCTACAACATGTCGGACGTTGTTGAACTGGCCCTGAGGTAGCTTCTCGATGGCGGACTTCGCCTTATCAGAATGGGCGTTATCGTCCTGCGCTCGCCCGTGTTCGAGTGGGCACGTGCCGTCCGTTGCCGCCTGGCACGAACTGCAATTCTCGGACGTGCAGGTTCCCGGGGACCCTGCTTCTAGCTTGCGGTTTTCTCCTGTTCGGTGGCCGGTTCCGACTTCACTCATTGGTCGCTATCCCGTCCCTTCTATAAAGCGCTCTTTCATCTACAAGAAGGCACACGCTTCACGAATCCTTCTTGAGTCTCGTGCAAGACTCGCATCCTGCCCGGTTCTTGTATATTGGGCACCCGCTGCACAGGTCAGCCTTGTCGAGCACCACGTGGCAATAAGTGCCCTCCTCCCTCCAGCAAGCCTTCGTGAGCATCCCAGGCTTTGTCGGTGTTCCGCCGGGGCAGTTATCCAGCCACCAGCACGGATACATCGCCACAACCTGCTTGACACCGGCGAGGTTCAGGCCCTTGCGATCAGTGAGATATCTAATGAATCTAAGCCGCCTGAGATCATTGGCGGAATACAGGCGATGCCCCTTCCTGCGAGACGGTTTTACGAGTCTCTGACGTTCCCAGATCCTGAGAGTCTCCGGGTGAACACGAAGGAGATCAGCAATGACCCCTATGGTGTAGACGGGCACATCATCATTGACGACCAAGCGAGGCACCTCCCCCGGCTTGTCGACACCGCCTGGCTACATCTTATACCTACAAATATGGTTTGTAAATACCTTCTATAAGCCGCCCTGATAAGTCTTGAGGATACTTCTCCTAGGCTTGCCTGGAATCATCCTCATTTCTCTGGGCGTGTAGCTCTCTTGCGCTTTCGGCCTGACCCGCAGGGCAACGAATACACCCCATTCCGGCCCTTTCCCCTGATTTCTTTATTGACCAGCGGTCGGAAGAGGCCTATAATGTTTATGAACATATGCTTAATATGCGCCCTGTATACGGAGGTGAACGTAGTGCCAAGAGGCGATGGTACTGGTCCTGCGGGGCAGGGTCCTGGCAGGGCACAGGGCTTCGGGAGAGGTCTCCGGAGGGGTATGGGCAGAACAGGAGGGCCCAGACCGGAAGTCCGAAGGGAGCTGCTGGACGCGGACCTGGTCATCCCCTCTCTCGATGCGGGGAGCCAGGAGGTCTTCGAGAGAGTAAACCGACCATGCCCTGAACTGAAGATAGACGACATTATTGCCGGTATTGAGGCATTTTCATCGGATTTCGGCGGTAGGCTTTGGATGGAGGTTATGCTGGTCAAGGGCGTAAACGATTGTGAAGCGGAACTTGCGCGGATATCCTCGTCTCTGAGAGGTATAAATGCAGAAAAGATTCAGCTAAACACGGTGGAAAGACCTCCTGCTGAGCCCTCGGCTAAACCCCTCACCCAAGATGAGATGGAGAGAATTAGGAGTTACTTTGATGAACGTGCGGAGATAATCGCTGCGACAGGCACCCGGCGAACCCCTACCGGACAAGCGACAGCCGAAAGAGGCGACATAAAGGCCAAATACGGCCAGATACTCAGTCTCCTGAAACGAAGACCCTGCACAGCTACGGACGTAGCAAACGGTTTGGGCCTCAACGTGAATGAGGTCTCCAAGCTTCTCGGGATGGCTCTGAAACTGGGTCTTATCGATGTTAGTAGCTCTGCAGATGGAAAGACCTATTTCTATTGGAGCCGTGGCAAATAAACCCCGGGTTGCCAGGCCTGGGGTGTTTCTTTGTCTTGGTTATTGACATATGACCAGAACGCCGGATATACTAATAATGAGCTTATGACCATTACCCACATAGAAGCAGGATGTGAACGTGATGATCAGTGTTCCGCATCACGCAGAAAGGAAGCTGGCCGAGGAGAGTTTCCGAATCACGCCTCAGCGTCGGACTGTGCTGGAAACCTTGAGGAGTCACCAGGGCAGGCACCTGACCGCTGAGGAGATCCATCGGTCTGCTCGGGCGAAGGGCTCCAAGTTGAGCATAGCTACCGTTTACCGCGCTCTTTCAGGTCTGGAGAAGCTGGGGCTTGTCGCCAGGCTTGATGTCGGAAGCGGCCCTGCGATCTACGAACTTGCTCTTACGCACCCTGAGCCGCATTGCCATCTCATTTGCCTTGGCTGTGGAACAGTATTCGAAGTTCACGGGCTTCTACCTGAGGACTTCTCGAAAGTCGTGGCCGAAACCCAGAATTTCCGGGTCTCTAGTAAATCCATAGCGATCTTCGGCTACTGCAAAAACTGCCAACCAAAAAACGAGTCTTCGAGACAGAAGAGGGAGGTATAAGCCGTGCCGCGAGGCGATAGAACAGGGCCGATAGGCCTTGGGCCGAGGACAGGAAGGGCCGCTGGGTACTGCGCAGGGTTCCCGGTACCTGGGTACATGAACCCGACAGGATTCTGGCGCACGCTTTGGCCGGCGGTAAGGTTCCGCGCAGGCCTCGGTCGAGGTCTTGGTCGGGGTCTTGGTACGCGAAGAAGGGGATCGGCTCGCGCGAGAGGCCCCGCAAGATAGTGATGGTACCGCGAGGCGAAAGGAGGTGTGGAAGATGCCAGGAGGCGATGGAACAGGCCCTGCGGGCCTGGGCCCGATGACAGGAAGGGCGGCGGGCTACTGCGCTGGGTACCCTGTCCCTGGGTACATCAACCCGGTCGGGTTTAGGGGCGCAGGATTCTGGCGCAGGCCGTATCTCGGCTGGGGAGCCGGATTCGGCCGGGGCAGGGGCTGGAGACGGATGTATTACGCAACCGGCCTGCCAGGCTGGGCACGGTTTGGTTACCCCGGCTGGGCGGCCCCGGCATACTGGCCCGCGACTGCTGCCCCTTACCCGGCCTTCTATGGAGCTCCCTTCTACGGAGCCCCATACACAGGGCGGAATCCAGAAGAGGTGGCCAAGGCCGCGGCCGAACAGGAGACCGCGTTCCTGAAGGAACAGGCGGAGCTCCTAAAGGAGGAGCTTGAAGCGGTTGAAGATCGCCTGAAAGACCTGTCTGGTCGTGAGAAGGGCAAAGCTGAGGAGGGCAAGTAGCCCGCTTCAAACTCAAAGACTTGCCAGCCCACACGCTACTTGCCATTCCCCCGCGCTGAGGGAGGGGGGAGGCGGGGAGCCTCTAACCCGCCCCTCCTTCCCAAAGCCAACAGCCCAGTCAGACGGGGGGCAATCATCGTGGAAGGAGAGAGAGCAGGGTGAAACTGGCAGTTACCGCTCAGGGCATTGATTTGGATTCAGCCATAGATCCGCGCTTCGGCAGGTGTCAGTATTTTGTCATCATCGACCCGGATACCGAGGAGTTCGAAGCGATTGCCAACCAGAGCCTTACGACATCCGGCGGCGCGGGCATCCAAAGCGCGCAGTTTCTCGCGGATCGCAAGGTCGATGCTGTCATCACGGGGAACGTGGGTCCCAACGCTGCGCGCGCTCTCCAAGGGGCAGGGATCGAGGTTTACACTATGACCTCGGGAACGGTGCGCGAGGCCGTCAAGGCGTACAAGGAAGGAAAGCTTAGCACGGTTTCAGGAGCCACGGTAGGCCCACATTTCGGTATGGGCTCAGGCGCTAAGTGAGGGTGCAGAAGTGCCCCCGACTTTTTGGAGGGGTTGCCCGTGACTCAAAGAGAGGGAGTGCAACACCGGCAACCCGGCAACTACTCGAAAGCGGGTAAGGATTAACGCACGAGACTGTTGATGTTTACCACATTATGCCAGCGCAGGCCGGTTGAATTGCGCAAAACCGCCGCCGTGCTCGGCCACACTGACAGATGCTGGGAAGTTCAGAAGTCTCACGCACCCTCACTTCGCAGGCGCCAGGAAAAGCTTGAGGTAACGAGGAGGTCGCAAGAAGCGTGAAGATCGCGGTAGCAACAGACGGTCCCATGGTGGCGGCGCATTTCGGGCGATGCCCCGAATACACCATATTCACCGTGGACGACGGAAAGGTAACGAATAAGGTCGTGATCCCCAATCCAGGGCATGAGCCAGGATTCCTGCCGGAGTACCTTTCGAAACTCGGGGTCTCATGCATTATTGCCGGTGGCATGGGCCCGAGGGCGCAGGGGCTGTTTGCCGAAAAGAACATCCAGACTGTGACGGGGGTTTCGGGGCCTGTAAGTGAGGTAGTCGATTCATACCTCGCAGGTTCGCTCGAGGCCGGCGAGAGTCTGTGCGAACACGGAGAGCGTTACCAGAGATGTGACCGACACGAGGAGCATCATGGGGGACATAGCCGGTGAGTTAGCAACCGGCAAGGAAGCCGGAGGGATGAGACATGGCGGCAGTGGTTGACAAGGAACTATGCACTGGGTGCGGCATCTGCCAAGAGACGTGCCCTACTGGTGCCGTCACTGTAGACGAGGTCGCGCATGTTGACCCGGATAAATGTACCGAGTGTGGGGCTTGCGCTGACGAATGTCCGTTTGGCGCGATAGCGCTCGAAGACAGACCAGTTCCGGGGCAAGACTGAAACGGCGGAGATGCCTGATGGTTATAGCAGTAGCAAGCGGAAAAGGCGGAACCGGTAAGACCACCATCGCAGTGAATCTGGCCTTGACTCTTGAAAGAGACATGCCTGTCCAACTCCTGGACTGCGATGTCGAGGAACCGAACGCACATTTGTTCCTTCACCCGTTGCTCGATGTTTCGGAGAAGGTCACCCTGCCTGTGCCGGTCGTTGACCATAGCAAGTGCAATGGGTGCGGCAGGTGCAGCGAGGTCTGCGCTTTCAACGCGATCATCGCTATCGGCACCCACGTGATGGTTTTCCCCGAGCTCTGCCACGGGTGCGGAGGATGTAGCCGGTTCTGCCCGATGAGTGCTATATCGGAAGAGCCGCGAGAGATAGGTGTCGTCGAGAGCGGGCATGCAGGTCAGATCGAATTCGTCCAGGGGAGAGTGAACGTGGGCAATCCTCTAGCTCCCCCAGTGGTAAGGGCGGTAAAGAGCAAGATTGACGCCCGCCAGGTCAAGGTGGTCATCATAGATGCTCCGCCCGGGACATCGTGTCCTGTAGTGGCATCGCTCAAAGATAGCGACTTCTGCGTGCTCGTCACCGAGCCCACGCCTTTCGGCCTCAATGACCTCGTTTTGGCCATCGATGTGGCAAAAGAACTAGATATCCCCTTCGGAGTGGTGATCAACCGGTCTGGGCTCGGCAACAAGGACCTCCTGACCTATTGCAGGCGGGAGAAGGTGCCCGTACTGTTGGAGATCCCCTTTGACCGAAGATACGCAGCATGTTATGCCAGGGGAGGCCGGCTCGTGGAGGAGTTCCCTGAGCTAAAGGAGGCTTTTCGCAGGCTCTGGCAAAGGATTCGTGCTTTGGCGACAACCGGGCAAACCGAGTTTCGGGGACCATCGTAGCTCATCCGGAGGCCGTTCTGCGCTTTGTCTCTCAGGGAGTGGTTTTCCGGCAGTTGCACGGGCGCGGAGTGAGGCTTGTGACCATGTTCAGGAGATAGGGAGGTCAGATGGCATTCGCGTAGTTCGCATAGAGCGTGGACTTCTTGTGTCGGAGCGAGCTGGGGTCGAAGGGATGACGCGAAGGTGAAAGAGCTACTAGTGATAAGTGGCAAAGGGGGCACCGGCAAGACTTCCCTGGTCGGAGGGTTTGCGGTGCTGGCGGAGAATAAGGTTCTGGCTGATTGTGACGTGGATGCAGCCGACCTGCACCTTCTTCTTAAGCCCACGGTACGTGAGACCAGGGAATTCTATGGCTCCAAAAAGGCTGTGCTCGACCACGAAAGGTGCACCGGGTGCGGCGTCTGTGTGGAAGCCTGTCGTTTCGGCGCTATCAACATGGGCAAGGGCCACGGCAACACTAAGGTTCAGATTGATCCCATTTCGTGCGAGGGTTGCGCCGTATGCTCCTATGCTTGTCCCCGGGGCGCAATAACCATGAAAGACAACCTCTCAGGCTACTGGTTCACCTCAGATACACCTTACGGGCCTTTGGTCCACGCCAGGCTCGGAGTCGCCGAGGAGAACTCGGGCAAGCTGGTGACCCAGGTGCGGCGTACGGCCCGGTCCATGGCCGAGGATCAGGGATTGGACTATATCATCACAGACGGGCCGCCGGGGATAGGCTGTCCGGTGATATCCTCGATCTCGGGAGTAGATCTGGCCCTCATCGTCACGGAACCCACGGTGGCCGGTACGCACGATATGGAGAGAATCCTTCAGCTGGCGAGGCACTTTGACACCAAGACGATGGTCTGCATCAACAAGTACGATCTCGACGAGGGGAAGGCCGAAGAGATCGAGCGTTACTGCCACGACGAGGGAATACAAGTCGCAGGAAAGATCCCGTTCGATGAGGAACTGGTCAATGCCCTGGCAAGGGGAGTGCCCGCAGTAACGCCTGCAGACAGTGGTTTTAATCAAAGGGAAGGGAGGGCCTCAAAGGCAATACGAGAGCTTTGGATGAAAGTCTCATCTTGTCTGGAATAGACCCTGCCGCCTTCGGGAGAAGAGACATCCGGCTGTGAGGAGCTGATGGAGGTGGCTGCGGAAGCTGCTGAGGTCAGGGTGACCGTCCTGGTTGACAACCTGGCTAGGAAAAGAAAGCTGTGGGGAGAACACGGGCTTTCCGTGCTTGTTGAGACCAAAGGGCGAAGAATACTCTTTGACACGGGACAATCCGGAGAGGTCCTCATCCATAACTCAAGGGAGCTTGGACTGAATCTCAAGGATGTGGATTCCGTTGTGTTAAGCCATGGCCACTACGATCACACGGGTGGCCTGGCTTCCTTGCTGAAGAAGGCAAGAGGCCCAGACCTGTACGCCCATCCTGAAGCGTTTGAGAGAAAGTACGTCAAGACCCGTGAGAATGAGGTCAGGGAAGCCGGATGCCCGCTCACGAAGGAGAAGCTGCTCGCCTCAGGAGTTAAGCTCCACCTCGGAAGGAAGCCTACCTGGCTGTGTGAGAATACGCTTCTCTCAGGAGAAATAGTGGGTACCACCGACTTTGAGGACGTACCCCGTGAGTTCCTGGTACAACGGGGCCAAGAGCTGGTGACGGATTTGCTTCTGGATGACCAGTCCATGGGCATCAGAACCTCCAAGGGCCTCGTTATCATCCTGGGCTGCAGCCACGTTGGTGTGATCAACACCATAAAACGTATGCAGAAGCTGACCGCGACGGAAGAAGTACACGCTGTAATCGGTGGTATGCACCTTGAGAAAGCCAGCATGAGTCGGATTCATCTTACGATCCAGGCGCTCATTGAGCTTGGGGTAGAAAAAGTGATCCCTCTTCATTGTACGGGGTTTACAGCCTGCGCAGAAATGGCACGCCTGCTAGGACAGAAGCTTACACTGGGGAGTGTTGGCGCCACATTTCAATTCTGACGCCTTAATGCCTCGTTTCTGTATATGCCATACCGGAGGATCAGAACCAGGGATGAGCTACAGTATGTTCTACAACGAGAAGGTCCTGGAGCATTTCCTCAATCCTAGAAATGTGGGTGAGATACCGGACGCAGACGGAGTTGGAACAATCGGCGACCCGACGTGTGGTGATTATCTAAGGGTGTATATCAAGGTCAAGGACAGGAGACTTGTAGACGTCAAGTTTAAGCTGTACGGATGTCCTGCAGCCATAGGAACTAGCAGTGTAACCACTGAACTTGCCATAGGAAAAACTCTCGAGGAAGCCTACCAAATTGGCGAGGAAGACATTATCAAGGCCCTCGGCGGCCTTCCGGATCAGAAAATCCATTGTTCCGTGCTGGGCCCCGCGGCGCTTCGCCTAGCAATTCTCGACTATATTTCAAAATCCAGGCCGCATACGCCCGAGGATCAGCAAACTAAGAGCTAGCGTCCGTGTCCACGCGTCAGGTGGAGGGATTACATTATGTCGAGCACAACATGCCAGGTTGTCAAGGATGGCCGGGCAAGACGCCTTGTCACTTCGGAATCAGTCACAGAAGGGCACCCGGATAACGTGTGCGACCAGGTAGCCGACGCTATCCTCGATTCCATTCAAAGACGAGGCGGATGAGGAGATCGGATGCTTAATAGGATGCAAGTCGTGTGAGTTCTCTGAGACATTGAAAGTAGCTGGGAGACGGCACGGGGGCGACGCAGTGGAGCCAGCCAGCCGAAGGAACCCACCGGGAGGACAGCGCGGTAGATGCTGTGGCAGAGCCGCGTTCGCGCCCCTTGCCCCGCCGCCGTCGCGGCCTCGTAGACTGCGACTGCCCCTTCGCCTACTGCACCTGCGGCACGGCACGGTCGAAGACCTCGGCAACGTAATCGATCTCCTCGGCGGTGAGGTGGTTGTGAAAGGGGATGGCGATGCTGGTGCGCCCGGCGAACTCGGTGACGGGGAAGTTGCCCTTCTTGAAGCCGAACTCGGCGCGGTAGAAGGGCTGCAGGTGGATGGGGCTGAAATACCTGCGGCACCCCACTCCTGCGCCCTGTCCCCCATCCCCGAGTCCTATCGCGGGAAAGCCGGGGCTCCGCCCCCTTGGGCTCCTGCAAGCGCCGCATCACGTGGTCGCGCACGGCGGGGCGGACTGGCGCTCGGGGGTGGCTCGTCCACGCCGACCCGGATCATAAGCAGAAGGTGATGGCGTCTTCGATGAGGTTCGGGTCGATGTTCGCGGTGTAAGGCTGGATGTCCACGAACACAGGCTTCCGCCTCTCATAACAGATGCGGTTGCCAGACGCGACGAAGCTGAACAGGACCTGGCTCGACAGGTTCGCCCTGAAGCGCGTCACCAGGCTGCACGGGGTCACGTCCGCGCCTGCGCCACGGCATCCAGGAATAGTCTCGCCCTTTCGGCAAGTTCATCCCATTTCCTCTCAGCCACGAGTTTCTTGTCCACCATCGCGGTCCCGACCCCGAGGAAGCACGCTCCTGCCTTTATGAACTCCCCGGCATTCGTCAGGTCAATCCCTCCTGTTGGACTGAGAAGCACCTGGGGGAGAGGACCTTTAACGTCCCTGAGATATGCAGGTCCGAGCTTGGTCGCCGGGAACACTTTGACTACGTCTGCTCCCGCCTCCCACGCTGCAAGTATCTCAGTGGGCGTGAACGCACCGGGGACGACTATCTTGCTGTATCGTTTGCATACGGCAATGACGTCTCTATTGAGAACGGGACCGACGACGAACTCTGCTCCCGCGAGAATCGCCAACCTCGTAGTCTCAGGGTCAAGAACTGAGCCGACTCCTACCAACACCTCGTCCTTGAATCTCTTGGACGCCTGCCGTATCACATCTATCGCATCGGGAGTCGTCATGGTAATCTCAACGGCCCTGAGCCCGCCTTGACGCAGGGCCGCGACAACATCCACAAGCAACTCCGCGCTCCGTGCTCTTATGACCGCCACCACCCCCGTCTCGATCATCAACTGAAGCCTCTGCTCCTTCTCGGTCACAGGTATTCCCTCCAATACTCGTGTGCATTTGATACTTAACCGCACTCCCGCACTTCAGCCCATGATTATGGCCCCGGTCTCGGATCTTCGTCAGCTCTCCATCCAGTGTCTGCTCTTCACCCGGTGGGAGTGCTCCGGCCCTGAACGCCAGCGGAACAGGGCCTTGAGTATGAGACTGTCCGGCCCGTCCCTTCGGTTTGGAACATCGATCAGCCGTGCCAGGCTGATACTCAATTGCCGAATCAGTAACTCTCGAAAGCTCTTCTCCTCCATTGGTCGAATACCACGACTGATATAATCACTATCCCCATAACGACTCTTTGCCAGAACGCGGACACGTTGAGGAGGTTCAGCCCGTTTGCGAGTATTCCCATAATGACCGCGCCTATCACCGTACCTACGATCGTACCTTCACCGCCGAAGAGGTTTGTGCCCCCGATCACGACCGCCGCTATCGACTGCAACTCAGCCCCCTCCGCCATGAGAGCATTTGCGGAGTTGAGGCGCCCTGTCAGCACAAGCCCCGCTACTGCGGCCATCAGACCCATAATTGCGTATATGCAGATCTTGGTTGCCTCAATGTTAATACCTGATACTCTCGCCGCTTCCCTGTTTCCTCCAATTGCGTAAGCAGATCTCCCCAGGACGGTGCGCGTCGTAATTGCCCATCCGGTTACAGCGATTCCGAGAGCAACCAGAGCGGCAACCGGGATACCGAGAATATCGCCGCTTCCTATCCATATGAGACCCTCGGGCAAATAGGCCTTGAGAGTTGTAGCCGTAAGGTGGGAAGGTACGGGCAATCCTCCTGTGACGATGAGAGCGATTCCTCTCGCAGTAGAAAGCATGCCAAGCGTGGCAATGAAGTCCGGTATCTTGCCCTTAGTTATGACAACACCGTTGATCAGGCCCGCCATGGTCCCTACGAGTAAAGCCAGGAAAATACCCACCCACATGTTGAGGCCCCAGTACGTCATGGCTACAGCTCCGAAAGAGGCGGAGAGCGCGAGCAGCGCGCCTACCGAAAGGTCTATCCCTCCTGAAATGATTACCATCGTCTGCCCCACTGCTAGAATGACATTTATCGAGACCTGGCGGGCGACATTCACCAGATTATTCGTTGTAAGAAAGTACGGGCTAGCAAACGAAAGGTATGTAGAAAGAAGCAACAGGGCTATAATCGGCCCGCCGCGAAGCAGGCTGGCACCCAGCGTGCTGCGAGTGGCGTATCTTATCGTGCCCTTTCCGTCCGGGCCGGCGTCATCAGACGAGGTAAGCCCGGTGGCAAAACTTCTTGACCTTGCTTCCTTCAACGTTCATCCCCCTATCCCGCTGGCCGTCTTGAGCAACTGCTCTTGTGTAACATCAGACGCCTGGAATTCTGCCACGAACCTGCCTCCCCGGATCACCAGGATCCTGTCACACATGCCCAGTAACTCTGGCAACTCCGAAGAAATCATGAGAACGCCGATGCCTTGCTGTGCCAATCTACTCATAAGCTGGAAGACCTCCGCCTTGGCAGCAACGTCTATGCCTCTTGTAGGCTCGTCGAATATGATGACTCTGGATTTCCTACACATCCATTTCGATAAGACGACTTTCTGCTGATTTCCGCCGCTGAGGCGTGCCACCTTTTGCTTAAGACTTGGAGTCCGGATTCTCAAGTCCTTCACAAACCGTTCCGCCATCTCTTCCTCAAGCTTCCGCTTCAGGAACGAGAACCGGGAGAAGTCTCTGAGGCTGGACAGAGTAACATTGGGAGGGATAGGCATACAAGGCACCAGTCCCTGCCTTCGATCTTCGGTCAGATAACCGATTCCCAGGCGGATGGCGTCCATCGGAGAACCGATTCTTGCTCTCGCTCCATCGACATAGACCTTGCCCGACTTAGCACGCTCCAGGCCGAATAACGTGCGTGCAAGTGTGGTTCTCCCCGAACCCATCAATCCGAATATGCCCACGATCTCCCCGCGCCCGACTTCGAAGCTCAGATCGTGAAGAACCCCAGAGACACTCAAGTTCTCGACCTGGAGGACCGGCTGGCCGACTGCCGCAGCTGTCTTAGGAAACTGCTCGCTGAGGCTACGTCCTACCATCATGGTCACGAGACGATCCTCCGGGGCCTCGTCGACGGAGACGGTCCCTACCTTCCTGCCATCTCTCAGAATCGTTATCCTATCCGCGATCTCCAGGACCTCGGCCAGTCGGTGCGAAATATAAATGATAGACATGCCATCCCTCTTCAGGGATCTGATAAGGCCGAACAGCCGCTCACGCTCCCTGTCGGACAGAGCTGAGGTCGGCTCATCCAATAGTAGAATGTACACGTTCTGGGAGACTACCTTGGCTATCTCCACGAGTTGTTGTTCTGCGACGCTTAGAAGACCGACTTTGATTCTGGGGTCTATGTCAAGCCCAAGCTTCTCCAGCTCTGCCCGAGCCATTTCATAAAGCCGTTTCCAGTCTATAGACCCAGACCTATGCCGTGGCCACCTGCCCAGGAATATGTTCTCAGCAATACTCAAGCTCGAAACAAGACTCAGTTCCTGGTAGACCATACCGATCCCGAGACTGCGGGCGCGGGAGGGACTGCCTATTTCTACCTCCTTCCCTCGGAGAAGAACCCGCCCAGAGTCCTTATTGAGAGACCCACTCAGTATCTTGACCATTGTGGACTTCCCGGCGCCGTTCTCGCCCAACAGTGCGTGAACTTCCCCTTGGCAGAGCTGGAAATCCACCTGATCAAGTGCCCTGACGCCTGGGAATTCTTTGGTTATACCTTCCATTACCAAAATCGGCACCTGGGGCATGTTTTGGTCCCTCCTGTAGACCTCCTGTAGCATAGGTGTGCGACCTTTACGCTGATTTTGGAGTCTCAAGCGTGGGAAGAAAGCCGCATATCCCCAGACATACTCCTCTTCCCACGCTTGAGTGCTATTCCGCCAGGCAAGTCGTCAACCGCGCCCGAGGTTTCCTCCACTTGCTTTCCTTATTCGGAGACCGCCGCTCCTGCGGTTTACTTCTTCACTTTGGCCTTTGCTTTGATTTCTTCCCAATCGATCGGTTCAAGTTTGGGAACGGGATAGAAATCATCCGCGTTGCCCTTGTATTCTGTTCTGGGCCTTATGTCGAATATCCTCGGAACTTCCTGGCCGAGCGCCAACATCACAGCGAACTTGGTCCCGTACCAGCCCCACTCGGGGAAGCCGTGCCAGGTCTCGGCAATGAGCCTTTCCTCCCGGATCCGGTCGACAGACTCCGGAGTACCATCGTTCGTGAAGACTTTCACCTCTTTCTGCCTGCCAGCTGCCTCAACCGCCAGCATCGCGCCGAGGCCCATTTCGTTGGAAGCAGCCCATATGAAATTCAGGGTTCCAGGCGGATTAGAGGACAGGAAGTCTTCAGCTGCCCGTATTCCCTTTTCGCGGTTCCAGTCGGCCGGAAGCGTGCCGACGATCTTGATTCCAGGATACTGGTCTATCACGCTGTGGAAGCCCCTCAGTCTCGCGACCGAGAAGAAGCCACCGGCTATACCCTCGATTATTGCGCCGCGGGCCTGGATAGCGGCTTTCTCCTGAGCCGTGACAGTTGCGTACAGGTCTTGCCACCACTTCAGGTCGAGATAAGTACCCGGTTTCACATCGACTTTTCTCCCGGTCCCCAGAACCCCCGGACCACCGAAGTAATCCAGAACAGCGTATGCGGAGATCATCCCGGCAACCGTGTTGTCAAATCCTATGTACGACGCAACGTCTATTCCTTCAATGGGCTCAAGAAGGTTAACAATTATCACCGGGATTCCGGTCTTGTTTGCTTTCTTGACAGCCGGCTTGATGACCTCGACTTCAATTGGTGAAATGGCGATGACGTCAACGCGTCTCTGGATGAAATCTTCGATGATGGAGACCTGGTCGGCAAACGCAGTGTGGCTTGCAGGAGCTTGTGCTATGATCTCGACGTTTATGCCATGTTTTCTCGCATCCGCGGCAGCTTTCTCAAAGTAATCTGTAGCTGTCTTGAACACGCCGGTTATATCAGGCGGTGTCCATCCAACGACGATCTTCTTCGGCAATTCTGCTGCGGGGGCCGTCCAGGCAAAGACTAGAGCCCCCAGCAGGACCGCTACCAGGAGCCATATAGTCTTTCTCAGGCTTCTCATACCCCAAGTCCTCCTTTGTCTTTAGTAGTTTTAGCCATACTTCTCAACCGGTCGATCTCTCCTGGCCGACACAAGAGCCTCGCGTCACATCCTGTCATGTCCGAACAGCACGTCCTATCAGGGTCGCCACATGCTTCCGATTGTTCACCTCCTGCCTCTGAAATACAAACGCAGCGCCGCACCTCAATGCCTTCGGGCCTCGCCTCACCCTGGGCCGCAGTCCATTCCCGGCTGCCACCGTCATGGAAGCACTACCGTTTTCAAGTGTTTGAGCTCTCGCGCACTATCAAATACCCTCTTGATTTCGTTGAGGGTAACCCGCGCTGTAATCACGGGCTTGATATCGAGCCTGCCGGACGCCAAAATATCAAGGGTCTTGCGGAATTGGTAGATGCTGGAGCGTGTGGTCCCTGTGACCAGAAGTTGTTTGTAATGTATCAGGTTCGTATTCAAGACCACGTTGTCTTTGCCCCTGGGCAGCCCCCCGAAGAAGTTGACACGCCCTCCGATTGCAGCCAACTCCAATGCTTGCTGCTGCGCATCGCCAGACGAGCATGCTACAATCACGACATCTGCGCCCCGACCGCAGGTCTTTTCGCTCACCGCCTCTACGAGATCATCCCTCGCCGAATCTACGACCACGTCTGCGCCAAGTGCCTTCATGCTTTTCAAGCGATCCTCAATGACATCCCCCACGATCACGGTTTCAGCCCCAGCGAGCTTTGACAACAGAAGATGCAACGCGCCGATCGGGCCTGCCCCGATGATCACGACAGTATCCCCGGGCTGGGTCCCGCATGCCTGCATGCCGTTGTAGCAACATGCGAGCGCCTCATTCACAGCGGCCTCTTCGTAGGAGACACTTTCAGGGATCCTGCAGACATTCCCGTGCGCCACGGCTTCCGCAGGAAACAATACGTACTCCGCGAATCCCCCGTCCAAGGAAACGCCTATAGCTTTGTAATCCGGACAAAGATGACCAAAGCCCCGGACGCACTGCGCGCACGTGCCGCACCCGATGTTGGGGGCGACTGTGACTCTGTCCCCCGGACCGAATGCAGTTACCTTGCTCCCAACTTCCTCGACGTCGCCCGCCAGCTCGTGCCCGAGTATGCGTCCCTTTCCTGAGCCGTCTATATCCGGCCTGCTAAACCCGGATGAGAATATCCTCAGATCCGTGCCGCAGACGGCAGCAGCTTTAACCCGGACAAGCATATCACCCGGACCTGCCTGGGGCGTTGGAACCGTCTCAATTCGGATGTCCCCTGGTCCGTAGAAGACTGCGGCGACCATTCCCCCATCTCCTCTTCTACACAGCTCTCTCCAGGTCTCGCAGGCGCTGCAGACTTTCTCGCGCGTACGAGTCCCAAAGAGAGCTGTATCGCTTCATTCTCATCGCTATGTACGGGTCTGGAACCGGGGGAAGGGGCTCAAGCGTCAGGGCACCCCCATAGCCTATTTCCTTCAGGACCTTCATCATGGCCCCGAAATCAAAGTGCCCACGGCCTACCGCCTGTCGATTGCTGTCGGAAATGTGCACGTTCACGAGAAGGTCACCGGCTAACCGCACGGCACGCGTAGGGTCGCTTTCTTCTATGTTCATGTGAAACGTGTCGAGGTGGAGTTTAACGGACTCCGAGCCGACTCCGGAAATGAACCGCATGCCTTGTTCTGCGGTGTTTACGAGATACGTCTCGTATCTGTTGATGGGCTCGATCGCAAGCAAGATCCCCTTTTCTCCCGCGTACCCCGCGGCCTCGCGGACGGATTCGACAGCGTACGCCCACTCCTTTTGATACGCGTCCTCCCACGTCTCGTCATCATGATGCTCTCCAACCGGACGCGTCTTCCCCACGGCAGAGGGTACCACTATGATCAGCCGCGCACCCACGTCTAGGGCGAAGTCGACACACTTCCGCAAGTACGCAACCGCTCTTTGTCTCACCTCAGGGTCTGGATTCGCGAGGTCTCGCTCGTCGGTAGGCCAGGGATACATCCCGGCAATTGAGAGAACCTCAAGCCCGTACTTGTCGCACAATTGCCTGACGTCTGAAAGGCAATATCGATCCGGCTCCCCCATCAGCTCAACCCCATCGAACCCACATTCAGACAGGCGCTTGAATGTCATCTCAAGAGGCTCATCCCCATAGATCCAGTTGCTGACAGAGTACTTCATCGGAGCCGTCCTCCCCGCAGATTCATCGGATTCGCATCTGTAAAGGGGGGCTGTCGTTCACGCCCTTGCCTTCGCCGCTCGAATCGTCTCAAAGGAGGGTCCCAATGCCTCAAACAGCCCCTTGTATACCTGCACGTACGGGTAGTACCGCCTGTGAACCTCCTGATCCGGGTCTACGCGGTGGACCGGATGCGTAGAAGCCTTCGCCGCGGCAACCAGGTCTTCAAACACGCCCACCGCGTACCCGCCGATCAACGCCGACCCCCACACCGCTACCTCGCTGCGATCCAGCTGGACGTACGGGATCCCCAGCACGTTCGCCTTGATCTGGTTCCACACAGAACTCTTGGCGCCGCCCCCTATTACGCGGGCCTCCTTCAGTTCGAGCGCCGGGAAGAGTTCGGTTAGAATGTCAGCGTAATACCGATACTCGTAGGCCACGCCTTCGAGGATCGCTCTGTAAAGGTGTTCCAGGCTGTGACCCCACGTGAGGCCGACCCAAGCGCCGCGCACCTTGGGGTCGTTGGGAGTAACCCTGCCTCCAAAGTGAGGCAGGAAGATGAGGCCGTCTGCGCCGGGCGGTATCGTTGCTGCCTTCTCGTCCAGGAGTGCGTACGCATTCTCTGCAGTACCGGTCCCTTTCGTCATCGACTTGGCCAGCACCATCTCATCGCGGAACCACTTCAGGCACAGGCCTCCGCCGTTTATGTATGCAATCGGCACCCACAGGTCACGGACCACTGACCTTGCGCACAGGAACGTCCGGTGCTTCGTATCTACGACGCGCTGGTTCACGCAAACAGAGAAGACGGATGCGGTGCCTGCCACATCGAAGACCTGCCCGGGCTCAACGATCCCAGCCCCAAGGGATGTAGCCGCCTGATCTCCTGCTCCAGCTGCGATCGGAATTCCCGAGACCAGCCCGGCGTTGTCCGCAGCCTCGGCCGTGAGCCTGCCGACGACCTCGTATGGTGCAACTATCCTCGGCAGCTTCTCGAGCGGAACCCCGAACGCCTCACATATCTCTTCGGACCACCTCAGGTTCTCCGTGTCCCCGAATCCTGAGAAATGCAGTTGAGTATAATCAATGAACGCATCAGCGGCCGTAAGCCCCGACATCCGCATGGCCGCGTAGGCCGAAGGAACTACGAACTTGGCTGTATCCTTGAACGCCTCGGGTTCCTCATGCATCCACCACAGTATCTTCGGACCATGGTCGTACGTTGGTGGGCTTCCGGTTATGGTGAGCACCAGGTCCCCTGCTTCCTTATTCATCAGGTCTATATATGGCTCGCACCGGGTATCAAGCCACGAATCATACCGAATGGACGCCATCCCGTTCTCGGCTACACCGCCGATACCTGCCATCTGCCCGTCCACTGATACTGCGGCCACGTGTCGAGGGTCGATTCCCGCCTTTTGAACGGCAGCCTTGATGGTACGCAGGCACGAACGGTACATGTCCTCCATATCCTGCTCGACCCAGCCAGCGCGCGGATACACCAGCTTCGACTCCTCGAACGCGTCCCCGAGGAGCCTTCCCGACTGGTCAAATACCGCTGCTTTCGTTCCCATGGTGCCGATGTCGACACCAATTAAATAGGTCCCCTTACTCATGTGGACAAGCCTCGCTATCCGGAGAAGCTTCCGTTGTCAAGAAATTTGAGCGCGACCTCGAATGGCACCTCGTAGCACCTCGTACCCCAATGCCGCGTGCGCCCGGCCTAAACGCGAGACGCTTCGAGCTCAAGAGTGATCGGCACTCCCTCACGGAGCGAGCGGTTCGCGGCTAGAACCCCCTCCAGAGCCTTCCTGCCGTCAAGCCCAGTGACCAGAGGTTCAGTATCATCGAGAATACACTCGACGAAGTGGCTCATCTCATCGACGTATGCTTGCCTGAAGCGCCATTGCCATGATGGCGTTACCGGCCTCAGGCAACCATCCTTGCGACACATGACCGAAGAACCTTCCTCGATCTGTCCCACCAGGATGACTCCCTTCGTGCCGAGGACCTCGGCTCGTGCGTCATACCCATAGTTATCTGGGCATGTTCCCTCGATCACTCCCATGACTCCATTTGCTAGCCTGACGCTTACGACGGCGCTGTCAAGGAAGCCGGGATGCTGTTCGCTGAGGTCACGCCTTGCAAACACGCCGGCTTCTGCGTAGACCCGCAATAACTCCCCCCGACCGAGCCATCTCACGGTATCGAAATCGTGGCTATTGACCTCCGCCAGGAGGCCATTGCTCTTCTCGAAAGACAAGTACCAATCTCCCGGAAGACCAGGCCCGCGCCCAACAGACCTGACGAGTATCACGTCACCTATTTCACCCTCGTCGATGAGCCTCTTTGCCTCCCGAAAGCCGAAATCGAATCTTCTCATGAACCCTATCTGCAGCTTTACCCCTGCCTGCCTGGCGGCATCGATCATTGAGTCGGCTTCGTCGAGAGTGAGGGCCATCGGTTTCTCACAGAACACGTGCTTCCCTGCCCTGACAGCCGCCACCGCGACCTGGGCATGAGTGAACACCGGGGAAGCTACGCACACTGCGTCAACTGCTTCGTCTGAAACAGCTTCCAGGTAGTCCGTATAGACCCGCTCCACCTCGAGCTCTTGAGCAGCACGGGCCGCCGAAGCAGGATCTACATCAGCTACTGCTATAAGTTTGGCGCCTCGAATCCCTGCCTTCAGGTTTCTCGCGTGAACCATCCCTGCACGGCCGACGCCTATCACACAGAACCTGATCTCTCGAGACAACCCTAGGACCTCCCCTCTTCGCGCCGCCTCCCGTTGCTCACGCCCAGCTACTGGGCGGTATAGCCCCCGTCTATGGACAGCACGGAGCCCGTTGCATAGGCAACCTCGTCTGATGCCAGGAATAGAACAGCCTGTGCTATCTCCTCCGGTCGTCCCAACCTGTTGGCAGGGCGACAACTCTCCAAGGCGCGTCGCGCAGCCTCTGGGTCGGCATCGGCACGTATGGCCTTGGCCACGAGTGGTGTCTCCGTGGTCCCGGGACAGACACAATTCACTCTAATGCTCATTGGAGCAAGGTCGACCGCTGCACTCCGGGTAAGGGCGATCACGCCGCCCTTTGAGACATTGTAGGCGATTTGTCCCTTTATACCCACCAACCCGGCCTCCGACGCTACGTTGACGATAACGCCGCCACCTCGCCTTGCCATCTTCTCCGCGCAATACTTTGAACACAGGAAAACGCCGGTGAGGTTCGTAGCTAGCAGCCTATTCCAATCTTCAAGAGAAGTACTGAACAAGTCGCCCTTCTTGTAGATACCGGCGTTGTTCACCAGGATGTCTATCCTCCCGAACACCTTCTCTACCTGGCCAATCGCGTCTTCCACGTCCGCGGCGTTACTCACGTCTGCCCTGAAGAAGCGAGCTTCGCCCCCCGAACCCTTAATGAACTGAACTGTCTCTTCCCCGCTATTGTCGTCGAGGTCCAGTACGGCGACTCTGGCCCCCTCTTTGGCAAACAAGACAGCCGTGGCTCTGCCTATCCCAAGACCTGCACCGGTGACTACGGCCACCTTACCTTCAAGTCTCACGAATCATCCCCCCGGTAAACAACGAAATCACGACCGCCCGATCCCCGGGGCACCCCACACTTCCGTCACCAGGCAACAGCCTCCGGAAGCTCACCGTTCAGCACCGCCATGAGATTCCGAACCGCCTTGCATCCCATTTCCGTAATCGCCTCGTCGGTGTGGGCCCCTATGTGGGGAGTCAGGATTACATTGTCCAACTCCAGCAACCGGGAGCCGATGGGCGGCTCATTCCGGAAAACGTCCAGAGCTGCTCCGGCTATGCGCCCTCCAACCAGGGCCTGGTACAACGCGTCCTCATCCACTACCTCTCCGCGGGCTGTGTTAATGAGAATTGCCGTCCGCTTCATCTGAGACAGTTCCTTTTCCCCAATGAGACCTCTCGTCTCGTCGGTCAACGGAACGTGAAGCGTTACAAAATCGGACTGCTGAAGCAAGAAGTCAAGCGATACGTACTCGGCTCCGTACCTGGCAGCAAAGTCGCTGTCCATCACCTTGTCACAGCAGAGGATCTTCATGTTGAATCCCGAAGCTCGCTTCACTACTCCTCTTCCGATGCGCCCGACCCCTACCACACCTATGGTCTTCTTCCATACCGCAAGCCCGACAACTTTACGCCAATCACCACTGCGAACAGCCCTGTCAGCAGAAGGGATCCTCCGGGCAGCAGCGAGCAACAGCCCCATCGTTAGATCAGCGACTGCCTCACTGTTACTGCTCGGGGTGTATGTCACAATGATGCCCTTCGCCCGTGCAGCCTCCAGATCAATGTTGTCCACGCCAACGCCGTACTTGGAGATCACCTTGAGCTTCTCGGCTGCGGCAATTACCTCCCGAGAGATTGCGTCCAACCCTACGATTATCCCGTCCACGTCTTTTATCAGCGTTCTGAGCTCTTCCTCCGTGAACGGCCGGCCGTGCGGGTTTCTTATCACCTCATGACCCGAGTCTTCCAGCATTCTCAACGGCTCATCGAAAGCCTCAGCAAGCGATCTTGGTGTGACCAACACTTTGTATCTCACTGTCGTCTCTCCTTACACCCACACACCATTCTTCTCAATAAACAGGCGAGCCGGGCTGCAGCAGACCTTCGCCTCCCTCGACACGAGTCATATCGGCGTCAGAAGGCGGTCGTAATCCTGTCCGCGCGTCTCGAAGAACCTCGTGTCCTACAGAAGGCCGTCCATAGCCCGGAGGACCCTGTCGTCCACCTCCAACTCGAGCAATCGTTCCCGCGTTGGCACACCTTCTCTGTCCCAGCCTCTTGCAGCGTAATACTCATCGAGCATGGCCGCATACATCTCCTCGGTCAGAACACGGCCCTTGGCCATACCCTCGGGAAGCGGTTCGCTCGCAATTCTCTCCGGCAACACATCGTCCTTCCGCCTGATGCCCTCTCTGGCCAATATCACGCGTTCCAACGTGTAGATGCGTTCACCTATCTTAAGCAGCTCTGGAGTAAAGTCAACGCCGGTCACGTACTCCAGCACCCTCCCTGTAGGCTTATCAGTGAAGCCGAGTCCGCTCCTGACTACGGTGCATATCACAAGAGAGTCCACATATGCACGGACATCCTGTATTCTTTTGACCAACTCTCCCTTGCCAGCGATTGCGAATCTATCGTATTCGCCCGTCAAAAGCTCGTCCCGAATGGTCCAACCGCCCACATTGTGACAGGCTCCCCGACTGGAGGTGCCAAAGGAGAGGCCGATACCGTGGAAAGCCCGTGGCTCATATGCAGCAAATGGCATCCATTTCGTTTGCATCATAAAGGATAGAGTGTCTGGGAACCGCTCTGCCAGTCCCCGGAACCCCTGCGCCAGAAGGTCCCCGAATCCCTTCCTGCACGCAATGTTGTGGATGGTTTCAATCAACGCATCTGCGTTCCCGAAGCAGAGGTCGAGGCCGTCAGTATCCTTACGTGTGACAAAGCCCCTTTCGAAGAGCTCCATGGCATATGCAATGATTGTCCCTGTAGACATCGTATCCAGGCCGTACTCGTCGCACAGGGCGTTTGCTGCGATTATCGCCCCGAAATCGGACACACCACACTGGCCTCCGAAAGACCCGATGGTTTCATACTCCGGATCGCTCCGCATGCCGGCGTACCTGCCCTCTTTGACCTCGCATAACTGCGCGCATGCCACGGGACATCGGAAGCAGGCTACATTCTTTATCTTGTAGTGTTTTTCCATGTAGTCTGCTGAAATGGTCGATATGCCGTCGAATACGGCGGTTTGGAAGTTGCGTGTGGGGTAACAACCAAGGGTGTTCAGCACTTCCGTATACTGGGCTGTTCCATACTTCGTGTGCAGTGCCTTGGTTTCCCGGGCATGTTCTACGGCTTCTTTCGCTGCTCGCGCCAGTGCCTGTGCGTCGGCCACCTTCACCGGATTGGTCCCATACACGGCTACAGCCTTCACATTCTTGCCGGCCATCACGGCCCCCGCCCCGCCGCGACCGAAACTGCGCCCGTCAACCTGGATACAGCTGAATCTTACGCCGCGCTCAGCAGCAGGGCCCGCCACCATGGTGCTGATTTTCCGATTCGCCGTCATTTCTTTGAGGCGCTCTACGGTCTCCCTCACCTTCAGGCCCCACAGCGACGTGGCATCCCTTATCTCCACATGTCCGTCCGAAATCCAGATGTACACAGGGCTGCTGGCCTTGCCCTCAATTATCAGCCCGTCGTACCCGGAGAACTTGAGATTGGGACCGAAATTGCCACCCGAATTAGAGCAAAGGTAATGACCGGTCTCCGGAGAGACAGTCGCGCACTGGAACTTGCCGCTTGCGGGAACCGGAGTCCCGGTAAGCGGGCCCGTAAAGAAGAACAGCTTATTTGCCGAGTCATCTGGATCGATTCTCCCGGGAATCTCGTCAAGGTAATACCGGGCAGCAAGCCCTCGCCCCCCGAGATACTTACGTTGGATGCGTGGATCGATGTCTTCAGACTGCCACGTTCTCGAGGAAAGGTCAACACGGAGCACCTTTCCGAGGTATCCCCCGTCGAACATCAAGAACACCTCTCACTGAGACGCGTTTCGCCGAGACGGTGAAGAGGGAAGAAGCTACGTGCGTCGACACGCATACCTTGGGTTATCGACAACCACAGGCGCATCGTCCTGCGCGAGTACCATCTTGGCAAAGCCCTTCTCCTCAATGACGCCATAGTTGTGACCCGCATCTCCAGGGTAAACAGCAAAGAACACGAGAGGCTCCGGGCCTACGTTGATGGATCTGTGCGCCCAGTAGGGCAGGATGTATGACACTGAACCCGGAAACATGTCCAGAGTAGCCGTGCGCCCGTCCTGCGCCTGCATGAGGAGGATTCCCCTCCCGCGGAGTGTGAGATAAATCTCAGCGGTACCAGCCCTCGAATGGAAATGTCCTTTGGTCATGAAGAATTCGTTACCGACCCGGCCGGGGTACACTATACTTGTGCAGTGCTGAAGCTCCCCGGCTTCTTCAGGCACCTCGACGTTGTACACGACGTAAATCAGAGGGTCGCCGTCCTTGAGAAGGTGTTGGACCGCATCTTGGTCCTGGTACATGTCCTTCATGTCGCTAAGGTGCCGGACCACCTTCACGCCTTCTGGGACGAGAACACCGTTGCCCAGGTTGAGATGAGTGTTGAACGGCTGCCGTAGTATGGCCACAGATTCACCCTTCCTTCCGTAAGAACTCCTTCAAGGATTATCGCCGGCCCTCCGGTCCGCGAGCCTGGTAACTAGTAGTGCTTGATTACCACGGCTCTCCGCGTTTTCTGGATGTTATCAACAATGTCCCCGGTGCGCTTCAATCCGACACCTACGAAAAGGGCGTCTATTATACACAGCTGCGCGATCCTGGATGCAGTGCCCTCGGTTCTGTAGCTGGTCTCTTTGGATGCAGTCGCGAGCTTGATGTCAGACACTTTGTCTACGGGCGATTTGGCGTAGTTAGATATAGAGATGGTCGTTGCGCCGGCCTCTTTGGCCACGCTGAGCGCCTCTACAATATCCTTGCTGCTGCCGGAATGAGAGATCCCTATGGCAACACATCCCGGCCCAAGTAAGCTGGCGGACATTATCTGCATATGCGGGTCGTCGTAGGCTACACAGGGGATGCCTGTCTTCATAAGCTTGTGAGCCGCGTCCCTTGCAACCGGAGCAGACCCTCCGACGCCGTAGATCTCGATCTTGCGCGCGCTTGCCAAGGCATCGACAGCCTTCTTCATTTCCCCCATCGAAAGGACCCGCAAGGTGCTTTCTATTGCGAAGATATTGCCTCGAAACACCTTCGCTACAGCTTGGTCCAACTCATCGTCCTCGTGAATCTCCTCGTGGATCGCCTGAACCGGCTTGACCAGTTCTAGGGCTAATGCGATCTTGAGCTCCTGAAACCCCTTGTAACCCAGCTTCTGGCACATTCGGACGACGGTTGCCTCGCTTACCCCGGCCTGCTCTGCAAGTTCAGTTATAGTCAGGTTGATGATCTCTCCATGATGGAGCAAAACATAGTTTGCAACCTGCTCCTCCGCATTTCTCAGGGATGCCTTCATTTCGCGGATCCGCTCTGTACAACCCATAGAGTTCTTGTCGACAATCTCCATTGCGCTCCCTCGCTACGTATTACGTGTGGTGGTGCAAGACATCCGGGTTCGATGCATGAACAACAGTTTCATACTGCCTCCCGTCATCCCTCATAAGATGATCGGCAGACGTTGACGGAATTAATTTTCATCGCTGGCCTCGAGCAGTGAAGTGCTACATACGGCGGCTTCACGCTCTTGGTGAACACTATTCAACGGGGTGTCACGAATTCCTCCCATTGGTGCGGAAAAAATTTTTTTCATCAGCCGCACCCCTGACGAGCTTGGTTGACGGGCATGCCGGGTGAGAAGCTACAGCCAGAGGTAGAATATGCCCGTATGCTCGGGGTGAGTGGGAACTCCTTGCGCAAGCCTCTACGATCGTTAGAGAACTCGGGGCTGGCGGTCAAGCGTCATGGCATCGGAACGTTCGTGACCGAGAGCAGACCTGTCATCAGGGTGTCGATGCCGGAGCATGGTGACGTCGGCTACGCCGGAGGAATTGGCACCGCTGGAGAGTGAGGAAGCCCCGGCATGAGCCAGGGCTCCGGTGTGTGGCGGGTTAATGTGTCTGGGCGGAAATCGCAAGTGCTGATTTGATGGCCTCGACCTCCTGGCTTCCTCTGTGATGAAACCTGCGTCCGTGTTTCCTGTTCTGCTATAAAGCGAGTTCCTCTATCACACGCTTCAGGTTGTCGTTGTCCACGAGTTGTTGCTTGTGGGCGTATGCGTCCATCAGGCACCCCTTGCACAGGCGCGCCACAAGCCATATGGCACCCCTGGAGTAGTCGTAGATGCGGTCTATGACGTCATCCGGAAACAGAGGTCTTGGGCAGCCCGCCATTTTGAGCTCGTGGATGATGTATGGCTTGATCTCGGACCTATCCATGCCGGCAAGATGGTATTGCACCTCCACCCTCCGGAAGAGTCCCTGGAGGGAGCGCAGACGCAGCGTCGTACGCATTTGGGGTTCGCCTACGAGGATGAGGCTGAAGGGGGAGGACGAGTCCATCTCGAAGTTCACAAGGCATCGG